>JAZQRM010000110.1:0-6524 GCA_045629585.1 Taishania sp. | reverse complement strand
AAATCGCCAAAAGGCCGAAATTGTTCAGACGAAGAACACGCTGTAAACCGCCGCACAGAATTCCGCGTAATTGCAACGGGTAACGATAAACTAAAGGTCGAAAAACCATTGGTCGAATCGTTTGATGAGTATTAGAATAATTGGTAAAGAAGTATTAAGTAAATAGTTGGAGTTTAAATTGATTGTAGACGATAATATTGTATAAATACTCCTTTAAAAGATAAATATTAACCTTTTATAATAAACAGATGAAAAGACGATTAAATTTTACATTCTTGTATGTCTTGTGTCTATTTTATACATCAATAGGATTAAGTCAAAGCAGTACCTACTATTGGGTGGGAGGCGGTGGAGATTGGGCAGACCTTAGTCATTGGTCAAATACATCTGGTGGTCTTGGCTCTCTGTATTTAAACCCACCTGCTGTAAATGATGATGTTGTATTTGATGAAAATAGCGGTTTTACTCCAAGTAGTAGGACTGTTGTCACTTCTGCAATAAATGGAGCTACTGTTCGAAATATGTCTTGGATTAATGCACCAAATAGTCCTATATTTGATGAGAATCCGATTACAGAATTTATTGTTACTGGAAATCTCATGTTACAACAAGATTTGACCTTTAGGGCACAAATCTTGATGATGGGAGATAGTGATGCTACAATTACTTCGAGAGGTTGTAAAATTGGGGGGAATATCTACATTGATAAACCAGGAAAAACAGTCACTCTAAATGATAGTTTAGTTTTATATTTTGTAAACAAAGATTACGCCCGGACTGGTACAATTATTTTGGTAAATGGATCATTAAACGCTAGTGGAAATAATATTTATGCTAACGGAATACATACTTACGGAAATAATATTTGTTCTTTAGATTTTTCAAATGCATCTCTAATTTTCAATTCTCCTCTTGCAGGTCCTTATGGAAATCGAAATAACTATTATAATAACGCAGGAACTCTTATTTCATCTTTCACTCAATTTAAAGTAGAAGGGGATAATAAAACCCTGATTTCCAATAATTCATCAATAGAAATTAATAATTCAATAGACGGAATTAGAATAGAGAATGGGGCACAGTATTCATTTCCTAAAATAAAATATAGTTTGTTTGACTGGACTATGTACAGCTATTCTAATAATAACAACAGCTATGTTTACACGGGTGTTTCAAATTTGGGAAAGGCTCTGGTTGGTTCAATTGAATTATCAACTCAGTATCAGCATGTATTTAATTTTACAAGTGGGGCAATTGTAGATTCTATTATTTTTGGAAAAGCGAACGAATCGTATAGTTACTACACAAATAATTATTCTTATTATATTTCAAAAAAAGGTGTTTTTGCTAATGGAGCTGAAATTGGGAAAATAGATTTCCGCGGGAATCTGACATCAAGTTTTAGTGGAACAACCACGTATTACTCTTTTTATCGTAACCTAACAAGTGAAGCAGGGGGGACTACTAATGATAACAGTCATCTGACTGTTAATCTTACGCTTTCAGAAATAGATAATGTGGATTTTAATGTTGAAGCCAATATGATTGGAACTTCTACTTCTTATAATACTTATATGTCTGGTTTAATCTTAAATAATTCAAGATTAACTAAAGCTTATGCTTTAAAACGTTCTTACTTTACTATCACCAATTCTTCAAGAATTGGGAAATTTGACATTCATGATGTAGGAATAGGAAGTATAACAAACAGTATAATCGATTCTTTTTATTGTGAAGGAGTTGAATCAGATTTATTATCGAATCGGTCAAGTTTAACGGTTTCTGGAACAACCTCCAATCTTCAATCAATTCTTTTTAATAATAATGCAACTTTATCTGTGACAAGCTGTATTTTACCTCATGCTCAATTAAACAAAGATGGATATATTACATTAAATTCGGCTACTCTTCAATCTACTTATGTCGGGAGAGATGGTTTTATTACTTTAAATTCAAGTACTTTACAATCTGGATACATTAATCGAGAAGGAACGATTGCTGGTTCAAATGGAAATTATGGGAAAGTTTTTGTCAATAGTATAGGTAATATAAATGCTAATAATTCTGTTTTTAGATTTTTAGAATTGGATGATAATGCAACGATAAGTGGTACCAATAATACTTTTGATACATTATCTTTTGCCTCAGGATATTCTTATAAGTTAGCAAATGGCATAACTAATTCAGTTCGTAAACGCTGGTATGCTAGTGGAAATCCATGTTATTTTACAGAAATCTATAATTTGGGAGCAACAGGAACTGCTATAATAAACCTAGGAGTAGGTGTTCCAAATGAATTTAATTTCATGCGCTTTTGGGGTGTAATCATGGGAGGAGCATCTTCGCCTATTATTTGTGGTGATAAATGTATCGATATTGCAAATAATCAAAATATAGATTTTCAACCTTATAATAGTTCTAGCGTATTATATCCATTTGGAACAGATAGCGTAAGTGTATGTTCTTCAAGTTTTCCATTTACCATAAATACGGAAGGTTTTTATCCAGGTGCGACAACACAGTTTACTTGGCAAGACGGAAGTCATGGTGATAGTTATATCATTGATGGTCCTGGTGTATATCGAGCGGTTGCTGATTACGGGAGAAATTGTACATATTCTGCTACTTATCGAGTTTATGAGCAATTGATAATTGCTATGGATCCTATTTTTGCGAACGAAAACATCTCATGTAATCCCGCGAATCCGAGTGGTTCTCTAAGGGTAGCGGTTAGTGGTGCGGGTACAGATGAAAATTCAACTTATACATATAGATGGTATTCGTATGAACCGCTAAATGATACAACGTTTATTACAACTAATGAAGTATTAACAAATCAAGGAGTAGGAGAGTATAAAGTATATGTAAAAGATGAAACAGGTTGTGAAGTATCTACTGTCGGTGAAATTAAAGGACCATCACAAGAATTGGCTGTAACAGTTACTAGTTTTCCGGATTGTAATCCATTAATGGATATTGGTACAGGTGTAATATTGACAGAAATGGTGGGAGGTAAAGCACCTTTTAAATACTATTGGACTGAATTCCCGAACGACACAACTAGTTTTTTAAATGATTTGAATGCCGGTGATTATCATTTGGTAGTTGAGGATTCCTTTGGCTGTCAAACAAGTGAATTAACGATCAATATTGCGCAGAGTACAAATGCAATAGCAGCTTCAATTAGTTCATTAGTGCAGCCAGTTGATTGTGAGTTAACAGGAAGTGCAACGGTGAGTGTTATAAACGGTCTGGCTCCAATATCATATATTTGGTCACATGATGAAAGTATTAATGGAGCAAGTAGCACAGACATTCCTATTGGACCTCAGTATGTGGTAGTATTTGATGACAATAGATGTGCTGTTCAACTAAGCTTTACAATAGAACCACCTGATACCATTCCTCCATCTTTCACCTACTGTCCTACAGATATTATAAGTTATACCTCAGGGACATGTGGACAAATAGTAAATTGGGTGGCACCTGTATTAGCGGATATTAATGATGATTGTACTATTCTAAGTTTGGTAGGTAGTCATAATTCAGGAGCTTTTTTCCCTGTAGGTGAAACTGATATAACTTACACAGCGAAAGATCAATTTGGGAACACGCAAACTTGTATTTTTGAAATAAAGGTGCTTGATGAGGAGAAACCAATCTTTGCGACTTGTCCTAGAGATATTTATGTAGAAGCGAGTGTCGGTAATTGCACTGGATCTGCGACATGGAGCGTTCCTATTGTTACAGATAATTGTGCATTAGATTCGTTGTATTCTGATTTTATTTCTGGTGTGCCATTTCCAATTGGAACGACAGTTGTCACATATACTGCCGTTGATGTTTATGGTAATAGAGAAACATGTTCTTTTCGTGTTGTGATTCACGCTCATCCAAATGATTTTAAGTTCACAGGAACTTGTCCGTCGTCACGAAGTGTTAGTATTCAAAGCCAGCAAGCCGATTATTGTTTTACACAGTATACATTACCCAATATTGCATATTTTAGTAATTGCTCAGGTGTACATTTCCTTGACGGACCAGATGAATATACACCAAATACACTGGAAGAATTTAGAGTAGGTACATATCCTATTAATTATGTTTTGACGAATGGAGCTGATACATTACGTTGTCAATACACTTTAACGGTTAGAGATGATATGTATCCATCTGTAGATTATGCAGCTGGTATTTATCAAGGGAATACTTATACTTATGTATATCCAGATACATGTGGAGGGTATATTCTTCCTGAAGATTTGGTTGTTTGGAAGGATAATTGTGGGATTGATACTGTTTATTATTCTCCTTCTGTTGGTTCAATACTTCCATTTAATTCGACTACAACTATTTATGCCTACGCACGTGATGTATCAGGTAATACAAATTATATTTCATTTAGATTAATCGTATATGATGGATTAACTCTTCCTGTGATTGGCTGTCCTAGAGATACTGTAGTTCAGGAAAATACTTGTGGTGGTGCATTAGTTGATTGGATTGAACCTACGCTTAATAGTGAATGTTATACCGTCGCGAAATCACACTCTCCAGGAGATTTGTTTCCTATCGGAAGTACAATTGTAACATATAGCTTTTCAACGGATCGAGGCGTCGTAGCAACTTGTCGATTTACGGTTCGAGTACAGTCTAATGGTACTACAGTAACAGGTTGTCCGTCTGATACTGTTATTGTTCTTACAGGTACTGTTTGTTCTCAGGGAGTTAATTGGACGCCTCCTCAGTTTAGTAGTACAACTTGTGAAATTGTTAGTACGGCCTCTAACTATTCGCCAGGGGATATTTTTAATATAGGTACTACAGATGTTACTTATACAGCTGAGTTGATAAATGGAAGTCTAATAACTTGCTCCTTCTCAATAACAGTCACTAACCCAACAGAAACGGAAATTACTGTTTCTAATTGTCCGACTGAAGCAATGTTCTTTTATGTTGATTCTTCGCTTACTTGTGATGGTGCTATTGTTCGTTTTGTTCAGCCGTCTTTTCAAGAAGGAGTTTGTTCTTCACTTATAGATAGAATAGAAAAATCACCCGTATCAATTGACATAGACTCAATTTTGCCTGTAGGTTCATATAATTTTATATATAGGGCCTATGATAGCAATGACAATATATTGGCATCATGTAATTTTCCAGTGGTAGTGTTGGATACTATCTCTAGAATTGAAGTACAAGATTGTCCAATAAGCGTACGTCAATTTATAGATCCAAGTGTATCCTGTTCATCAGTGGAAATCAATATATCTGCTCCACATTTCTTGAGTTTTGGCTGTTCTCCCGCTATTGGTTTAGTTACTAATAATATGCCTGTAGATAATGTGTACACTCTTGGTTTAACCCGTGTAACTTTCACTGCTTTAGATCTTAATAGTACTCCTATATCTTCATGTTCATTTAATGTTGAGGTGGTAGATACGACTTCCTTTAATGCTATTTTATGTCCCGGAATTCCACAGCTGAATGGAGATCGAGTTCTGGAGTTTGATATTAATCCCAATACTTGTTCTACTACAGCTATTTGGGATCTGCCTGTAATTCAAGGCGATCCAGGTTGTTTAGGACAGGTGGGTGCGGTAAGTCAAGTAGCTGGAATCCCGAATGGAACGAATCTTACAGTAAATGCGAATCGTTCGGATATTGTTTATGTGGTGTACAATACAAATAGCATTGAAATTGCTAGATGTGAGTTTACCGTTCTTGCTTCTTTTAATGACTCTCTGTTTGTTATTACAATGGATACTACAATTTATACCAGTGAAGCAACTTGTAGAGCAAATTTCTCTTGGGATTTACCAACAGTTTCAATAGAATGTGTAGATGATGCAGATATTGATGTTCAGATTTCCCTTTATTCTCCAATCTGGGATGTGAATAGGTTGAATCCAGCATGGAATAACTTAAATCAAGCATTTTTACCAGGAATTTATACTATTTATTATGATATACGCATAGGATCGACCGTAACTTCAGTTAGATATATTTTTAATGTAGTTGAAGATTACATACCAACTTTTGGGAATTCATGTCCAACGGATACAATTTTTTTATATCCATCATTTAATACTTGTGAAGCTGTCGCTGTTTGGACTGCTCCGATGGCGGTGGGTGCTTGGTGTTCCAATACCTATATACCTGTGGCAACTAATGTTTTACCTGGAACGGTTTTGCCGCTGGGAGATACTATGGTGTATTATCATACTATCTCTGCAAGAGAAAATGCGGAATGTCGTTTCATTGTGTCAGTGAGAGATACAATCTCACCTGTTTTCATAGGGTGTCCTGAAAGTGTGTTGCTTTTTGCAAATGAAAATTGTAAAGGAATTGGTGAATGGGCGATACCAGCTGTTTTTAATAACTGTCCGGATGTAACATTGACATCTGATTACCAGATTGGTGACACATTTGCTGTAGGAAGTACTTTGGTAACCTACATAGCAACTGATAAGCAAGGACTTCAAGATGTATGTACATTCACTGTAAAGGTGATTGAAGGTAAT
>JAZQRM010000109.1:0-17917 GCA_045629585.1 Taishania sp. | reverse complement strand
AATAGTTTACAACAACTCTATCTGCAAGTGCGTTGGTTGGCATTTGATAGAACTGAAATTCAACAGCTAAATCACGTTGTCCTGTTGCATCTAAAATCGGTGATATTATTCTTTGAACATGTCCTAATGATCCAGACGCTGCGGAATTGTAACGCACGAAAT
The DNA here is from genome assembly GCA_045629585.1 of Taishania sp. Taxonomy (GTDB): domain Bacteria; phylum Bacteroidota; class Bacteroidia; order Flavobacteriales_D; family Crocinitomicaceae; genus Taishania. The sequence continues at coordinate 17,755 of JAZQRM010000109.1, read as the reverse complement.
GTGACCCTTCATTTGGCGTTATGCTTGGTGCTGTTGATGTTGTTGGATAGGATAGGTAATTTGTAGTTGTATTGGATAAGATTTGACTTGTCCAACATGTGCTTAACGTTGTTGCGTTGAATCCTTCAAAATAAGGAAGAGAAGAGCTAGCACATGGTGTACGGAAAACTGTGTTTATAGTACTCCATACTGTTGTTGTACCATTACAATTTGCTCTAGTATAAACGGTGTAATTTGTATTTGCAGTTAAACCAGTAATTGTGAAGTTAGGATTTACCGCAGTTCCAGAAGTAACAAATCCGGTATTACCGCTTCCAGCAGCCCCTGAAGTTCTTACTTCATAATCGATTGTTGTAGCAATAGTATTTACAGATACATCAACACTAGTGGTTAGTATATTTGATACAGTTATTACACCTGGGGTAAAGCATGCTGTAGTTGATGGTGTCCATGTATAAGTTAGACCTGTAGCGGGTACTCCTGGTGTTGCTACTGTAAAGTTGTAAGCTTGTGAGCTTGTTGCGGATGTTGCACTAGTGGAGGCACCAAATAACTGTGATGTGCTGTTTGTACGATAGTTGTAATCTGCTGTTGATGGACCTCTCAATCCGATAATAGCTGTACTTGCTGCTGTTGCCGAGTTTGTGAATGCCCCATATACAAATTTGATAACCCCACTTTCAAATAACTGTACTTGAAAGTTTATGTTTGACGCGTTTTGACTTAAAATACCCCAATCTTTAAACTGAACAATCAAGACACGTTCGCCATTTAATGTGAGTTCTTCGCTCGATGATATTGCTGTTTCTAAATTTGATTTTAAATCTCGACCAAATGGTGAAATAACACCTCTTGCGGATGTGTTGGTGTGTGGTGAACTACCTCCAGTACCTGTTATTTGACCGAATACAATATGTCCGTTTGTTGAAACTTGGCAACGGTCATAATAACTTCCGTTGTACGGGAAGTTAAAAGGAATGGCTAAATCAGTTAACGCATCGTCAATACCTGTTCCATGTAAAACATTTACTGTTGTTGAAATTTCCGTGTAAGCTCCGTTACTTTGGGAAAATGCGTAATTACGAACTTGGGAAATAGCTCCAGTTGTACTTAAAAACAATGTACTTAAAGCAAGAATTGTTTTTTGGTAGAATTGGCCTTTTAGTTTAAGTTCTCGCGCTGTAAGAAGTAATTTTCTTCTCATAAGTAATAATTAAAATGTATTAATTGTCGTGAAAAATTAAGAATGCGGTAGAAAAGTGTTGTTTCACGAATGAAATGAGTAGAGTTTGTTTTCTTACTTTTTTGCTAATTTATAAATTATTTAATTATTGTTTTAAAAATTTAACAAATCTGTGTAATTTTTAAAAAAATACCGATTTAGCACAAAAAAAAGAGGGATACTTTCGTACCCCTCTCCAATTACCAAATTCGATTGTATCAATTTTTTACAACACGTAAGATTTGTTTTTTATTGGTTGTACCAATATGTAGGATATAGATTCCTTTTGCGTATGATGATAAATCAACAATCGTTCCTGAAGTAATAACTGATGAGGTCATTATTTTACCGGATGTATCAAGTATTTCAAGATTCATTTCTTCATTACCAGTATAGTTGATTGTTACAAAATCTACAGTTGGATTAGGAGTCGCTGTTAATTCAATAGCGTCTAAGTATGTTACTCCAGCAGTTCCGTAAACCACGCATAGTGACTCGCCATTGCAATCTCCTTGGATTACGCGTACTTTGTATGTTCCAAATTCCGTAGGTGTGAATTCTCTGCTTTGAGCATTAGGGATAACTTGGTTTGTTGCGCAGTTCACCCACTGGTAGATTACATCTTCAGAAGAAGGGTGCGCTATTAATGTTGATCCAATATTGGTGATATAAGTCGACACCATATCTACTATTTGTATGGTTAAATGAACTGTAGAGTCACAGCCAATTGACGATTGAAATACACTTGTGTAAGTTCCTGATGTTGTGATTAGTTCTCCGTTAAAATCGTATGCTCCACAATTAACTGCTGATATGTACTTAACAGTATTACTCGTGATGGATAAATTTAAAGTGATAATTGAATCACAACCTGTAATCGAATTTAGGGTGTCTATATACGTACCAGATGTAGTTAATATTTGACCTAGATGTTGGTAGTAAGCACAGTTTTGTTCCGTTAATGTTACGCGATCAAAAGCGTTAACATTGATATTATAGGTTTTTTCTGTTGTACAACCAGTTGCATTTGTCACAGTAACGATAATATCTTCTGATGTAGTTCCTGCTTTGAAATAAACTGTTGGATTTGATTCGTTCGTGTAAGCTACATTTGTTGTATAATCTGAGTAGAGGTTATTCCCCGTCCAAGTAATACTATTTTCGCTAATTGGTTGTAGAGGGATTTGCGTTCCAAATAGGTAGTTAATTCGCTTATTCGTTGCAACTACATTTGCTGTAGTGGAAGTGTAAATACCTTCTGCCGTTGCAATGTTATCTGATTGGAAAACAACACTAGAAAGGTGCGTTGTGTTAATTTGATCGGTTAATGGGTTGTTAGCTAAAATGAAATTGTCGTTTCTAAATGCTGTTTCGATAATCAAATTACTTACACCATCCCAGAAAAATGGTTGATCAAACTCAAATGTATTTGTGCCATCTTGTAAGGTGTAAACGGATTGGTAAACCGTTGTTAGGTCGCTTACAAATGTTTCTCCCATTGAGCTTACGGAAGAGTTTCCGATTCGAACTCTAAATCCAGTATAGGTTCTATCTGCTAATAGTTCCGCATCAATTATTAATGAAGTTAAACCATTTGCTGGTGTTATTCCCATTGCTTGTAATTCAGACGCTAAAAGCACAGTTTGTGTTTTTACACCTCTGAAGTTCGTTCTAAATGGATTTGGATTGTCAGCCGTTGATGTGATTTGTCTAGAGGTGAAACTCAATTCTTGTACCTCTTCTTCACAAATTGTTACTGTCGTAAAGTTTGTATTCACGAAAGGCGCTGGTTCAACATTGTATGTGAATGTAGCTCTGTTTGTACAAGTTACGTTTCCTAGATTTAATGTTCCTTCAATTGTAAAATCAGTGGTTTGTGATGCTGATAATAAATATCCATTTACTTCGTCTCCAGATACGATTCCGTTTGCTTGTGGTAACCATGTATATTGATCGTAATCTATTACAGGGCTAGATAGATTGACCTCTACCTCTGTTGAAGCACAAATTGACGCATTAGTGTTTGCTAATGTTAGCGCTGGAGGTGTTAGGATATCTACTTGTTCTGCTACAGTGAAAGTTCCATTTGGAGTCGTTACTACAATAGTTCCTGTGGTTCCTGTAGTTGCTTCAAAAACGATGCTCGTATACGTGTTTGTTGTTAAGGCAACTTCTTGACCATCTATTGTAACTACAGCATCTGTTAAGTTTTGTCCTATAATGCTAACTGTGGAAGTTGTTGCAGAACATGCCAGATTACCAGTGATAGCTGTGTATAATGGATTCGGTACTTCAGTTAATTCAAAGGCATCAACGTACATGTTATATCCATTATTAGATTTAAAACGTAAACCAACTAATAGTTCAGCTTGGTTACCTGCTGTTGCTGGCAATATATACGATTTAGTAGCCCAGCCATCTGTGGCGCTATGACGTTTAATGCCAGCTATACGTGTCCAGCTAACTCCATTGTTTGTTGAAAATTCAACAATTAAACTGTCGTTGTATGAGGGACCAATAGAAGAGTGGTAGAAATCAAACTCTAATCTCAACGTATTAATACCAACCGTATTTATTACTGGAGTAGTAAAGCGTTCTTGACGATTAAGAGCGTAGTTATGTTTCAACATATGTGTACCTTCTATCGCAGTTGCATTTGGTGCCGTACTCGATTCAACAAAAGAAATACCAGTAGCCCCTGTGATAATGGTATTTGTCCAACAATTGGGTACTGTAGACGAGTTGAATCCTTGTATTAGTGGCAATTCGAAAATGCCGCATAGTGTAGATACATTAATTTGCTGCCAAGTTGAAGTGCTTTCCGTACAAATTGTGCGTATATATACTTGGTAGCTTTGTGAAGCTTGTAATCCATTTACTGTGAATGGTGCTACTACATTTTGTTGTGTTTGGACTAATCCTGATGCACCAGTTCCTGGTAGGCCACTTGTTCGTACTTCGTATTCAAACGTAGGTGAAGAGGATGACGTTGCATTGATTTCAAAGCTTGAAGTGGTGATGTTTGTAACAGTTCTGTTAGATGGTGATGCGCAACTTGAAGGAGTCCAAGAATAAGTAAGACCTTCAGTAGGCTTAACTGTTGACGAAAATGTCATTGCATTTGTTGCGCTTGCAGTTGCTCCAGGTGTTGCGTTTGTACTTGTACTCCAATTTGTTGTAGCTATTCTGTTTTGTACATCCGTTAATGAAGATGCAATCCCTACTTGTCCGAAGTATGCCGTTGTACCACCAGTAGAGGGGCCATAAACGATTTCAACGATATTACTTGTTTCGTATAGTTTGATTTGTGCACTAAGTAGAATTGTAGCAGAAGAATAGTACGGTCTGTAATCTTTGAATTCAATTGTTAAAACACGGTTAGGTGCCGTTCCTGTTACTGTATGGAATACTCCTTCTGTACCTGATTTACCATCTCTTGCAAAAAAAGCAATTGCAGGCATTTCTGCTGTAGCTGTAAATGGTGAGGATGCGTATGAATTTGCTGCAGTTGTACCTAATTTAATGAAGCCATTTGACGTTGCGGTGAATTGAGTGTATGTAATTCCGTTAAACACAAAATTAAACCCAATGTTGGTTAGTGGTGATGTATGTGAATCCAATTCTCCAGGTACTATAGCCGGATTGGTTGTTGTAATTGGAGTGTACACGCCTATACTTTGCTGGAAAGCGTATTCACTTACCTGAGCGTTTAACCCCAAAAAGCTAAATAACATCACGTATATGCTGCTAAGCTTTTTACTCGACAAACAGGGGGCAACCTGCTTAATGTTGAGAAGTAGTTTTTTAATCATAGTTAAAAAATTAAAATAGTTATAGACCTTTCATTTTTGAAAGAAGAATTAATTGGGTAGTAACTAAAGGGTTGAGGAGTATGGTTGCAAAATTACGAATTTGGAATCCCTTTCTTTTACCGAAATCAATTTTAACGTGTTAAAGATTTGTTAGCTATACTTACTTGATGTATTTAGAAGTGTGGAGAATTTTACTTTTTGATTTGTGTAGCATTTTACGACTTTATTCTAGGATTTTTATATCTATCTAGTTTTTGGCTTTAGCTTCATTTCCGGTTGATGATTTTTTTTGTTTTTTGTTTTTTTAACACGGTGTTTGAATTGATAGTGAGGAGTACTTATTGTAAGTATTATAGGTCTTTTGTTGTTGAATTGGTTGAAAAGATGTTGTTAAAAAATGTTCAAGGAAAAAGTATTTACAAAAATTAGGGAACATACTTTCATAGATTTGAGTTTATTCTCTTAATTCTTAATACCTATGAAGTCCTATCTTTACACAAAACAACACTTTTTTACTGTGGTAGTAGCTTTTTTGGGATTGCTATTTACTGGCAATTTCGCTTTAGGTCAAAATGCTCGTGATTATCAGTTTTCTCAATCTGTAGGTACTTATTCACCTATTACCGGTGGAACTGTAGCTATCGCAGGTTCGGTTGATAATCAAATTGTTAAAGTAGCTCTCTCAAGTTCGTTTAATTACTTGGGGCTAAATCAAGATAGCTTAACCATTAGTACGAATGGCCATATATCATTTTCATCACCTAATAATATAAATAGTGTAATTGGGTCAACTTACAGAATATTGAGTACCAGTTTATCTAATTCTGGTGGTGCAGTGGCTGCGTTTTCTGCGGATTTAGAAGGTCATGCAACAGCTGAAGTCAGATATGAGCTTGTGGCGAATGAATTTGTCGTTCAGTGGTCAAATTATAGAAGATTTAATAATCTAACGGATACTTTAAATTTTCAGATTCGTTTAGATACATCAACAGGTATTGTGAAAATCGTCTACGGGCGCATGAAGAATGCAGGTTCTTCTATAGCCTATCAACCACAGGTTGGACTTAGAGGTAGAAACGTTACTGATTTTAATAATAGGTCGGTAGCTGTATCTACTGGGCCATGGATTAACTCCGTTGAAGGGATTACAAATCTTGCAAGTTGTTATTTTAGTGGAGCTAATCCAACAACAACACCTGCTTCAGGTACAACGTTTGAATACAGTCCTAATGGATGTGGAGTAGCTACTGCAGGACAGGTTTCTGGAATCACTTTAGATGGTGCTTCTTTATCTTGGAGTAGCACTTCTGTAAGTCCCATAACTGGATATGAGTATTATATGTCAACGAGTAATGTTGAACCAGATGCTGGAGCAGTCGTTACTAACGTTATTGGTAATACTGCAACCGTAACCGATCTTCTGTCGAATACGACTTATTACGTTTGGCTAAAAACAGTGTGCTCTGAATCTCATTCGAGTAGATGGATACCTTTAGTGTCATTCCATACTTTATGTAATAGTACTACAATTCCTTATTATGAAAATATAGAAAGTGCGACTATTCCTAATCTACCACCATGTACAAGTGGGGAGCAAAATGGGGGAGGAAATATGTGGGTGACTAGTAATCTATTTGGTGGAACAGTTCTTCACTATTCATACCATCAAAGTAATAATGCTGATGCATGGTTTTATACGCAAGGTCTACAGTTGTCTGAAGGCCAATCTTATCGCTTAAGTTATAGATATGGTAGTGGTAACACGTACTACCCTGAGGTACTAAATGTTTCGTTAGGGGTAGATAATACAGCCTCTTCAATGCTGACTATTTTGACGACTCATAATCCTATAGAATATAGTGATCTTACAACTAATGTCATCGATTTCTTTGTGCCTAGTTCAGGTGTTTATTATATAGGTTTTCAGGCAGCATCCGAGTATAATCAATATGAATTGTATGTTGATGATATATCAGTTGAGCTGACACCTACTTGTTTTGAGCCAATTGCTTTTAGTACAATTGATGCTACTAATACCCAAGTAACCATTAATTGGAGTGAACCTTTAGTGGTACCTACTGATGGATATGAGTATTATTACAATACCTCCGATTCACCTCCTACGGCCTTAACAGCTGGTATAGCATGTAGTGATACATTTGTAACAGTTAATACTCTGTTGCCTAATACCAACTATTATTTTTGGGTTAGATCTGTGTGTACAACGAATGATAAGAGTATTTGGAGTGTTGTTTATCAGACATCGACCTATTGTGATCCTATAACCACACTTCCATGGATCGAAAATTTCGACGATGTTATTGGTGTATCAGGTAATTTTAATAGAGAATTAGTGCCTAATTGCTGGAAAGGAGTTGATCAAGTTGGTGTTATGAACGATACAGGTTCTTATATTGAGGCTGAAAGTGGAACAAATGCCTTAGCTTTTAGATATGGTACTGATCTAACATCTGGAGCGTGGGCAATTACACCTGGACATCAGTTGGAAGTTGGAAATATCTATCGTTTTTCTTTCTCTTATAGAAACTATAATAGTGCTCCATTTGATACTCTAAGCCTAAAAATAGGAACAAATCAATTTATTGGTGCTTTAAATACGACCATTGGTTTACCGCTTGTTGATATTGTGAATACTGATTATCAGCGGTATTATGTGGATTTCGAAGTTTCTGTGAATGGTGTATATTTTATAGGGATGAATGTAAAGGCTAGTTCTGCTCCATGGTATTTAAGTGTGGATAATGTAGGTTTGGCTATTGCCCCAACTTGTATCCCACCAACCGCTGTCTCTAATTCATTTTTGACGAATAATTCTGTAGAGTTGGAATGGGAAGAATCTATTGGTGCGGTGAATACTTATGAATATTTCATACGATCAAGTACTAGTGTTCCGACTGATGATTCAACAGGAATTATTATTAATGGTACTTCTGTCAGCTTAAGTGATCTGGCTCCCAATACTACTTATCGAGTATGGGTTAGAAGTAACTGTAGTGGAGAGAATAGTGAATGGACCTTTGTCCATAGCTTTAAAACAAAGTGTGATGCTGTAACAGATATTCCTTGGGTGGATAATTTTGATGCTATCTCTGATGTAGATGGAACTTTTGTGGCTGGTAGAATGCCTGATTGCTGGCTTGGTGAAGATCAAGTTGGAATAGTAAATGATGCTAATCAATACATATTTGCTCGCAGTGGTACTAATGTATTAGCTTTTAGATATGCTACCAATATAAATACGGGTGCATGGGCAATTACGCCAGGTTTTGAATTGAGAGCCGACTCCTCATACCGTTTCAAATTCTATTATAGGAACTATGATGAAACTCCTTATCAATCCTTAACCGTGATGTTAGGAGAGGAACCAAGTCCAGACGCACTTATTAATCAAATCGGAACAGCTTTGGTTAATATTTATACTACCGATTACCATGAATATCATGTCGATTTTAATGTAACCACAGATGGAGTTTATTATATAGGACTTAATGCTTTTGCAAATTACAGCCCTTGGTTTTTGATGGTGGATGATGTCAGTTTAGACTATAGTCCATCTTGTATCGACCCATCGAATGTTAGCCTAACAGGTATAGCTGCTAATAGCGCAATCATTACATGGGATCCGTCTAGTACTATTGATATCATTGATTATGAGTTTTACGTTTCAACTAGTTCCAATGAACCCGATGATCTTACAGAAGGGCAAAGTGTTAATACAACTGTTTGTACAGTTGGATCTTTGGAAGCGAGTACAACATATTATTTCTGGGTAAGAACAAAATGTACCGCTACAGCATATAGCCCATGGTCAGATTATATGTCATTCACAACAAACTGTGATGCTGAAGTAGCCCCTACAGTCATGCAGGATTTCACATCATTTCAGCCTGATTGTTGGGTAACTGGTGTGTCTGATGTAAGTGAGCCATACCTATTTATCCCAAGTACTTCCTATTGGGAAGAAGATGGTTTCGGGGGGAATGGTACAACTGGTGCGGCGATGATAAACTTATATGGTAATAATATTGACTGGTTGATATCTAATCCAATTGATTTAGGGACGACTCCGGGCTTGTTTAGATTGAATTATGAATATGCTGTGATTGATTATTATAGTGGTTTTACGATGAATAACTTAGGTAATCATAGTGTAAAGGTAATTATATCTACTGATGGTGGTTTAACATGGGATGCTACAAATATTATTTTTAATCACAGTGGTACTTTAAGTAACCGACAAAATAGAGTTGTGGTCGATTTATCTGCTTATAGTGGAGTGGTAAAGATTGCTTTTATGGCAACTTCAAATGGAACTGCTCCTGACATTAAATTCTTTGTTGATAACTTCGTTGTTGAAGCTATTCCTTCCTGCGTGGAACCTGTATCCACCACAATTTATGATGTAACAAGAGAATCAGCCACCGTACAGTGGGTTGCTCCATCTACACCTCCAGCTTTAGGGTATCAATTTTATATATCTTCCGATAATATAGAGCCCAATGATAATTTGCAGTTTGTGTCAGTTATTACAGGTACTACTGCAGTAATTGATGATTTAGACGCTAATACAACCTATTATGTTTGGGTAAGGTCTATTTGTAGCTCATCTGATACGAGTTCATGGCTGGCAGCAGGTTCCTTTATGACTTCTTGTCAATCGATTGATGTTCCTTATCATCAGGATTTTGAGACAAGTGTTCTACCTTTTATTCCTTCTTGTACTGAAGTGCAAACTGTGCAGGACTCCAATCCTTGGTATGTTGATTCGTATGAAGGTTCCAATGTATTGGTTTATGAATATAGTGAGCTTCAAGATGCTAATACTTGGTTTTTTACTCAAGGGATTAATCTTATTGCTGGCACTTCATATAGAATTACCTATGATTATTCAGCGATGGGATATACAGAAAGTATGAAAGTTGCATATGGTACAGGACCGAATGGGGCAAGTATGACAAATGTATTGGTTGATTACCCGTCTTTTAATTTTGAGGAGTTTCATGAAGATCATGTTGATTTTACTCCAACAGCTTCTGGAGTGTACTTTTTCGGATTTCATGCGTATTCCAGTCTTAATCAGTATATGATTTATTTGGATAATATTGTAGTAGATTTTTCTCCTTGTGGAAGTGAAGTGTCCATTTCTGGTGGTGGGTTAGTTTGTAATGGGGATGATTTGAGTGCAGTTACTATTAATGTTCCTTTAAACGGAGATTGGACTTTTATTTATTCGACAGGTACCACAACAGAGACTATATCGACAACGATTACGAACAATTCTTTTAATTTTATACCGACGATTACCGGTACTTATGCCTTGATTTCTGCTCAAGGAAGTTGTTCTAGTCCTGTTCTACTAGGTGAGGCAACCGTTGAAGAAAGAGATCTTATTACTTCAACTAATGTACAAACCATTTGCTCTGATCAGACTTATATCATTGGTGACAGTGAATATGAGACATCAGGAAATTATTTTGATGTTTTTACTTCCAGACTGACAGGCTGTGATTCTACAGTGAATACCATTTTAACTGTCCTTCCTCCTTTGACTTCAACGCAAAATGTCACAATATGTGAGGGGCATGTGTGGAATGTTGGTCCAAATTCATATTATTCTACGGGCACTTATACTACACTGTTGGAAAGTGTTAATGGATGTGATTCAACGGTTATAACACATTTGGAGTTAGTTACAATTGTACCTATTGTTTCTCATAACAATGAAGTGTTCTACATTGAGCCGGTTTTACATGCAACTTATCAATGGATTAATTGTGAAACGGATTCTGTAGTGGTAACAACAGCCAATTTTACAGCAACTGAAAATGGTTCTTATCGATTACGAATAACGCTAGATCAATGTTCAGAAGCAACCAATTGTTATACCGTGGAAGGATTGTCTGTTCAAAAAGTTGATCCTTTTCAAGTGGAACTATTACCTAATCCAACCAAAGGTATTGTCCATGTTACAACAGAAGGAACTATGATGAATAGAATTGAAGTACTCGATGTTAATGGGCGTGTTGTGAAGGATATTTCTCCCAATCATTCGGCCGCATCCTTGGATTTGGATTCCTTTGATTCAGGAGTATATCTTGTTCATATTTATAGTGATTCAAATCGTGTCATTCGACGGGTTATTAAGCAGTAAAAAGAGCTTGTTTAAAACGATAAGGTTCTTCATTTTGAGGAGCCTTATTTTGATTTAATACTTAAGTGTTAAAATTTTAACTGATTTTGTGATATTTAACTTAAACGGTTTAGTTTGTTGTTTATTGCTTTTTCTTAAACATAACTGATCGATAATATTGTTTCTAGGTCTAAATGCGTGCAATTTTTTTTGTCTTGCATGCAACAGTATCTTAATTTTAGTTTACATAATTCATTATCATTACCTATGAAAAAACTCTTACTACTGAGAAAAAGTTTCCTTGCCTTTGTACTTATCTGGTGCTGTAGTCAACACGTGTTAGCTCAGACAGCTTCGGATTATCTTTTTAATTCCTTTTCAGGTACGTATACCCCAATTGCGAGTAGTAATTCCCGCATTGTTTCAGGAGGAGAAGATTCTCAAGCTTCCGTTGTGACAAATATTGGTTTTACCTTTCAATTTGGTGGGGTAAGTTATACTCAATTTTCAGCTACCTCCAATGGTTTTGTCAAGTTAGGTGGAACGGCTGCGGGAGCTTATGCTACATTTCCTTTATCAACGACCGCGCAAACACCCTCGATAGCCATTTTCGCCGCAGATGGCAGGACCGGCGCTAATGGAGTTGTTTATGAATTGACAGGAACTGCACCTAATCGTGTTTTGACTATTCAATATGAAAATTATCAACCACAGTTTAATATTACAACTACATTTATTAATGCACAGGTTAAATTGTACGAAACCACAAATGTAGTTGAAATTGTTTATGGTACCTGCGCAGGTACAACATCTCCCTATACAGGTCAAGTGGGTATTGCCACTAGTGGTACTAGTTATAACAATAGGACAAGTACGACAAGTTGGTTAACTTCTAATGCAGGAACTGGAAACGCAAACACAATGTCGATTTCGAGTACAGTTATACCTACTTCAGGTTTAACGTACAGATGGTCGGTTCCGAGTTGTTATTCTCCCACTAATTTTGTCCTTTCCAATGTAACAACAAATTCAGTATCCTTGGCATGGACAGCTCCTGTAGTAGTGATACCATCGAATGGATATGAATATTACATTTCTACGACAAATTCATCCCCTAACGCTAGTGTGATAGGAACTGCAGTTCCTACTGGGACATCAGTGGAGATCTTTGGCCTTATGCATTCCACTACGTATTACGTTTGGATGCGTTCCGTTTGTGATGTTGCAGATCAAAGTAATTGGGTTTCAGGTGGGACATTTATGACACTATGTAGTGTGCAGGTGGCTCCTACTATAGTCCAAGACTTCGCAACTATTGCTGATAACGTGAGTGTAAGCGTACCATGTTGGTTGGAAGGTACTTCTGTTGCAGCAACTCCCTTTGTACCGACGATTACAAATAGTAAGTGGCAGGCTGATGAATTTGCTAATGTAGGGAGTAATAAATCAGCACGAGTTAACCTTTACGGGACGTCTAGAGATTGGTTAATTTCTAATAGTATAGATTTGGGTTCTACTCCTGGACAATTCCGCTTGAAATATGATTATAGTTTAAAAGTATACGGTTCTGCGAGCGTCCCATCCAGCTTTGCAACTCATGTAGTTGATGTCTTGGTCTCTACGGATAATGGAGCGTCTTGGTCTGCTTCTAATATTATAAGAACACATAGCGGAACGTATAATAGTAGTGAAACACAGGCTTTTATTGATTTGTTGGATTATAGTGGTGTAGTTAAATTTGCTTTCAGATCATCTACTTCATCTACCTCTCCAGACTTAGAATTTTTTATAGACAACTTCGTAGTTGAATTAATCCCATCCTGCTTAGAACCACTACTTATTAGTGTAGGAAGTTTGAGTAATAATAGTGCGTCATTAAACTGGCAAGTACCAGCGGTGATACCGGCAAATGGTTATGAATATTACATTTCTACGACAAATACTGCTCCTACAGAGGCAACCCTAGGTGTGGCTGTTCCATCAGGGACAAGTGTACTCGTACCTGGATTAAGTCCAAATACAACTTATTATGTATGGATGAGAAGTAATTGTGGGACTGATGATTTAAGTGCATGGACAAATATGCCTACTACTTTTACAACATTATGTAGTGCTATTGTTGCACCATCAGCAGTTGAAACATTTACTGATTTTACAAATACAACCATTTCTGTTACGATGCCATGTTGGGCTGAATCAAGTTCGACTGATTACAATCCTGTTCTTGGGACAGGACGTTGGTTAGGGGGGAATTTTGGTTACGCAGGAACGGATAGATCAGCAAAGATTAATGTAGATGGTACGAACACCGATTGGTTGATCTCTCCAAGTTATGATTTAGGTGCTACAACAGGTCTTTATCAATTGAAGTATAATACGGCTTTAAAGAGCTACGGTTCAATAAATGATGCAACGAATTTAGGGACATATATTATTGAAGTACTCATCTCTACAGATGGTGGTCTAACTTGGAATAATACGTCTGGTGTGTTGAGAACTTATACCGGAGCCAATATACCAACAGCTACTGAGATTATTTATCTTAGTAACTATTCTGGAATTGTGAAATTTGCGTTTAGGGTACAAACTGTTGATGTAAGTGGTTTTGATTTTGATTTCTATGTAGACAATTTTGTAGTAGAAGATGTACCTTCTTGTTTCGAGGTTAATTCTTTGACAACAACAAATATTTCTCATAATTCTGCTGCAATTAATTGGCAGCATGGATTAGAAGCACCAACTAATGGTTATGAGTATTATTTTGCAACGACTAATGTTAATCCAGATGCTTCTACCGTTCCAACTGGTGTTGCAACAGTTAATAGTCATGTTTTTGAAAACCTTGATCCACAGACAACTTACTATCTTTGGGTAAGATCTAATTGTGGTGCTAGCGGTTTTAGTGCATGGACAACTGCTTTCACGTTTACTACACCTTGTTTGCCAGAAATAGCACCAACACAAGTTCAAACATTTGAAGGATATACTAACGAAACGATTTCTGTTACGTTGCCTTGCTGGTCTGAATCGAGTAGTACTGGATATAATCCAACGAATACAACGAGTAAATGGAGAGGTGGCGTTTTTGCTTACCAAGGGACTGCTCTATCTGCACGTATTAATGTGTATGGTACTTCAACAGATTGGTTGATCAGTAACCCTATTGATTTGGGAGCTACACCTGGCTTATACCGATTGAGATTTGATGGATCATTAAACGAATATAATTCTACTACACCATCTACGACATTGCAAACATTTAAAGTGGAAGTAATCGTTTCGACGAATGGTGGACTTACATGGGATCCAACTAATATTGTGAGAACATACACAGGAACAACAATCCCAAGGTTAAATGAAATTATTTATTTGACGAACTATTCAGGTGTGGTTAAGTTTGCATTTAGAGTGGAATCGACATCTGCGTCACCTGGTCATGATATTCATTTATATATAGATAATTTTGTGGTAGAAGAGTTACCGAGCTGTTTGGAAGCGTCTAATGTGACCACTTCAAATATTCAAGCTAATTCTTTACAGGTGAACTGGCAAGAGCCTATTACAGCACCTTCAAATGGATATGAAATCTATTACTCGTTAGATAATACTTTTCCTACCACTTCGACTATTGGTCAAATGACTTCGTCAACAAATACAGTAATTTTGTCTGGATTAGAGCCTGGCTTATTATACTATATATGGGTGAGAGGTGTTTGTGATGGACCAGATAGAGGATTATGGTCGAATGCAGTTTCTGCTAGAACCTCTTGTGGTATTGCTATTGCACCAACTGTAATGGAGAGTTTTGCTACTTATGGGGGAGCTGTCTCAGCAGTTAGCTTACCTTGTTGGGAAGAAAGAACTTCAACTGTTGCAAACTTATATGTGCCAACTGGTACTACAAGTAACTGGACAAGTGATGGTTTCTTGAATAATGGAACAACAGGTGCTGCACGTATTAATTTAACGTCAACTGTAACGAATAGTTGGTTGATTTCTAAGTCCATTGATTTAGGGACTACGCCAGGTCAATTTAGAGTACGATTTAGAAAAGGGTTGACAAGTAGTAGTTCGGCAACTGTAGCAACATCTTTTACAACGCATAACGTAGATGTTATCGTGTCAACGGATAATGGTGCAACGTGGTCATCAACAAACGTTATTAAGAACTTCAGCGGAGTAAATAATGCTAGTGACGTGCAACAATACATCCCTCTGAATGATTATTCAGGTGTTGTTAAGATTGCTTTCCTTTCTAGAACAGCTTCAGGAGGATCAAGCTTAGATTTCTTTATTGATGATTTCCAAGTTGAACCTATACCATCTTGTTTGGAACCAATTCAGGTTTCTGTAACAAATGTGGAAGCATATAGCGCTGTATTATCTTGGGGCGCAAACCCTTTACCAGCGAATGGTTTTGAATACTATTATTCCACTTCAAACGTTGCTCCGACAGCGAATGAAGTTGCAAGTGGTGCGACAAATGATTTAACTGTTCAGTTATCCAATCTTCAAGATGTTACACAGTATCATGCATGGGTGAGGTCCATTTGTTCTACTTCAGACCAAAGTGTGTGGTCTCCAGCAGGTGCTTTTTTAACAGCATGTGGTGTTTCTATTGCACCAACTCAAGTGGAGACGTTTACCTCTTTTACAGGTGCAGTATCTGCAACTAGTTTACCATGTTGGTCAGAGGGTAGTTCAACTACCGCTAATCTTTATGCACCAGCAGCTGGTACAAATTGGAGTAACGCTACATTCGCAGGTGTTGCAGCTAATGGAATCGCTGCTCGTCTTAATATCTATGGGACAACAAGAAAGGATTGGTTGATATCAAAAAGTATCGATTTAGGAAGTGCTCCTAATAGATTTAGAGTGAAATTTGATGCAGCTCTTACTGATTATAATACAGGTGCAGCGGTAACCAATTTATATGCACATAAATTACATGTATTAGTTTCTACAGATAATGGTGCGACATGGTCCCCTACGAATACTGTTAAAACCTATGAAAATACAGTTGTTCCTGGATTGGGTGAGTCTATTAATCTTGGTAACTATACAGGTGTTGTTAAGATTGCATTTTTTGCTATCTCAAATGAAACAATGAATGATGATAATTACTTGTATATCGATAATTTCCAAGTAGAAGAAATCCCTGTTTGTAACACTTCAGCGGTAATCAGTGGCGGAGGAACGACCTTATGTGCTGGTAGTCCATTACAACCTGTGACGATTACTTTACCAGAAGCTGCGGATTGGACGATTGTCTATACAGACGGACAAAACCAAACGACTGTATCAACTACAGGTACGTCTTACGTTTTCACACCAACAACTGTTGGAACTTATTCCATTGTTTCTGCAATGGGGGAATGTAGAGTAGATACATACACAGGTTCTGCTGTTGTTGAGGCTTCAGCTGCTATAGTTAGAGAAATAACACAGACAATCTGTGCGGGTGAATCTTTTGTAGTGGGGACAACTTCATACAATACGACTGGTATCCATACAACAGTTTTAGAAGCTGTTAATGGATGTGACTCTACTGTTACACTTAATTTAACTGTATATGCTCCAATTCAAAGAACACTTACTGAAACAATCTGTGAAAATGGTGAGTTTATGGTGGGGACGGTATCTTATAATACTACCGGAGTACACGTTACAGTTTTAGAGGCTGTTAATGGGTGTGATTCGACAGTAGTACTTGATTTAACAGTAGTAAACGTACTTACTAGTGAAATTTCACGTACAATTTGTGCAGGGGATAGTTATTTAGTAGGATCGATTTCTTACAATACAACAGGTATTCATACAACAACTCTAAGTTCTATAGGTGGTTGCGATTCTATTGTAACACTTAACTTAACTGTTAGAGATGTAATTGCTAGAACAATCACGGAGACGATTTGCGCAGGTGAATCCTATACGGTTGGGGCAACTTCATACAATACGACTGGTATCCATACAACAGTTTTAGAAGCTGTTAATGGATGTGATTCGACAGTAACCCTTGACTTAATAGTAAGAGATGTTATAGCTGTTAACAATCCACAAACAATTTGTGAAGGACGCTTCTATTCAATAGGTGGTAATACCTATGATGAGGAAGGGACTTACATTGATATCCTGACTTCTGTGTTGACAGGATGTGATTCAACAGTAACAACTATCATTACAATGGCAATTATTGATCCAATAGTAGAACAAAATAACGAGGCATTTTTGGTAGAACCTATTTTAGGAGCACAATTTGAGTGGATCAATTGTATCAATGATGAGGTAGTAGCAACTACTGAAAACTTTGTAGCTACAGAAAATGGCGAGTACCGTCTTAGAGTGACTATTGGTGAGTGTTCTGAAGAGACAGAATGTTATGTTGTACGTGGATTAACAGTTAACACTTTAGAGTCATTTAACGTGAACGTATATCCAAACCCAACAAAATCTATTGTTAATATTCAATCATTGGGTGCTAATGTTAATCAAATTGATGTATTAGATATCAACGGACGATTGATTAAAACGATTCATACGAACAACACAAGTGAACAAGTTTCTTTAGAG
>JAZQRM010000108.1:0-22348 GCA_045629585.1 Taishania sp. | reverse complement strand
TAACTACGTTAATTTTATTCTGATTACTCATCAACTCCCACCCCCCAAAGGAAGGCATGACAATAGTAGGAGCACTAAAGTCCTCCACTAATGTTCCTATAGTCCAATTATCTATATAAAATGAGCTAGATGATGACGACGGGGTCAGTATAAGCTCGGTCGCAGCATAGTTTAAAACACCACTGGTTGTAATAACATGACTGGTTCGTACTTTCCTTCCAGAAATCACATTTGTAACATTCACTGTAACATTATCATTAGAACCTAGATGTAAGTAAAAAGAAACTTGGCTACTTCCAGTACCGATTCTATTAGTTATCGCACCGCCATTAACATATAATCTCTGCCCTAAAATATACGCTGCTGTTGTTATCGGATTATAAGTCCAATTTGCCACTGATGGTGTATTTGCAGATATGATGAAGAATAGATCTCAATTAATTATACTATGGGAGCACGAAAAAGAGGAAGGAATCTTTGAATTTAAAGAAAATATAAGCTCCATAGATGAATTCTTATTGAATGTCCGATTGAGCTTGTACACACGCATAAAACAAATCAAAATACTAATAAACAACCACTTAACTACTATTCGAAAAGCCGAAAAAATCTAGCGTTCGAAATATTGAAAACGTAATTCGTCATGAAAAATATAGAAACGACTGCCACACATACCCATAAATACATTTAACTCAGAGCGAAGGTTCTATAAAACAAACAAAAGGCGAAGATTACCTTCGCCTTTATAATTTATAAAAAGATATGATTATATCATTCCACGTATAATTCCTTTTTCAGAAGCTTCAATAAAAGCAATGATTTCTTTAGCTACTTCTGAATTTGGCATTGTTTCTTTAATCGCGCTAACACCTTTGGAAATAGAGTTATTCAAAACAAATAAGGTACGATAAACATCTTCAATTTCGCGTACTTTTTCGTCAGAAAAACCTCTTCTTCGTAGGCCGATCGAATTTACTCCAGCAAAAGAAATTGGTTCACGAGCCGCTTTTACATAAGGAGGAACATCTTTACGAATCAAAGTTGCTCCAGCGACAAATGCGTGTTTCCCAATTTTTTGAAATTGTTGAGCTACAACGCTTCCTTCTAAGATGGCAAAATCGTCAATTTCGACGTGTCCCGAAAGACCAACATACGAAGCAAGAATCACGTTGTTTCCGATTTGACAATCGTGCGCAACGTGCACATACGCCATCAATAGGCAATTATCTCCAACACGCGTCACCCATTTATCTTGAGTCGCACGATGTATGGTCACACATTCCCTGATAACGGTATTGTTTCCAATTTCCACTCGGGTATCTTCGCCTACAAATTTTAAATCCTGAGGAACAGGTCCAATCACAGCCCCTGGGAAAATCTGGCAATCTTTCCCAATGGTCGTACCAGGATATATAGCCACATTTGAATGAATATGCGTATTATCACCAATAACTACATTATCATGAACAACCGCAAAGGGCTCAATAATAACATTTGCTCCGATTTTAGCGGTTCCCGCTATATATGCCAGTGGACTAATCATCCTAAATTACACTTTATCTTTTACTACTTGAGCTAACATCTCCGCTTCACTCACCTCAATCCCATTCACGTATGCTTTTCCTTTCATGTTAACCAAACCACGACGGATAGGCGACATCAATTCCAACTCAAAGACAACCGTATCACCAGGAATTACTTTTTGCTTGAATTTCACTGCATCAATTTTCATGAAATAAGTGGAATACAAATGTGGTTCATCTACTTGTGATAAAGCGAAAATTCCACCTACTTGCGCCATCGCTTCAATTTGCAATACTCCAGGAAAAACTGGATTACCAGGGAAATGTCCTGTAAAAATTGGTTCATTCATGGTAATATTTTTCATTCCTACGATAGAATTTTCATTCATAGAAATGATTCGGTCTACCATTAAGAAAGGAAAGCGGTGCGGAAGCATTTTTTCAATGTGATTTATGTCAAACAATGTTTTGGTTAAATCAAAATCTTTCCCTTGTTTTTCTTGCTTTTTGATTTGCTCCTTTAACACTTTAGCAAAGCGAGTATTTCCAGAGTGTCCTGGTCTAGCAGCTAAGATATGTGCTTTAAGTGGCCGTCCCACCAAAGCTAAATCACCAATGATATCTAATAATTTATGGCGAGCAGGTTCGTTTTCAAACTGTAATTTTGTACTGTTTAAAACACCTATTCCCTCCATATTAATTTTCAATTTATCTTTCCCTAATAACTTTGCCAAGTTATCTAATTCTTCTTGTGGAATATTTGTACGCTCTACTAATACGATAGCGTTATCTAAATCACCACCTTTGATAAGATTGTTTTTAGCTAAGAACTCTAGCTCACGGAAGAATACAAACGTTCTACATTTGGCAATTTCCTCTTTGAATTCACCAAGATGATACATCGAGGCATGTTGTGTTCCTAGAACAGGAGATTTGTAATCCACCATTACTGTAATACGATATTCAGAATCGGGAACAGCAAGGATTTCAATTCCTTTTTCAGGATCTTCCCACTTTATATTTTCGTTTAATTCGAAATAATTACGATCGGTATTTTGCTCCACATACCCAACGCTTTCCATAGCATGTACGAAAGGTAAAGAAGAACCGTCCATGATAGGCATTTCAGCTCCATCAATTTTAATCAAGGCATTATCCACACCACACCCTACCAAAGCAGCCAAAACGTGTTCGGTAGTATATACACGAGCACCTTTATCCTCTAAAGTTGTACCTCGGTCTGTCGCTACTACAAGATCAGCATCCGCTTTGATTACAGGTTGTCCGTCAAGATCAACACGTTGAAATTTATATCCGTGATTATCATTTGCTGGACAAATTTCCAAAGTAACTTTTTGTCCTGTATGTAAACCAACGCCAATAAGCGTCACACTTTCTTTAAGGGTGCGTTGTTTATCCGCCATATCCTAATTATTTATTAAGCTCTTTAATTTTTTGTTCAAGTTCTTGAATTTTCTTCAAGATGAAAGGTAATTTGCGGAAACCAAAATACGATTTTTTGAAATCTTCGATTGGAATAGCCGGAGATCCCATAAGCACCTCTGCTTTCTTTACCGAGTTAGGGATTCCAGATTGCGCTACGATTTGTGTACCATCAACGATTTTTATGTGTCCACTGATTCCAGCTTGTCCACCAATCATTACATGCTTCCCAATTTTTGTAGATCCAGCAATACCTGCTTGAGAAGCCATTGCTGAATGGTTATCAATCTCCACATTATGACCAATTTGACAAAGGTTATCAATTTTCACCCCTTTACGGATAAAAGTAGATCCCATTGTAGCACGATCAATTGTTGTATTAGCCCCTACTTCCACATCATCTTCAATCACGACATTACCAATTTGAGGTACTTTACTAAAAACGCCTTTTTCGTCTGGTGCAAAACCAAAACCATCAGCCCCAATCACAGCCCCCGCATGGATAATACAATTATCTCCTACTTCACATTGGTGATAAATAGTAACATTCGCATGAATAACGGATTGCTTACCCACCTTTGCATTATCATAAACAACGGCATTTGGATAAATATTAGCTCCGTCACCTATAGTAACATTTTCACCGACATATGCGTTTGCGCCGATATAAACATCCTTACCAATACTTGCGCTTTCGGCAATAAAGGCGTTTTTTTCAATTTTAGGTTGCTTTTTGTGCATGTTGTCATACACTTGTAACAATTTAGCGAAACAAGAATAAGCATCCTCCACTTTAATCAATGTCAAAGTAGACGGTAACTCTTTACTTGCTTCAAACGAATTATTTACGATACAGATTGAAGATCCTGTTGAATAAATAAACTCTTCATATTTAGGATTTGCCAAAAAAGATAGTTTCCCTTCGGTTCCTTCTTCAATCTTCGCTAGGCCATCTACTACTACAAGTGGATTACCTACAATCTGTCCGTTTATGATTCCTGCAATATTTTCTGCACTAAATTTCATTTTGCAAAAATATTAATAAAAGGTTATGAATTTTTATTTTTAATTGAACTTCTATACCTATTTATCACAATCTTTTACACGATTGGAATTTACTTGTTGTATAAAAATTTTATTCTTGTACCAAATTGTCGAAAATCCAATGGTATCATAATCCACAACGGTATAGATTTCTTGAATGGGTTTCGGTCTTATATCCAACTTAGACTTCTCAAAATCAATATACCCATTCTTTTTCAAATTCTTCAATATAAGAACCGGTGCATTCATATTCAACTCATTCAACTTACATTCATTGACAGCTGTAGAATCTGGATACACTAAATAATCATCTGCTGGGAAATGTAAAAAGTAACCTTTACCAGTCTTCGTATTTTCAATACTCTCTAAGTCATTCGCTCCAATATGTAACTCACTAATAAAGCTTTCTTCAGGAAGGGTAAAATAGAATTTCATTTTCCCTTTTTCCTTCAAGTCTACGTTAATAAGATACACTTTATCTGTAGTATTTTTACGACTATTTTTAAAATCCACATCACCATCATTCAATGCTTTATACACATCATCCATTGAGATGTTGTATTTCTTCATTATTTGTTTTTCAACCTCATTGACAGTGATTACTCGACCCATAATCATGTTTTTCACTCGATTTGAGGGAGTCCAAGAACACCCTCTTGTTTGAAAAAAGAAGAAAACAAAGACACATCCTAAAAGGAATCCCATCCCGTAAAATTTCAATCTTTTAGTCCACGAACTATTCATTAAATTAGCTGTTTATTGAGCAGAAAACGCTCATTTATATATGCAAAAAAGCTTGACTTTGACAAACCGGTCAAAATCAAGCTTTTAAAATAGTATTAAATTACAAAATTGCGTTCAATTGCGCTTCTAATTGAGCTTGGGGAACTGCTCCAACAACCTTATCAACTACTTCACCACCTTTGAATAATAAAATTGTAGGGATGCTACGAATACCAAACTTCGCTGCAATTTCACCTTGATCGTCCACGTTAACTTTTCCGATTACAGCTTTCCCTTCATATGTGTTAGCCATTTCTTCTACGATTGGTCCAATCATACGACATGGTCCACACCATTCTGCCCAAAAATCAACTAAAACAGGTTTGTCAGCGTTCATTACTAACTCCTCAAAATTGCTTGCTGTTATTTCTA
The DNA here is from genome assembly GCA_045629585.1 of Taishania sp. Taxonomy (GTDB): domain Bacteria; phylum Bacteroidota; class Bacteroidia; order Flavobacteriales_D; family Crocinitomicaceae; genus Taishania. The sequence goes on along the minus strand of JAZQRM010000108.1, from coordinate 17,183 downwards.
ATGCCATATTTCTGTTTTTTAATTATACTATACTCAATAGACTTACCTACTTAAGACTAATTTTTCAATTTCAATTTTTTCATTGTTTTTTGATTATAGGTCTTTAAACAATAAAAATAATTTCCGTTTTGTAATAAGGTTGTATCAAAAGGAATGATATTCCCTCCCACGGCACATTCTTCGTCAAATAAAATATGTAGCGGTTGATAATTTTCATCTAAAATTTCAAAAGTCACTTTTTTAGCTTCTTCTGAAGTAAAATAAAAATCTACCACCCCATTTGCATATTCGGTTTCCAGACTATGCAAGATACAATAGCCTTCGCGCGTCAAACGATCCTTATCTAGTTTCTTTAACAATTTCTGATAACCGATAACACATAACATCACAATTAAGGAAATTGCTAAAATATAAACCCACGTTTGTAAACTGGGCATTGCTAAAAAAATCATAGTGCAATTACTCCTTTAAATTCTGCTGCTTTATAATAAACTTCTAATGTATCTTCTACTGACATCATCACTTCTTTACCTGTAATACTCGCAAAATTTCCATTTTTGGAAGGTTGAATATTTATTTCAGCTTGAGCAGAAAACAAATTCCCAACTTTTGCGATCATTTCTGGCGTATTAGGAACAATGAATTTGTACATATACAATCTTGGCCACTCTAGTAGCTCTAATTGAATTTTTAAATTATCGAACTGTTCTTTCATCCTCCATAATTTTTATATAACAAAGATACTCGTTTCATTTCGTTTAACAGGAATGAATTAGAACCAATTTTTGTTATGTCCTTGAATTCTTTCCCTCCTTCTATCTGAAACCTTCTAATTTCTGCGAGTAATTCCATTGGATCTACCTCCTTTGAAATTGTCCCCTCGAACTCCGTATTTGATTCTAATTCAACCAGCCACTTTTTTCTATATTGTTTAACAATATCCAAATAACTTCGAACTGCAAGCACAACACCCTTAGCGTCACTAGCTTGCATCAACTTTAATTTAAAAACACCTTTCTCTTGTTCAAACAATTGAAAAGCATCAAGCACTTGATCTGAAAAAACAACCGCTCTAAACGCTATTAGATCAAAGTTTTCGACTGGTAGGTCTGTCCAAATTCTATAGGCATTATCCAGCTGAATTAACTTATCTAACTTCGCTACAAAAACCTTTTGAATTGGCGCTTTTGACAAGAAAAACTGTTTATACTCAAAAATCTGTTCGTCATAATAATCCCAAGGATCTACCTCAGCGGGAACATTAAAAAACAATTTAGCTTCATCCTTTGTCATCATTCACCAATTCCTTTGTTCTTTCTCATTTTAATATTTAAAAACTCAACAACTAACGCATACATCATTGCAAAGTAAACGTATCCTTTAGGTACATGCTGACCGAAAGCTTCAGCCACCAAAATCACTCCAATTGTCACCAAGAAAGCCAATGCTAACATCTTAATTGATGGCCTATTATTGATAAATTGGCTAATTGGTTTAGCGAATATCATCATCACTATCATCGAAAAAATAACTGCAGCATAAATGATTACCAATGGATCTTTACCGATTTCCTTTTGCAAATCATTTGTCATACCTATTGCAGTAATTATAGAATCGAAGCTAAACACTAAATCCACTAAAATTATTTGTGTTATAACAGACGACAAAGTAACTTTTTTGATCGAATGCTGCTCCTCCAAACCTCTCACAGAGTGGTTCATTTCAACAGTTGATTTATAGATTAAAAACAATCCACCTAACAGAAGCACTAAACTCTGGAAGGAAAAATCCTTTAATAATTCCAAACTTGTATTTGGAAACAAAGGACTGGTAGACTTCATTAACCATGCTACGAAAGCCAATAAAATCAAACGCATTATCAGTGCAAGCGCAAGACCTATAGTCCTGCCTTTACCTTGTTGCTCTTGTGGCAATTTATCTGTAATAATAGAAATGAATATAATATTATCAATTCCTAATACAATCTCTAAAAGAGAAAGGATTACAAGATAAGTGAACCCTTGAACGGTAAATAGTGCTTCAAAAAATTCCATATTTTACTTTTGTTCTTTTACCGCTTGAAAGAAACCATCTAAAAATAAATGATTTTCGATCGTTGAAGTGTTAATTTCAATTAATTTAATTGTCTTAGTAGGCTCATAATCAAAGAAATGAAGCATTACTTGTTCTAGATTCATCTCTGTATCGACTTGAAGATAATCCACACCATAGGCTTTACATAAAAACTCCGCTTTAAATGGGTGTTTCGCTTCAAAATAACTTTCGTTTTGTTTGGCTGAGCGAGGACCGGCTATAAAATTGAATATTGCCCCACCTCCGTTATTAATCAAAATCACTCTTAAATTAGGCAATGAATAGTTTAACCACATGAAATTGCTATCATAGAAGAATGACACATCTCCAATTATCGCTACATGCAAATGGTCCGGATCAGCCAACGCAGCTCCGACCGCTGTAGACAAAGAACCATCTATCCCGCTTGTACCACGATTAGAATGATAAGTAATACCTTGCACCGGATTAAACAATTGTCCATAACGGATCACGGTACTATTCCCAAAGTGAACGACTGATTGCTCCGGAATGCTATCCAAAACAATCTCATGAGCTTTTAAATCACAAAATGGTATTTCAGCGAGGTAATTTAAAGCTCTATTTTCTGCGATTAAATCTCTTTGTTTCCATTGTCCACCGTAATTACTTGGCAACAAACCTTGTTTAAGCTGATTTAGCTGCATCAAAAACGAGCCTTCGTTCATCACAAAAGAGCGTGTTAAGGCGTTATAGGTATTCATTTCAGGAAAATCATAGCCTACTTTTATATGTGTTTCAGGTTTATACTTTCGTAAATACGTTTTAATTTTTTTGGACACTACCGCACCACCGAAGGTGATAAGAACTTCAGGTGCATAATCAGAAAGTTGGTCTTGGGGAATAGCTTCTAATGTACGATCAACACATGGCACCCATTTATAGAACACTGTATTAGCTGTATTTTCAACCAATATTGCAAAAGAAGGATCATCCGCCAATTGTTTTAACTGTTCACTAAACAGGATATTTGGTGTTTTTTGTCCCACCAAGATCATTACTTTTTTATTCGTGACCTGGTTCTTAATCCATTCTTTATCCTTTTCCGATAAGATTTGAGTTGGATTATTATAATCAAAAGGCGTGATTTTCACCCTTTCCACCTCAGTGGTTTGATAGAGTGGTTCTTCAAGAGCTACATTGATATGTAACGGTCCTTTAGTTCCTTTACTTATCTTTTGAAACAAATTATATACCTCAGATTCAACCTCATCTTTGGAAAGATCTTCCGTTAACGCTATTTCCCCCTCAATATGATTGGCATAAACTCCTTTTTGAACAATCGTTTGCCCATCTCCTTGATTAATCCATATTTCTGGACGATCCGCCGAGATCACAACTAAAGGAATTCTTTGGTAAAAAGCTTCTGCAACAGCAGGGTAATAATTTAACATTGCCGATCCCGAAGTACACACACAGGCAACAGGTTCTTCCATTTGCAAGGCCATCCCCATTGCTATAAATGCTGCGCTTCGTTCATCGTGAACAACATATGTTGTAACGTCAGGATGTTCATCTAAAGCGATAACGATCGACGAATTTCTAGACCCTGGTGAACAAACAAATTTTTTCATCCCTGCACGCAAGCAACTATTAACTAGCGCTTGCACCATTTCCTTATTTGAACTTATCATGTTATAACCTATTATTTAAACGCAGCCAGCAAAGTCTGCGCTTTATTTTCTGTTTCTTGCCATTCATCAGTAGGGCAGGAATCCTTCGTTAGCCCACCACCTAGGTAAAGATACAGTTCATTTTCTATCTTTTGAGCACATCTAAGATTTACAAACAAATCAAGTTGCGTTGCACACTGTACACCAACAATTCCTGTATACAAAAGTCTTTGATGCGGTTCAACTCGGTCTATTAATTGTTGTGCATTTTCGATTGGCAACCCACTGACCGCTGGTGTAGGATGCATAATATCGATCAACTCAAATACCTTTTCACGTTCCAACTGCACTTCAAAACGATTAATTAAATGTTTGACAGGTCCGGCATTAAGTTCTTCCCGAGGACCTTGTTTCACCTTTGCGCCTACTTCCTCTAAAACCGCAGCTATAAAAGAAGTAACCAAACCTTGTTCTTCGTATTCTTTATCCAACCAAGGTTTATTTTCAGTTGTTTTTCGTGTTCCGGCCAAAGCCATAGTCGTCAAATGTAAATCAGCATGCTTCACCAAAACTTCTGGTGTTGCAGCTACCCAATTACCAAGCAGATCTGATTCAAATGCATAACAAAATGCGTTTTCATACTTTTGTTCAAGCACATGAAAAAGGTCAAAAACAGAATCCTTCACATTTTTCACTTCTTTCACACGTGAAAGTACTGCTTTACCTTGTCCCCAAGAATCAATCATTTTTACAAAGAACTCCGCTTGATCGATGTACATTGCTTCTGAAGCCACAAAGGGTCTCATCATTGGAAAATTTGTATTAACCACTTTCCCCTGCTGAAAACCAAACCAGCGATCACCTTGGGCGCTTGTCACCACATACCCTTCAAAAGCTTCTCTTTGATGCATCTCCAACTCAAAAAATTCACCTTTTAGCTCGACAATAGTTTGATTCGGAATTCTATATATTAAGCGTCCCATTATTTCGTTACAATCATTACAGTTAAACGCCCAGTACAAACTAACTTTTCGGTTTCTTCATGATGAATATCCACTTGCCATACATGTGTACGTTTTCCAGCATGAATGATTTTTCCAGTTGCAATGACAAAACCATCGCGAACACCAGCTATGTGATTACAATTTATTTCCAAACCTACAGGAATTTCCTTTTCTAAATTAATCAGAAGAACCGATCCCATAGAGCCTATACTCTCAATCAAAGCAGCACTTGCACCACCATGCAATAGGCCTGCGGGTTGGTGTGTAGCTGCAATTACAGGCATTCTAGACTTAACGTAATCATCCCCAATTTCAATACACTCAATGCTTAAAACCTCCATCAACGTATTTTTGTTCATCGCGTTGATCTGTTCCAATGGATATTGCTTCAATTTCATAGGCCTAAATTTAATAAGTTTTAGGGCAACGATTGGAATTACAAGCAGGAAATCTACAATAATCGTTTACAATCGTTAAATTTGAAATCTATGAACGGTTATATCGACATCTCACATTATACCACATTTGGTGTACCTGCATGGGTTAAAGGTTTTCATACATTTGACTCTATCACAAGTCTTAGACAACTTCTCACCCCCGAACTCAAAAAAAACAATTTATTAATTTTAGGAGGCGGAAGTAATATGCTTTTTACTAAACCTTTCGAGGGTATAGTGTTGAAGAATGAAATAGTCGGTATAGAAGTTATTGGTGAAACGGAACAAACTATTGATTTAAAAGTAAATGCTGGAGAAAATTGGCATGAATTCGTTCAATACACCGTTGAGAAAGGATTAGGTGGAATTGAAAATCTATCATTGATCCCGGGTTCTGTGGGCGCTAGTCCCATCCAAAACATAGGCGCTTATGGTGTGGAAATTAAAGATGTTTTTGTATCACTTGAGGCCTTTGAAATTTCAAGTGGTCAAGTGATCCATTTTGATTTAGAATCCTGTAAATTTGGTTATCGTGAAAGTATTTTCAAGCATAGCCATAAAGGCCAATACATTATACTGAATGTAACCTACCGATTACAAAAAACACCCGTTTTAAACACCAAATACGGTGCAATAGATGAGCAACTTTCAAAAATGGGAATAGAAACTCCCACTGTGAAAGATGTTAGTGAAGCAGTAATAGAAATACGCGAAAGTAAATTACCAAATCCGAAAGAAGTTGGAAACGCTGGAAGTTTTTTCAAAAACCCAATCATTACAAAAGACTTATACACGGAAATCCAAAAACAACATCCTACCGCTCCCTGCTATGTAATAAATTCTACTACAGTGAAAATACCAGCAGGTTGGTTAATTGAACAAGCAGGTTGGAAAGGCTATAAAGAAGCCCAATTTGGTGTACATCCAAAACAAGCATTAGTACTTGTAAATTACGGGAATGCTGATGGCGCATCCATCTTTGATCTATCTGACCGAATTATAGCAGATATTCAAGACAAATTTAAAATCACATTAGAAAGAGAAGTGAACGTCTTTTAAAGAATATTTGTAAAAAAAACCTGAGCACAAAGCATCAGGTTTTTTTTTACAAAGTAATAGTACTTTCAGTTAACATCGATTACCTAATTTCAATAACTTCCGTTATTTCAAAACATAAATAGTAGTATACATAGGTTACATTGCGCGTGCTCAAACAAGAATAAATCTAACTTGATTACGTTATTTCTACCTCGATGTAAAGTTACATTTAACAGAAATTATGACTTGGTGTTTTTAACGCATCTTTATGGTAAAAAAAGCGCATAAAAACAACAACCATTTAAACCACAATACTTTACAATCTTTGATTTTTCACAGAAGAAGGTGAAAAACCATGATATTTTTTAAACACTTTACTGAAATATATGGGATCTTCAAAACCAACCTCCCAAGCAACACTTGAAACAGACAACTTTGACTCTAGCAATTCGTGTGCTTTTTCCATTCTGACTTGCCGAACAAGATCCAAAGCGCTTTTATCGATCAATGCTTTAAGTTTACGATTCAATTGGCTTGTTGACAGGCAAGATATTTCAGCCAAATCTCCAACGGATAAATCCGTATTTGAAATATTTTCAACAATAAAATCGGTCAGCTTATTCATCCAAATTTGATCCCGTTCGCTCCATTCTTGAATAGACCGTTTCTCCAACGCTTTTCCTTGTTTAAACCGATCTTTCCATACATTTTGTAACCTTAAGCGATTTCGAACCCTCAACCTTAATTCCATCAAAGAAAAAGGTTTGGTTACATAATCATCGGCACCAAAGCTGAGTCCATTTAGTAAGTCATTTTCAGTGGCTTTGGCGGAAACCATAATTACAGGAATATGAGAAGTCAATAAATCAGCTTTTAAACGACTACACAATTCAATTCCATTCATTTCAGGCATCATTACATCACTAATGATAAGATCAGGAGAATGCTCCAAGGCTAGATTTAGTCCTTCACGCCCATTTTCTGCATGTATAAACCTATACTCCTCCCCTAAATTATCTCTGATAAATGAGTTTAGACTGGGATGATCCTCTACCACAAGAATTAAAGGGTACTCAATATTTCCGTCCATCTCCGTCTCTTGAACACCTACAAACAATGGATCTACTATAGCTTGGTTAATTTTCATGGTTTGCACTTCAGCTTGCGGTGAAGTAGTATTCTTGATGATAACAACAAAACAACTTCCTCCTTCGTTGCTATCTTGTACATAAACCTCTCCTCCATGAAGAATTGCTAACTCTTTAACTAAAGCTAATCCAACCCCAGAACCAGATATATTTTCCTTCTCTAAGTGATCTACTTTGTAAAAGCGATCGAAGACCTTCAATTTACTATCATCAGGAATTCCTTCTCCCGTATCAGAAACAGAAAATTTCAAATCCCCTTCAAAGACATCAACCACAACCGTAATTCGACCACCCTTTGGCGTGTACTTTAGAGCATTAATGATTAAGTTATTGACGATACTATTTAGTGCTTCTGAAGAATAACCAAATGGACTATTATTAAAAAACGTTTCCGCTTCTCTAGTGTATTCGTAGTGGAGGTCAATCTCCTTTTGTTTGGCAAATGAAAAAAAAGCTGCCACAATAGCGTCTAGCTCCTTGGTTAAGATTCTATCTTCAAAAAACAGCCTATATTCGCCATTTTCCATTTTTGATAAATTCAATAATTGATCAATCAGTCCCATCAGGAGTTCTCCATTGCTATACATTTCTTTAAATCTGGACTGATCCTCCTCGCGTCCTCTTTCCATAAGCACATCAAGATGCCCTCTTATTAAAGTAAGAGGTGTTCTAAATTCATGAGAAATATTAGTTAGAAAGCGAGATTTAAAAGCTTCTAATTCCTTAACACGCTCATATTCTCGCTGTTGTAAGACTATGTTCTCCTGTTGAATGCTATAATTTTTCTTTCTAAGCTGAAAATAAACAATGACCAAACTAGTCAATGCAATAGAAAATATCAGCGCAACAATCACCAAACGTTTTTTTGCGATTTCCTCAAGCAATGCTTCTTTTGCTTGCGATTCCCTTCTATCAAACTCAAATTTCAGTGCAAGTTTTTCTGTATCATCTAAAAGGAATAATTCATCCGATTTATACTTAACAAAAAGGCGATAAAACTGATAAGCCTCCTTGTAATCATATTTACATTCAGCAACTTGAGCAAGCCTTTCGTACAAAAAAGTTAATTCCTTTTTATCCCCAACCTTTTGAAAAAAGGAGAGTGCATCCTTTAAGTAAGTATAGGCCAAATCATAATCCTTCAATTCACTATAAGAATAACCTTTCCATTTATAGATTTCCGCCAACTCTTTAAGTTTCCCTTCTTTTCGAGCTAAGTTTTGAGCTTCATTCAATTTAGCTACAGCAAGCTCATATTTTTTTTGTTCAATTAACAATTGAGCATAATGTATAGAAGTATTAAGAATACCGACTGCATAGTTATTTCCCTGAAAAATACCCCTAGCTTTATCAAAATACATCAAAGCTTTTTGGTAATCCCCAATTTCCATGTTAGTCACACCAATAAGATCGTAAGCCTCACCAACCCCCCTCACACTATCAACTTGCTGGTAGAGTTCTAAAAGACTAAGATTATATTTCATGGCGTTATCATAATCATGAATAGATCTATAAACGTCTGAAATAAGGCTGTACATCCATAGGATACCTTCCGTATTATCTTCTAATGAATAATTCTCAACTGCAATAATGTAATATTTTAATGCTTCATTCACATTACCCAACCACATATTAGTCATACCCGCATTACCTGCAGATAAAGCTATTCGATGCGTGATATTCAACTCCTTAAAAACACTAAAAGATTCTTTAAAGTGCTTTAAGGCCAATTCATAATTATGCTTTTGGACATACAAAAAGCCCAATTGATCATGGGCAAAACCTTGTCTATTTAATATTGGTATTTGTTTATTTATCTCCAATGCCTTTTGGTGACAGTTGATCGCGCGCGCTGTATCCTTTTTAATCCAGTATATTTGACCCAAATTATGATAAATAAAACCCTCTTCCTTTTTATACTTAATATTTTGGCACTCCTTCAAAGAAAGTAGTAAAACATTAAGCGCTTCATCATACTGCTTTAACTCTCTATATGCATTTCCCAAACTAGCGTTTGATGCTGCTACTCCTTTTGGATAGTTTAATTTGACGGCCAATGCTTTTGCTTTTCCAGCTTGAATTAATCCTTCTTTCTTTCTACCTACAGTCTGCAAAACACGACTATACTCATTGAGAATAAGAATGCGAGAAGTATCCTCTTTTGTAGAAGCTAAAAGTCGTTTTAAGGAATCACTTTTTTGCAGTTGAATTTGATCTAAGGGTTGCGCTACCCCAAAAAAAGAAATGAAAATGAATACTAATAGAAGAGGCATGAATCGAGCGGCGTAAACAATTTTATGACGAAATTAAAAAAAATGATGAAAGTAGTAGAATAAAAAAAGTCCTTAAACTATTAACATTTAAGGACTGTCTATTTTACCAATTCTCACCAGCTTCGTTAAAGCTATTATCTTCATCAATTAAGCGTTGCCAATTCCAAGTTTGATCCTCTGTATCCATTACAATATCTTTGTATTCTTCAGGAGATAATGTATAGTGATTAATCTCATCTCCTGTATATTCTTCTATTGCTTTGAGAAGCTCTTTTTCACCTGGAGAGCAAAAACTAATTGCTTGTCCAAATTTCTCACCACGACCTGTTCGGCCACATCTGTGTACATAGTTTTCAGGTTCATCGGGCATATCATAATTAATAACAAAATCTACATTTGGAATATCAATTCCTCTCGCTGTAAGATCAGTTGTAATTAGAACGCGTGTTTCTCCTGAACGGAATCGATCTAGTATAGCGAATCGCTCTTGTTGATCTTTACCACCATGTATCTCTTCCGTCTTAATATCAACCCTTTGCATAGCTGCAACAACACGTCCAGCTCTAACTTTAGTACGAACAAACACCAAAATTCTTTCCTCTTGATATTCTTTCAATATATTTTCCAAGAAGAAACGCTTATCATCCATTTCAACAAAAGCAACAGAATGTTCCACGTGTTGGGAAACTGGATTTTTTGGAGAGATTTGAATACGGATAGCATTACGAACAACATCGTAGGCTAACGCTTTAATTTTTTTATTGATTGTTGCGGAAAAGAATAATGTTTGTCGTTTTCTAGGTAACTTTTTAAGGATATCTTGAATATCCTTATTAAATCCGAGGTCCAACATAAGATCGGCTTCATCTAGCACCAAGTACTCTACTTCAGCCACATCAATATGCCCTTGGGAAATAAGGTCAAACATCCTCCCTGGAGTAGTAACCAAAACATCTACACCTAATTCAAACTTACGTATTTGTTGTTCTTGCTCTACCCCACCAAATAAACCGAATACACTTACGGGAAGATCTTGCGCAATTTTTTTGAACACCTCCGTAATTTGTTGTGCTAATTCACGTGTTGGCACCATTACGATTGCGCGCACATAGCGTTGTCTTTTACGTGTTTTCGCTTGCGCAATTTTGTGTAAAATAGGAATAGCAAAAGCTGCAGTTTTACCTGTTCCTGTTTGTGCTATTGCCATCACATCCTCCCCGTCTAATATGGGTTGGATTGCTCTAAATTGAATATCCGTTGGTCGAACAAATCCCATGCTATCCAGCGCTTGTTTAATTCGATCATCAATTTGGTATTCTTTAAACTTCATAATTCCTTTTACAAAAAAGAGGCAAGTAAAACACTCGCCTCCTTAAATTTATTTAAATCGTATGATTAATCTTCGATTTGAGTTGGAACCAAAATACGACCACAGTGTTCGCAAACGATTACTCGCTTTTTCATTTGAATATCCAACTGTCTTTGAGGTGGAATTGAGTTAAAACATCCTCCACAAGAATCTCTTTCTACTTCCACCACAGCCAAACCATTACGAGCGTTTTCACGTAAACGATTATAAGCTTGTACTAGACGTGTTTCAATACCTTCCTTCGCTTTATCCGACTTAGCTAACAATTGCTCTTCTTCTTTTTGAGTTTCAGCAACAATTTCATCCAATTCAGCTTTTTTGATTGCCAAATCCTCTTTACGGAAATTCAAACGTTGTTTTGCTTCCTCTAAGACTTCTTTCTTTTGAGCTACTTTAACTTTTGCTTCTTTCGATTTTTTGTCGTGTAATTTTATTTCCAATTCTTGGAACTCAATTTCTTTAGCGATTGAGTCAAATTCACGATTATTACGAACGTTATTTTGTTGTTCTTTATATTTCGCAATAGAAGCTTCCGCGTCTTTAGTTGCGTTTTTACGATCAGAAACTTCAGTTTCTAACTCTTTTACCTCCTCAACGATTTTAGCAATGCGTGTCTCAAGACCACTCACCTCGTCTTCTAGGTCCTCAACTTCCAACGGAAGTTCACCACGGATCGTGCGAATTCTATCGATTTCAGAGTCAATATTTTGTAGTTGATAAAGAGCGTCTAATTTTTCAGCTACAGATGCCTCTTTTTTAGTTGCAGTTGCCATATATTATAAATAATTTATTGGATTCGTATTTATGCTCGTTAAACGAAATGCAAATTTAGGAAAATTTTTCGTCAAAATAGCACCTAATAAATGAATTGTAAATTGTTCGCTTTCATAATGACCGATATCTGCGATCACAATTTTATTTTCAGCATCAAAAAATTCATGATATTTAAAATCAGCTGTCAAATAAAGATCTGCATTTTTAGCCATTGCTTTTCCTAATAAAAAAGACCCGGACCCTCCACACAATGCAATTTTTTGAATTTTATCTTTGACTGGTTTTGTAAAACGTACCGTACCGCAATGAAAAACATTTTTAATGTTATTTAACACTTCCATTGTATCCATAGGTTCAGGTAAATCCCCAATGATACCCGCACCTTCATATTGATTTTGATTAAGCAATTGGATACGATCATACGCCACCTCTTCATAAGGATGAGCGGCCTTCATCGCTCGAATAACGCTAGCTGCTACATGTTTTGTGACGATACATTCCAGCTTAACCTCATTCACTTTTTGCACAGTCCCTACTTCTCCCAAAAAAGGTTGAGCTTTTTCTTCTGGCAAGAAAGTTCCGATTCCGTTCGTTTGGAAACTACACGAAGAATAATCACCGACAGACCCCGCACCCGCTTCAAACATCGCTTTAGAAACAACTTCAAGATAATCCACAGGTACAAAAACACTTATTTTTTGAAGTGAATTGTTTTTAGGTTCTAATACCGTTTGATTAATTAAACCTAAACGATTCGCCATTTCGTGACTTACACCAAAACGATAATTATCTAGATTCGTGTGAATTGCATATAAGGCAATATCATTTTTAATACACTTAGCTACAACACGTTCTATGTAATTGGCATTTGTTAACTTTCTTAGTCCTTTAAAGACAATTGGGTGATGTGCAATAATAAGATTACTTCCCGTTCTAATAGCTTCGTCTACTACATCTTCTGTTGAATCCAAGCAAATCAAGGCGCTTGTAAACTCCATCTGCATATCTCCGACTATCAAACCGGAATTATCATAATCCTCTTGACTCGAAGGTGGAGCCAACTCCTCTAGGTAATTAACAATTTCCTTTATTATCATTATTTTATTTTAAAAACGATTCCAAAGGTAGCACCTATCCCGTAATTTTTCTGCTTAAACGGTTCGTATTTCATGAATTGATTGGTAAGATCTGTGCGGTACTCTACCATTCCAAAAAAACCAACTCGGGGATGAAAATTATATTGTAATCCAGCATTCACTAGAATATTAATTCCAATATTATTTTGTCCTTCTTTGCTTTTGGATTCTTCTGTACTTGATCGACCGTCCACGATATAGGTGTCAACTCGCTTGGTTTTCATTCTAAAATTAGGCATAACACCCGCTCCAGCGATTACATCCCATTTATTAAATGAATGATAATAGTAGAGTTTCAATCCGATTCCAAAATTATTGTAATTCACTGAATAATTATACGAACTATCACCAACCGTACCACCATATCTTAACCCTCCTTGATAATAAGAACCTGATACTTCAATCTTCAAAAAACTATTTAAGTTTTTACGAAATCCTAACTGAAAAGCTGGTTTCACTACAGCTGTTTCATTTTCTCTTTCATTTAACTCTTTACCAAACAAAACATTCGGATTTTCACCCAAACTTCTAAAGGTAGACATAACAGAGGCACCAATGAAAATTTCAGCGGAATACTTTGTCGTATCTCTTTCCTTTTCTTTTTTCACAACTTTCTCTTGTGCTTTCTCTTCGATAATTGGCTGATTTCCTCCAATCTGAATTTGTCCAAATGACAAATGAGTCGCAGTAAGTAGTATAGACGCTAATAATCCTTTTTTCATTGATGTATATCTTTTGGTGCTATCCAAAAATAGCAAAAAGAAATTACAAGAAATATTTATTCTTTAAACCTTCACTTTTTTAATTTACTTCTTACTTTTATCTCAATAAATGTACACTATTATTCTATGAAAATGACCTCGAGTTTCAACCTCATCCCCTCCTTCTTCCTTACTTTATTTATTCTAACCAATTGGTCCTTTGCACAACATAGACACACTCGTATCTTTTATGAAACAAGCTCTAACGGTGAAACAATAACGCCATACAATGACGAAAACGCCAGTGTACTGTATGTGTCATCAATTGGCCCTTCGTACATAAGTAAACATCGCGTATTTGATGGAAATCAAAGATCAAAAGATGTATTAACCATTATTCAAAACGACACGACCTATTTACAAGGTAGCTTATTGAGAGAAGGTGGATTCATTTGGCACAAAGATACTTTCAGTCATAAAAACGCAGTTCTTACAAAACGAAAAGAGACAAAAAAGATCTTTAATCACACCTGCTATTTATACCAAACGACTATAAATTCAAACAGTATTGACCTATGGATAACGGACGAAATCCAAGGATTTGGTGGTCCAAACACAATTGGTATAAAAGAAGGAGTTGTCTTAGAGTTATCCATAAATGGTAATTACCAGATTTTAGCAAAGAAAATAGAGACAACAAAAAGTCTACCCAAGACCTTTCAACTACCCAATATAGATTTACTCTATGATAAAGAAACTTTTCGTCATTTGCAGTGGCAAAATCTTTTTACCAACATCCCTATTATTGACACGGTCTATCTAGGCTATTCCCCGGACGAAAAAAATTATCAAGACCAATACATACATGCAGGAAACGGGACTATCGTTTTACGAGAAATCACACTACCATCCTTTACCAATGAGCACCTTTTTTTAGACGTAACTCAATTTTCGACGGGAGATGCATATGATCGAACTGGCACTGTCTTTCTACTAACAGAAGAGCAAGGAGAAAAGTACATACAAGCGCTAACAACAGACTTCAAGTCCCTACCAACTTATCCACAAAATTCGGGGAAATATCATGGAACGGTAAGAACAGATAACTATCAACCTCCTTACGAACTTATGAGGTTTTTTACCAGTTTTGGTACAGGTCATTACAACTATCTAGCCTTAAAGAACCGAGTTTGGAATGATGTAAATTACTATCGACAAGATATTACCGAATTTGCATCGCTCCTATCCGGTAAAAAAGTCTATATCGGATTCAATATCGGTACCTGGACCGCTAAGGGGCACAAAATTTCAGCAAATATAACAGCACACCCTTCAGATGAAATTCCATTTAAAAATGTGATTTCATTATTTAATACAGTCCCAATGATGGAAATGGCTGGACAGGACTATCCACATCATTTCTTAGATACCGCTGGCATAGAAGTAGAATTTGAACTTTTACAAGACCAGTCCAAAGTCAAGCTACGTCTTATAACCACAGGACACGGTGGTCATAGCATGGGAGATGAATTTACCCCAAAAGAAAATAAGGTTTACTTAGATGGAAGCCTAGTGTTTAATCTTTTCCCTTGGAGATCTGATTGTGGAACATATCGCAATCAAAACCCAGCAAGTGGAAATTTTGAGAATGGATTAAGTTCCTCCGATTTGAGTCGCTCTAATTGGTGTCCGGGTCAGGTTACAAATCCGTATTGGATTTCATTGGGAGAATTGAAGGCTGGAAAACATAAAATTAAAATTACTATTCCAGAAACACCTAGCAAGAAAGGAGAAAACAACACATGGTATGTTTCTGCTGCTGTTTTCTATTAGCATAAAAAAACAGCCTGCGTTAATCATACAGGCTGTTCATATTATTAAAATCCGATTAGTTTTTCACTAAATCGTAAGTATATTTTGTTGTTGTAGTAAAGAATCCATTATCTGTGTAAGTCTCACCAACTAGAGAAACTTTATCTTTTTCCCATGTCATATCAAAAGTAATTTCTGGATCACTATCAAATTTCAATTTCATTTGTGTTTCTGTATTTGAATAAGTGAAAATTCCAGTTTCATTATTTCCATCCTGTTTAAACACATAAGTCCCCGTTCCTCCTTCATTGAAAGTAAGCATCCCTGCATTAGTATATGCTCCAGCTCCTAATTGTTGTCCTTGATAAGTGGTAGCATAAGTCATTTTAGAAATTGTCCATTCCCCTCCTTTTTTCCAAAGGTTTTTTTCAATTTTCACTTCTTTTTTACATGCAAATGCCAAGATAGACACCAATGCGATCATTAAGATTTTTTTCATGTGTAGTAATATTAATTTTATTTAAAACCCAAAATTAAAAATATAACCTGAACGCAACAATACATTTATAAAAAAAATGTTACCAAATCGATAGACGAACATCCTGAAAAACTAATTGTCGGGGAGGACATCGGTAAAGTGATTTGATTATTGGAAAAGATCATAAATCTATAATCGAAACATTAGAGCAACGTTCCACCAGAACCGTAATATTGGTACAACTTAAAAGTAAAGAAGCATAGACCGTACGTACGACTTTTGGAAAGGAATTTAAACGCCAATCTAAGAAAATGAAGAAAAGTTTAACCTATGACAATGGAACTGAAATGACACAACATAAATTGTTCACCAAAACACAAGCCTCCCCTCCTATTCTCCTTTGGAACACCCAACAAATGAAACACTTACATTCCTAATGCCGTTTGTAAGTAAATTATTTTAGATAAAATTGAATAATAAAAAAGAATCGTATATTTATAACTTACTACAATGAAAACTAGAAACCGCCATACTAAACTTTGAAAGATCAACTAAGATTATTTTGAATAACCGATCTACTATTGATGCTGAATTAAACCAATTGAATTTAATTATGGTAGATAAAAATAAGCTTAATCCAATTAAAGGAGGAGTAACGACTAAAGCTATAACTAATTGCCAAGGGCAGTTAACTAAATCAGCAGGAAATTATGATGCTGACAGTAAGACTAGTGATTCTGATATCGCATCAAGTATATCTATTAAATAAGATTAATAATAATTATGGAGAAAGCTGAAAATTCTTTAAGAGAGTAAGCGAAACTTAAAGACTGACGAATTCAGAGCAATTCACCTATGCGTAGGTGTGCACGAGTGGCTACTGGGAATCCAGGGGATAAATACACACCATGTACCTCAGATTCTGAGGAAAGAACAGCAACCCAAGTTGCTGGACAACCTAGAGGTACTATCCAACCCGACTTTTCAGATTGGCGAGATGAATGTAAAGGAGGTGAGCCAACACCTTTTTGGTTAAGTCTCGTGGCAATGGCAACTCATACTAGTTAATACAAGTTTATCTTTATCACCTGCTGGATTGATTTGCTTTAAGTTAATCCAGATTGTTAATCTAATCATTTTTTTTTAGTATGAATAAAAGTACATTATACATCATTTTAATGTTGATGACACTTATTGAAAATAATGTTTTATCTCAAACAGATTACCAGAAGAAACTTTTGGATGAATGCAACCAATTATATAAAAAGGGAACAACAAGTCATGAAAT
>JAZQRM010000107.1:0-7430 GCA_045629585.1 Taishania sp. | reverse complement strand
ATCAGGTATCCAAACCATTTTGATGTCCATCTCTAGGCATTCCATTGGCTTGGACGTTTTTACTTTTCTGAATTTCACAAACTTACGTCCTGAACCACTTCTATTTATTCTATTTTCTACTTTAATCAAGCCAGCTTCCTTCATGATTCTATAGAGTTTCTTATGGTTAATATGATAGCCTTCTCGTTTCAAATAATGTGTCATCAATCTGTAGCCACAATCGATAAACTCATGTTCCAAAATCTCCTTCAAAGCATCGATAACAGTGGATTGACAAACCATACCATCTGTATCATGATGCGTAAATTCAGAAGGACGATTACCTTTTTTACCAAGACTTGGTTTTCTATAATAGCTGCTCTGAACCATACCAGCCATTTTTATGACTTTAGACCTGCTGCACTTATACTTGTTACAAATCACATTTACTAGATCTTTCTTGGATCCGATGTCCCAAACTTTTTTTTTAAAAGTGCCCGCTGAACCTCTAATTCTATTTCTTTGTCGCTAAGCAATTTACGAAGTATACGATTTTCTTCTTCCGCCTGCTTCAGCTCTTTGCTTTTGGTGTCATAAGTAACTTTTAGTCCAGCTTCTCCTTGGCTATCATGCTTTTTCTTCCAATTATAAAAAGTACCAGTGCTTACGCCATATTTACGGCAAGACTCTACAACGCCAATACTATCTCCACTAGATAAGATTTCTAGCTTCTGATCCAAAGTCCATTTCTTATATTTCATTGTATCAAATGTATTAATTTGAAATTTAAAATATCACTCCGACTATATTGGGGGCTAAAGTACAACCTTAAGAGAGCTAATAGAGTTTTTATCATTCGAAAAATCTACAATTACAGAAAGATCCGATAAGTTGAAAAATTTAAAAAATTATATTGTAGCTAAAACCACAAACAGTAATCTTTTTAAATACTATAAACAAATAGATAACGCAAATAGTAAGAATTTTAAATTAATATTTGTTGATGTTATTGAATCTTACCTATCATCTTATTACGGTGAAATCACTGATGTGGATACTGAAAAAAGGGAGTTTCTATTTAACGCAACTAACGATAATCTAATTTCAATTGGTGACATCGCATCTCTGCTCATGATTCTTGATAAAAGTAATCCTAAAGATGAGAATGTTCATTATTTAGAATTATACTTAACTATACAACAATTACTACTAAATGTCACCTTTACAACTCCTGAAATTTATAATGGTGTACATAAGATTCTAAGAAACAATAGATCATGGTACTTTTTTAAATATTCATTTGATAACACCCGTGAAGATTTAATAAAAAGGCTATTTATTCATTATCTGGGTAACTACAATAATAACCGAGATTATAGATCTTCAAACGATAATCCTTTTACGTCATTAAGTCAGAGATATAAGAATGGTGTATTAACACCTTTATCGATCCTTGGTAATTTCCATTATTTTGATATATTATCTGAACATCTACCTTCATTTTTTAAAAGTGTAGAAGCTATTGATTTAATAAATAGTATTAAGGCTTTACATAAAGATTATACAAAAAGTTATTATTACTCTTTATTAAGCAATCCTCTATTTCTTAAAGAGTTTATAAATGAAATTAAAGCAGAGCAGTTCAACACAAAAAAAGAATTGCCAACAACCGAAGGTGAAATCATTATAGAATTCGGTCTCCTTAAATTCAATAAAGTTTTTGATAAGATATTATCTGAGAATGGTGTGAAATTAAGAGAAGAGGATAAATTTAATTTCAATTTGCTTACAGATTTGTTAGGAGGTCAAAATATGATTATTTCAAACATTTCTAAATTAAATCTTTACATCAAATCAGTGGCTCATTTTTCTAAAGAAATGGGTATTCGCTTAAATCGCTATCGACGAGAAGGAGATATTACAATGTACAAAATAAACATGTTTAAAAAATTCATTTTAACATGGTTCGATGATGAAGATGAAGAAGAAATTGGGCAGGTGGATTCTATTATAGAAAAGTTGAAATTAGATTTAGAACTAACATCATCTAAAGATGATCGCAGAACATTGGATGTAAAGGCTCTCAAGATCCTATCCCAATTTGAA
The DNA here is from genome assembly GCA_045629585.1 of Taishania sp. GTDB lineage: Bacteria > Bacteroidota > Bacteroidia > Flavobacteriales_D > Crocinitomicaceae > Taishania. The sequence continues at coordinate 5,345 of JAZQRM010000107.1, read as the reverse complement.
AGAGATTTAAATAATATTTATAAAATTTATGGACAATCTCAGAAAGACAATTAAACTGTTTTTCGAGGGGTTGGATCCAGATAAGGTATTAGGTAAAAGGACCTATAATAAAAGTAAGGAGCTGTTCGGTATCGAGTATGCCGAACAGCAAGATACCTTTAAAACGCTTGCCTATGGATGGGCGGCCTTCGATCAACAGAGTACAGACGAAATCAATAATCTACATCAGAAGATAGAAGAAGATTGGGGCTACAATCCGTTTTCTACTAAAAGAGAGCGCATTTCCCCTTTCAATTTATTGAATCATTTTACAAAAGTAACACTCACGGAATTAGAGTCAGAACCTTTTGTGAACTATGAACACCTCCTGAAATGGAGGGACTTGTCGCTTCGCTTAGGTGAAGACTTATTTACCAGTTCATATTTGGCACAACGAGACGTACTTGCGCGCAAAGACAGGTATTACTTCTCGTGGCGCCCAATTCTATTTTCTGATAATAGACGTTTGCACAGCTTACTACAAAAAGGTGTAGCGGAGAATCATTCCCATTTATGGGCATCTAGTTTAACGTTCGACATTAGTTGGATGGCTTTGATGAATGATTATGCTAACCTCAAACCTGAAGTGGAAGCTTTATCCAAAAAACATTCTTTGTTTGGGCGTACAAGTCATCAATTCAATGCAGACAAGGTTGAGTTTAAGCTGTTGATTGAAAAAGCGGTTGCATTGCGCTTGATACTCTATTTATCAATGGAGTTCATCAAAAACATTAAGGACGGCAAACCCAATGACCCACCGACAATTCGAGAATTTATAAATAAAAAAATTGGAGGTGCCTTTTCTGTTGAGATGTTAAACGCTTCATCCAACACCATTGATTCAAACGAATTGGTGATGAATATGGATGTTTTATTGCGTAAGATCGAGGAATTAAAAGAGTTGAATGCTCTGAAACTTCCGTATGATGGATCGTTCAAAGCATTTGATTACGCGGTACCTAAAAATATGGTTCCAGATAATATCCACGGATGTTATTTCTTATACGGGGAACGTAAGATTTTTTACTATTTGTTTCGCATGATTTATACCGATGCAGTTAGTAAGGATGATAAGCAATTTTTAGAAACGATATTCTTAGCCTATTTAAATATCAAAGGAATTTTTAGACGGGAAATCGTGCAATTAAATGATCGTTATGGTTTTGGAAACTTTAAAGATTATCAAGATCGAAAGTTTCAATTTATTCCTCAGAAAACTATTTATGAGACTATTTTCTTAGATATTACGCTCAACTTCAATCGTAAGTTGATGAATATTATTTCCAATGAATATAGAATTGGGCCTGAAGAATCATCAGAAAAATTAAAAGAAAATATTGAACGAATACTTCGTACTCGCCAATATGACGAGAGCGAATTGGATTGGGAAAAGCAATTTTTAAATCGTTCTGATTTAGCCAAATATGTATTCGAAGAAGAGATTCGTAAAACCTATACCGGAGATGAATTGCACTTTGTCTTGCATTTCTTCAAGCGAAAAGATAAAAACTTCCAACAGAAAGGAAAAGAAAGTAGCATTAAGACTATAAAGCAAGGTAATCAATGCCGAGATTATGAACTGCGCAAGCAGGTATTCACACACGCCATAGCCATTCGTGGAGTACGTGAACAGTATCCAAAAATTGCACAATACATAAGGGGAATAGATGCTGCATCAAGCGAGGTGGATGCTCGTCCAGAGGTTTTTGGTCAAGCCTTTCGTTTTTTGAAGAATCACCAAACACGTGATGAAGACCACAACATTAAACGTTATTTATTTGATGTAGACAAAGACCATAGCGATCGTTTACGTCCAAGCTACGCCAATAATCAATTACGTATAACTTTCCACGCGGGAGAAGATTTCTTCGATGTTGTAGACGGTATGCGTTACATCGATGAGTGTATGAAATACTTAGGCATGACGCACGGAGATCGTTTTGGACACGCACTAGCGATTGGTATTGATGTCAAAAACTATTACACGCTGAAGGAAAATAAAATCATGCTTTCGAAGCATACTTTATTAGACAATGTGGCATGGTTGCTATCAAAAGTGCGCAAATTTGGTTTGACCCATCACTTGAATGAAGTATATCGTTTAGAGAATATTTTCAAAAATCTATACAGTAATATTTATTTAAGTAATGTAACAGGAGAAGGCAATGAGATTATTCGCCATGTGCACTACCAACAATTTTACGATGCTTGGAAATTACGTGGAGACGATCCTACACTTTACGATGAATACTTTAATGAAAAGCAAAAAAAGAAGTCTGCTACTTCTGATGAGCATTTCGATTTCAAAAAGTTTATGGAGAACAAGCACAATATCACGTATTGGGAACGTTGCCGTTTAAACGATTGTCAAATCAGTTTAGAAAATCTACGAAACAGAGACGAAATTGCCCGTTTGTATTTTGAGTACCACTACAATGCTGGTGTTAAAAACACAGGGAATGAAATTAAACAATTTGAAATTACTTCTGGTTACACCAGTTTGGTGGAGGATGTTCAAAAATGCATGATGCAATATGTGATGAAACGCAATTTCAGTATCGAAACCAACCCTACATCAAACTTTTTGATTGGGCCAATTCAAAAATACATTGAACACCCAATTATTAGATGGTTTAATCTGGGATTGGAAACAGATTGGAAAAAAATAGAAGAATCTCCTCAAATCTCTGTTTCGATAAATACAGATGACGCAGGGGTTTTCTCTACCACCATGGAGAATGAATATGCCCTAATGGCAATTGCTTTAGAAAAAGAAAAAGACGAACACGGTCAGCCTAAATACAAGCCAGCAATGATATACGACTGGTTAGACCGCATTCGCGAAATGGGAATACAACAAAGTTTTAATGATAGAAAAAGAATAATTGAATGAGTGAGTTAGCAGGAGTTTTTAAAGGATTATTTGACAAAATTGGAGGTTTTTTCCACATTTTTGATGCTTCTTATTTTATTGCAGGGTTCGTAGGACTATTTACAATTTCAGTCACTTATCTTTTAAACATTTCAACGCCAACTGTGCCTGGTGTTTTAAGTGAAATGGCAGAAAACTACAAGATTTCAACAGTAATCATAGTATGCTTACTGATTTACAGTTTGGGATTCATCCTTTTCAATATAGGTCGAGTTGTTAGAATGGTCATGATAGAAAAGATGCCAATCCATGATGGTACGAACCAGTTTTGTAGAGTAGTTGATTTTCAAATACTAAATGCAATTAAAAATTACGGTTTAAAAGACGATTTTATTATAAGAGGGAAGCAAGAATTTAATGAGATGTTAATTAGCAAATACAGCTATAGACCAACCGATTTTTATGGTTTATGGAGTACTGAATGTAAAGAAGATGTTCATTTTAAGTATTATGTTACAGAAAATAGAATCTTGTATAAGTACTACACTTCCATATGGAGTAAAATGAGAAGAAACGACAATTCAGTCAATAACCTAGGACATTTAGATAGAAAATGGGTAACTAATGCTAAATATGATGGTTTTATAGGTTTGTGGAGTATTTTAATCATTTGCTTATTAGGTTGCTGTGCCAATCAATGCATTTGTCAATCAATGATAAAAGCAAAGTGTTTAGTACCCCTTATCTCATGCATTATCCTATTGTGTATATTCACTAATGAGGCTTTAAAGAATTATAAGTACCTTATTCAAGATTTACTTTCCTCATATGCTCTTTCTATAGAGCGTGTCAACTCACCAGAGGAAAAAAGCACAGCAGAAACCATTCCGGAGTCTGCTGTTAAAATTAAGAAATGTAAGAAGGGCAAGAAAAAGAGAAAAAATTAAAAGTAGATGAACGGTCGTGAGCACATGTAATGAACGGTCGTGACCGTTCATTACCTATTATAACCATCAGCTTCTTTTTTCTCCTTCCACCTTTTCGGATTTTCCTCGATGTAATTCAGAATCATTTGATATGCAACGTCATCTCTAACAATCCGATCGTGAAAAGATTTATGCCATTGAAAAAGAGGATTAATGGACAAACGAATCTGTTTACAACTTGTCGTTTTTAACGCGCCGATTAATTCTGAAACTGATTTTATTTTTTGATCCGGAAGCGCTTTCTTATCATCAATCTCCAGTAAGAGATGAACGTGGGTAGGCATAATTACATAGGAATGTATGGTGATATAGCCGTAGCGTTCTTCTAACCAAATAATCTGTTTATTTAAAACTTCCCCTTCTTTGGTTAACTCTACAGAGTCCTTTATCACAGATAAAATCTCTAGTCCATTCACCACTCGCAATGTGATTAATGAAATGTAATTACTCGCATAATCAAAATCTTTTAAACGGAGCTTTTTACGGGATTTCATTATTAAAAAATACGAAAAAAATCTTAGATCGCAAATGAGAAATCTATAAGGAACGGTCGCGACAAAACGTAATGAACGGTCGCGACCGTTCAATACAGACCGAGACCGTTCAATACAGACCTCGATTACTTAATTCAAAACACACAATCAAAGTTTATAGACAAAAAAAACTCCCACCTCATCTGAAGTGGGAGTTTTTGTGTTTTGTGAAGATTACCGGATTAGTTTCCGTATAATTCTTGACGTGTTTTTTCGTATAACAACATTCCGGCAGCAACACCTACGTTTAATGAAGCGATGGCTCCACGCATAGGGATTTTTGTGTCGATGTCAGACATGTTGATTAAGTCTTGAGTAATTCCGTTTTCTTCCGATCCCATGATTACAGCGATGTTACCACGTAGGTTTGTTTCGTACAAGTTGCTTTTCGCTTTCTCTGTACAAGCAATCAAACGGATTCCGCTTTGTTGTAAGTAGAACAATGAGTTTTTCAAATCGTCTGTTTTACAAACTGGGATACGGTTCAAGGCTCCAGCTGATGTTTTAATCGCATCTGAAGTAACCAAAGCAGAACCTTTTGCAGGAATTAAGATTGCGTCCACTCCTTGGCATTCTGCTGTACGCGCGATACCTCCAAAGTTACGTACGTCTGTAATACGGTCTAATACCAAAATACAAATTTTCTCTCCTTTTTCCATTTTCTCATCTACAATCTCCTCGATGTTACGGTATTCAACTGGTGAAGAATACGCAACCACACCTTGGTGATTTTGACGTGTAATGGCATTTAACTTTTCAACAGGAACAAACTGAAGGTTGTAATCGTTTCCTTTTAAAGCTTCCTTCAAATCGTTAAACAACTCCTTGTTCATTCCCTTTTGGATCATGATTTTGTTGATCTCACGTCCTGCTTTAATTGCTTCAATAACGGCACGCACACCGAAAATTACATCC
>JAZQRM010000106.1:0-3698 GCA_045629585.1 Taishania sp. | reverse complement strand
TTTTTATTCTCCTTATGCTTTTTCTGGAAATAGAGTTATTGATGCTATGGAGTTGGAAGGGTTAGAACCTTTATTAATACATGGAACTTTTAGTAATAAAGAAACATTTAACCCTTCATTTGTAACAGGAATGTTACGAGCAACAGGATGGGATTATTCTAGAAGGCATTATTTAAATTGGTCTGGTGAAAATAGCGTCGAGGCTAGAGAATTGGCAGCAGAAGTAGCAATTCAATACCTTACTTCTATGGAAAATATGTTGTACCTTGAATCTATAGGTCAAGCCAAGCACGCAACAATAATTGCTCATAGTCATGGTGGGAATGTTGGCAAATTAATTAAAGAAGGCTTGGAAGAGCAAGGTTGGATAGTCGACCTAATAAACATATCTACCCCGCAAAGAGATGACTTTCAGACAAGTAATGGCGGTTCTGGGAAGTATTTAAATTTTTACAGTGAATATGATTTGATTCAATATATAGGATCTATTAATAGTATTGAATCTGTTATTACAGAATCAAGGATTGATCCAAATGCGGACAAAAATATAGAGGTTGATAATTGGTATCGTAACCCGAAAATTGAATTGGGAAAGAAAATTTCACAAATTTCAGGTTTAGAGTTAGCTTCAAAGCTTATTGATATAGTTACGAATGCTGTTAAATGGGTTTTAGATGATTCAGCTGGACATGGTCTCCATAATTCAGCTGGACAAGAACATATAATTAAAGAGACAGAAAATGAGTTTAAATAAGGAGTCGTTTACTTTTTTTCTACGCAGAGGAAGTATTGTATTATTAATAAATTTGTTTCTTTTTGTTTTTTTTCTATTCTATAAGAATAAAGGTGGAATGATAACATTCTTGCTAATATTGTTTATGTTTCTTTTGGGAGATTTTATACTTTTATGTATAAGGAAGAAAAATATATTTATACTTCTATTATTTATTGGATATTATATTCTACTCTTTGTTGTATTCTATTGGATAATTAACAATATTTTATTCTCGATAAAAGTTGCACCAGTTGTACTTATTGAATAAGATTATTACTCCCAGCTGGTGCGCGATTGCATCGCGTTCCATAGCTAATTAGAATCCAAAAAGTAACTAACATCCAAAATAGATAGCCGAGTATCAACAGATGCTCGGTTTTTTTTATCCCTAAACTTCTTCATATCCTCCCACTTAAAGATTTCCTATTCTGTAGAATGATTGCAAACGATGTGTGATCTAAAAGACGGCCATTGTGCAGTCGCGTGTAAAAAGTAAACGAATGGAGCGGTAAATATTTGGGTTTTACGAAGTAAAACGTTCAAATATTTAGCGGAGTGACATGTAACTTTTAGCAAGACAAACACAGGCCTTGATTTTTTGGTCACCTTTTGTATCAAGACAAAAGGTGAAAAGTCTCCCAACGTAGTTGGGAAAAAAACCTTATTTTTCAAGTGTGAAAACACCAAATCGCTTCCAATACAACCTCTCCCTCCTCAACGGAGGAAGTACCACCGTGCGTGTAGAGCAAAAAGTGAATGGCGTTTATCAATATCTTGCAACGCAACAAACTCAAACCAATAGCGGAACCTACGAGTTATCTTTTGTTCCACAATGGGAGGACATCCGCATCTCTGTAAGTGGCACATCCCGCTACGCACTTCACAATCTCTACCTCGACCGCGATCAAATCGACACCTTGGTTACTACGTACGCATTAAGCAGAGGTTATCGTTATGGCTTCAACGGTATGGAGAAGGATGATGAGGTTTCTGGTAAAGGGAATAGCTATACAGCCGAGTTTTGGCAGTACGATAGCCGTTTAGGTAGAAGATGGAATATTGATCCGGTTGTAAAGCATCACGAAAGTCCGTATGCAGCATTTGCGAATAATCCTATATATTGGAAAGATCCCAATGGAGATGATGTTATTAATGGTAATTCCAAAAAAACTAGATATTACCAAGGTAAATTAGAATCGAATAGCAAAAAATTAGAAATATCGAAAGGTGAAATTCATAAGTATGATGGGAAAAACATCAATGATTTAGTTGGTCGAGAACGAAAAGTATATAAAGGATTAATAAAGGAATCAAATAGACTAGAAAAGGAAGTTTCAAAATATACATCTCTTGTGAAAGAAGAGGAAGAAAATAGCACAATTACTAGGGAGGTGATAAGGGAATTTCGAAAAAGAAAAATTTTTGATAAATGGGATAGCTATTCGGTTAATAATAAAGATGTTGACATTATTGTTTTAGTTCAATCAAATCAGATTGAAATGACTAGAGAAAATACTCAAGATGTTGTCGGATATACTACAGAAGGAGTTGGAGCATTGTATGATGATGATGGTTATGTTAAAGAGATACATGTTAAGTTACAAATTCAGAGAGATAAAAACGGAAAAGTTAATATTGACAACATGACTAAAGATTTAATACATGGTTTAGGTCATTTTAAGGATGTGAAAAGAGTGAGGCGTCCCGAAGATATTAGAAGTGAATCGGAAGCGATCAACTATGAAGATGAATTTTATAACTTAAAAGAATGATAGAGTTTATACAACGATTTTCGAAGGACTTGATGGTTTTTCTTATGATTTTCATAAGTCTTAGTACTTATTGTCAGGATGTTGAATCAAATTTTGATATCGAATTCGATGAAGATTGTAAGTTTGATACGTTTTTGATTTTTAGACAAATAGCTTTGATGGTCGTTGTAGATAGAGGGATAGAATTTTACACATTAGATTCTAATTTTAATCGAATTGGAAATAATATTAAAGTTATTTCTATAGAGTCCCCACCTTCTTTTTTTACATATATGTTTAAAGCTCAAGTCATAAATGATGATTCTAATGATGAGTGTAGCTATATTGTTGCTCAAGAACCTTTAACAGGTCTCCTATATAGAATAGAGGGTTTTGAAATGAATGAAACGGAGCAGTTTATAAAAGAAAGTATAATTGCTAGAGGTAATCTTGATGATCAATATATTCTTGAGAAGTTAAAAAAGAAGAGACAACTGACGAATCGATTTATTATTAATAAGCTGCTTAAGCAAGTCAGTTATTATAAAGATGTAAATATTTTAAAGCAATTCAAAGTAAGTGTTAAAGGACGTGTTGATTATTGTGCTTGCAAATATAGGGAGATTCATATAGATACGGGAGTTCGTGGCATAAATCGCCCAAGAATTCTTCCAACTAGTTATAAGATTTGCAATTAGTTATTTAATTTATTGTTAAGCTTTTAAATGATGATTCCGCATGAGGTAATTATGATTAAGGTTTATCCAGAGGTCCATGAAGTCAATCTTTCGTGTGGTAAATGAAAAGTAAAATATAGAATCTAGAAAGTCCAAAACATCCCCCAACCGAGTGTCATTTTTTTGATGCTCGGTTTTGTTTTTTACAGATTTTCTCTTCCCCAAAATCCCACAAATCATCCTCTGGTGACCCAAAACAGCTTGGGTCACTAGATTCCGCGTAAACACTGGGGGAAAGCCATTTTAGCAAATCTAGCTTCCGATAGCTATCGGAACCACGCCCAAAAAGCCGTTTTTGGTCACAAAACGTACAAGTGAGTTGGCAGACAAAATTTGTGATTTCGCAAGGGTGCGCTGTGTTTATTAGTCAGATTTTATGGGCGATACACGCTATTTTAGCAAGAAAATATTATCTTTAAAAAACACATCAAAAAC
>JAZQRM010000105.1:0-19543 GCA_045629585.1 Taishania sp. | reverse complement strand
GTGAGTGAGGATCATAACTGGTTTCTTCTGTAAAAAAACCTGTATCCCCCAATGCACCAAAAACCTCATCTGTTGAAACATGATGAAAACGTTTTCCTTCAAAATTACCTTTCCAAAGTTCTTTAGCAGCATTTAGTAAGTTTACTGTACCGATTATGTTAGTCATTACAAATTCTAGTGGATTGGTAATTGAACGATCTACATGTGATTCTGCAGCCAGGTGAATGATACCCGTTGGCTGGTATTTATGAAAAACTGCATTTACAGCAACTGCATCTGTAATATCAACCTTTTCAAATCTATAATTAGAAAGATGATCAACATCTTTTAGGTTTTCAAGATTTCCAGCGTAGGTTAATACATCTATATTAACTATGTTATAATCGGGATATTTTGTTACAAATTCACGCACAACATGCGATCCTATAAAACCGGCTCCTCCGGTAATGATGATAGTCTGCTTCATTTTATGATCAGCTTGTTAATTTTTTCAAAGATACTTTTTTTGACTGATTTTGTAAAATGCATTTAGTTCAAATACCAATCAATTAAGCAAATTTGGAAATTCCACCATTCCTTTTGTCCATTTTTTTAGATAAATTTAAACGATATAAAACAAAAAAGTAGAAACCGTAGTTTCTACTCTTAAACTTAAAATGGTATATTTTATCCCTACTTACCTAACTTAACCGACACTCCGATTAATCCAGTAGCATAACCACCAGTAGTAGAATCTTCTCCAGAAATGTTTAAGCCATCGTAACCTATATTCTGACTAAAGCTCATTATGTACGTACCATCCAAGAAAATACCAACGCGATTACTAACATTATATTGTGGTTTTAAACCTATTTGAAAATTACCCATAGTATCTGTAGCATCTGTAGCTTTGCTTTTACCAAAATTTAAACCCAAACCAGCATGAGCTATAATTTGGAATTTAGTAATTTTAGGATTTATTGCCTGTAATACTTCAAATGTAGCTTCTGCTGTTAATTTATTGTAGTTTACCCCCGCATTATCAAAATCTTTATTTTTAAATGTGGTGTTAGAATACGTTCCGCGTACTCCCCATAGATTATTTATTTGATAATTTGCACCTAACTGAATAGTATTTAAACCACTAACATCTGTACGGTCCACGTTATCTGGACTTAATGCCTGATTGTAACCATAACCCACTTCTAAACTTACTTTGTCAAATAAATTTGATGTTTGCGTTTCTTGAGCTTTTATTTGATTTACTGATAAAACTGCTATTGCAGCAACTAATACTAATTTTTTCATTTTAAATTTATTGATTATTACTTGTTATTGTATTTTACTATTTATCAAAACTAAAAAACATTTTAATTTTGATAAAACAGCCCAAGTTTTATCAATTTCTTCCTTAATTTTAGAATAAAGCTATATTTTACTTTAAACGGTTGCGAATATATCCATATTATTTTAACAAAACTAATCTTCGATAAATAAATGAAATATTTCTATCCTATTTGCCTAGGTTTTGCTGGAAATGCCATGCGGTTTGCATGGATGTTTGCAATGAAGTTATAGGTTCCCAACCAAGTTCCCTTTTAGCAAATGAAAAATCAGCAAAAGCCTGAACAATATCACCCGCTCTACGAGGTTTAATTTCATAATTTATTTTTAAATCATTAGCTTGTTCAAATGCATTTACAATTTCAAATACAGTAGATCCTGTACCCGATCCTAAATTAAAAAACTCTAAATTAGTTTTATTTTTATTATTCAATAAACGTCTTATAGCCTTTACATGAGCATCGGCTAAATCGTTTACATCGATATAATCTCGAACAGCAGTACCGTCACGAGTGTCGTAATCGTTTCCGAAAACACCTAGACTTTCTCTAATGCCCATTGCAGTTTGAGTAACATATGGAATCAAGTTATTAGGTATTCCATTAGGAACTTCGCCTATTAATGCCGATTGGTGAGCTCCTACCGGATTAAAATACCTTAACGCTATTGCTTTTTTACTTGATGCTTTTACAAAATCTTCTATAATTTCCTCACCTATTTTTTTTGTATTTCCATAAGGAGATTCTGGTTTTTTTAATGGAGTTAGTTCATTAATAGGCATTTGGTCTGCCTGGCCGTAAACGGTACACGAGGATGAAAATATAAAATTATCGACTTGATTTTCATCCATAGCTTCCAAAACATTCATTAAACCAACCAAATTATTACGATAGTACATCAATGGTTTCTCAACCGATTCTCCTACTGCTTTATATGCTGCAAAATGTACAACACCATTAATCTTATTTGATTGAAAAAAGACACTTAATGCATTATAATCCTTAACATCAATATTATAATAAACAGGCTTAATACCTGTTATACTAACAATTCTTTCACAAACCTCTAATTGAGAATTAGATAGATCATCAATAATTAACACATTAAATCCTGATTGCTGAAGCGCAACAACCGTATGTGAACCAATGTAACCTAAACCGCCTGTTACTAGGATGTTTTTCATGTATGTTTTTTTAATTTATTATATAGCGAATACTTGTTGAAATTTAATTTCTAACAACTACTTAATACCTTTTTTATTTACTTATTTCTTTTTCGGAAACAGTTTTTCTTAGACCAGAGCTTGAAAATCGATGATCACGCTGATTGTAATATAACTCGATACCTTTTTCTTCACAGTAAATTCTACTTGTAAAATTTTTATCTTTATATTCTTCACCCAGAATACGTACATCAATTTTAAAAGAGCGTAAAATATCCTCTAAATCTTGTTCGGTTGCATAAGGCACTATTTCATTTACATGAATACAGCCTTTTAACTGTATATAGCGTTCTACAACACTTTGCACTGGTCTGTTTTTTTCAGGGCGATCTAAAGTTGGATCTGTTTGTAAACCACAAATAAGGTAGTCACATTGACGTTTAGCGTCTTCCAACATCTTTATATGACCTGCATGCAATAAATCAAACGCGCTAAAAGTTATTCCTATTTTCATAATAGTTATTGTGTTTGGCTATATATTATATTTTAAAAGGTTGGGAATTTACCCCTTTTTTTTGAATTAATAAAATCTACAAAAGAAATGGTTAAAAATCTTCATTTTAAAATAAGAGGCTAAAGCCTACCTTCTACCTCTTCAGTTAAAACGCCTTTTACATCGTAGATTATTCCGTCCTTTTTTAAAAGGTTACGGACATCTATCTGTAAAAATTGATGGTGTGCTACCGCTAAAACTACTGAGTCATAAAAATTATCTTTTAAACTATTTAAAACTGTTACACCAGTGGGAGTTTTTCGCTTAGTCCAATCTACCCAAGGGTCATAAACCAAAACGTTACAACCATAATCTAGCAAACCGTCTACAACATCCCATACTTTTGAATTACGCATATCTGGACAATTTTCTTTGAAAGTTACTCCCAAAATTAAAACAGACGCGTTTTTTATCTTGAGGTCGTTTTTTATCATAAGCTTTACTACTTCTGATGCTACGAAAGCCCCCATAGAATCGTTCAGCCTGCGTGCCGATAAAATCAATTCGGAATAATAACCTATTTGTTGAGCCTTTTGTGCCAAATAAAAGGGGTCAACACCAATACAATGTCCACCAACTAAACCTGGAGAAAATTTCAAAAAATTCCATTTCGTTCCAGCCGCTTCTAACACATCAAAAGTGTTAATTCCCAAACGATTGAAAATAATGGATAATTCATTAATTAAAGCAATGTTTACGTCACGTTGTGTATTCTCAATAATTTTAGCTGCTTCAGCAACTTTAATTGATGCCGCACGATGAACACCTGCTTCAACTACTAATTCATAAACTTTGGCGATGTTATCAAGTGAATCATCGTCACAACCCGAAACAACTTTAATAACATTTTGTAAGGTATGTTGCTTATCTCCTGGATTAATTCGCTCAGGCGAATACCCTACTTTAAAGTCTTCTGGGAATTTCAAACCAGACTCTGCTTCTAGAACCGGAATACAATCCTCTTCTGTACATCCTGGATAAACCGTCGATTCGAAAACCACATAATTTCCTTTGCTCAATACTTTTCCAACCGTTTTTGATGCACCTAACAACGGTGTTAAATCTGGATTGTTTTGAGAATCAATTGGAGTCGGTACAGCCACAACAAAGAAATCTACTTCTTTTAAGTCATTAATATTCGCTGTAAAAAGAATATCTGTTCCTTCAAAAGCTGAAGCTTCCAACTCATTAGAAGGATCAATATTATTACGCATTAAATCCACACGTTGTTGGTTAATATCAAAACCGACAACTTTAATTTTACGGGCAAATTCCAATGCGATTGGAAGTCCAACGTATCCTAATCCTATCACTGCTAAAGTAGCTTCTTTAGCAACTAGCTTATCATAAATTGATTTGCTCATTTCTTACCTTATAAATTCTTTCAATGATTTCCACTACTTTCAATCCTTCTAAGGCGTTAGTTGTAGCAGAGGTTCTTCCTTTTAGTGTATCTATTACGTTTTTGATTACGTAATTATGATTCGCAGCAGACCCTTTATAATGACCGTAATCATTACCCGGGTTTGTTGGTGCAAGTTCTGGTATTTCATAACCTTCAATATTGCACACTTCTACTTCATTCATATATTGTCCACCGATCTTCACACTTCCTTTGCTTCCGATGATGGTAATTGAACTTTCCAAATTTTGCAACGCTACGGCTGTTGAATAGTTGATGCAACCCATTCCACCGTTTATAAAATCAAAATTAACCACTCCTGAATCTTCAAAAGCCGTTGAATTTTGGTGCGTAAAATCAGCAAAACGTCCTTGTATATTTTTAATATCGCCAAACAACCAATACATGATATCGATGAAGTGAGAGAATTGTGTAAACAATGTTCCTCCATCTAAATCCGCAGTACCTTTCCAACTTCCTGCTTTGTAGTAACGTTCATCGCGGTTCCAGTAACAATTCAATTGAACCATAAAGATATCCCCTAAAGTACCATCTTCTACAATTGATTTAATCCACGCAGATGGCGGTGAATATCTGTTTTGCATTACACAAAACACTTGACGGGACATTTGCAAAGATTTGAAGATTACCTTTTCGCAATCTGCTTTAGAAAGAGCCATAGGTTTCTCGCAAACCACGTGTTTTTTATTTTCTAAAGCTTGTAAACTTTGGTCAGCATGTAATCCATTTGGAGTACAAACATTTACTACATCGAACTCTAGACCGCTCGCTATCAGTTCATCAATCGATTTAAAAAAAGGAACATCAAAGTCAAGTGCAGCACACTCTTCCATTGATCTTATATCCACGAAAGCGACTAATTCACCTTCTTCTTCTCTTCGAATCATTTCGGCGTGACGCTTTCCAATGTGTCCAGCTCCAACAACGACAAATTTTACTTTTCCTGTCATTTTTTATGCTTCAATCGGTTGAACCGTATTATTATCCAGTTTATATTTCTCTCCGCTTTCTGGGCAAACGGCAATCCCATCGATATTAAATTCTAGGCGGTGTCCAAATTTACTCATCCATCCTATTTGACGAGCTGGATTTCCAACTACAAGGGCGTATGCTGGTATTTCTTTTGTGACTACAGAACCTGCCCCAATAAAGGCATATTCACCAATTTCTTTACCACAAACTATAGTTGCATTTGCCCCTATGCTTACACCTTTTCTCACTATTGTTTTAGCATATTGATCTTTACGATTAACGCCACTTCTGGGATTAATCACGTTTGTAAAAACCATTGAAGGTCCTAAAAAAACATCATCCTCGCAAATAACGCCAGTATAAATCGAAACATTGTTTTGAACTTTAACGTTATTTCCCAAAATCACTTCGGGAGAAACGACAACGTTTTGTCCAATATTACAACGTTCCCCTAAAACACAATTTGGCATTATGTGAGAAAAATGCCAAATTTTTGTTCCTTCGCCAATTGTACAACCTTCGTCAATTACAGCTGTTTCGTGAGCAAAATATCCCATTATCTTATAATATATTTATCAAAATTATAGTGATCGACTTGCTTTAATTCTTGTTCCGTTAGACTTTGAAAATAAGCGTATGTTCTTTTTAAACCTTCCGCACGATCAACTTTTGGTTCCCAGCCCAATAACTCTTGTGCTTTAGTAATATCAGGTCGTCTTTGTTTAGGATCATTGACTGGTAATTCTTTGTAAACAACCTTTTGAGTTGTTCCTGTCAATTTGATGATCTCTTCGGCGAAATCCGAAATCGTTATTTCATCTGGATTACCAATATTAACAGGCAAAGCATAATCCGAATGTAGCAAGCGGAAAATCCCTTCTACCAAATCATCTACATAACAAAACGAGCGTGTTTGTGAGCCATCACCGAAAATTGTCAAATCTTCACCTCGCAAGGCTTGTCCGATAAAAGCAGGTAAAACTCGTCCATCATTTAGTCGCATTCGCGGTCCATAGGTGTTAAAAATACGTACAATTCGTGTTTCTACTCCGTGAAACGTATGATAAGCCATTGTGATTGCTTCTTGAAAACGCTTCGCTTCATCGTAAACACCGCGAGGTCCAACCGGATTTACATTTCCCCAATATTCTTCTGTTTGAGGATGAACCAAAGGATCACCGTACACTTCAGAAGTGCTTGCTATTAAAACGCGTGCATTTTTTGCATGTGCTAATCCGAGGCAATTATGTATTCCTAAAGACCCCACTTTTAAGGTCTGGATAGGGATTTTAAGATAATCAATCGGACTTGCTGGTGAGGCAAAATGGAGGATGTAATCCAATTCTCCTGGAACATGAATAAACTTCGTCACATCGTGATTATAGAATTCGAAGTTTTCTTTTGGAAACAGGTGTTCAATGTTTTTTAAATTCCCAGTGATCAAGTTATCCATTCCAATCACGTGGAATCCTTCCTTTACAAAACGATCACACAAATGTGACCCTAAAAAACCTGCTGCACCAGTAATTAATATCCTCTTCATCTTTTTCCTCCTATTTGCCGTCCTATTGATTGGTAATAGAACCCTTTTTCATTCATTTTTTCGACATCGAATAAGTTTCTTCCATCAAATACTACCCCGTCATTCATTCCTTCTTTCATTTTATTGAAATCTGGATTACGGAATATACTCCATTCCGTACAAATCAACAAGGCGTCCACTCCTAATATGGCGTCATATTCTGATTGTGCGTATTGAATTTTGTCACCTATTAACGCTTTAACGTTATTCATTGCTTCAGGATCGTAAGCTATCACTTCTGCTCCAGCATCGACCAATTTTTCTATCATATATAAAGCGGGAGCTTCTCGAATATCATCCGTATCCGGTTTAAAAGCCAACCCCCAAAGGGCAATTTTTTTTCCTTTCAAATCACCTCTAAAGAAATTGAGGATTTTCGGGAATAAAACGACCTTTTGTTCTTCATTAATTTCCATCACAGATTTCAATATTTTAAAATCAAAATCTACATCATTACCACTTTTCACTAACGCTTGAACATCCTTTGGGAAACAAGAACCTCCATACCCAATTCCTGGGAATAGGAATCGCTTTCCAATACGATCATCTGAACCGATACCAATTCTTACCTTATCAACATCAGCGCCTACTAACTCACAAAAATTAGCAATTTCGTTCATGAAAGTAATTTTTGTTGCTAAAAAAGAGTTCGCTGCATATTTGGTCAATTCCGCGGATCTTTGATCCATAAATAGAATTGGATTTCCTTGACGAACAAAAGGTTGATACAACTCATTCATGATTTGTTGTGCTTTAGCGGATGATGAACCGATTACCACGCGATCTGGTTTCATAAAATCATCCACTGCAAATCCTTCGCGTAAAAACTCAGGATTGGACACCACATCAAACATAACGGTAGCATGTTTAGCAATCGCTTCATGAACCAATGCTGCCGTACCAACAGGAACAGTACTTTTATCTACAATTACTTTATATTCTTTTATCAATTTACCCAACTGATCTGCTACACCGAGAATATATGATAAATCTGCGGATCCATCTTCTCCTGGAGGAGTTGGCAAAGCCAAAAATATGATTTCAGCATCTTGAATCCCTTCAGCTAAATCAGTTGTAAAGTGCAAACGATTAGAGCGAATATTTCGTTCGAACAAAAAATCCAAATGTGGTTCATAAATAGGTATTTCACCATTTTTTAAGCGTTCCACCTTTTTTGGATCGATATCTACACAAGTAACAAGATTCCCTGTCTCTGCGAAACACGTTCCGGTTACTAGTCCAACATATCCAGTTCCAACAACTGCTATTTTTTTCATTTATTTACTTTCAATAAATTCGGCTACTGTTTTACAGATCAATTCCAATTGCTCCGCTTCCATCTCTGTATGAATTGGTAAGGAAATTACACGTTCCGTCAACCAATCCGTTATAGGCATATTTAATTCTCCTGCTCCGAAAGATTCAAACATCTTTTGCCGATGAGCTGGCACAGGATAATAAATCATAGAAGGAATGTTACGTTCAGCCAAATATTGATTCAATTCATCGCGATCCAATCCATCCAAAATCATGGTGTATTGATGGAATACGTGATTAGAAACACCGTTTCTTGCAGGAGTTTGTATTTGCGGAAACTTCGCGAAATATTGGTCATAATAATCTGCGACTGCGTTTCTTTTCGCAGAATACGTATCTAATTGACGTAATTTGATTCGTAAAACTGCAGCTTGAATACTATCCAAACGAGAATTACAACCCACTACATCGTGGTAATATCTTTTACTTTGACCATGATTTGCGATCATTCGGATCTGTGCAGCTAAATCATCATCGTTTGTAAAAATTGCTCCTCCATCTCCATAGCAACCTAAGTTTTTAGATGGAAAAAAAGATGTACAACCAATTGTCCCGATAGTTCCTGTCTTCACTACGTCTCCATTTGAAAACGTATAATCACAACCAATAGCTTGTGCATTATCTTCAATAACGAATAGATTATGCTTATTTGCAACAGCCATTATTTGCTCCATATTTGCTGCTTGTCCATATAAATGAACAGGAACAATTGCCTTTGTTTTTGGTGTAATCGCCGCTTCGATTGTCGCTGGATCAATACAATAAGTATCCTTGTCCACCTCAACAAATACAGGTTTCAGCCCTAACAATGCAATCACCTCAGTAGTTGCGATGTAAGTAAACGAAGGAGTTATCACCTCATCACCTGGTTGTAGACCCAATGCCATTAACGCAATCTGCAAGGCATCGGTTCCATTAGCACATGGGATTACATGCTTCACCCCCAGATAGTGCTCCAACTCACTTTGAAATTCTTGCACCTCCGGTCCGTTGATGAACTGTGCCTTTTCGATTACATTTAAAATCGCACTATCTATTTCTGTTTTAATGGCTTGATATTGTGTCATCAAGTCTACCATTTGTATTTGTTTCATGGAATGAATTCGTTAATGATAAATCACGCGGTAAATATAGTCAAACTTGTGAGAAAGAACACACGTAATCACTACTGAAAATTACAACAAATCATGTAGATATTTAGGTTATCTACTAAACAATACAAAGACTCTAAATACGTTATTTTAAAAAATGAATGTACATTTGAGAAATTCATCCCGAAAAATGAAACAATTTTTACCTTTTTTATTTAGTTTTTCTTGTCTTTTTCTTTTCACAGAAAGCACATCAATCGCACAATCTAATCTAGAAGATTCTACCATTGCTGCTCCAATTTTTGGTGTTCATTACCTCACTGGTATACCCGGTGGTGACTTGAAAGACCGCTATGGCTACATCAATAACGTAGGATTTACAGCTGGCTACAAGCTGAAAAACAATCTTTATTTTGGCTTAATGGGAAATTTTGGTTTCGGGAAAAACAATAAACTTCCAGATGCTCTTTTATTTGGCCATTTAATGGATAATTACGGTCAAATTACTGATTCTAATGGTGAACCAGCTGCGGTTTTAACCTTCGCAAGACAATATACTTTAAATATAGAAATTGGCTACGTATTTAAACGTCTTGGACATAATCCAAATTCAGGTTTATGGGTAAAACTAGGTGGTGGTTTTACAGCAAATAAGATTCGTGTAGAATCTAACGATCAATTAATTCCAACCTTAGAACTTGACTATCGAAAAGGTTACGACCACTTAACAACAGGTTTTAACAGCAGTCAATTTCTAGGATACTTATTTCTAAGTGGTAGAAGTGCTTTAAATTTCTACGCTGGTTTTTATGCGCAACAAGGTTACACGTATGACCGCAGAAATTCTTTTTACTACCAACCAGAAATTCCGGTTTCAACAAAAATGAGACTCGACATTACTTATGGTGTAAAAGTTGGTTGGATTATACCAATTTACAAGAAAATTGCACGTGACTTTTATTACAATTGATTCATGCATAATATTGGTGTTCGTGCTTATGCACTGCTATTAAATTTCGCTCGCTTTTTTCACCCTAAAGCAAAAGCTTGGGTCGAAGGACGTAAAAATTGGAAAAAGCAATTACCCGCATTAAACGGTCAAGATGTTTATTGGTTTCACTGTGCTTCATTGGGTGAGTTTGACCAAGGAATTCCGGTTATGAATTACCTAAGAGAACATCTGCCGGACGCATATATTGTTACGACTTTCTTTTCACCAAGTGGCATGGAGCATTACCACAAAAGAAACCACCCATGTGACTTTGTTTGTTACTTACCAATCGACACACCCAAAAATGCGTCCCATTTTGTTACTCATTTTAAACCAAAAGTTAGCTTATTTGTAAAATATGAATTTTGGGAAAATCACATTAACGCGGCAAAAAAACAAGGAAGCCAGATTTACTCCATTAGTACATTATTCCGCCCCAACCAACATTTTTTCAAACCTATAATTGGAAAAATATCAAGAGGCGTTTTATTTGATTTTGATCATTTTTTTGTTCAAAATGACATCACCTTAAAATTGCTAAATTCCATCGGAATAACAAAAGCTACTTTAACTGGTGACACACGATTTGATAGAGTCCTTGAAAATAAAAAGCAATTACAACCTAACACCATTTTAATTGATTTTGTCGGTAACTCGGCAAACACCTTAATTGCGGGTAGTGTTTGGAATCCAGATTTAGATTTACTTGAAAGCACTTTAAAAAGTAATCAATTTACAAAAACGATTATTGCTCCCCATCAAATAAATGAAGGAATGATTCAATCCATAATAGATCGATTCCCGCATTTATGTGAACGCTATACAACCTTCGCCAATGAAAACAAACCGATCTTGATACTTGATACGATTGGTCATCTTGCGAGCGCCTATTCTTATGGACAATTAGCGTACGTTGGTGGTGGTTTTAGTGGGCAACTACATAATATTTTAGAGCCAG
Organism: Taishania sp.; assembly: GCA_045629585.1. GTDB lineage: Bacteria > Bacteroidota > Bacteroidia > Flavobacteriales_D > Crocinitomicaceae > Taishania. The sequence goes on along the minus strand of JAZQRM010000105.1, from coordinate 8,171 downwards.
CTGTATTTGGTTTACCTGTAATTTTTGGACCCAAACATTCCAAATTTCCTGAGGCAGCACTCTTTAAAAAAGAAGGAATTGGTTTTAGTATTTCTACACCAGAGGAATTTGATAGTTTAATAGAACGATTGAACTCCGAGAACTTAGCTGCGCTTTCGAATAAAACGGCTCAATTTGTAGCTAAAAACACTGGTGCTTCAGCTAAAATTGGGCAATATGTTATTTCCAATCTAAAATCTTAAAATTCTCCTTCACATTCTTGGTGTATTGATGCTGAATAATTCTCAAAAGCGCCTCTGTAGCATCCTTACGAATGGACTTACCTGGCATTAAACCAATAATTTGTCGGGCAGGAGACTCTCCTGTTATTGGATCAACCATTTTTTTGATGTATTCACTTTCAAAACCATAGAATTCAGGAACCAAAGTATACCCTCCGTTAAGATCCACCATCCGAATTAACAAGTCCAAATTCCCTCCTTCATAACTCCAATTAGAGCCGTTTAAAGAATCCGATTCTAACTTACAGAACTGTACCATCTGCGTGCGAAGACAATTCCCCTTACTCAACAACCAAGGTTGCAAATAAAGCAATTGATTTGGTGTGATTGTATCCTCCTTAATGTCGGAACAATAAATTTTAATTTCCTCTTGAAATAGTGGAAAAGTACGCATTCTACGTCCTGTATAAGGACCCGCCAAAATTCCTAAATCAAATTTATTATCCTCCATTGCTTCTAACAGTTCCTCACTTTTGAGTTCCTGAAACCGCAATGTTAAATGCGGTAATTTTATTTTTACCTCTTCAAAAATATCCTGAATTAAATAAGCAGAAACCGTTGGAATAATCCCAATCTTTAGTTCTTCAACCGCTGTTCCATTTACCCTTTTTATAACATTTGATATCCGACCATACTCTACTTGCACATCCTTCAAAACCTCAATTAATTCAGCACCAGCAACTGTTAACTCAATGGGAAAATGGGCACGGTCAAAAATAGAAAACCCAATTAAATCCTCTACCTTTTTAATCTGCATTGAAAGAGTTGGCTGCGTAACAAAGCACTTTTCACTGGCACGTTGAAAATTACGTTCGTTATTAAGTTCAAGAATATAATTAATCTGTTGGGGAGTTATACTATAAACAATATCTATCATGATATAAATTTATTCAAAAATTACTATTACACCAAATTCCGTATATTTACTAAAACAATAAAAATCTAAATCTATGAGTACAACACACACCTATCAACAGGCTTTAAATGAACTTCTAGCATCATACCAGTTACATTACCAGAACTTACGCTCTTTACATTGGAATATAAAAGGTGAAAACTTTTTTGAACTGCATGTGAAATACGAAGAATGGTACAACAGAACATTGGTAATTGTCGATGAAATTGCCGAACGCATTTTAACGTTAGGATTTCAACCAATCTCCTCGTTTAGCGGTTACATTTCTTCAAGTAAGATTAATGAAAATCAAATAATACATAACGGGGCTGAAGGAGTCGAATACATCCTAGAAGCATATAAAACACTGTTAAAATTAGAACGAAATCTTTTACAACTTGCAACTGAGCAAGAAGATGAAGGCACAAACTCATTTATGAGCGATCTAATTCGTGAAAAGGAAAAAGAAAGTTGGATGCTTAAAGCATGGCTGAATAAATAACAAAATTAATCCCTTTCTTCCGGAAGGGATTTTTTATTGCATTAAGATTCTTATTTTCGTAGTATGACTGCGGACGAACAATACATACAACGTTGTATAGATTTAGCTTTACATGGCCAAGGAGCTGTGGCACCTAACCCTATGGTTGGTTCAATTATTGTTCACAAAGGTGTCATAATAGGGGAAGGTTATCACCAACAATATGGTGGTCCACATGCAGAGGTAAATGCAGTTAACAGTGTTTTGGACCAAACATTACTTTCAGAGTCAACCATATATGTTACGCTTGAGCCGTGTGCTCATTTTGGAAAAACGCCACCCTGTGCCAATTTAATTGTAGAGCATAATTTCAAACGTGTTGTTATAGGCACAAAAGATCCATTTTCAGCAGTTGACGGAAAAGGTATTGAACGAATCAAACAAGCAAATATTGAGGTGACCATCGGTGTTCTTGAAAAGGAATGTCAAGCATTAAACAAACGATTCTTTACCTTTCACACAAAAAAGAGACCTTATATCATTTTGAAATGGGCGCAAAGTAGAGATGGATTTCTTGATCGCTTGAGAACAGCTCAAAACGCCACTGGGATTAATTGGATTACACAGCCAGAAACCAAAGTAATGGTGCATAAATGGAGAACAGAAGAAGCCGCTATTTTAGTTGGTAAGAATACCATATTGAATGACAATCCACAGTTAACAGCACGGGAATACGCTGGAAAGAATCCTATCCGAATAGTGATCGACCCTAAAATGCAAATCGACTCCACAGCATCCATCCTAGACGATGAAGCCCCAACATTGATTTACAATCAGGTGAATTGCTCGAAAAAATCAAGTAGTAATGAATGGATTCATCTTGAACACTTCACCATAAAGGAAATAATGGATGATCTTTATCAACGATCCATTCAATCTGTAATTATTGAAGGTGGTTTCTTTACTTTAAATGAATTCATCACTTCCAACCTTTGGGATGAAGCTAGAGTTTTGGTAGGAACACCTATATTTGAAGAAGGATTGCTAGCCCCAATCATCGACCAATCCACCTCAAGTAGAATGTTTTACGGGAAAGATGAACTTCTAATTTTCGAGAATATTCATTCAATGCAATCAGAAAGAAAACAGAACCAATAATTCATTCAAAGACAAAACTTAATTCATTAATTTTATACAACTTAAACGCTATGAAAATCCACGTATTAAATACCGGAAATTTTAAATTGGATGGAGGTGCAATGTTTGGTGTTGTTCCCAAATCGCTTTGGAGCAGAACCAATCCAGCCAATTCAAACAACTTATGCGACTGGGCAATGCGTTCCCTACTCATAGAAGATGGTAACCGTCTAATATTGATTGACACAGGAATAGGTGACAAGCAAACAGAGAAATTCTTTTCGCATTATCACCTAAGCGGTACTGATAGTTTACTCGGTAATCTAAAAAAACTAGGATTTAGCCCATCAGATGTAACAGATGTAATACTCACACACCTACATTTTGACCACTGTGGTGGAGCCGTAAGTTGGAACAAAGATCGCACTGGTTTTGAAGTCGTGTTTCCCAATGCCATTTATTGGAGTACTGAAAACCATTGGAAATGGGCAACAGAACCCAATGCAAGAGAAAAAGCTTCTTTTTTAAGTGAAAACATCCTTCCTATCCAAGAGTCAGGTCAACTAAAATTTATTGAACGAGAAGGTGACTTTGTGAAAAATGTTTTCCCCAATATTGACATGTTATTTGTTGACGGACATACCGAAAGTATGATGATTCCTCACATCCATTACAAAGAAAAAACCTTAGTTTTTATGGCGGATCTTTTACCATCCGTTGGACATTTGCCTTTACCTTATGTCATGGGATACGATACACGTCCTTTATTAACATTGGATGAAAAAGAAAAATTTTTAACAACCGCAGCTGATCAAAATTTTTTCCTTTTCCTTGAACATGATGCCGTAAATGAAATCTGTACCGTTCAACATACCGAAAAAGGAATACGAGCAAATGAAATCCTAACGTTAGACGATTTATTCTAAAATAATACTACTATGTATAAATACCTCATCGAAATTCTTAACGAAGAAAACACCGTAATTATCCCAAATTTCGGAGCGATTACTGTGGTCAATAGAGCAAATAAAGAATATATGTTCATGTCCTATTTGAAATACGACGATGGACTATTAACCAACTTTATTGCAAACAAAGAAAATTGGACAAAGGAAGAGGCGAAAGATTTAATTGCAAAGTATGTTCATGATATAAATATCACCATAAGTAAAGGCGGAACCTACGACTTTATGGATATTGGTTCCTTCGGAAAGAAAGACGACGAAATCGTATTTGAGAATTGGAAAGAAAAATCATATTTCACTCAGAAAAAGGACGAATCAAAAACACCTGTTGAAGAAACAAAAATAATCGAAGAGTTAGAAATCAACAAAGAAGAGGCACAACCCGTAGAAGATCTTGTTTTGGAACAAGAAGTAGTTTCACCTGTAATCCTAGAAGGGAAAACAATTGCTGATAAAGAAATTAACTCACTTATTACCGGTAAAGAAGAGCACATCAGCGTTGAAGCTGAACAAACGGACGACAATTCATCCACCGAAATAATCATTGAATCGATCACTGAAACAAACATTGAGGATAAAGTGGAAGAAGAGATAATTGAAATAAATTCAACTATTAAAGAGGAAGACATCACAAAACCTTTATCGGAGGAAGAACAATGGAAGGATGATACTGATTTATTGCCTCTAGGATACAAACCACCTCAAAAGAAAAAACCGATTCTTGAGAAAATAGAAAAAGATAAAAAAAAACGTACGGCAAGATCATTAGTTATCGGTTTCGTTGGAATAATAACTATTGTCGGAGTAGGATTTGCTGGTTTTTATTGGGAAAATATTCAAAACGCATTTAATGGTAATTCTTCAGAAGACATCGTTATTGTGGAGCAAATAGAGCAAACAGAACCTGTTAAGCCTGAACAATCATCCCCTACGGATGAGTCTGAACAACAGGAAACCGTAGAACCTAAAAAGGAAGAGGAAATTGAGCCTGTTGAGCCGGCAATAAAAACTATTCCAAAAGAAAATCCTCAACCTGTAAATAACAACAATGCAATAGACAAAACACAACCGATCCAAGTGATCGCTGGTTCATTTGAATTGGAAGAAAATGCACACAAATTAGTAGCGAAATTCAAAGCGAAAAACATCGATGCTCAGATGATCGGGCAAGTCAACAACTTATATGTTGTTTCTATCGGTTCTTTTGCAACTGAACAAGCTCATCAAACAAAAAAGGACCAACTTAATGCAGTTGGCCCTAATTGGATTTTCCGTCGTCGTTAAACGTATTAATTCCCTATATATCGTACAAGGTCAACAAGTCGGTTTGAATAACCGGCTTCGTTGTCATACCACCCTATAATCTTAACCATATTGCCAACAATTGCTGTTAATCCAGCATCGTACAAACAACTTGTTGGATTGCCTAAAATATCTACAGAAACGATAGGTTCATCTGTATATTCCAATATTCCTTTTAATCGACCTTGCGCAGCAATTTTCATCGCTTCATCTATTTCAGAGGCTGTGATCTTCTCTTTTACGACCATAGTAATATCTGATAGCGATCCATTTGGAACAGGAACTCTAACTGCACCTCCACCAATTTTCCCTTCATATTCAGGAAATATTTTAGTAATTGCTTTAGCTGCACCAGTTGTTGTTGGTATCATCGATTGCCCAGCTGATCTAGCACGTCGCAAGTCCTCATGAGGAGCATCGTGTAAACGTTGATCAGAAGTATAACTATGAATCGTTGTGATGAATGCATTTTCAATCGTCACGATTTCACGCATTACGGAAAACAGTGGTGCAATATTATTTGTTGTACAAGATGCATTAGAAATGATTAAATCATCCTTGGTAATAAGATTTTCGTTAACACCCATCACGATAGTCTTAACTTCGGGATCACTGGATGGTGCAGAAATAATAACACGTTTGGCACCAGCAGTTAAATGCATTACCGCTTTATCTTTACTCCTAAAAAAACCAGTAGATTCAATAACTGTGTCCACATTATATTTTCCCCACGGAATATCTAAAGGTGATTTGTGGCTTGTAAAAACAATCTTCTTTCCATTTTCAAACACTAGACTGTCCCCTTCCACTTGAAACGACAAAAGGTTGCGACCATGAACACTATCATATTTAAAAAGATGAGCTAATGTTTTTACATCTGCTAAATCATTCACTACTACAACATCAAAATCGGGTTGTTGCAATGCCATACGAACAAAGTACCTTCCAATTCGTCCAAATCCATTTACCCCTACTCTATACATATGTCTCTATAATTACGATAGTACTAAAGTACGAAATAACTTATTTAACAAAAAAAAGAGGGTTACAAATTGCAACCCTCTTTTGACATTATTTTAGTTTGGTTATTTCACCACTGTAATAAAACCTTGTTTATTCACCTCTATTCCACCATAAGCCATTGCTTTAATGTTGTAGAAATAAACACCTTCACTAACAACATTACCGGATAAATCTTTACCATTCCATGAAGAATTCACATCATTTAAAACCGCTACAATGTTCCCCCAACGGTTCACAATATAACATTCAAAAGTTTCGATTCCTACTTCATCAACAATCCATACATTATTACCTACTTGAGAAGATAAAGAGATAACGTTTGGTGACTCAATATCACATTTTCTTACCGACACAAATGAAGTATCTGTGAAACTATAACATTCATTTGATATCGTTACAATATAAGCACCTGGTTGGTAAACTTCAATGGATTCAGAAGTTGCACCTGTATTCCATAAATAACTAACAACATCATTTGGACTAGGAGCAAATAAAGTAAATACAGCTCCTTCACACAACATTGTGTCCACTAATTCAGTCCATAAATAAGGAGGGAAATTAATAACACCTTCTGTTGTCACATCACAAAACTCATCATAGTAACTTACACGGTATTCTCCTGCTGTAGAAACCACCATGTGTGGAATTAAAACGCTATCACCTTCAGTGAATACGTAAGCAGTATCTTCTTTCCAAGGAGTACTAGGGTTATCGTAAACAGTCCAGAAACCTCCTTCATATGATTCAGCCTCTAATTCCCAAGAATTTAACAAACACGCAACTTCAGGGATTTGAGCGACACCACTTTGTACAAATTTAACACGTACTTGATCATTAAAAGAACTTCCACAAATACTATCATTTATACGAATTATTAACTCATAAGGTAAAGGATAGCTGTCAGTAATATTTACAAAAGGATCAATATCTCTTACACTTGGAGTATAAAGAATTCCTTGAGGATCAATATTTGACCAAATACCACCTAAGTTTGTTGCAGTTCTAACCGTTCCTTGTGGAACTTCAAAAGTACGACCACAAACAGTTGTATCTCCAAATTCAATTACAGGTGAACCTGAAAAAGTTATCGTTCCTTCGTATGGATCAGTACAAGCTGAGGACAAACGTACAGTATAAATACCTGGTCTAGTTGCCACAATCGTCGGATTATTTGCAGTAGAAGTCGCCGCTCCATTAAATGTAAGCTCTGGATTTGGTGAAGACCATTGTGCTCCAGTACCTACTGATGCTCCAGCTACTGTATATTGTAATACACGATTAGAGTTCGTTAGTATATCATTAAAACAAATAAGTTGTGGGAAGTTCCCAAAAGTTGAAGCAACAGCTTGCGTAATAACAATTGGTGTTGTACGTGTACAAAGTCCGGAAGTATCAACTACAACAACATTATGTGTCCCTGGACGTAAGTAAGCAGAATCTGTATTGTTGTATTCTGTATTCCCTGGCCCCCAGTTAATTGAAGACATTACATCAAAATTAGATAGACGTACCAAAGTAGAATCTTCACCTGGACATAATCCTACGACTCCTTCAAATAGCGGTGAAACCGGTTGAGGGATTCGTAAGTCCAAACCAATCATTTTGTAACATTTTTCTCTTGAAACGGTCACATTAATGGTATCAGACAATGTAAAAGTATGTGTTTGTCCCATTGCTCCATCGTTCCATAAATAAGAATCATAAGGACCGTTTAAAACAGAAACTACCGCTTGCCCACAGGAGATGTCAACATCAAACTCTGGATTCAAACTATTGGTTAAATCTTCAGCAACAATAATTGTAAACGAAAGTGTAGTAACACCTGTATCAATATAATTATCTCGAGCAGTAACAGTTATGGTGTAAGTACCAACAGTTTCTGGTGTCCCTACTATACTCATAATTAATTGAGCAGAGTTACCGTTTAACCCTGGTTCATTCATTACCTCACGTAAGGCTTCAAGCCCTCCATTATCCCACGAAATTGTTGTATTTTGATTGGCCTCTGGCGCAAAGAACATAATATTGAATGCTGCAGAATCTCCTAAAGCACAAACACGGAAAGTATCGCATGGTGAAACCCCTTG
>JAZQRM010000104.1:0-11033 GCA_045629585.1 Taishania sp. | reverse complement strand
CTCTAAAGAAACTTGTTCACTTGTGTTGTTCGTATGAATCGTTTTAATCAATCGTCCGTTGATATCTAATACATCAATTTGATTAACATTAGCACCCAATGATTGAATATTAACAATAGATTTTGTTGGGTTTGGATATACAATAATTTGACTATTGATTACATATTCGGTTGATAATCCTTGTATAGAAACACATGATGTATGGGTAAAACAATTTCCTATAGACAGTTTCAATTTAAATTCTCCATCATAAGTAGGCTCAAACTCATGTGATGTTCCCAAGACTACGTCTGTGGCACAATCCATCCATTCATAAATCAATTCTGGGTTCGGGGTTACCGATAAAAGATACCCTTCTATATTTATACGTGTTCCAAAAGTGACTGTATAAAAATGATTCGTTATTGTAGAATCACACCCTAAAATCGTTGGGATGGTATAAGTAGAAGTATTAAGTCTAACCGTTGATTGATAAGATAAACGATTGGAACAGTCGTATTGAGTATTGAAACGTTCACGATCTTGTCCCATCATCAATTGTGTTCGTACAATCGAATCACAATTGTTCGTGACTGCCCTAAATACATTTGTATAAGTCCCTGCTTGCGTATATGTTGAATCTCCAATTGTATAACTATCACCCGGACAGATTACTTGAGGATTCTCCGTAATATATCGAGGAATAACACTTATTTCGGACACCCTCACAGAGTCACACCCCACACTATTAACGAAGGTATCTCTATATATACCTGCTTGTGTATACACGCTATTACCCACCTGTACAAAATCACCTTCACAAATTGTATGTCTATTCGTTATCTCATCTGACCTTTTATAATTGAATACAACAGTTACGAAAGAGTCACAACCTTGCAATATAGAAGTAAGTCTTCTTTGATAAGTACCCGGATTAGTCAATCGAGAACCATCAAGTATATAAGTCTCACCACGACAAATACTAACATTATGTTGTACGTTTTGATACACAATTGCATCTGCGAAAATGGCTTCTCCACTAACACGCCCTATACAATCGGCAACACGGACACTTCGCATCATGTAAACACCCGAGCTGTATGGGTAAAAAGTTACCACAGGAATAGAGGTAGCCCCATTCATTTCTCTATTATTAAATGAGTAGGTGTAATCCCAAGGTCCTTGTCCGGTAAAACGAATCGTCACAGGCGAGTCCGTTGATTGCCTACATATTGTCCCTATTCCCTCCATACGTGCAGTTGGCACAGAACAAGGTTGCTCGACAACTAACGTAAAGTCCACAATCGAATAAAGTGCATTCGTTGAACATAGGTTGTAAACCATCGATCGATTTTGACTATTCGATTGGAAAGAAACCATCCGCACACGATACCTTCCTGGTGGGGTATTTGCTGGAATAGTCAGGGGTGCATTAATTGATTGATTAAAATTCAAAAGCAGTTCCTGATAATCGAAGACCATATTTTGATTCCAGTCCACCCAAAGAAATGCACTCCTTGTAGCAGATTGATTGTTTTCAAAATAAATTGTTCCAGATCCACCAGCCCGTAGGGTAAGCACTTGGCTTCTTGTAAGATCAGCATAGTTATTTTCTGGACGCGTTAAAGTGTAATAATCTAAGTTAGTAAAATCACCTGTGGTACGAATCGCTCGAATGTAAACGTTCATAGAACTATTTCCAACGCAATATCCCGTATAAAAATCAATCGGCTGACTCCATTCACTTCTCGTTTGGTCAGAACAAATGGCTCTTACCCAGAAATAATAAACTGTATTGGAATCCAATTGTCCTAGTCTCACAAAAGTTGTATCTATCTGCCCCGTAGGAACCGTAGTAGATGAAGGCATTACTTGAGTATTTGAAAGAAAATACTCGTAACCTTCCTCTAGGGAATTGAGCGCCGTTTCCCAACTTATGTCTGCAATATTGTATGTCAAACGTTCTATTCTGGGGTGATTCGGAACATTGCAACTTTCAATTGGCAGCACCTCTAGAATAAAGTCAGTGTATGATCCTCTAATAGTATTTTCACATATACTTGTAATTTCATTAGATGAAAGCACCATACGAATAAGATACCTTCCGGGTGCTTGATTAGCTGGAATATTGATTGTTAATCCCTCACTTAAATAATTGATTTGCGTGGCAGGTGCTCGTTCCGTATCATTATCCAAAATAAGATCATTATTCCAATCTACCCATTGATAAAAATAGAGATTTCCAAAAAGCGCACTTCGTACAGATAAATCAATGTTTGCTCCTTGATACGCCTGAAAAGTTAGACCTCTATTATTCGTATACGCCAGTTGGCTATTGGATTCAAAATCAAGATTAACAACCGCATTTTGCGTTTTAACATGCGAAAAATATCCAGCATTAAAAGTGTTTACAGTGAGCTCACAATAATTACGTCTGTGCGTTCTCGGAACACTCCAAACACTTCTCAAATCTTGATTACAAACACTTCTTACCCAAACAGTGTAGTTGCTATCCAAAAGAATGTTATTTAAAACAATACTGTTATCTCCTGTAAAACCTGAAGGATTAGTATGCTCAGTTGGCAGTGCATAACCTGTGGAATAAAAATAATCATAACCTATCCCTTCAAAATCTTCAACCGCATTCCATTGAACCAATACTTGATTGTTTTCTAAATCATCAAAAGTTACACCTTGGGGTTCCTGACATCCATTTGCAAAATCGATATTTATATTATCCAAATAATAAAGAGCTGAAGATTGATTTCCTTGCACATAAAATCCAAAATAAAACACCCCTGTTTGCTCTGCTGTGAACTCTACATATTGCTGTTGAAATCCACTGAAAAATTGAAAGTCATTGGGATCAACTAAACTGTGAGTCATCTGGTCCATCTGAGGGTAAGGCCCATATTTAACCCCTATCTTTGACACTAAGTTGTTACCAGTGAATTGTTCGTCATAGGACAGACGGTAAGTTACACCAGCAATTAACTCTAGCCCTTGTAGGAATAAATAAGAAGCACTTGTTTGGTTTGATAAAATATTCACTGTTACTCCAGAGTTATCAACTGGACTAGTGGTTCGAAAAGAAGACCATGGACCACCTGAATTACTTTGAGACAGCATACAGTTCAATCCAAATTGTGCCCCTTCGAAAGAATTCACATAAGGTATTGTCCTTGGCAGACATCGTGTTCTCAGAAGAAAGGTTTCTGACCATTCAGTCCTTTCGTCAGGACCGCAAACACCTCTTACTCTAAAATAATGTAAAACACCTTCTTCTAATTGAGTTAAACGAATGGAAGTTAAATCCGTTTGACCAGTAGGAGTATAAATAGAATCCGATACGAAAGGAGAAGTAGATACCACATATTCAAACAACTGATTAGAAGCATGCGTTTGAACTTCCCACGAAACAGTTGCAGCCTCATGCGAAATTAAATCTGCACTCACCTCAAATGTTGCATAACAAACAGGAGCAATATCCAATAGGATACTATCCAAAATAACACCTCCAACACCTGCTTGAGATTGGGATTGGGATTTAAAGCCTAAATAGTAAACACCTGATGTATCCGGTTGAAAAAAAACATTCTCAGTTGAAAATCTATTAAAGGTAACATCTGATTGTGTCACTGTTAGATTATTTTTTCGGAATAAGGTATTTTGCATCGCTGCGCTATCTGCTCGACTCCCGATAGCAACCTGTAAATTTTCAGTTCGTGAAGAAGAAAGTAGCGTATATTTAAAACTCAACATATAATTTACACCTGCAGTCAGTTCTACACCTCTTGTATAAAACCATGCACTTTCATTTGCTTGATAATAGTAGGAATATCTCAATCGATTATTATTGTTTACCCTATTAATTACCCAGCTAGAGGTGGAATTAGACTGAACAGTCACACAAGTTGGTAAATTTGTAGGACTAAGCTCTTCAAAATCCATAAAATAAGGCACAGTCGTTACAGAACAATCCGTTGTGAACTGAATAACTTCACTCCATTCACTTTTTTGATCAGCTGCACACAAGGCACGAATCCATACATAATAGGTTGTATTTTCCAACAATCCGTTAATCGTTGCTTGTTCATTGGACACTTGTTGGCCATCTTCTACTTCTTGCTCTGGAGGATTCGAACTCAACGCATAATACAACTCGTACTGCGTAGGAATACCGTTTAAAGGTTGACCCCAGCTCAAGCTAGCCGATTCACTCGTAAAATTATTTACCACAATATCGGATGGTACTAAACAAGTGGGAGCAAAATCAAGTAAGACATTGTCAATGGTATAGGTTGTGGTATTTGAACCAGGAAGATCTGCTTGAAAAGAAATATAATACACCCCCGATTCTTGCACCACAAAATCAACAAAAAAAGAACTGTTTACTATTCCCGATAAATGAGAATGATCCGTAAGAATAACTCTATTAGTGTCCTGTAAATTGATTGATTGAGCTAAAACAACTTTCATGTTAAAAACATTATTCAAACTCTTCCTATAGTCATAGTTCAGACGATACACTTGTCCTTGTTCTAAACGAACACCTTGTAAAAACAAATCAGCAGAAGATCGCCAAAGGTTAACATTCCTAAAGGTAGGAGACAGTTGATTATTTTGTGGAGTTAAGTTCCAGTTTACCAAATCGGTACTAATAGATCTTACACACGAGAGTACATTATCATCTGTAGCTTGATCAAAACTCATACGATAAGGAATAGATACCGATTCACAAGCGGTAGTAAAGCTACTCATTTGAGACCAATTACTCCATTCATTTGAAGTACATTCCTTACGGAGCCAAATGTAATATGTGCTTCCACTTTCCAATCCTTCTATTTTTCTTTCAGCTGTCAAAAAAGAACCTGATGGAATAATTTCTGCAGTCGGTGGCGTATTGCTCGAAGATAAAAAATAGACCTGGTTCTCCCAACTATCATTTTCCGTCCCCATATAAACCCTAGCTGAATGAGTGTCAAGAGCCCTTGCATCTATTCGACTCGGTTGAAAACAAGGTTCTGCATAATGAACTGAAAATAGATCAATACCCAAAGTAGAAGTAATCGACTGAAAATGATTCATCACTAAGCCGAAAAAATACACCGTATCAGTTGGCACACGAAAATCAACCATATATTCACGATAATTACCTGGCAAAATTTTTCGAATAACCCCTAACTTTATTGTTAGTCCATTTAGATTCTGTTGATCCCCCATCATTATTGATAAAGAATCAACATTGGAATTTGGATCTGCAGCGTAAAAAAACTTTAATCGATAAGTAGAATCTGCATGTAATCTCATTCCTGGTGAAATGGCTTTTGATTCTCTTATAGTCGAATTGGTCTCTAATTCTAAATGAATTCTGCCTTCATAAGGAGTCAAGTTTATATTTCCGGAAATGACATGTGCGTAACCTCCCATTCCCCAACAAGAGGAAAGAGTTAACCCACGTATTACCTCAAAATTTTCGATAAATGGTAGACTTGTGATTGCTGGACAATTCGTATAAGTCATAAAAAAAGGCGTCCAGCTTGTTCTTAAGTTCCCTTCACAAACCACTCGTGCCCATATATAATAAATGGTTTGCGCTTCTAAATTTGGAATAACTACTTCGTGAGTCTGGGAAACCAGCAACGCTGGAGTATTTGAGGAGGGAGTTGTCCTTAATGTATCGTAATACCACTCATAATAAGTCCCTTCTAAAGTATCCGAATGAGTAACCGCAACCGTCAAGCTGTTCTCTTGCGCATTAACCAATCTTAACCCAGTTGGGTTGGTGCACGCAATAGGAGAAAACCGATATGTCAATCCTTCGGAAGGTCTTACTGCACTTGAATAGGTAATAACAGCACTACGATTTGTACTTAATTTTGCATTAGCCCAATCCAACCGTTCGTCTAATAACAAGAAACTATTTAAAGACGGCGATAGACCAACAGAACCATTGAAAGAGCTGGTGGTAATATTATTTACTCCATAAATTAATTCAATCACATTCGTTGATTCGTATAATTTTATTTGTGCTTGAAACAAATTGCTTGTAACATAATTATTCGGTGAATAATCGGAGAATTGAATGGTTAATACTCGATTTGGCGACGCCCCACTCCATTCATAAGAAACCGATTCGTTTACCATTCCTTGACGTGCAAACACACTAATTACTGGACCTATATAATTCACTCCAGTACCAAATGGATTAGCCGGATTATCCGTACCATTAGTTCCTAAACGAATCCATCCATTAGTGGATACAACAAAGCTATGATAACTTCGTCCACCAATCGTAAAATCAAACCCAATATCAGTAACTTCAGAAAGGCGGTTAATCGATTGTGCAGGTAAAAGCTCATTACCTTGGATTGGAGTGTACACTCCTTGGATAACTTCAAGGCTATAGTTGGTAACAACTTGTGCATTTATTGCTAATGATAAAAACGTGAAAATGGTTTGTAAAACAATTACTGAATTACAAAAGAAAACTCTCATAAGATGGGTATTGATACTAAATATTTAAACAACAGCACAAATATAATTATTCTTCAAGCAAAAAGGGCCCCATTTTCACGGGGCGCAAACATTCTTTTATCACTAAAAGACAACGATCCTTCTGGTTATTTGATCAGAACCTGCCCAAATATTAATTGTATAAACCCCTGCTATCAAATCTGCCACAGAAAGGGTCATTTGTCCTGCATTTACTTGTATTGACTCAACGAGTAGCCCTAATGGAGTAAATAGCTCTATTCGATCCATAATAACACCATGTGCTCTAAGCGTCACTTCAGTCGAAGTTGGATTGGGAAAAACGTCAACTTCAAAAGGTTGATCTGAGATCTCTATACAATTTGTCAAGAATATACAATCATTCATCGTGGATATTTCTGCCCTGTAATTTCCGTTTATAAATAGATTCACGGTATCTCCTAGTGCGTACCATTCCTCTGTATTACAATTATACCAATTGATCATTTCAGCTTCTGGGGCATCGACCCAATAAGTCCCTCCATTCAAATCTATGATTTCTGCATTGCTATTTATCACATCTAATGTCAATATTAAAGTTGAATCGCATCCGTTAATGGTTTGCAATCGTTCCGTATAAACTCCGGATTGATAATAAGCCATCTGATTAAACACAACCGAATCACCACTACAAATTGTTTGCTGCATAGCCAGCTCATAAGTCGGATAATAATTCAAAGTGGAATGCACGATGGAATCACATCCAGTGCTAACAGCGATTAAAGTATCCACATAATTACCTGCATTATAATAAGTGTTATATCCAACTTGAATCGATTGTCCCTCACAAAGGAAGTGAGTATTCCACACTTCGATCGAATTACTCCTTTCCACATGTATCACTACATTTGTATCTATAAAGCATGTATTATATACACTTAGGAAAGTGAACGTATTTGTATCCGAAGGTTGAATATTAAAGGGAGAAGAGGACACCCGTTCCTCCACAATCCCCTCATTGGTTTGATATTTAATAAACCAAGTATTTTCATCTGGTAGTTGTATCTGGATTGGACGAAGATCTTCGTTGTTACAACTCAAACCACCTCCTAAAAAAGCAACATTATTTTGTTGACAAGGCTGACGTTCAACAACCTGAAAGTTATCTATCACTATCTGTTTATTATTTTCGGTAATAGGTACAGTCGCTTTAAAAGCAAACTTTACTACACCTGAATACCCATCCAGTCCGATTCGCTCTTGTAAACCTGGTAAATAGGTAGAATAGTAACGTCTAAGAACATTCTCTGCTGACCAAGACTGTCCTCCATCTGTTGAAATTAAAACTTCAATTACAGCTGAAGAAAGGACGTCACTTAAGTTATTATCCCTTAATAATTGACCATCAAATTTTAAATCAAAACGCCCTGGTTCATTTCCTAAATCTACCGCTTTAGATATTAACCAATGAGACGTATTACCAAGTGAATTCAAAAACAAAGCCGCAGATCGATTAGTCGATGATTCCCCATTTGGGAAAACTCTGTATGACCACACACTTGAGTTGATATTTACCGAATAGTCCACCCCTCTTCCTAAAGTCCAGCATTGTAGTTCTCTAGAATTATCCCTCGAGATGGCTTCATCTCCAAAATCTTCTACTTCTGTCGGCGCACTATTTATCCCACATAAGGTATGAAATTGTACAACTGGTGACCACATTCCTTTTTCTTCTTCAGAACAGACGGTTCTCATCCAAAAAGAATAACGTTTATTATCCAACAAGCCTTCCAATAAAATATCATTGGTATCACTCACTGCAATACCTGTCATACCATGCCCTGGTGTAGAACTCCATATATCTTGAAAATAATATTCATAAGTCAGTCCTTCTTCCTGGATAGGTTGCCAATCAATCACTACTGTATTACTTCCTACAGAACGGACTAAGGGAGCATCCATTTCATGCACACAATGAGGTGTTTTAAAGATTTCCAGATTATCCAATTGCACCTCATCTGTATTGTGTTCCCCAAAACCATGTATACCAAAATAATACACCCCCGTTTGCTGACACACAAAATCTGTTGTAAACTCCTCTCCTCTGAGCATTTGACCATGAAGGTTCAGTACATTCGTCATCTCAACAGTATCTGGAGCTAAACCGTAAGCTACTTTTACTTGAAAATCAAATCCTCTATTCTCCAACCAATATTTCACTCTGTAGGAAGAATCTTGAATAAGGTGTATTCCGTTTGTAAAAAAACAGGCATTCTCCCTATTTCTGGTACGATACAATCTAATATAATCCCCATTCTGAATGTAATCGGCCTCCCCGTATTGAGCTAATCGCCAGCGTTCTCCTAATTCTACCGTTTGCGTGTATGTACATTCTGGATTAAGACTCCCAGTGGGTTCTTGAAAATTTAGAAAATAAGGTGGATAATCTGGCCCACATAGTGTTTTAACCGGATCAACAGATCGCCATGGACTGTAAGATTGGTCCGTACACTGCGTTCTAATTTTCACATAATACGTCGTATTAGACTGAAGATCATCGAAAACCCAGTTAGTATCTAACGTTTGATAAACCTGCTCCTCATTTGGATTCCATCCGCTTCCCGTTGTTGTAAGAACAAGTTCATACGCGCTAACTGCATCCAATGTTGGCGAAACCCAACTAACCGCTAAGCGATCACCTGCTATATGAGTAATAACCGAAACGGGATTCAAACAATTAGGAGCATATTCCACTGTAAGATCATCTATACTCAAGACTGCAGAGGTGTTACCTTCCCCCACTTCAAAGGCGAAATAATAGACTCCCGACTCAGGGACATCTATATCAACAATATACTCTTTAAAATTCGACGATATGAACTCAGCCATCGTATAAGTTCGCAACAATTGCATCTGTTCCATTTCTGGTTCTGTACCCATGTACACTTTTAGAAAATGAAACTGTTCTTCCTCTCTATTATTCATATAAAAACGAAGACGATAAGTTGTATCTTGTGAAAACGAAAAACAAGGAGTTATGATTTTTGCATCACGCAATAAACCTAAAGCTACATTTCCTGAATAGGTATCCATATAATATCCTTGTCGAAAAAGAGAGCAGCTTCTTATCCATTTCCAGGTAGATGGGACAAGCGATTGTGAACCTGTTCTAATAGAGGGTGCGTTAGTATAACTCTCAAAATTTTCCATCCACGGAAAGGAAGAAACAGGTGTGACTTTTGTTTTTTGACTGCCTACATATGCCCAACCACTTTTATCTGTTAAAGAACAAACTGAACGTGCCCAAATATGATAAGTCGTCACATGTTGTAGGTTTTGTAGTATTAGAAAACTATCCGTAGTATAAACACCTTCACTTAAAAAAGGAGGGCGGCGATTAATCGTGTCATAATACACTTCAAATCCTTGTACATCTATTGCTCGTTGCCAATTCATATCAATCGTTGTATCCGTATGACCAATTACAGTCATATTAGGAGCAATGCAAGGTATCGGACTATACGTTACAGTTGTACCCGATCGTAAAATAGTTTGATCAAAGAAACAGGTAGCTTGATTAGACGTCCCTTGTTGTGCTTCTAGCCAACTTGAAGCATCTGAATTAACAGCTAAATTACTATAATCGTGTATAGTACCTCCACGAATACCGACTTGAGGTAAAATAGCATATATATCCCCGTTCACCATATTTCCATAGACAAACCGAACAGAATTATCCCGCTGATTAAAAATCATTTGGAAATTAATATCATCAGTAGGTGTATTCAACCTCATGAAACCTTTCCATTGAATAATGATCTCATCATCTATAATGGAGTACCCAACGCGCCCCGTTTGACCTCGTCTTAAGGAAGTCCCAAATGCAGATAATATATTATAGCCACTCGGAAGCACATCGCTTAACGGTGTGAAATGATCACCATATCTAGGGTGAGCTGTTGATTCAATGACAACATAACCATTAATAAAAACACGAATAGTTGTATTTGCTTGCCCTAAAAATTCAAATGGGCTAGTAGGTATAATCACGTACCCACTCGCAGGCTGAGAATTAGGGAACAAAGTTGTAGGAGTTATTTCAGTATACTGGCTTTGAGTGACACTCATTTGATAATCACCAATTTGTTGAGCTTTTAAACTGGATACGATTCCAAAAATAAAAAAGGAAATCAAACAGATCAGGTTTATTATACCAAATCGTGTAATCGTAATAGTTAAATTGTTCATGGAGTTGACAGCTGTCTATAAGTATAATTCGAAATGTGCAAATATAAGAAAAGTACGAAGTATACATCTCATGAAAGAGCAATATGATACTAAATGGCAGGTCAATAGTCGATTACCTATCATTGATCATAATGGACATGAGAAAAGGGTTCCGTTTTCACGAAACCCTTTATCAAGAATAAGGATATTATTTCTTTTATTGTTTTGTCACACGACGTATAACTTGGTTTCCATTAGAGTGAATATTCAATAGATAAACTCCTTTATCACATTCCTCTAAAGAAACTTGTTCACTTGTGTTGTTCGTATGAATCGTTTTAATCAATCGTCCG
>JAZQRM010000103.1:0-36428 GCA_045629585.1 Taishania sp. | reverse complement strand
AAGTCTAAAGGGGACTTTTAGAAGCGTTTCCGATACGTTCCTATCGGAACACCTGGGCTTATCTATTACTTTAGTAGTTGTTCTTGAATGCTAATTGAAGCTATAATTTTTTCAATATATTTTCTGCTTTTCATTCGTTTTATATGTTTTTCAATTCTTGTCATTTGCTTTGAATCATCACATTCTAGAATACATTTTTGAATCCAATCATTTGCTTTTGCGGTATAACTTTTGGAAGTGTAAAAAGCACTATTGTGTTTTTTTAATCGACAATTGAAGTTATCGTTTGTTGAACCGACATAATAGCGGTCAAGTATTTTACTGTAAATGATATAGACGATCATAGTTTTTATTTTACATAATTTACAGTATTTATCTGAATTTCTTGAATTAAACTCTTATAAACTTAAGATTGTATTTGTTTTAAAGTTTCTATAAAAGAAAAATCCCCCAAAGACCGAAGTCTAAAGGGGACTTTTAGAAGCGTGGTCCCACCTGGGCTCGAACCAGGGACCACCTGATTATGAGTCAGGTGCTCTAACCAACTGAGCTATAGGACCTAAACGTTTTTGCAAGAAATTGCGTAAGCGTTATGTGGTGCAAAGATAGTATTTCAATTTAATTATGTTGAATTTTTATGTGTTTTTTTAATCAAAAAAGTAATAAAATTGCTTGGTAGCCTACAAATAAAGCTACTGATAGTAATATGCATGAAAAGATGCGTCTTAATATTTTTCCTGTAATTTTATATTGATAATAGGTCCCTATTATAACTCCCAGCATGGTTAGTAGGGTTAAGGCTGCCGCTAAACTCCAATTAACATGTATTTTATCGTAATTGGCAGCAAAATCTCCCATGATGGATAGGGAGGATTGAATGACTATTATAAACATGGAATTAGCAACTGCTTTGCGCATATCGTATCCTAAAGTCATCAATATCGGTACAATAATAAATCCTCCACCCGCACCCAAGATTCCGGATAAGGTACCTGTAAATAACCCTAATAGTATTATACGCACAATTGGTGTAGTACCGCGTTTATTAGGTCTTATTTTCATCGGTCGTAACATGGATAGTGCCACTAGTAACATTACAAAACTAAGAAGGAGTTTCATAAAACCATCCGTGTTAACTGTGTGGTTGTACACCTTAAAAACTTCGGGTAGTTCATGAACGACAAAACTTCTCAAGTAAAAAGCGGTCAACATACTTGGGATAAGAAACAACACTGCATCTTTTAAATCCAACAATCCTTGTCCACGGCGCTGCCAGACACCAACCAATGATGAAAATATTACAACAATCAGAGAATAGGTTGTTGCTTCAATGGTGGTAACCTTAAAGAAATGACTTACTAAAGGGACGGTTAGTATAGCGCCTCCCCCTCCAATTAGGCCTAATATTATGCCTATGAATATGCTGAATATGAATCCTAGATATGCCAATTTTATTTAGTTGTTTTTGGAAGCAATTCGACTATACTGATTCAGGATTATTTTTGTGAATAGCCCAAAAAGAATGGTGGCAAATAGTAAGTGAGAAACTTGTGATATTGCTGGCATGTTGGCGTAGGCTAATGTAATTCCAGAGATTAACTCAAGCAATAGAATTGAACCAACCCATCGGATTACTTTATATTTTTTATTAGCCTCATTGAATATCGTCATCGCAATGATTAACAATAAAACTAACCAAGCAAAACTGCGATGTATCAAATAAGGCAATCCTAACATTGACGACCAATCTGCTCGGGTATACCCTTGAATTGTCATTTCGTCTATCATCTCTCGAACTTGTGTACCTAAAAACATTTGATATGCTGTTAGTAGAGCTGAAACGATGATCAGAATGTTAAACCATTTTGGGAATTGTAATTGAGGTAAGTTGTAGTTGGAATCTTGTTTCGCGCGTTCAGTTTGCAATAGATGAATAACCCACATTTGCAACGCTATGATTACAAGTGCTAAAAATAGGTGTAGGGTGATGGTCCAAGGTACTAAGTTTGAAGCTACGACTATGGAACCAAACCAAGCTTGAACAACGAGTATTAATAAATTAATCGTGTATATCCATTTAATTTTGCGGAATTTTGTTCTAAAGTTGACCCATCCCCATCCAATTAGCATTCCTAGTCCAGCTAAAGCGCCACATAACCGATTGCCATATTCCGTCCAAGTTTTTGCCGCATTGAATGGCTGTTCGATTAATAAATTTGGATCATTTTTAACATTTTTTGCTGTTTCAGATAATCCTATTTTTTCTAGAAATCCAGAGAAGCGATCAATCTTTTTAACGCGATAATTGACATAGTTTTCTTGATAATTTTCGGGTAGAACGGAAGCGTCTGTTGGAGGGATCCAATACCCAAAACATTTAGGCCAATCTGGACAACCCATTCCACTGCCTGTTACGCGTACTAAACTACCTGCGATAACTACCAAAAAAATAAAGGCTAATACTATCCAATTAAATCTAATTTGTGCCATTAATGATTTCATTTTTTATGTTTTAAAGTTGGCTTAATTATTGCATATAAATGAACTGTTCGTTTTTTCTTATATTTATATAAAATATATGGCTAAATTAATGTATTTCATTGGTCAAACGAAACCTTTTGAGTTTCTTTTCGTCCTAAAAATTCGTTTATAAGGAAATGAGGGGTTTATGAATTTGATAAAGAACTATTCTAAATTTTACCAAGTATTACTAGGATTTGTTTTCCTGCTAACTAATAGCTTCAATGCAAATGCGTCGCATATTATAGGAGGGACTATCTATTACGATTATTTAGGGGGAACTAATTATCGTATTTATATTTCTGTGTACAGGGATTGTTTGTCTCAAGGGGCTGATTTTGATTCACCATTAACGCTTGGTGTTTTTAGGGCAAGTAATAATTCAATTTATAATACATATAGCGTCTCATATCGAGGAAAGCAATCTGTACCTGTTGTTTTTAATAACCCATGTGTTATTGCGCCAGGTGGCATATGTGTTGAAAGTACTCTTTACGAATATGATGTTTCTTTACCGCCAATTCCAGGAGGTTATATTCTATCCCATACACGGTGCTGTCGTGGTCCAGAGATTAACAATTTAAGATTTCCAGAAGACCAAGGTTTGACATTGTCCGCGACAATTCCTGGTACCGAGAGTAATGGTTATCAAAATAGTAGCCCTCGTTTTAGTGGTTATCCACCGTTGTTGTTATGTAATAATGATCAGTTGGTTTTTAATCATTCGGCAACAGATTTAGATGGAGACCAATTAGTTTATAGCTTTGCGGCTCCTTATCAAGGTGGAACCTCTTTTAATCCAGCGCCAAACCCACCACCAAATCCTCCATTTGTTCCTGTGAATTGGGCAAATAACTATTCTACTTCTGTTCCTTTAGGTCCAAATTCATCTATGACGATTGATCCTCAAACGGGAGTGCTTAGAGCGGATCCAGGTTTGTCTGGTCGTTTTGTAGTTGGTATTCGGGTTGCTGAATATCGTAATGGAGTATTGCTTTCTTCAACTATTCGAGATTTTGTATTTAGAGTTTTTAATTGCCAAATAACGATGCAAGCAATTTTGCCAACTCAAGAACAATTGCCTGGTTTTAATGGTTTTTGTAATGGAAATACAAACATAAATTTTGTAAACAATTCTTACGGTGGGACAAATTATTTATGGAACTTCGATGATCCTGCTTCTGGTGCGAATAATACAAGTACCGTATTTGCACCGAGCCATAATTTTAGGGATACGGGATTATATAAAGTACAACTTATTGTTAATCCAGGTTGGCCTTGTACAGATACGGCATTTATAGATATACGGATTTATGACGAATTAAATGTTACGCATAATTTACCTGAACCACAATGTCTAGTTGGTAACGGTTTTGATCTAGTGGCAAATTCAGATGGACCAACAACAACGGTTTTTAATTGGGATTTTGGTCCTAATGCAAGCACCAGAACTGCAGTTGGTAGAAATGTACGTGTCTCTTTTAACAATCCAGGAACTCAGACTATTCGTCTAAATGCGAGACATGGGGTGTGCGAAAAAGAGGAACAATTTACGGTTGTCACCACTCCTTCTCCTGAAGCCGAGTTTCGTTTGTCTCAAAATTATAAATGTGAAGGTTTAGATCTGGTTGTTACTAATGCTAGTACTAACGCTACTCGCTATTTTTGGAGTTTTGGTGATGGTAATCAAAGTAATCAAACAACTTCACTTGTACATTCTTATAATAATCCAGGTGCTTATACTCTTTTTTTAAGAGTGGAAGATGCAAATGGAGCTTGTAAAGATAGTATGGAGACCGTTGTTGTTGTTAATCACCCTATCATTTTAGACCTACCACCGCAAATTGCTCAATGTATTACTGTTAATGAATTTGATTTTGCAGGGGAAGTTTCGGGGCCAGTGGGTACGGATTATTGGATGACGATTAATGAAGGATCTGTGCAGTATTTTGATTCCACAAGGGTTTTAGGATATAGTTTTGTAAATGCAGGATCGCACACTGTTACGTTGTATGGTCGTTTAGGTGAATGTTTATCACAAGAGGATATAGAAGTAAGACTAATAGCCGCACCGACGATTGATTTTAAATTAAGAGACGGCTTAAGATGCGTGCCTTTTCCTGCGGAATATATTAGTTTGTCAACAAGTGAGTTTCCTCTTAATTATCAATGGGATTTTGGCAATGGACAATTTTCTGATGAGGCTAATCCCTTGACTTTTTATATGGATTCTGGATGGTATGATGTCTCTCTTCGTATATGGGCAAATGAAGGATGTTTAGATACATTGGTTTTAGTTCGAGAAGATTTTCTACGTGTTAATCCAAAGCCTGAAGCCACTTTTAAAGTGGATAAGGAGGTGGTCGATATTTGTAATTCAGGTGTACAGTTTACCTCATTGACAGTAGGTGATTTAATGATTCAATATGATTTTGATGATAAAGTTGCCCGTTCGAATGATCACCATCCCTTCTACTATTTTAGAAATGACGGTACGCATCGTGTGCAACAGTTTGTTCAATCAAAAGATGGATGTAGGGATACTGCTATTATTGAGGTTTACGTTGAACCTTATACAATCTTTGCGCCCAATACTTTTACACCGGATGGGGATGAACATAATAATGTGTTTGAATTTGTAGTGCACTTTGAACCTCAGACTTGGCATGCACAAATTTTTAACCAATGGGGGGAGATGGTGTTTGAATCTTATGATGTGTCCATGCCTTGGGATGGTACTTATAATGGAGTTATAGTTCCAGACGGGACTTATAGTTATGTCGTTCGGTATAGTCCTTGTCACCAAAAAGACTACGATAAAAAGGTGTTTACCGGATTTATTAATATTCTTCGTTAGAAACCAAAACTTATAGCCAGCTTAGGAACTAGATTTTTGTGCCATACAGGATTGCTATAATAGCCATATCGGTAAAAGCATCCTATTCCGATGTGTAGAAACTGAGAGAGGTTTAAGGCGTTGTTTAGAATTACTCCGCCCTCAAATACTCCTTTATCCATGGATTGTAGTGGATATTTTGTGTCAATTAATTCATGTACAGAACGATCATGTAAATCACCAAAGGCTAATCCGTGGTGTAAGGCGAACTGCGGTTTGAAGAATTTAACTTTCGTGCGAATGGAGGGGAAATCGTACCGTGTTAAAAACATAATTTGGCGCTGACTATAAAACTCCGCTGGATGTATGGTTTCCATCGTCGTGGAGGTGACTATGCCAAACTTGTCCATAGAACCAACAGCAACATTTTGATAGGTAAGTGGAGCGGCACCAAATGTTTGGTTAAAGGTGAGGTTTAGTGTAAGTTTACCTATTCGTTTAGACGAAAGTTCTTCCAATATATTTACGTAAGTCCTGAAATAATCAAATTGAGATTCAAAAACTCCTGGGATAGCCTTTGCAAAACGGGCTGTTATTTTAGGGAATTTTGTTGGTTGAGCGATGCGGTATTGCCCCAAAACCAAAATCCGTTGTCGGATATTCCATTTTACTTCCAAAGCTGTTTCCATTACATCAAAAGAGGAGATGGGGGTTCCGTCTTCAATGTATCTGTAGTTGTCTTTTAAAACGATTCGTTGGTAATTTCCAATCAAATGAAATGTTAGGTTGCCTAAAGGTGCTATCGTGAATTGTAACTCTGCAAGTCTTTGTTTTTCTAAATCACGACGATAAAAGTTTGCGATAAATTGTGGCTGTGTTAGATCCCACGGAGTGTTTTTGAGGATGGTTGCTCCTCGTTGCAAACGATCTTCTTGATATCGCGCCGTTAATTTAATGCCTAAAGGTTTGTAGAAATCATAACTCGCGAAACCTCCATATTTCCATTCTTTGTCTTTTGTTCCCCATGCAAAGTAGCCACCGATGGTGAGGTTTTCACTCATCAATTTGTTAGTTTCTAGTCCTAAACCTAATCGATATCCTTCTTGAATATTATAGTCTAGAAAGCGGTCAATAGGAATACTAAACTTCCAAATTGGTATTTTCCCAGTTAAAAGAATCCCTAAAGTGTTTATTTTCCTATCTAGGTTTTCGGCTTTACTGATGCTGTCTAATACTTCATACGTTTTTTGTTCTCTTTCTGTTAGTTCTGTCTTGCGGTACTTTAACCACTCTTCCTCTTTTATTTTTCCTGCGGATTCCTTTGTGCTAATTGCGATGTTGTTGAATCCATTCTTTTTGATGGCGTCTGGATCAATCTGTATGTCTTGAATATATGAATTGCCTTTAGCTATAAGTCTTCCTTTGTTACCTAAACTAAAGTCTTCTCCCATATCTATGTAAGTTGAAAGATTGGTGGGAAACCATTTTTTTCCGTCAATGAATTGGTAATCCTGAATTACCTTCACTTTAAAATTCTTTTGGATGCTTGGTTCAGCAATGACTTTCTCAATTGCAAATCCATTTGTGTTAATGTAAAGTGTCCCTTTCAATGTTTCTGCTTCTTTACCTGGTCGTGGTTGGAAAGTTATGGTGAAAGTTGTGTCTGTGCCTATAATTGTGGTGTCTTTGAGTATAAAGTAATAACGTTTCAATCCATCGTTTGCAAGAGGACTATAATAGGTTTTTAATAATAAACTGAACTCATCTTCATAAAAATGAAAATTTTGAATACTCTGTGCAATGGTTGAAAATATGGGATTGTTAATTCCTGAAACTTTATAGGCTAAAATTTCTTCTCTATCTTTTGCTGGGGGAATAAAACGTCGACTTGTTGCGCTTTCAAGCATGAAAAAATGCTGTCGTTTGATGATCTTCTCCTCATCTGTTAAAGTATCACTTTCTGTTTTCGAGTTGACTGTTTTTAGGGTGTTTGAATCTGCATCAACTATGAATTTATTATAAGAGACATATTCAAAGGAGGCCCCTTTTAATGGATGATTTATTTTTTTGTTGTCTATTACATTTTGGATGATTCTATTCGCTGGATTTATCCCTGGTAAAATAACGACTTCATCTATCTCTTTTGCTTCTGTTTGTAGATAAATGATGGATTGCTTGATCTGTGTTAGTGTAACTGTTGTATCTCTATATCCTGCATATTTTATTTTAACGTGTTCAGCGTCGTTTGGCCATTCGAATAGACCATCAATGTCAGTGAAAGTCGAAGTCCCTGTATTGAATGCTAAACGGACAAAGGGTAAAGTTGATCCATCCGATTTATCTTTAACCGTAAAGCTCTGTGAAAAGGAAACGATTGGAAGGGTTATTGTTAATAATAGTTGTAGAATGTAATATGTAGTTTTCATTTTAAGTTCAATCAGTTAACACAAATGTAATTAAATTTATAAGCGTGAATTTATAAAATCATTTTTTCCTAAATCGATTCGGTTTTATATTTTAGATGTTGTTAAAAGGACTAATAGTATCCAAGGGTAAAGTATTTTACCTTACTTTTAGTTTTGTATAAAAGATTCTTTTCTTTAAATGTTTAAAACAGCTCAAATTCAAGATTATTTTAATCTTCTTAGTCATTTTTCTACCAGACGGTTTTTTAATTTACTTAAGCTCAA
Organism: Taishania sp.; assembly: GCA_045629585.1. Lineage (GTDB taxonomy): Bacteria > Bacteroidota > Bacteroidia > Flavobacteriales_D > Crocinitomicaceae > Taishania. The sequence goes on along the minus strand of JAZQRM010000103.1, from coordinate 28,382 downwards.
GTGCTCTTATTGGTTTTCGAAACGTTTTAAAAGAAAAAGCCATCGTGGGTTTCCTTATGCATTGAGTATCGAACCAACCACAGCTTGTAATCTTGGCTGTCCTGAATGTCCAAGTGGTCTAAAACAGTTTACTCGAGAGCGCGGGCGATTAGATGTAGCGTTAAATGAAAAATTACTTGATGAGGTAAAGAATACTGTATTTTACATTAATTATTATTTTCAAGGTGAGCCTTTTTTGCATCCTAATTTTTTAGAGTTGGTACAGGCTGCAAAAAGAAGAAAAATATATACATCAACCTCTACAAATGCTCATTTTATATCCAAAGATCGTGCAACGCAAATCGTGAATTCTGGTTTAGATCGTCTGATTATTTCTATTGATGGTCTAACGCAAGAAACCTATGAAAGTTATCGTGTTGACGGGCAGCTTAAGAAAGTATTGGAAGGCACTCGATATCTCCTTGAAGCGAAACAAAGAATGAAGTCTAAAACACCTTTTATCATTTTTCAATTTCTTGCGACGTCCGCAAATGAGCATGAAATTCAATATCTGGATGAATTGGTGAAAGAATATCCAGTGGATGAAGTTCGTATTAAAACAGCTCAATTTTATTCGTACGAAAACGGGAATGTTTTAATGCCAAAAAATGAAGATTATTCTAGGTATAAAAAGAAAGCTGACGGAACCTATCGCTTGAAATATAAAGTGAGTAATAGTTGCTGGCGAATGTGGTCAAGCTCTGTTGTTACTTGGGATGGAAAGGTTGTTCCCTGCTGTTTTGATAAAGATGCTTTACATCAGTTAGGGGATATAAAAAACGAGGGATTCACTGCTGTGTGGAAGTCCCCCGTTTATAATCAGTTCAGAATGGCTGTGTTAAACCATCGAGAAAAAATTGATATCTGTTCTAATTGCTCTGAAGGAGCAAAAGTTTGGGCTTAATAGTTAAATGTCCCGTATTCGGATTCAATCGTTAATTTTTTTCCTTCGAATGTTTCTACTCTACCAACAATTTGTGCATCAACATTAAATGATTTTGAAATTGCGATAATGGATTCAGCAACTTCTGCAGGACAGTAGATTTCCATACGATGTCCCATATTGAAAACCTTATACATTTCTTGCCAATCTGTTTTTGATTCCTCTTGAATTAATTTAAACAAAGGAGGAACTGGAAATAAATTGTCTTTTATAACATGAACATCATTCACAAAATGTAAAACCTTCGTTTGTGCACCGCCTGAGCAGTGAACCATACCATGGATTTGCGTTCTATGATTGTCCAAGATTTGTTTTATTATCGGTGCGTATGTTCGTGTTGGTGATAAAACTAATCGGCCAGCGTCTAATGGTGAATTCTCAACAGAATCTGTTAGGTTTTTTGAACCAATGTAAGCTAAATCTGCTGGAACATTAGCATCATACGTTTCTGGATATTTTTCAGCAACTGCTTTTGAGAATACATCGTGACGTGCAGATGTTAATCCGTTTGATCCCATCCCACCATTGTATTCTGTCTCATATGTTGCTTGACCAAATGATGACAATCCAACGATGACATCTCCACCTTGAATAGTATGATTGGATACAACTTCAGAACGTTTCATTCGACATACAACAGTTGAATCAACGATGATTGTACGCACTAAGTCACCTACGTCAGCAGTTTCTCCACCTGTTGAGTAAATGCCAATTCCTTGATTGCGTAATTGGTCTAATAGTTCTTCTGTTCCGTTAATGATTGCCGAAATGACTTCGCCTGGAACTAAATTTTTATTTCGACCAATTGTTGATGAAAGTAGGATGTTGTCAGTTGCTCCAACACATAGTAAATCATCAATATTCATGATTAAGGCATCCTGAGCAATTCCTTTCCAAACGGAAATATCTCCAGTTTCTTTCCAGTAAGCGTAGGCTAATGAAGATTTTGTACCCGCACCATCTGCATGCATAACGATGCAGTAATCTTCATCATTTGTTAAGTGATCTGGAACGATCTTACAAAATGCTTGAGGGAATAGTCCCTTATCTACATTTTTAATTGCGTTGTGAACATCTTCTTTCCCCGCAGAAACTCCTCGTAAATTGTATCGAATATCAGCCATATTGTTGTCTATAGTGCAAATGTATTTTTTATTCTTTAATCTTCCACATTTGTGTCGCCACGAAGTTGTCTAAATCGTTTTCGAGCATCTGTTGTATGTAAAGATCCTTTGTGATCAATCAAAATGGATTTAAAGCAAATTTGAGCTTCTTCCAGATTGTTCAGTTGATCCATATATAATATTCCTTTTCTGTAAATTGCATCATCAGCGAGTATGTCTTCTCCGTAATATTTCAGCAATTCATCGTAAAAATCAATCGCTTTTTTCCACTGACCTTGCAATTCCATGGCATAAGCTTTTTTGATTAAGATTTCATCTCCTAAACTGTGGTATGGGAAGGCTGTCATGATGCTGTCAAACAATTGAAATGCTTGGTCGTATTTACGTTGTTCAATTAATAAGTCCGCTTGTGCAAATAGGTACATTGCTGTAAAGTTGGAGTCTAAACCAAAATTATCAGTTATTAAAATACTTAATTCAATGGCATCATTTGCAATCAATCTTGTGGTTCCTTGTTTTAAGACGTCCAATTGTGATTGAGCGTAATTGAATTCACCATCGTAATAAAAGATTCTTGCATTTTTAAAGCGAGCTTCATGTCCAATGGTTTCATTCTTAAATTCTTTATCAATCTGCATGTAGTAGAGTGATGCGGACCAGATGTCTTCCATTAGCACGTGAATGTCGCCTAAGGCCATTTTTATTTCAGCCTTTTGAATCGATGTGAGTCGTTCCAATGTTAATGCGTCTTCTAATATAACTTTTGCTTTTGCAGCATTTTGATTGTAGTATGCTTCTATATGTGCTTGTTGTTTGAGTAAGTTTAATGTTTTGTTAGATTTTCCTAATCTTTTGATTGCAGACTCGTAATGAGCTAACGTTTCTTTTATTTCGGTTGATGTTGATGTTCTTTGTGTGGTGATTTCATCAAATTCAGTGCGCAGTAGTTCCATTTCCGCTTGATGATATAAGCGGTTGCTTTCTCCTTGCTGAATGATGTAATTAAATGCTTTTGTAGCTGTTTTGTAGTCGTTATTTTGTCTAGCAATTTCGCCTAATTCAAATACTCTTGCTCCGTTTAAAGATGCTCTTTTGTCTAAAGCAATTTCTTGTGTTAACGCAAGATTAAAGTTACGGGATTGGATGAAGAACCAAGTAACCATTTCGGTGGAAGAAATATCTCCAGAGTTACTGTTTGCACGTTGGAGTAATTCGTTTTTTAATAGATTATAAACCTCTCCATCTGGATTCGAAAAATCTATAATACGACTTAAACTACTTTGTACCGTACTGATATATCCAGCGTTAAATGTTAGCAGGTCCAAATATTCTTGGATCATTTTTTTATTGTCCCCAATAGCGCCATAGTAATCTGCGAATTGGAAATTAAAAGGATAGTTTGTTTTAAGTAAACTTCGTCCTTTTTGAATCGTTTGTAATGAATAGTCGTTTTTATTGTATTTTCTAAAAGCCTGATAGGTATTGATTATTAAGGACGGATTGGGTGCTAATTGTTCGATTAATGATTTGTATAGTTTATCTGCTTTATTATTTTCATTGTTCTGTTCATAAAACTGACCTAGAAGCATTTGATATTCAGGTGAGTTGTTTACTGAAGCCTGTTTTCTTAGTAGTTTTTCTAGTTCTTTGTTGTTATTTAAAGCGACAAGACATTCTTGGTAACGTAGGAAAATTGTTTCAGATTGATCTGTTTTGTAGATTTTCTCATAGTAGTTAACTGCTTTTTCATGCTCTCCCATGTTATAGTAGTGTTGTGCTAATTGATAGTCATTCATTTGAGCATATAGTCCAAAGGAAATTAGGAATATGGTCAAAGTGGTCACTATTAATTTGAAAGTAGAGCAGTTGTTATGCATGGCTATGGTTGTTTAAAATGAATGGTTAAATCATTTAATTTTGTTGCTAATCGAGCGGCCATTTTACTGATTTCTTTACTGGTCGTTTGTAATGAAGTGGATACGTTCGCTAGATGTTCTACCTGATTTTGTTCAATTTCAATATAGTCTGTATATTTTTTTCGATTTCCGGCTTGTTCTATTACATCATGTTTTAAAGCGTTAAGTCGAGATTGTGATTGTTCTGTAGTAGAGTCTACAAATGCTTTGAGCTGATTAAACTGATTTAATTCATGAATGATATACTTACATGAATCTAAAAGTAGGGCGGTGTTTTTTGGTATCGATTTACCTTCTATTGAATCGCCAATTTTTTGGAGGTGAAATGAAAAATAAGTATTGATTTCATCTAGTTCCTTTACTGGGATTTTAGTAAGAATAGTTTTGTTCTTTTGAAGTTGGCTCTGCAGTTTCTGAATAGTAAGTAATTGTTTACTTCTATTGATGTCAGAACATGCGGATGCCACAAGTAGTAACCCGGAAAGAATCAGATATGTATAGCCGTTCAATTTCAAAAGTACTGATTTGTGGCATCGAGCCTGTTCAATATTATTTAATTTCCGTAAAAGATAAGAATGGGTGTAAACATTCTGGTATACGGATGTGATCTTCTTCTTGGTAGTTTTCCAATAAAGCCGCCAAAATTCTTGGTAAAGCTAAAGCGGATCCATTTAAAGTATGTGCCAAAGCAGTTTTCTTATCTGCTGTTTTGTAACGTAGTTTTAAACGAGTTGCTTGGAATGTATCAAAACGGGAAACAGAAGAAACTTCTAACCATCTTTGTTGAGCTGCTGACCAAACTTCAAAGTCATATGTCATTGCTGACGCAAAACCAGTGTCTCCTCCACAAAGACGTAGAATTCTATATTGTAAACCTAGTTTTTCTAATAATCCTTTAACATGATCAACCATATCTTCCAATGCCTTCGCACTGTTGTCAGGGTGTTCAATGCGTACGATTTCAACTTTGTCAAACTGATGTAAGCGATTTAATCCTCGTACATCTTTCCCATAAGAGCCAGCCTCGCGACGGAAGCATGGTGTGTAACCAGTTAATTTGATAGAGAAATCTTCAGATGGTAAAACAACATCACGATAAATGTTTGTTAACGGAACTTCAGCTGTAGGAATCATGTAAAGACCATCAACTGGCATGTGGTACATTTGACCTTCTTTGTCTGGTAATTGACCTGTCCCGTATCCAGACGCTTCGTTTACAACATGAGGTGTGATAAACTCTTCGTAACCAGCTATTTCGGCTTCTTTTAGGAAGAAGTTGATGAGCGCACGTTGAATTTTCGCTCCTTGTCCACGATAAAATGGGAAGCCAGCTCCTGTTACTTTAACACCTAGTTCAAAATCAATTAATTCATATTTTTTAGCCAAATCCCAGTGCGGAAGTGGTTCAAATGTATATTCTCTTTTCGTACCTGATTCAAAAATTGTTTCGTTATCATTTTCGTCACGTCCTGCTTTAACCATTTCATTAGGCACGTTCGGTAATAAGTACATTAATTGTTGAATTTGATCCTCCAATTCTTGTACTTTAATTTTGAAATCAGCTTCTTGTTCTTTCCAATCAGCAACCTTAGATTTCAACGATTCCGCTTCGTCTTTTTTACCTTCTTTCATTAATGAACCAATGGACTTCGCAGCTGCATTCATTTCTGCTAACACAGCGTCTAATTCTGCTTTTGCTTTACGCCAAGTCTCATCTTTTTCTATGATGTCAGTAAGAATTGGAGCTGCGTCAAAGTGGCGTTTTTTTAACCCTTCTATGATAGCATCCTTTTCTGAACGGATTCGAGTGATTTCTAACATTGTAATTTTGTGTTTATGAAGTACAAATTTAAGTATTAATTACCATATTTTATTGCCGTATTGAAAGTAGTTGTTTGAGTTTTTTATTGATTATAAGATTTCTTGTATAATTCTGTGCTTTTTTAATAATAAGGGTTTAATTTTAGCGTGTAAAAATAAATTTTTAGATTTTAATTATTGCTTATGAGTAAAAAGCTACTGTTTAGATTTCTTTCCTTTCTGTGTTTATTTAGTTTTAACAGTTTAAGTCAGAACTATATGGGTGTGCACGCCAGTAATTATTCTGGGGCTTTAGGTGTTGGATTGCAACCGGCTAGTTTCGTGGATGGACGTTATGTTGTAGATATTAATTTGTTTAGTGTTTCTGCTAATGTTTGGAACAACGCGCAAGCTTTTAATACTAAAAACATGCCTGGATGGTGGGTGCAATCATTCAGTAAGGAGACAGGTTGGATGAAACCAGATTCAACATTTAAAGAGAATAATATCGAAGATCTTTATCGTGTTGGACAAAAGAAACCATTGGGATGGTATCAAAATTCTCAAATAGATTTATTGAATGTGAATTTCCATGTGGGAAAAAAGATTGCGATTGGTTTTGGTATTCGTTCACGTGTGGTTGCTAATGCTGAAAACTTTTCTACTCCTCTTTATAAGTTGTTGACTTCGGGACTTGATTATGCGTCTTTATGGGATAAGGATTTCAGTAATCAAAATGCAAATATTTCTATGCTTGCTTGGAATGAGTATTATTTGAATTACGGCCAAGTGATTTATGATGGAAAACGTCATTTTGTGAAAGCTGGAGTTAATTTGAAGTTGTTACAAGGTATGGGGGCTGCGTATATGTATGCTAAGAATTTCTCATATGGTTTGGAAAATGAAAATACTTCTTTTCACTTACGAGGTGACTTTAACTATGGGTATTCAGATAATTTAGACAGTGGAAGTGATGTAAATTTTCTTAGTTCATTAAGTGGTGCTGCTAGTAAGGTCGGATTTGGTGCTGATTTAGGTATTGTTTATGAATTTAGACCAAAATACCAGGATTTCAAATATGATATGGATGGTGTGAAAGATTTGTGGCGAAGAGATAAGAATAAATATTTGGCTCGTGTTGGTGTTTCTTTTCTAGATATCGGTGGTATGACCTTTCGTAAAGGTGGAGAAAGTCGTGATTTTTCTGTGAACTCGAATGTGCAGTTTGATTTAGATGTCTTTAAAGAAATTTCAAGCCTAGAGGATCTTGATCGTGTAATTGATAGTTTAGTGACTAATAATGTGAATTGGACTTCTAATCAAAATTCAGGTGCGTCTTTTAGAAAGTCTCTTCCTTCAGCTTTTAGTTTTCAAGGTGATTTTAAAATATGGAACGACTTCTATGTTAATGTAACAGGAATGTTTAGTTTGATTCCTAAAGGAAAAGAGGGGGCGGTACGTGTTGCAAATACGATCTCCGTTACGCCTAGTTATGATTTTAAGTGGGTGGGCTTATTTTTCCCTATGTCTTATAACGAATATCAAGGTTTTAGAGCTGGTGTAGGTTTGAGGGCGGGGCCTCTTACTGTTGGTTTTACGGATTGGGTTTCGATGTTAGCGAGCGGTAAAGTTCGTGGTACAGGTGTTTATATGGGGGCTCGTATTCCAATTTTGTATAAAAAACCTAAAGATAGAGATGGCGATAAGGTGTCCGATAAAAAGGATTTATGTCCGACAGTTCCTGGGCTATGGGAATTTAAAGGATGCCCAGATACGGATGGTGATGGGATTCAAGATTCGGCGGATGAATGTCCAGGTGTTTGGGGGCTTAAGGAGTTTAATGGTTGTCCAGATACGGATGGTGACGGTATTCCAGATAAAGACGATGCTTGTCCTTTTGAAAAAGGATTGAAAGAGTTTGATGGTTGTCCAGATACGGATGGGGATGGTATTCCAGATAAGGATGACGAGTGTCCAAATGAGGCGGGGTTATCGCGTTATAATGGATGTCCGGATACTGATGGAGATGGTATTCCAGATAAAGATGATGCTTGTCCTAATGCTACAGGTCCGATTGAGAATGACGGTTGTCCAGATTCAGATGGAGACGGAGTGCTTGATTATTTAGATGAATGTCCGGATAGAGTTGGTCCAATCGAAAATAATGGTTGTCCTTGGCCGGATTCTGATGGTGATGGTGTTTTGGATAAAGATGATAAATGTCCAACTATTGCTGGGCCGGTTGCCAATTTTGGTTGTCCATATGAAGATACCGATGGTGATGGTGTGATTGATTCTGAGGACGATTGCCCAAATACCCCGGGAACAGTCGCTAATAAAGGGTGTCCTGAGGTTGAGCTAGAGGTTAAAGAGATTTTACAGACTGCGTTTGATGCGTTGGAGTTTGAGACGGGTAGAGATGTGATTAAGGCTTCATCTAAGCCTTCACTAGATGTTTTGGCTGGTGTGTTAATTAAACGTCCAGATTGGAAGTTGTTGATTTCTGGACATACAGATAATGTTGGAAATGCTCAAACCAATTTGATTTTGTCAAAAAAGAGAGCCGAAGCAGTTCGTGCTTACCTTATGTCGCAAGGTGTAGATGAAAAGAGATTTATTGTTTCTTATTTTGGAGATACAAAGCCTATTGCAGATAATTCAACTGTAGAGGGACGTCAGAAAAATAGACGTGTTGATATGAATGTGATGTTTGAATAGTTTAGTGATTCTTATTTCAAGAAAGCCATTCGTTTTTTAACGAGTGGCTTTCTTGTTTAGTTTTACTCTATAAATGAGATGTGATTGTCTTGCATTTTAAAGCTGTTACTAGTAAGCAATCTTTTGATGAGAGCGTAGGGTTTTATCTGTTGGTTTAAAGTGTTTGCGTCAGTTTTGTAATGAATCATCGATATGTTCTTAATGTAGGGGCATAAAAAAAAGCCCTTCATAAACGAAGAGCTTTTTAATGCTATAAGGCTAATCTTAAGCTTCAGTTTCAAAAGGAACTACTGAAACGAAAGAACGGTTGTTTTTCTTTTTGTTGAATTCAACTACACCGTCTGTTAAAGCGTACAATGTGTGATCTTTTCCGATTCCAACATTTGTACCTGGGTGGTGTTGTGTACCTCTTTGACGGATGATAATGTTTCCTGCGATTGCAGCTTGTCCACCAAAGATTTTAACACCTAGTCTCTTGCTATGAGACTCACGACCGTTTTTGGAGCTACCAACCCCTTTCTTATGTGCCATTTCTTTAAAATTTTACTCTCGAAATTCGAGATCGTGAATAATTACGCGTTGATTCCAGTAATCGAGATTGCAGTCAAAGATTGACGGTGACCGTTTTTCTTCTTATAACCTTTTCTTCTCTTCTTTTTGAAAACGATTACTTTGTCTCCTTTTAAGTGCTCAATAACATCTGCTGTTACTGATGCTCCATTTATAGCTGGGGCGCCTAAAGTGATTGCTCCTGCGTTATCTACTAAAAGCACTTTGTCGAAAGTTAATTTCGCTCCTGCTTCAGCGTTCAAACGGTGAACATAAACTTTTTGGTCTTTAGTTACTTTGAACTGTTGCCCTGCTATCTCTACAATTGCGTACATATAGCTTAATTTTAATTAAAATTTTGGACTGCAAATATAAGGTTTTATTTTTTAATTCAAATAGACTAATTGATTTATTTTTTGATTGGTTTTATACTGGAAATCAAGTGGAAGTAAGTGTTTGGAGTCGCGGTGGCTCTGCTTTCTGAGGTTTAGCTGTCTCTTGGATTGGTGTAGATTGTCTTTTGTGTAATCGGTTGGGTGGTTTTTCGGTTTGCGCTATTGGTTTTTTTAAGTCTATGTTTTTTTTTGAGAAATGGTTGGAATTTCATGAATTGATGAATCTAATTTTCAACATTACCACTTTTTACCACTTTTTAAGTTTTTCTCTCTAATTCTCATGTTCTCTGCGTTTTTCTTTGATTTTTTGTAACCTTATTTTCTTTTGTGCGTTAATAGTTATCAACAATTAAATAAATGGTGGTAGAAAGTGGGAGTAAATCCTTAATTTTACCCATTATAATGTCATGGCAGGCTTAGTAGGAGAATATGAAGTAAAAGTGGACGCGAAAGGGCGTTTCTTGTTTCCGGCAGGTTTACGGAAACAGCTTCCTGCTGCTTCGCCCAATGATTTCATGTTGAACAAGGGGTTCGAGGATTGTTTGACACTTTACCCAATGGTGGAGTGGGATAAAATCTCAGAAAAGCTTTCTAAGCTAAACTTGTTCAAGCCGAAAAACCGTATGTTCTATCGTTTGTTTCATCAAGGGGCAAAGCAGGTGGCGTTGGATTCGGCTGGTCGTGTTTTAATTCCGACAACGCACGCAGAACGTGTAGGTATTAAAGCGGATGTTATGCTAATCGCATACAACGATCGTATTGAAATCTGGGATAAAGCACGCTACTTCGAAATGCTCGAAGAGAACATGGCAGATTTCGCTGATTTGGCGGATGAAGTAATGGGTGATATCGATGGAGGAGAATTCTAATACATACCACGTCCCTGTAATGCTCCAAGAGTGTTTGGACGGACTGAACATTAATCCGGATGGAGTTTACGTTGATGTTACCTTTGGAGGTGGCGGTCATTCACGTGCAATCTATAATTTATTGTCAGAAAAAGGGAAGTTGATTTCCTTTGATCAAGATCCTGATGCAAAAAGAAATGCTTGGGAGGCTCCTAATTTTTATTTTGTAGCAGCAAACTTTGCGTTCTTACAAAATCATCTACGTGCACTTGGTATTCGCCAGGTAGATGGTGTATTAGGTGATCTTGGAGTTTCTTCTTATCAGTTTGATCAAGAGGAGAGAGGTTTTAGTATTCGCGGAAATGCTCCGTTGGATATGCGTATGAATTCGCAAGCTGGAGTGTCTGCTAAAGAAGTTGTGAATGAGTATCCTGAGGATAAATTAATACATCTGTTTAAATACTATGGCGAGTTGAAAAATGCACGTCGTATAGCACAGGATATTGTTGCCGCAAGAGAAAATGGGGTGATTGAAACAACAGCCGATTTAATGCAAGCGCTTTATCATTTAGCGCCTAAGTTCAAAGATCATAAATTTTACGCACAAGTTTTTCAAGCAATACGTATTGAGGTTAATCAAGAGCTGCAAGTGTTAGAGAAGTTTCTAACGCAAACGGCTGATGTAGTGAAGCCTGGAGGGCGTTTGGTGGTTATGTCTTATCATTCATTAGAGGATAGATTGGTGAAAAACTACATGAAGCGAGGTTCTTTAACAGGTGAAATTGAAAAAGATTTTTTCGGAAATGTTTTAAAGCCTTTTGATGAAACAGTAAGGCATCCAATTGTGCCAAAAGAGGAGGAGTGTGAACGTAATTCGCGTGCGCGCAGTGCTAAACTTCGAATTGCAACGAGACGTGGAGAAAAGTAAACCAGAGGAAACCGTGAAGCCTGCTAAATCAAAGAAAGAGCGGTTAATCGGAATTTCAGAAATTCTTAACGGAGAATTTCTTACAAGAGAGGTGGTCACTAATAATATTCCTTATATAATTTTTATAATGGCTTTATTGGTGGGGGTTGTTGGTAAAGGGTATTACGGGAAACAGCTGTCTAAAGATATTGATGTTGCGCATAAGGAATTGGATGAAATGACAGCCGAGTATGTGGAGGCTAAAGCAAAACTAGAAGAGAATACAAAAAGACAAGTTTTAGTAGAGAAATTAGAGGCACAGGGTTTAAAAGAGACTGTAAACCCAACAAAGGTAATTCGATTGAAGAAGGATGATGAAGGAAAATAATAAGGATATCTTATGGAGAGTGTATCTCGTTTATTTTGGATTTATTCTGATCGCTATCCTTGTCATAGGAAAAACATTAGCGTTGCAATTTGATGGAATGTCAAATGTGTTTTCTACAAATTCTGGTGAAAATGAGGTGATGCCGACAAGAAGTGTGTCTCGCATTCCGCGAAGAGGAGAAATTCTCGATATAAACTATACACCATTGGTAACTTCCGTGTCTTTTTATGACATACACATGGATCCAACGGTGGTGAAACAAGAGATCTTTGACAGAGATATACATGAATTGGCTTTGCAGTTGTCTGCTTTATATCCCCAAAAAACAACAGGTGAATGGGAGAGGTATATAAGACAAGCGCGTTCGCAAAAGAAAAGGTATTTGGTGATTAAGCGACAAGCAACCATTGAAGAGCGTAAAATATTAGCCACATTTCCAATCTTCAAATTAGGACGGTTGAAAGGCGGTTTTATTGATTCGGATGAAACAATTATTCGAAAAAGACCTCACGGTGAGTTGTTGAGAAGAACGCTCGGTTATTATAGACCTGAAGAAAAGAAAACCAAAGCGCTTAGAGTTGGAATAGAAGGTGCTTATAATGATTGGTTAGGCGGGGAATTTGGGGAAGAAATCGAACAGAAATATGGTAACGGGTGGAAAAAGACGGGACAAATTGTTCGAGAGGCGGTAGAAGGTGCAAATGTGGTAACAACGATAGATCTTGAAATACAAGAGGTGGCTCACGCAGAATTGCAACGCCAATTACAACAGCAAAATGCAAAAAATGGTGTTGTGATAGTGATGGAAGTGAAGACAGGTTACATAAAAGCAATTTCCTCTTTATCTAAAGGTGTGGATGGAGCTTATTATGAAACTTTTAATCACGCCATTGGTTCTAAAGAAGTGCCGGGGTCAACGTTTAAGTTGGCTTCTTTAATGGCGCTTTTAGAAGATAAAAAAGTTAGTGTACACGATAAAGTAGATGCTAATGGAAAATATCGATTCTATGATGTGGAAATGACGGACCATGACGGTGGTTTTGGTAAGATAACAATACAAGAGGCTTTCGAAAAATCTTCGAATGTTTTTTCGAAAATCGTCTACGATGCATATAAGACGAATCCAACGGGATTCATAAGTCGTTTGAGAAGTTTTGGGATTGGTGATACACTGGGGTTGCCCATGAGAGGGGAAGTAGAACCAGTAATGTATTACCCAGGTCATGCTAATTGGTCGGGAATATCATTGCCTTGGATGGCAGTAGGTTACGAAGTACAAATGACGCCTTTACAAACTTTAGCATTTTATAACGCTGTCGCAAATAATGGACGCTTTATGAAACCTCAGTTTGTGAAGGAAATTAGAAGAGGTCAAGAGCTGGTAACGAGTTTTGCGCCAATAGCTATTCGAGAGAAAATCTGTTCGGATGCAACGGTGAAAACTTTGCAAAACTGTTTGGCAGGGGTGGTACAAAATGGAACAGGAAGAGCGCTGCGTTCAGCATACCTAGATATCGCAGGAAAGACAGGAACAGCTCGGATATTGAATGATGACAATAGCTACGGTGAAAAAGGTTCATATAAGTATCAAGCTTCTTTCGCTGGGTATTTCCCCGCAGATGAACCTATTTATTCGGCAATTGTTGTCATATCCGCTCCAACTTCTGAAATATACGGAGCTAGGGTTTCTGGAACTGTGTTTGCCGCTATTGCGAACAAAGTGTACGCTTCAACCTTGAAATATCATCAAGCGATTAATGAAGCAAATGAGTTGAAAAAAGAAATGCCGGTCTCCAAAAGTGGAAACCGAAGTGATATAGAAAAAATGTTCCGTTACATGAAAATCCCTTTTTCTGCTGGTGTAGAAGGGGATTGGGTGACTACCGCAAGAAAGGAATCGTTTGTTGAGTTTCAAGAACGATTTGTTGGTGTGGATACTGTGCCAAATGTAGTCGGTATGAGTGCAAAAGATGCAGTGTATTTGATGGAACGTACAGGGTTGAAGGTTCGACTAGAAGGATACGGTACGGTGGTTCAACAAAGCGTTGCCCCAGGAACGAAAGTGTTTAACACAACTGTGCAATTGATATTAAAGTGATGAAAGTTTTAAAAGATATATTATATGGTGTTCGCTTAGAAGAAGTGAAAGGTTCAACTACGGTTGAAGTAAACGCGCTATGTATTGATTCTCGAAAAGCTATTGAAGGAAGTGTTTTTATCGCGCAAAAAGGAACTCAAGTTGATGGTCACCAATTTATAACGCAGGTCATTGAAAATGGGTGTAAGGTGGTAGTAGCACAGATGACTGTTGAGGTACCAGAAGATGTTACACTTATCGTAACAACTGATTCTCATGAAGCAGCAGGGATTATGGCACATAATTTCTATGATGAACCATCGACGCAATTACACTTAGTTGGGGTTACAGGTACAAATGGAAAAACCACTACAACTACGTTGTTACACAAACTGTTTATGGACTTAGGATACAAAACAGGGTTGCTTTCAACAGTTGTAAATAAAATTGGTGAGGAAGAGATTCCGTCAACGCATACCACTCCTAATCCAATTGAATTGAATGCGCTTTTAAAGGAAATGGTGGATGCGGGTTGTGACTATTGTTTCATGGAGGTAAGCTCTCATGCCATTCATCAAAACCGTATAGCTGGTCTAGAATTTAAAGGTGGAGTGTTTACTAATATATCACACGATCACTTAGATTATCACAAAACTTTTAAAGAATACATCGACGTTAAAAAAGCATTCTTTGATCATTTACCTTCAAATGCTTTTGCATTGGTGAATGTGGATGACAAAAATGGGCGTGTGATGGTTCAAAATACAAAGGCTAAGGTGAGGACTTATGCAATGAAAACGATGGCTGATTTTAAAGTGAAAGTTTTAGAAAATCAGTTTTCCGGATTGTTGTTACAATTGAATGAAAAGGAATTGTGGTCTAAGCTAATTGGGGATTTTAATGCCTACAATTTAGCAACCGTTTATGGTGTGGCAATGCTGTTAGAGCAGTCGGATGACGAAGTTTTACCATTGTTAAGCAACTTAGAGTCTGTAGATGGTCGTTTTCAGTATTTTATTTCAAATACGGGTGTAACAGCAATCATCGATTATGCACACACTCCTGATGCACTCGAAAACGTGTTGAAGACAATTGCGAATATACGTACTAAGAATGAAACGCTATACACAATCGTTGGTTGTGGTGGCGATCGAGATAAAACAAAGCGTCCAGAAATGGCACGAATTGCTTGTGAAAGGAGTGATAAAGTGATTCTTACTTCAGATAATCCAAGAACGGAAGATCCGCAGGTGATCTTGGATCAGATGCAGGAAGGTGTTCCGGGTCAATATTTCAATAAGACATTGGAGATCATTGACCGTAAACAAGCAATAAAAACCGCAATTGTAATGGCTCAACCAGGTGATATTATTCTTATCGCTGGAAAAGGTCATGAAAAATATCAAGAAGTAAATGGTGTTAAACATCATTTTGATGATAAAGAAACCGCAGTCGAACTATTTAATAAATTGAACAAATAATGCTTACGTCTCTATTTAATTATTTATACGAATTGGGAGTGCCCGGAGCCGGATTGTTTAACTACATCTCCTTCCGTGCAGCAATGGCTTTGATTACGTCATTGATTGTTTCAATTGTTTTCGGAAAGAAAATTATTAATGCGTTAAGAAAGCAACAAATTGGTGAAACGGTACGTGATCTTGGGTTGCAGGGTCAAATTGAGAAGTCAGGGACTCCTACAATGGGAGGGTTGATCATCCTAAGTGCAATCTTTTTTCCAACTCTTTTGTTCGCTAAGTTGGATAATATATATGTTATAACCATGTTGGTTGCTACAATCTGGTTGGGACTTATCGGATTTTTGGATGATTACATTAAAGTTTTTCGTAAAAACAAAGAAGGTTTAAAAGGACGCTTTAAAGTAATCGGTCAAATTGGTGTTGGTTTAATTATCGGATGTACGCTTTACTTTCACGAAGATGTGGTGGTTCATAAAAAGGTGGAAGCACAATATGAAGTTAAGGAAAATGAGCACCTAGTTTCTCATTTGCACGCAGATGAAACAGGGTACAAGTGGATCGAAACGAGAGATATGACTACAACCATCCCTTTTATTAAGGGAAATGAGTTTAACTATAATTGGTTAATGGGTAATCAGTCTGACTTTGGTTTTGGTTGGATCGTATTTATACCAGTAGTGATCTTTATCGTAATCGCAGTGTCTAACGGTGCTAACATGACGGACGGTTTAGACGGTCTAGCAACGGGGACTTCCGCAATAGTTGGAATCGCGTTGGCCATTTTAGCATACGTTTCGGCAAATATAAAATTCGCAGATTATCTAAATGTAATGTACATACCTGGCGCAGAGGAATTGGTGATTTTCATCTCTGCATTTATTGGTGCTTGTGTCGGTTTTCTGTGGTATAACTCTTATCCAGCACAAGTGTTTATGGGGGATACAGGTTCATTGGCTTTGGGTGGTATAATTGCCGTATTTGCAATTATTATTCGTAAAGAATTATTAATCCCTGTTTTATGTGGTGTTTTCTTAATTGAGAATCTCTCAGTGATGATGCAGGTTGGCTATTTTAAATTCACCAAGAAAAGATATGGGGAAGGTAGACGAATCTTCTTAATGGCTCCATTGCATCACCATTATCAAAAGAAAGGGTTGCATGAAGCAAAGATTGTCATGCGTTTTCTGATCATTAGTATTCTATTGGCAGTCGTTTCTATTGTAACATTGAAAGTGCGTTAAAATGAAGCCATACGGGTCAAAAAATATTGTCATTCTAGGAGCCGGTGAATCTGGTGTTGGTGCAGCAATCTTAGCACTGAAGGAAGGATGGAATGTATTGGTTTCTGATTATGGGACGATAAAAGATGACTTTAAAAGCCAATTGAACGAAAGAGGCTTTGAATGGGAAGAAGGAAAACATACTGAACAACGTGTCTTGGACGCTACGATTATCATTAAATCGCCTGGTATTCCTGATAAAGCACCAATTATTCAGAAAGCGATAGAAAATAAGATTCCCGTGATATCAGAAATTGAATTTGCAGGCTATTATAATACTGCAAAGACAATTTGTATTACTGGGAGTAATGGCAAGACAACCACCACAATGTTAACGTATCACATTCTGCAAAAAGCAGGAATGAACGTGGGGTTAGCAGGTAATGTTGGTCAAAGTTTTGCAAAGCAAGTGGCCGAGGAGAATTTTGATTGGTATGTGCTTGAATTAAGCTCCTTTCAATTGGATGGAATGTTTCAATTCAAAGCGGATGTAGCAATCTTATTGAATATTACTCCAGATCATTTGGATAGATACAATTACGAAATGCAGAATTATGTCGACTCTAAGTTTCGTATTGTTCAAAATATGTCAGAAACGGATTGGTTTATCTACAATTTCGATGATGTAACCATTCAACAAGAAATGAAAAAGCGCAACCTCTCAGCGCAACTAGCTCCCTTCTCTATAGAAACGGCGTTGGAACAAGGAGGATTTTTAGAAAACAACAAACAACAAATAACAATAAACTTAAAAGATCAGTTCACTATGTCTATTCATGAGTTAGCACTAAAGGGAAAGCACAATGCACAGAATTCATTGGCTTCCGGTATCGCCTCTCGCATTTTAGAAATCCGTAAAGAATCCATTCGTGAGTCTTTATCTGATTTTACGAATGTAGAGCACAGATTAGAATTCGTGGCAAAAGTGCACGGAATTGAATTTATCAATGATTCTAAAGCAACGAATGTAAATTCAACTTGGTTTGCTTTGGAGTCTATGGAGAAACCAACTGTATGGATAGTTGGTGGTGTTGATAAAGGTAACGATTACGCTGAATTGATGGAATTGGTTCAGGAGAAAGTGAAAGCAATCATCTGCTTAGGTTCGGATAACGCAAAAATTATCGAAGCTTTTACGGGTGTTGTGGATACGATCGTTGAAGCTAAAACAGCAATGGAAGCTGTGGCTTACGGGTACCGTTTAGCTAAAAAGGATGAAACTGTACTGTTGTCGCCTGCATGTGCTTCTTTCGATTTATTCGAAAACTATGAAGAGCGTGGTAATCTTTTTAAAGAGGCGGTTAGAGCACTTTAAAAATTTGAAACTTTAACTCATGGAGGAAAAGGTAGATAAACTGAATCTCATCCATTCTCGTAAAGAGGCGTTGGAGCATGCTCAAAATGGTGTGTTACGCCCTTTAGGTAAGCAGTTTGGGTTGAATGCCTTTGTGTGGAAATGTCCCCAGGTTGAGGAAGTCGTTGCCTTTTTAAAAGGAGTTCCCTTCAAAATTGTTGTCGTCGCACCTCGAGTTGTGGTTGATACGTTGGTCAATGATGCTAAATTAATTGGTAGGCATTGTCAATGGTTAGCGTATGATGAAGGGAGTCGAGAGCAGGTAGGGAATGTCGATAGTATTAAGCCAGCTGTAAAATGGTTAAGGGAGAATGAGTGGCAAATGGAAGCTTTTCTTTTTGTTGCTGATGGTGTGAATGCAGATGATAGCTATCTGACCTTTTTAAAGGAGTGGAAGGAAATAAAATGAAAAAGTTTTTAGAACAGTATTTGAAGGGAGATTCCGTTATTTGGGTGATTACAATCCTTATGATGTGCTTTTCGTTGGTCACTGTTTTTAGCTTTGTGCCTGTTCTGGTGAAGGTCGAAGGAGGTACGCCGGTTAAATATTTGATGAAGCACTTGTTTTATGTAGTGCTCAGTTTTGTGATGATGTATATGGTGCATCGTGTGAATCCCAAATATTTTTCTCAAATATCAAAAATTGCACTGTTCATTGGTATCGGAATGTTGTTGCTAACCATCATTTCGCCTACCGAAGTTAATAGTGCCAAAAGATGGGTGAAGATTCCTTTTACTTCTCTTACCTTTCAAGCATCTGATCTCGCAAAAGTTACGTTAATATTATATTTGTCTAAACAATTAGCTAAGAGAAAGGATCAATTTCTTAGCTGGAAAGAAGGCTTTTTACCAATTATGGGGCCTATCTTGTTAACTTTTTTGTTAATCGTTAAGGATAATTTTTCTACTGCCGCAATTGTATTCGCATTAGCAGTTGTTTTGTTGTTTATCGGTAAATTTCCTATTAGTCGCATCTTTCTGGTCTTTGCGGTGGGGATAGGTATCGGTGGCGGTGCGTATGGGATTCATAAATCTTTTCCGAATCTTAATTTATTACCAAGGTTAACAACTTGGGAAAATCGGATCTTACATAAAATTGATGATGACGCTAATGTCATTGAAAATGCCCAAGTAACAAATGCCAAATTGGCAATCTATAATGGAGGTGTGTTTGGGCAAGGAGTGGGAGATGGTAAATTGAAAGAGTATTTACCTGAAGCTTATGCCGATTTCTATTACTCTTCTTTTGTGGAGGAATTTGGAGCGGTTTTTTCAATCGTTTTAATACTTGTGTATTTAATTTTACTTTACCGAATGATTCGTATTGGTCTTCGGTCTACTAATCTTTTTGAAACTTATTTCTGCGTAGGGATAGGTATTTTAATTATAACGCAAGCAAGTGTTAATATGCTAGTTTGTACCGGTGTATTTCCCGTTACGGGACAAAATATGCCGCTCTTGGCAATGGGTGGTTCTGCTTTAATGATGACATGTGTTGCTATAGGAATGGTTCAAGCGATAGCGGCAAATAATAATAAAGGTCCTAAAGAATAGCAAATGAAAAAGGTGATAATTTCTGGAGGTGGAACGGGTGGGCACATCTTTCCAGCTATTGCAATTGCTAATGAAATAAAAGCTCAATACCCACAAGCGGAAATTTTATTCGTTGGAGCTGAAGGTAAAATGGAAATGGAAAAAGTTCCACAAGCAGGTTATCCGATTGTTGGTTTGCCTATTGTAGGACTGCAAAGAAAATTTACCACTAAAAATCTTTTATTGCCCTTCAAGTTAGTTAAATCCATGTGGAAGGCAAGGGCAACGATTAAACGCTTTAAACCTGATGTGGTTATTGGTGTAGGTGGTTACGCCTCAGGGCCAACATTGCAAATGGCCAATTGGATGAAAATACCAACGGTTTTGCAAGAACAAAATTCTTTTGCAGGAAAAACAAATATCATTCTCGGAAAGAAGGCAAAGGTGATCTGTACCGCATATCCCAAGATGGAACGCTTCTTTCCGAAGGAGGTAATTGTCGAAACGGGTAACCCTGTTCGTAAAGAAGTTACCCTAATTGATGGTAAAAAGGAAGCTGCAAACACTTTTTTTGGACTGGATCCTAAACTAAAAACGGTTCTAGTTATTGGTGGTTCGCTTGGTGCCAGAACGCTTAATGATGCTATTTTAGCTCATCTTGATGAAATTGATGCTAGCGAATTACAGGTACTTTGGCAATGTGGAAAAACAAATTATGATTCTTGTCTAAATCAGTTGACCTTAAAAGGAGGGAAACAGGTTTATTTGTTTGAATTCATTCGCGAAATGGATTTGGCGTATGCTGCAGCTGATTTTATTGTATCACGTGCGGGTGCGATTGCCGTTTCCGAATTAGCGCTAATCGGAAAGCCAATTATATTGGTTCCTTCCCCAAATGTGGCAGAAGATCATCAAACACACAATGCAATGTCGTTGGTTAATCAAAATGCTGCAATTCTTGTGAAAGACGTGGAGGCAAAAGATTCTTTGTTTACGCAGGTTTTTAGCTTGATGCAGAATGTCGAACAGCAACGGATACTCATTGAGAATATAAGAACTTTTGCTAGACCCAACGCGACGAGCGATATAGTTCAACAGATTGTTAAATACACTAAATAGGAAGAAATGAATTTAAAAGCATTTGATAATATTTATTTCTTAGGAGTGGGAGGTATAGGAATGTCTGCCTTGGCTCGGTATTTTAATATTTCTGGATGGAAGGTTTTTGGTTACGATAAGACACCTTCCGTTTTAACACGCGATTTAGAAAATGAGGGTATTGTTGTTCACTATGAAGATACACCTGATATTTTTGAGCAAAAGGGCTTGGATTCAAAAAATACGCTTATAATATATACGCCTGCAATTCCTCAAAATTTGCAAGAGTATGTTTTTGTACTGAATAATGGTTTTTCACTTCTTAAAAGAGCGGAAGTCCTAGGTGCAATTACTAGAATATCAAAAGGTTTAGCGGTAGCAGGTACGCATGGTAAAACAACTACAAGTACCATGTTGGCACATATTCTAAACCAATCAAATTTAGGTTGTACAGCTTTTTTAGGCGGTATTTCCTCCAATTTTAATAGTAATTTATTACTTAATCACGATTCAGCTTATACAGTTATTGAAGCAGATGAGTTTGATCGTTCCTTTCTTCAATTAGATCCTTTCTCCGCAATAATTACTTCGTGTGATCCTGATCATTTAGATATTTATGGGGATGAAAATCAATTTAGAGAAGGGTTTGAACAGTTTACTGCAAAAATTGACCAAGACGGAGTCTGTGTGCAGAAGTATGGTTTGAATTTACCAGCAAAGGCGAGGGTCATTACCTATGGTGTGAATGAAGTTCTCGCTGATGCGCAAGCGACCAATCTTAAGTTTGTTAAAGAGGCCTTTTTTATTGACGTACTTTTTGAAGATGTTGTTTACGAAAACGTTGAACTGGGTATTCCTGGCGTGCATAATGCTGAAAATGCATTAGCGTGTTTCGTGTTGGCTATACAACTTGGTTTGAATGAGAATGTTATTCGAGAAGGGCTTCGTACTTTCAAAGGGGTTAAGCGCCGTTTTGAATATTTTATTAAATCACCACAGTTGGTGTATGTTGATGATTACGCGCATCATCCAACGGAATTGAAGGCGTTGATTGATTCACTAAAATTATTGTATCCAGGCCGAAAAATTACAGGTGTGTTTCAACCACATTTGTTTTCGCGTACGCGTGATTTCTTAACTGGTTTTATTGAGCAATTATCACGTTTCGATACTTCTATCGTGATGCCAATCTATCCAGCTCGTGAATTGCCAATACCCGGAGTTAGCTCGAATATGATTGTGGAACAGTTGACAAATCAAGATAAATATTTACTAGGTCCTCAAGACGTTTTGCAGTATTTAACCGATACAGATGTTGATATTGTTGTAACGGTAGGTGCTGGAGATATTGATAGAATTGTTGAACCTTTAGCTAGTATACTGCGTGAAAAATTGGGTTAAAATAGCATTATATTGTCTGTTTGTAATTACTGTGGTGGTTTTGCTTTTCGTGAGTAAATCTAAAATGGATAATCAAACAATTGATAACATCCTTGTAAATGTAAACGTGGATGGTGAAAATGCCTTTTTGACTAAGCCTGAAGTGTTGACAAGGTTGAGAGAAAAGAATTTCTTATTCATCGATCAAAAAGTAAAAGAACTGAAGGTGGAAGAAATGGAATCTTTTTTAGTAGGCATGGAGGAAGTGGATCAGGCTAGGGTATATCTTAATTTTGGGGGAGCATTAAATGTCGATGTTGTACTAAGAAAACCAATTGCAAGAATTTTTAACAAATACAATGAATCCTTCTATTTAGACAACAAAGGATATACCTTATCTAGTGGTTCACACCACACTGCTAGGACGTTAGTGGTTACTGGAGCGATACCTGATCGAATGGGAGGGTATAATGTGAGTGACATTATTAACAACGATTCTTTGAAAACTATTCAAAAGCTCGATGATGTGTACCGAATTTCCAATTATGTTTGTAATGATCCATTAATGCAGACCTTAATTGGACAGATTCACCGAGATAATAATGGGGATTTTATCCTTCTCCCAATTATAGGTGGACAAAAGATAATTTTTGGGTCCGCAAATACGGAGAATGAAGTAAAGGAGAAATTTACGAAACTTCAAATTTTTTACAAAAATGCAATGCCGTACGAAGGTTGGGGGAAATACGCCGAAATAAACCTTAAGTATGACAAGCAAATTGTATGTAAATTAAAAGTAATATAACAGTTTATGTCAAATATCAGAGCAGTTGTTGGATTGGATGTCGGAACTACGAAAATAGCTTGTTTCGTAGGTGTTCGTAATGAACACGGGAAAATTGAAATTCTTTCAATGGGGCAAACAGAATCATTGGGAGTTTCTCGTGGTGTTGTGGAGAATATCGAGCGTACTGTACAGTCAATTAAAAAAGCGGTTGAAATTGCGCAAGAAGGGCTTGAAGGATATGATGATTTAACATTTTCTGGTGTGAATGTTGGCGTAGCAGGTCAACATATTAGAAGTTTACAACACAGAGGAATGCTAACGCGTGACAATGTGGAGGATGAAATTTCGCAAAGAGATATCGATAATTTGATCGAGGATATGTATAAAATGCTTATGCCTCCTGGTGAAAAAATTATCACTGTAATACCTCAAGAATATATAATTGATAATCAACAGGGAATTAAGGATCCTATTGGTCATGCGGGTGTTCGTTTAGAAGCTAATTTTCATATTATAACAGGAAATGTTGGCGCTTGTATGAACATTAATAAATGTGTGAATAAAGCAGGGTATGATGTCAATGAAATCATTCTAGAGCCAATGGCATCTGCTGAAGCTTGTTTGTCGGAAGAGGAGAAAGAAGCAGGAGTAGTTCTTGTAGATATAGGTGGAGGAACAACTGATGTGGCTATTTTCCATGATGGAATTATTCAGCACACTGCTATTATTCCTTTTGGAGGAAATGTGATTACAGAAGACATCAAGGAAGGATGCGCAATCATGCGTCGTCAAGCAGAATTGTTGAAATTGAAATTCGGAACTGCATTAGCAAGTGAAAGCCAAGAGAATGACATCGTTTGTATTCCTGGATTAAGAGGACGTGATCCTAAAGAGATTTCTGTGCGTAATCTTTCAAGTATCATTCAGGCTCGTATGACTGAAATTATCGAATTAGTAGATTATGAAATTAGTAATTCTGGTTTCAAACGTAAACTAATTGGTGGTATTGTCGTTACGGGTGGTGGGTCACAATTGAAACATATTACACAATTGTTCGAGTATGTTACAGGATTAGATACGCGTATTGGTTTTCCAACAGAACATATTGTACAATCTGAGTCTATTCAAAATTTGGCAAGTCCAATGTATTCTACAGGTGTAGGATTGGTGTTGCAAGGGTTTAAGCGAATGGATGAGCAAGCTGAATTAACACCTGTAAATCAGGCTAAAAAAGTTGCTAAAACACACTCTAAAATTCCTAAATTAGGTTTGTTAGAGACTTTCCTAGAAAAAAGTAAGAACTTTTTTGTAGACGGAGAATAAGAATAAAAGTAAACGAAAAATAACCACAAAACGAAGTAAAATGGAGTTTGATTTACCAAAAGATAACTCATCTATCATCAAAGTAATTGGTGTAGGAGGAGGTGGAAGTAATGCCGTTAACCACATGTACAAGCAAGGCATTGTAGGAGTAGATTTTATTGTTTGTAATACGGACAAACAAGCGTTGGATATTTCTCCTGTTCCATATAAAATTCAATTAGGACCGTCTTTAACAGAAGGTCGTGGTGCAGGTTCTATTCCTGAAATAGGAAAAAACGCTGCTGTTGAAAATATTGATGAAATTAAAGACTTGTTATCGAATAACACGAAAATGGTCTTTGTAACTGCCGGAATGGGTGGTGGAACTGGAACTGGCGCTGCTCCAGTTATTTCTCAAGTGGCTAAAGAAATGGGTATTTTGACAGTAGGTATTGTTACTGTACCATTTAGTTTTGAAGGTCGCAAAAGAAGACAACAAGCAGAAGAAGGTTTAGATTCAATGCGTCGTAATGTAGATACGTTGTTGGTGATTAACAACGAACGTCTTCGTGAAATCACGGGGAACTTAACTATCGGTAATGCCTTTTCGCAAGCAGATGATGTATTATCTATAGCAGCAAAAGGAATTGCAGAAGTAATCTCTGTTACAGGTGCAATAAATGTTGACTTTAATGATGTTAATACGGTGATGAAAGATAGTGGCGTTGCCATTATGGGAAGTGCTACCGCTGAAGGTGATGATCGTGCTATTTTAGCCGTGACACAAGCGCTTTCTTCTCCGTTATTAAATGATAATGATATTAGTGGTGCCAAGTATGTTTTATTAAACATTACTTACGGTGACAAAGAAGTGTTGATGGATGAAATTACGGATATTACCGATTACATCCAAGATGAAGCAGGATCCACAGCAGACGTTATTTGGGGACACGGTTATGATCCTACTTTAGGAGATAAAATTTGTGTTACGCTTATTGCAACTGGTTTTTCATCAACACCAATTACGGGTTACGAAAAAGCACCTGCACGTCAAGTACGTGTGTTGGAAGACGAAAAGCCTGCAGCTCCAGTAGCTGAGAGGGCACCGGAGTCGACGCCCTTTCAAGGCGCACGTGAGATAACGCAAATTCAAAACGAACCGTTTATCAAAGCTAGTGCGCATGTAGAGGAAATTACTCCAGAAATTATTAGTCCGGTGAATGTAGTTGAAGCGCCTGAACCAGAGCAAACGCAATTCACAATGGATTGGGATACAATTGAAATGAAGCCTGTTGTTAATGAACAAGTGGAGCCAGTTGTTGTTAATGAACCTCGTAACGTGGCGGAGCCAATTGTTGAACGTGAGGTTGAGCCGGTTAATGTTAGACGCGTTTTTACATTGGAGGATGAGGCTGAAACGAAGGTGGAAGCAGTTCAAAATGAACAACGGGTGTTTACAGCTCAGACTTCTGTTTCTCCAGAGGAAATACAACGTAAACAGATGGAAAGAATGGCGAAAATTCATGAGTATACATTGCGACTTAAAAAAGCAGATGGTGTTGTTCAATATGAAAATGAACCAGCTTATAAAAGAAGAAATGTGCAATTGGATTTGAATGGCAACTATTCTTCAGAACAAAGTAATTCTCGCTTTAATGTTTCTATTGATGATTCTGGTGAAACTCGATTAAGAGGTGGGAATTCATTTTTACACGATAACGTAGATTGATATATGGGATTCATGGAAGTTATATCGGCTGATATTAAAACAGCAATGTTAGCCAAAGAGAAAGAAAAATTAGCAGCTTTGCGTGATATTAAGGCCAAACTAATGTTGGAAGCAACAGCAGGTGGTAGTACAGAAGTATCAGACGCTACAGCGATGAAAATTGTAATGAAATTGCACAAACAACGTGTAGAAACTTATGATTTATATATAGCCCAAGGTAGAGAGGATTTAGCAGCGGACGAATTATTTCAAGCTAAAGTAATTGAAGCTTATTTACCACAAATGATGTCAGAAGCTGATGTTATTGAAGTTGTCAAAACAACCATTAAAAATGTCGGAGCAATTGGTCCTCAAGATATAGGTAAATTAATGGGAGTATTGAGTAAAGAATTAGCAGGAAAAGCAGAGGGTCAATTGATTTCTAAAGTAGTTAAGGAACAATTAGGCGCTTTGTAGGAAGGTTTTACTTCGTTTACAGTTAAAAATGAAAAGTCGGGTCATGTGGTTATGATCCGGCTTTTTTTTACCTATTTTGTTAAGAAAACAACAACTCCAATTCTTATGGTTAAAAAAATAAATAATTGTTAATTGTTTATCTATTTATAGCTGTCTTATTTTTTTTATTAGGAATATTTTTACTACTTTAGGATATTGGTTATAAATTATTGTATTTTTTAACTATTAAACTATAAAAAATGAATATAAAACTACTTTTGGTAGCGGCACTAACTTTATCAGGTAGTGCTTTCGCGCAACAGCAAAAATTTGTCAAAGTTTTTGATGAAAATGTACAGCGTATTAGTACTCCGATTAACAGAAATTATGAGGCACGCGCAACTATTTTTTCTCAAGTATTTGATGGACCTGGTTTAGGACAGTTCACAGAAAGTCATGGAGTTACTTCTACCGCGCCTCATTGGGCTTATAGACAACAATCTTCTGGTGTTGTTGTTTGGCCAACTACTAACGCAGAATTTAATGGTGTTTATGATGAGTATTTGACAGTAACTAATCCTGTAGGTATTCCTGATCCTGGTGTGGATGGTGATGTTTATCGTTTGCAGTTAGACATGAATCTTGATTATGGTTATCTCAATGCTGCAAGAGGTGCAATGGGTAACTTAAAAATACAATTATCTAATGACAATGGTGCTTCTTGGACTGATTTCTGGTTTGAAGAAGATGCTACTATGCTAAGAAACACATTTACATCTTGGTTACCAGATACAGATGGTTCTGTTGATATTTCGCCGATCATTAATATTCCTAACTCTTATCGAGTTTCAGATTTTAAGTTTAGAGTTTCTTTGACGGGGACAACAACAGGATACCAAGTTGTAAAAGGTGTGTCTATATATTCTGTTCCACCTGATTTTTCAGATGCTATAACTAACTTTTTATTTAGCGGTGATATTGTTGATGATTTTGAATATGGACGTATTGCTATGTCTCAAGTGACACCTATTGTTGCTGGTTTGGTTTCAACAAATATTGGATTCTCTACGGTTAATAAAGATGTTACTTTTATTGTTAGAAAAGGAAATACGGAGGTACATAGTGAATCGGCTCAGATTGCCTATACACTTGGTCAGACAGATACAACTTTCTTACAACTTGATTATACTCCTGATGAAATTGGTTTTTATACTCTTGTTAGTGTTATTGATAATGAAGAGGGACAAGCTAGAGATTCTGTTGTTTTTGAAGTAACTGATTTTTATCAAAGTCATTCTACAATAGATGATTTGACAATGATTACTTCTCGTTCTGAATTGGCCGGTTTTGTTTCTCAATTTGGTATTAGTGAGGACGTGACGATTTACGGGGCAAACGTGTACTTGTGGAATAATACTACTCCTAATCAAAGTTTGGAAGTATTGTTACATAGATATAATGGAACTGCTTTTGTTACGGAGTATCAAGGTGATTTTGTTGTGACAACAAGTGATTTTTCTAGTAATAGTGCTATGCGTCCAATTGTGATTACGTTCGATTATAATGTTCCATTAGTAGCTGGTGATTTTGTTCGACTTGAAATTCGTAAGGGTGCTGCTGGTACTGTGGGTGTACTTGCAAAAGTTGGTGATAATGATAACGGATCTCTTATATATGGAGACTTCGGTTCAGCTGGTGTTGATTACTATGGTGGTGTAGGATTTTCTTATGGAATTGAATTAAATTTTGATCCTAGTCTTTCAATTGCTAAAGTTGAAGGAATGGAGAATGTCACTGTTTTCCCTAACCCAACTAATGGTATTGTTAATGTTTCTAATTCAAACAATGAAGTACTTACAGTTAATGTAACTGATGTTACTGGTAAACAAATTGCTTCTACATCTGTTTTCGGAAATGGTTCTATTGATTTGAGTTCTTTTGGAGCTGGTGTTTATGTTTTGGAAATGACTAATGGGTCATCTCGTGCTGCTCAACGTGTAATCGTTAAGTAATAGGTAAGTAACATAGCAAATAGTGTTAAAGAGGGGGCAACCCCTCTTTTTTTTGTCTTAATTATTTTATTCATAAACAGTCAGTTAGTGTTTTTGTTTTATTAAAGTTTTGTTAATTATTTAACAGTATTCATTTATTTAGTAACTTTTTAGTGCTCAAAGGTTATGTTGCTTTCCTTTTCGGTCATGCAGGTAGCTGGTAAATTTTAAATGATATGAATAAAAAACTACTTTTAATTGCTGCAATCGGACTTTTTGGAAGTGCGAATGCACAAGAAATGCGTACA
>JAZQRM010000102.1:0-2584 GCA_045629585.1 Taishania sp. | reverse complement strand
AAGATGGAAGTGGGCGCATCACAAAAGTAGTTTTGAAGCCGAGTGTGGTGATCACTAAGGAGGAACAAGTTACGCTTGCAAATGAATTACATCACCAAGCCAATCAGCTTTGTTTTATTGCGAATTCATGTAATTTTGAAGTGATTCATCAGCAAGAATGCAAGGTTTTTAAAGAGTAATGATTCCCATTACTTACGTTCGGTTTTCATGCGTTTTATACTTTTGAATGGATTTTCCCAAACAAGATCAAGTGAAAGGTAATTTGCAGAATAAGGA
Source organism: Taishania sp. (assembly GCA_045629585.1). Classification (GTDB taxonomy): domain Bacteria; phylum Bacteroidota; class Bacteroidia; order Flavobacteriales_D; family Crocinitomicaceae; genus Taishania. Next base: position 2,308 of record JAZQRM010000102.1, on the reverse strand, counting down.
TGAGTGGCTCCTACAAGGTTGTTCATGTAGCCAACACTAAGTATAAGTGGTGTTTTGGTAAAAGAATAGGAATAATAGATAGCAAAACGACTTTCACCATATTTAAAATTACTCCATTCATTTTGGTCTGACATCGAAATACTGAATAATTGTTCCGAGCTCAATGTTAATGCCTGTGTTTTTTTCTTGTTCAACGAAGCGATCAACTGAATACGAAACCGCGTTCTCAATTGTATACTTTCGGAGAAGTTTGTAAAGTTAGGAGTATAGTATTTCCTGAATTCTTGACGTAGCGTGGGGACGATTTTTAAGCGTGTAGTACGAATATTATATGATACGCGCCCATAGGTTCTAAACTCTTGTCGAGCTGCAGGATCTGCGTGTTCAAAAGGAGCTTCCTTACGATACTCGTCTTGATAACGATAACTTATAGCAAATGAGGTTTGCCATGCTTTTTTGAATTTATAGGTGAATTCTTGATTTGCGACCCAAATACTTTGTTTTTGAATTAAATTAAAATTGTCGGGATCACTTTTTCGTCCTATCCCAACATAAGTCATCGATTGCCAACCTTTACCAATTTCCTGCCTAACTCCCAGCGCTAACCAACTAGCAGATTTAGCCGTTCCTAGACCAGGAGGGCTTATTTGCGCATAACTAAGAAATGAAAGTTGTACTAAGAGGATAATCGATAGAACAGGTAACTTCAAAGTAAATAATTTAATTAATACGTTTACCATTGTTATCAAATGCAATTTTAAGAACTTCATGAATAGATTTTACCTTCATAAGATAGGTGATAGTATTATCTTCTGTTATTCGAAAGATATCATTGATGCGATATCCATTAAAATTAGTTTGTAAATACTGTTGTATTGAGCTAGGTAACTCTGTTTTCTCAATCTCTTCTTTATGACGAACGATTTGAGTATTTTCGTCAAACCATATATCGTGGTCAACTTCTAGTAATCCTAATTCAAATTCCACTTTATAGAGTTGCCCTTCTTTTTCCCATTCTACATCATAGGCTTTGGGGTAAAGCTTATGAAATTTTTGAATTATGGGAGTAGGGACTTTCCGTTCTGAAATATCTTGTGCAAAACTGATGAAGTTTAGTGTCATCAGTGTGAAAACCATTATTAATGTATGACTTTTCATTTTTGTTAAAATAGATAATTACAAAGTAGTTAGATTTTAACTAAAGAGGTGTTTATTTATTGTTACTTTTTCTTAAGAATAAGTTAAATTATTGAGTTGAAAAGTATGTTTATTTTTCATTTATTAGTGATTTGTTGACGATGAAATGGAGCCTATTTTCTTTCCGTCATTGTCTTGAATTTTGGTTCTTTCTGCATTTTAAAATTTCCTATTTAACGATTTTTAGCATAAGGTGCTGTGTGAGGTAATCTCTTTTAGAAATGGTTGTTTTAGAAGAATTCTCTTTGTTCTAAATTGTGAATAATTATTAAAAAGGAAGAGTGAGGTTAATAATGAGGGGTTTAGTTCTCTAATTTAATTTGATAATTCATTTTTTAATACGGCTTGAGTCGTGTTTTAAAGATGTCTTAAGTAGATTAATTCTAACCTTTTTTATTATGCAAAATAGACGACTACTAATTTTTACATTTTTAAGTGTATTGTCTTTGTTTATAGCCTTACCTGTAATAGGTCAGAGTTCAAGCACTTATTATTGGGTAGGTGGGGGTGGAGAGTGGACCGACTTATCACATTGGTCTACCTCTTCTGGAGGACTTGGTTCTCAGTACTTAAATCCACCATCTCCACAAGACGACGTGATTTTTGATGTTAACAGTGGATTTACGAGTACTGATCGAACTGTAGTTACATCCGAAATTAATGGAGCTACTGTGAGAAATATGTCTTGGATTAACGCTCCAAATAGTCCAATATTTGAAGAGAATCCGATTACCGATTTTGTTGTTTTAGGAAGTTTAGTTCTCCAGAGAGATATGATTTTTAGAGCTCAGGTGTTAATGATGGGGAATAATGATGCATCAATTACCTCCAATGGTTGTAAAATTGGTGGTAATTTATATATAGATAAGCAAAATTCAACGATTACGTTGAATGATAGCTTAATGCTTTATTTTGTGGATAGGGTAAATGCACGAACAGGAACGATTGTTGTTTCTCGAGGAACGTTAGATTTTAATGAAAATAATGTTTACACTAATGGATTATTTACGTATGGAAATAATACCGCTGGGATAGATATGACTAATTCTTCGCTCATTTTTAGTGATAGTAGAATAGGAGCATTTTCATTTGCAAATTATTATTATGATGC
>JAZQRM010000101.1:0-2260 GCA_045629585.1 Taishania sp. | reverse complement strand
TAAAGTCTTAGAATCTGTTAAGTATTGTCGGGGGTTTAAATATATGCAACACATAATAATAAATTTTTCATAAAAATACAAAAATTAATCAAACATCATCGTGCAATAATCAGCCCAAGTGATATTTTTTAAACTTGGATCACTTCGCCTTAGCATATCCAAAAATATTTCCTTAGATGAAAAATTATAAATATGAACGTCCCAAAAGTGATTTACTACATCTGAATGAATCTTTTCCCATTTAAAACCTACAACCTCATCATTTTTTATATCTTCTGTTCTTCGCTCTGTTTCAAAATGACTAAAATAAGATCGCATTGTATACAATCCATCGCTTGGCATTGGGAAATTCATAAATCCTTCGGGTTGCTCTCCGTGATCACCTTCTTTTAATTTCATGTTTTCAGCGACTATATCTTTGATTTGATTTACCTCTAACATATACAAATTTTTCACGTTAGATGATTTTTTTACAAATGCTGTATCTTTATTCAATGATCTGAAATTTGGATCTGTCTTACCTTTAATTCCTGTTACGATTAAATCATCAAATGAATTGATAAATTTCATTGCTAATTCTGTAAAATGCCCCGTATCAATTACAGTTAATCCTACTTTTATTTTTTTACCACTTTCACAAAACCAATCTCTACGCATTAAATTTTCTAATTCGGGCCATACGCTATTTTCAACATTAAAATCATAAGTCCATTTGGTACGTGCACCTTCACTTTCAAATGATTTTTTACTTTGTTGTCTTTTTCTTTGGAATGTTCCGATTGATCCATGCTCAACTGAATAGGTTTGTCCATTTCTTGAATGTGCCTTTATCTCCCAATCTAAACGAACATCTGTTAAATCACGATTCATAATACCCCCTAAATCGACTGCTAATGTTAATAATGCAATTGATCCGTTACCATCGTTTTCAGATGTTTCATCTGGAACTACTCCAACAGAATACGAACGGGTATTTTTCATTAATTCATTTACTCGTAATGTTTCTCCTTTTTCTTCCCATGTTAAACCTAACTTTACATTCATGAATGCTTGTAACATTGGCTTATTTACCACTCCATTTGGTGGGCAAGCTTCAAGCCATTCCTCAACTAATTGCACCCAAGATAAGAACCCAGGGGGCGCACATATTGAATTGATATAGTATGAATAATAATTTGAAATTTTAGGTTCTGCGGTTGGCTTCCATTTTCCTGCTAAATTCAAATCGTATTTTTCTCCTTCATCAAAATAACCTAAACATTTCTCACATCGATACTTTACGCTTTCGGGAATCAATTTATTGTTATCGTCTAATTTCCAAACAATACCCGCACGCTCTCCGTTTTCTAATTCAATAGACCAAGTCGGGGTTATGTCCTCACCACAACAAGGACAACTCCAATACCAATGACGTTGATCACCTAACAAATAAACGGGTTCAATATTTGAAGTTTGTTTGATTTTTGGGGTTGATATAAAATAAATCTTCGCTGTATTTCCGTATGATGTTGCACGTGTTTCAAATAACTTTCTGATAGATCCCTCTTCTTTATCTGCTTTCGGTGCTGCTTCGAAATCATCCGCAAAAATATATCTTACTGATATCTGTCTAAACTTATCAACGTTTTGAGTTCCCTCAACTGTTAATCTTCCACCTGCATACTCTTTACTGCTTGAAGTGTCTCCCGTTCTTTGATTTTTTGCACGGACAACATTTGGACGAATTAATTCTTGTAATCCTGATGAATGTAACAACGGTTCAAATCTTTCAACTATTGAAGTCTGAGCCAAATCTTTATTACCTGCTAAAAATAAAATTGGTGCTGGATCTTGAGAGATGATATAAGCCATTCCAGGCATTATTAAACCTTGTGTAAATCCAATTTGTGCGCCTTTCATAATTGCAACTGTTCTAGCTGGATGAGCGGCAGAGAGGGTGTTTACTACTTCCCTTGCATAAGGTGTTAAATCATAACTAAAACGACCTGTAAAACGTGAAACTCCACCAGGTAAAATAATATTCTTTTCAGCCCATTCACTTGGAACTGGCTTAACCATTGAAACATCATATATTTTGTTATGAATGCTTTTGTATGTTTCTAACCATTTTGTCATGACCTACAAATTAATTTCAAGTTCTTCGTTTGTTAATGCGAAATAAAGGTTTTGAAGTTGGTGTAAATAGTTAACATCACCACCGTTTAAAAAATCGTGACAAAAACCTTCTGAATGTTGCCATATTTCAAAATCATTACATATC
>JAZQRM010000100.1:0-4727 GCA_045629585.1 Taishania sp. | reverse complement strand
GTCTTGAGAGAAATCAGTTGTAAATACCCAATCGTCCAATCTGAAGTTGTAGTATCTTTTACCAAATAGTTCGTCAAATTCTTTTGATTTATTTTTTTGATAAATGATTTCTTTAGGTTCAAAACCTTGGACAATTTTTTCGACATATTCTAAATCTCCTTGTGCGAGTAGAAATTCACCTGTTGAAACGTCGATGAGTGCAATTCCGTGTTCTTTCTTATCAAAGTGAATGGCGCACAGGAAGTTATTTTTCTTTTGTTCCAAAACTTGGTCGGAGAATGATATTCCGGGTGTAACTAATTCTGTTACTCCACGTTTCACGATTCCTTTCACCATTTTAGGATCCTCCAATTGGTCACAAATGGCCACACGTTCACCAGCTCGAACTAATTTGGGTAAATAAGTTTCAATCGAGTGGTGTGGAAAACCAGCTAACGCCGTTTCTGTAGCCGAACCAGCTCCTCGTTTGGTGAGTACAATTCCTAATATTTTGGATGCTTTTACAGCGTCTTCACCAAAGGTTTCGTAAAAATCACCTACACGAAAAAGTAATAATGCTCCCGGATGCTTTGCCTTAATTTGATTGTATTGGCGCATCAATGGAGTCTCATTTGCGCTTTTTTCTGCTTTTTGCTTCGCCAAGTCGTTCGTTTTTTGGAATTTTGTTTATAAAATTAAGGATTTACAAACGCTTAGGACAAATCTTCGGCAGGTATATTATCAACATTATGAATAAAAAATTAAAATTGTGGGAGTTAGACCGAGTGTCTGAGGTTGAATTTAAAGAGCAAGCGAAGTTCCCTTTGATTGTTATTCTCAACGATATACGTAGTTTGAATAATATTGGTACGTTTTTCCGTACTTCGGATGCCTTCAACGTGGAAAAGATTTATTTGTGTGGAATTACCGCAACACCTCCTCATAGAGATATTCATAAAACAGCTTTGGGTGCCGAAGATACAATCGAATGGGAGCACCGCGAAAATATTGTGGACTTGGTGAAAGAATTACAAGCTGAAGGTGTTTGTGTGGCAAGTATCGAACAAGCTGAGAAAACAACCAAATTACACGAAATAGCTCAGTTAGACGCTCCAAAATTTGCCTTAGTTTTCGGAAATGAGGTGAATGGAGTAGACCAAGAGGTAATTGATATCTCAGACGCGATAGTTGAAATTCCCCAATTTGGAACCAAGCACAGTTTGAACGTTTCCGTTTGCGCTGGTGTTGTGTTATGGGAATTTTCTAAGAAATATTTTGAATAGAAACAAAAAAACGTAGGTTCGCATATTGTGTGAACCTACGGTCTTTTTAAAATTATGGGTAAATCAAAATAATTGTTCACCGGTTTACCTCCATTTTTACCGGGTATCCAATTAGGCATGTTTTTGACCAATCTGACAGCCTCTTGGTCACATTTTCTATCCTAATAATAGCGTTTACATATCCATGCTTAGGATGGAGTACTAAATCTCGAACACATTATTTATTAAAATTGAACATCAATAAATTGATATCTTCCATCGATGAATGCTTTAAACTGGTATTTATCTGGTCCAAGAGTAGTGTAGTCACTAAAATAGATAGCACCAGTTAGATTACTTGGGCGTTTTAACGGCTGGACAGAGTATTTGTCATTAGATAAATCAATTAATACATCAGCTTGGATACAATTTCTTTCATTCAGTTTTGTTGCTTTATTAATGAATAGTTTATTACTAATGTTTTCTGGCATCGCATTTAAAATAATGTGAGGATTACCATTTTCATCTTCGTAGGTAATGAACCTTGTGAAGTGGTCGAGTGAGTTCACAGTGAATAAAATTGGCGTTGCATTTACAATTTCTCCTTCCTCATTTACTATCAAAACACATAGATTACTTTCTACGTTGTATTGTCTCTTTCCAATAAATAATGCAATGTTACCATTAGAAAGCTGTCTGTGAGTACGAATGTATGTAGATTGAAAGTTATAATCAATGTTTTCAGGAATTCGTATTTCTTGTTCGTTTACCGTTCCTTTTTCGGGATTAAATTTAAGCACATTAAAAGCTGCTTTTTTGTCATCAAGTGAATACCCTATTATTGTGTGTTCGCCTTCGTTATTTTTTTTAGCTAAAATGATCTGTGAAGCAATTTTTGGGTACAAAGGTGTGTATTGTAACTCCTTAATTAATTCCGGTTTATTCTCATCTGTAGGTAGATAAAGTAAAGCTTGGGAATTGAAAGTGGGATAATTTCCATAATTCGAAGTAATTATTTTCCCTTCCATGTAGGAGATGAATGCACTACCATCATCGAAAATACAGAGTGGTTTAAATTGTCTAATTACTGATTCTCCTTTAGTTGAAATCCCCTGTTGAGAGACAATCTTTCCTTCATCATCTAAAATATGAAAATACGCATAGGAGTCTTTTTTTAGATTATCCAATAATTCATTAGTGGACTCAAAGAGATATCGCTGGTTGGCGCTATTCATGTTGTACCTCTCACTGAATCGAATATAGGATGATTTGTTACCTTTTAGCGGGATTCCATATTTATCCCCAACTTGCCCATTGGTAACTAGTTTAGGTTGACCTTTTAGTTTTAAATCTTTGTCAAAAACTAAGCGGTAGATTTTCCAAGTTTCGTGTAAGAACGACCCTTCATGTACAAGTGCGTGGATTTCATTATCTATAAAGTAAAGTTTTTTAATATAAAAATTTTTGCCTTCGATTGTGATGTTCGGGTCTGAGGAATTGATTTTTTTTCCGTTTTCTAATGCAATGATGGCGTTATTAGAAATTTTATATTCAATATTATTATGGATTGTAGCAGTGCTGTAGTATTTTGACGTGCTTGCGATAACAGGTTTACCATAGGTTTGGCTGTTTACAAGTTGAGAAGTCAATAGTGTAAGGGCTAAGAATCCTAATTTTTGTAATAGTATATTTGTTTTCATTCTAGATTTATTTGTTAAGTAAAGTTAATTTTTTTCACGTAAAGCCGTTCCTTGTGAATTGGATAATCACAAAAAAAACGGTCCCATTCCCCTCGAAACAGAACCGTTTTTGATATTATATAACTGTAGATTCACATAATTATTCGACCCCACGGTGTAATTGACTAATAGAGAATTTTATTTAGCAAAATCCACTGTTACATATTTGATGGTTTTATCCATTATTACAGGCATTTCATATAAGCTGTTACCATCTAAACAATTACCTAGATTAAGTAAGAATCCTCCTTTTTTACTGTTTGGATGTTTTATTGTTTTAAGCGAATGTTGGTTTTTATCAGTGTCTATCGCTAAGTCAACAGTTGTCATGTTGGAAGAGTTAATAGCAACAGATGTTGATACATAAACGAGTTTGTTATCTTTAACATTGGAAACTCTGGTGTTAAACAGTAGGTGTATTTTATTTTGTTTATCCACATAAGTTATTAATCCTTCTAGCTTATCGGTGGTGTACCATGATTTATGAAGGAAATTTTCATTGTAAATCAGGTCTCCTTCTGGATTGAAAATAAGAATATTGAAAGGGCCATTGTAGTATTGTTGGGAGAGAACTACCAATATTCTACCGTCTTCAAATATTTGCGTTTTAACAACAACTCCATGTGTGTGAAGATTGTCTAATTTAGCGACTAATTCATGTTCACGAACTTTTACGTTACTGTTCTCCAAATTCATTTTGTATAACGTAATATTACCTTTTTTGTTGTCGCTTGAATACGTTAAAAAAACTTGTTCTTCTTCAGGAGTAAGGTTATCTAGCGCAATAATTGCGTTAATCTTTTCGTACTTTGAATGTAGTTCTAAATCTTCTAATGCAATTTTCTCATTTTGTTCTGGTGCTACTAAAAATGTTTTTTGTCTACCATTAGCGGTGTATGAACCTAATCCACTTTTAATAAGATCCGCTTCTTGGTGTAATAAGTACATTTCCCCGTTATTTAGCATCGAGATAGGAATACTTTGCTCAAAATATTCTTTGTTCGTTAAGGTTCTACCATAATGCGCAATTACTCGCCCTGTATGATTGTCGTATACATAATAGTAAGCGATTGAACGACTTCTATCGGCTTTTGATTCTGAAATGAATTCGTAACGTTTGTTTTGGCTTTTCGCTGTGAATTCTGAGCGAGAATCTGAAGATGCGGTTTTTATCTCTTGAACGCCCAAATCTTTAGCCGTTTTAATTTTTGTGATAAATGTTGGTTTTTCAACAAAATTTAAATCTTTATCCAGGGTGAAAGCGTATGTTTTCCACTCATTTTCAAAGAAATCACCTACATGAGCAATCCCTTTTATTTGGTCTCCATCAACACGAAGATCTTTCAATAGGTATTGAACTCCATTCTCTTCGTATTTTTGTTTTAAGCTTTTTACTTCCTTCCCGTCAACAAATCTTACTATGGTGTGGGGAGCCATATTTGTTTGTTTTGTGTGATAGTAATTGTCTCCTATATGACCAATTTCCGTATAGAAAAATTCGTTGCTTTTAAATGCTGGGATGATTGCTTGTGTTTCGCTTATAATTTGTTGACCAAATGTATAGGTTGTTACTAGTGTAAGGAGAATCGTACAGACTCTGTTTGTATATGTTTTCATAACATTATAGATTTTTTTTTCAAAGATAGTGTATTTAGGCGATTTTGATCGTTACATTATAATTGAATGTTAGGACAAAGTTTACGATAGTTGTAAAATGTGATTGAATAAAAAAACGGTCCCATTCCCC
>JAZQRM010000099.1:0-5509 GCA_045629585.1 Taishania sp. | reverse complement strand
TTATCACATACTTAATGAAAACTATACATATTCCCGTATCTGCAAATTTTAAAAAAGCAGCAGCTAAAAGCTTCTTCGCACTTCTTTTCTTTGCTGTAAGTTACAGCGCCATCATGGTCATTAGCTTAGCACTAGCCACAGCCTGTATCCTGGGAGGACTCTTTGTAGCTATATCTTTCTTGAGCTACCTAAGCATGATTGTGGGGGCTGCCATCATCGGAACGGGTGTTTTAATTGCCTATTTCTTATTAAAATTCATGTTTAAGCTTCCTAAGAAAAGAGACATGAGTCATTTGGTAAAAATCACTCCCGATTCGGAACCTGAATTATTTGCCCTCATCTACGAAGTAGCAGATCAAGTGGGAACAAAACGTCCACTTAACGTGTACATATCTGGAGAAGTGAATGCTTCGGTATTCTATAACTCACCGTTTTGGAGTATGTTTTTCCCTGTACGCAAAAATTTAATCATTGGTTTAGCTTTGACAAGTGTCATAACACGTGAAGAGTTAAAAGGAATATTAGCCCACGAGTTTGGTCACTTCTCTCAACGTTCAATGGTCTTTGGTAGTTATATTCATAACGTCAACAAAATTCTTCATAATATCTTGTACGATAATGAGGATTTCAATACATGGAGTGCCTCATTGGCAAGCATCAATCAAGTATTTTGGTTTTTTGTACAAATCGCCGTTTATATTCTTCGTGCTATTCAATGGGTGGTTCAAAAGATATACGTGGTCTTAAATACTTCGTATTTGGAGTTATCTCGTGAAATGGAATTCCATGCAGATCACATTGCCGCCGAAGTGGTGGGTATGGAACCAATGCAGGATTCTCTTCTACGTACTTCGCTTGGAGATTTTACGTTCAATCAAGCGTTGCAATTTTATGATGGAAAAATTGAAGAGAACATTAAAAGTGCAAACCTATTTGCCAATCATTTATTTGTCTTTGAAGACACGGCGAAACGCAATCAACTACGATTCAAAAACAACCTTCCGATTGTCGAAATAGACGATTTAAAGCGATACAGTAAATCCAAATTGACGATTAAGGATCGCTGGGACTCGCATCCATCTCCAGAGGACCGAATTGCTTCGTTAACAAAGACAGGATTACACAGTACGATTGAAAAAGATCCTTTGGCAAACACGGTATTCACTGACGCAATTCAACTGCAAGAACATTTGACAGATGTCATGTACCGAACGGTAGTTTTCAAAGAAACACCATCAAGCTTAAGCAATGAAGAATTTGACAAACAGTATCAAGAATTAATTGCTAATACAACCAATGAGTTAGCATTCAATGGTTATTTCGATGATAAATTGCCGGTGACAGTTCCTCTTCCTGAAGTGGTACAAACTGAGGAATTATCTTTTGAAGAACTATTTACACAAGAGAAAGTGAATTGGGTGTATGATGCAATTGCGCTCAAAAACGATATCGAAGCAATTTCCAACCTTAAAAGCCAGAAGATAGAATCATTTGAATACGATGGTAAGCCCTATAACATTATTCGCGCTTTAGAATTAATCAACAAATTAAGACCACAGCTGAATGAGTTAAACACCAAGATCAACCAAAACGATCTATCTATTTACCAATATTTTTACCGATTAGCGAAAACAGATGAGCAAAAGGCACAATTCAAGACCTTGTACATGGAATTGAACGGGCTTGAAAATACAATCATAGACTTGGATAAATTGTACACACGATTAAGTTCTGTTTTGAATAAAATCCAGCAAATGAACAAATTCATTGACGTTCGAAAGGAGTTAAATCTGATTACGTCAGAGGAAGCACAATTGAAAGCCTATGTTTCTAAATTACTGGCAAAAGAAACGATCGCAAACGAATGGAACGAAGACATCACATCCACTTTGACAAGTTACGCCAACGAGACTGATAAAGAATACTTGGTTAACGAGCACCGTATTAACCCTCATTTGAATGGCTTATATACGGCTTATCACATGGTTTACAGATCATTTTTTGACCTAAAGAACAAAGCTTTATTGGCACTTACTCAAGAAATGTCAGCAATCCTTAATCCGGAAAAACATAAAGTTTTAGAACTGGAGGAGCATTAAAATAACCATCATGCAAACATACATTGCCTTACTACGTGAAATAAATGTCAGTGGTCAGAAGATGATTAAAATGGCGGATTTGAAAACCTTGCTCGAAAAGCAATCGTTCTCCAACATCCAAACCTATCTACAAAGTGGCAATGTCGTGTTTCAATCGAGCTTGGAGGATAAGCACGAAATCTCTTCCATCATCCAAAGCGCAATCAATCAATCCTATGGATTCGACGTGCCTACACTGGTATTGACAACGGCTGAATTGGAAATGATTGTGCATCAAAATCCTTTCCTCCTGAAGGAAGAATTGTCCACAGACTATTTCCACGTTACCTTTCTAGGTACTCACTCAAAAGACATCGACGAAGAACTAATCTCGGCAAAGAGATCGGCTACGGAACAGATTTCATTTTCTCCGTACGCCATTTATCTGTATTGCCCGGATGGATATGGAAAAACCAAATTGCACAACGGTTTCCTCGAAAAACAGGCAAAAGTTACTGCTACCACACGAAATTGGAAGACTTGCTTGCAGTTACTGGAGCGCTCGAAATAAAATACAAACCAGCATTTAAAAACAAAATAATTGGGCGTTCCCCTGATGCGGCAACCTCATGGCTTCGGTTCCCTATCAGGGTCGGGCTATCGTTCCAAGTTCAGTTGGGCTTTCCACTTGTATCCCTAACGCGATTGAAGGTGAAATACAAAACATGCTACAACATCCCAATTAATCCTTAAGTGATTACAAAAATAAATTTGTATTCGGTGTACAATTGCTGTAAATTTACACCAAAAGGTAGTGTATCATGAGACGACAAAGTATATCTTTCTCCGAACCAAACGATGAATGGTTAAAAGAACAAATCGCTAGCAAAGAGTACGCTAGTAAAAGTGAATTAGTGAATGATTTAATCAGACAAGCGCGTAAGCAACAAAAGGAAGTTGATTGGATTAGGATGAAACTGCAGAAGGCTGAACAAAGTGGTTTCACCACTGATTCACGTGCTCAAATTCTACAGCAATCCAAAGATTTATTAGATGGCTAATTACATATTAAGTAATGATGCTAAAGAAGATTTGATAAGAATACATCATTATGGTGTTCAAATATTTGGCTTGAAGCAAGCTGATAAGTATTTCAATGCATTCTTTGAGCAATTTGAATTAATAGCCGAAAGACCCTATTCCTTTGAATCCGTTGATTTCATAAAACGGGGTTACAGAAGATGTGTTTGTGGCGTTGACACGATATATTTCAAAATCAACGGAAAAACTGCCGAAATAATGTCTATCATTGGTAGACAAGAATTCAATCAATAGATATTAATGAGTAGATTTGAGAGCAGTCTAAACGCATAAAATGATCAACTCCCCTACGCGATTCAGTTATCACCTCATCCGACTTAATTATTGGAATGCGTTACGCTTTATGCTTTGCCCAATAAAAGCTCAGAACGTAAATGGTTTAATTCACGCGGATGTCATGTCAGCCATGAAATTGGGCTCTTCTGTCTTTCATGTTAATCGCTTGATGAATCGAGAAATTGCTGTCTTTGCACAATGGGAAAATCAGCAAGCCTTGGAGGATTTTTTACAACACCATTCCTTTGGAAAGAAGCTAAAAAAGAGTTGGTATCTCATTTTGCAATTTACTCGTCAATGGGGTTCGATTTCAGATTATCAGATTCCAAAAGTAACTGACATAAAAACTGAGGATGAGCAACTTGTTGTAGCGGTGACACTCGCAAAAATGCGCTATTCTCAAATTCCACGTTTCCTACGTTGGGGGCGTCATGTGGAGAAGCAGGTACGTGACAATACCGCATCCAGACTTTCCTTAGCCTCCATTCGCTATCCAAATCTCATATCCACTTTCTCCATTTGGAATACACAATTGGATATGACGAACATGGTGCATGGACATTGCAAAATGGAAGATCCTACGCGTCATAGAGATGCAATGAGGGAACGCAACCGAAAGGATTTTCACTTCGAATTCACTACTTTGCGTTTTCTTCCTTTGGAAGAGCACGGCATTTGGAAAGGAAAATCAAATTACACAAAGCATTGAGTTATGGCGTCAACGCGATCTAATCAGCATTTCATGGATTGGTTCACTCAACAGTGGAATATTATTTTTGGACGTAAACTGGATTTAGAAAAGGATAATTGGTTACTTGGTCCATTTGGAAATGAAGGAGGCGTCGGCGAACAAATGATTCATCAACTAGCGGAGCACGAAAATCTAACCATTCAACGAGACAATAAAAACGCTGGTTTGATTCCAAATTTTAAAGATTTGGCTTTGTCTGAAGCAAAAATCAGTCAAATTGACTCCAAAATTATCGATTTTTATCAAAATACATCCAATTTCGATTTACAGCTTAAGGTCAAATGGAATCCTTTTTTTAAACCATTCGGATATTTGGTGAGTCGTATTTTTAGTCAACGCATTAACCAATTGAAAATTCCACTAAAGAATCATTCAGCGAACCAAGATTTAAGTAGCGAGATTATTCAGCTCGTAAATCCAGAAACGAATCAGGTGAAATACACCATTTGGTTACGTAAATTCAAGTCAACTGGACAGGTGATATACTCCGGGATCTATGGTTTGTGTACGAATCCGCAGGGAAAAACATTTGTCAAAGCAAATTTCCCTCTACCCAACGGAAGTGCTACTGTTATTTTAGAACCCATCGTTGGATCGGACCAGTCGTTTATTCTCCGATCGAAAGGAAAAGGTTTTGGAGATGCCGGTTTCTACTTTCTACTTCACGATCAGAAACAACAGAAATGGAGTCAATATCTTCCCTCTTTTTCGGACGAATTAACGCTTTCTGATAAAAACGATTCAATTACAGCCGTTCAAGTCTTAAAACTTTGGGGAATGAAAGTTGTACAGTTTGACTATTGGATTGTCAATAAAAAGAGATAACTTCCCTCTAATCAAAACGTAAGAGATGTTAAAATCACTGATCTACCTGTTTCCTTTCCTATTAGTAACTCCCGCTATTTGGGCACAAAAGTCTTCAAAGAAAAACGATCTTAAATACGAGCAAATATTTCTCGACCCAGAAGATCAAATGCACATGCATTACTTGATTATTTATCCCAAAACGGAATCTTACAAAGGTTATGTTCTTCTACTCCCTGGATTTGGTGAATATCCTGCCCAAGTAGTACAAGAAACACAGCTCCCAATAGATTTAGCCAATGCAGGTTATTTGACCATCATTCCAACACTGCAAAATGGATCGTTGTCTCTTGGTGTGGATTCAGCAAGTGTCGCTGCGATACATCAAATTCATCAAGATGTGCTCTCGAAAAATAAGCTAACCAATACTCCGCTCATTCTTGGTGGATTTTCCATTGGAGGAAGCGCTGCTGTTAAGTTCGCACAGCAAGAAAACATT
>JAZQRM010000098.1:0-10365 GCA_045629585.1 Taishania sp. | reverse complement strand
CTGTTTCCTTATTTTGTCTTAATCTTTTCAAAGAACTTTTTCTGAAATCTTTCAAGGCTATCAACCTCTCAAATCTTAACCGCTGTCTCGTTCGTTAGCGGGGTGCAAAGGTAAGTAACTTATTTTATTCTGCAAGCGTTTTGTGAAAAAAGTTTGTTTTTTATTTTAAATTCGTTTTTCGCTTGTAGAAGCCTTTAAAGTGTTACTTATGCTTATTTCAAAATCACTTTCTAAACTTCGTTTCTTTTAACTTGTTTGTTGTTGAGAGCGGTGGCAAAGATATAGACTCTTTTTTATTTGACAATGAAAAAAAACATTTTTTTTATGTAAAAAATAAAAGGTGTTTTTTAAAACATTGATAATCAAAGGTATTAAAACGATTTTTAATTAAAAAAAGCCTCACTATATATAATGAGGCTTTTAATACGTTTGTTTAAATACTATTATCTTAATCTTCAA
Source organism: Taishania sp. (assembly GCA_045629585.1). Taxonomy (GTDB): domain Bacteria; phylum Bacteroidota; class Bacteroidia; order Flavobacteriales_D; family Crocinitomicaceae; genus Taishania. The sequence goes on along the minus strand of JAZQRM010000098.1, from coordinate 9,906 downwards.
TCCATTTTTCATCTCTCATTTCACCGAGTATGATGACGTTTTTTGATTTACTATATTCTTCGGCCGCCAATAGCATTTGTTCTTTCGAATCTCTACGTATAAATATAGAACCCGAACCAGGTGATTTTACTTCCAAGTAAAATCCATTTTTCAATTTGGCCGGCTTTGTCGCTGGTCTTCCCATCTTACAAATTTACATTATAACTTTTCGAAATATAAGTAATTAAGATTTAAAAATCAACTATTTTAACAAATGATTCTATTTCTTCAATCCATAGACCAAGCCTGAATCGCTCATTTTATATACTAAAACCTTCCAAAAAATCAATAACGCTAAAATCTCCTCTAGCCTGTTAATTTTAACATTTACAATCTTATCCAGCTTTGAGAAGGTATAAAACTCATCTTGTTTCATTAGTTGCAAAACCTCCAAAAAGTCAGGTTCAATCTTACTCGGTCTTGCCTGTCCATTTAGTCTAAATTCGAGGACTCTTTTTAAGACTGGATTTGCTTCTAGTGTAAGCTCTTGTATTCTAATATATGTAAGCCACTCTTGGTTTTCATCTAGGCATAAATGCAGTTCGTTACTTTTTGGCACACTAACCTCGAGTACCAACTTATGTTTAACCTGATGTATTTTAGTTGTGAACTCCACAATTGGTTCCGTATATAAATCTGCGGCTGCACTAATCATGTGAAATTCTTCGGAGGGGTCGCAACCAACCACTTTTCCACTTTCCTTAACACCAATTAAGATATCTCCACCTTTGGTATTTGCAAATGCGGCTAAGGTTTTGGCAATTTTAAGTTGATTATCGATTTTCAATTTAAAATCCAATTGCTCCCCTTCACCATTTTGAATTCGTTCTTCCATCTACCATTCGAAAAAAAAAGCAGCGAAAGGCTGCTTTAAATTAGTATCAATCTATCAATTAATCATCACCTCGGCCACCTAGCAGCATTGATAAATAATAAGCTAGTGTTGTTACTGCACCAAGAGCAGCAACCACATAAGTCATTGCAGCCCATTTCAAAGCATCCTTAGATTGTTCGTATTCTCCTTGTGTAGAAACACCTGAACTTTGTATCCATGCCAACGCCCTTTTTGAAGCATCAAATTCTACTGGTAATGTAACTAATGAGAAAAGTGCTATTGCTCCATAAGCTATACAAACAACCAGTAATACAGTTTTAAAAGGAAAAGCAGAAGTCAAAAATGCTCCTCCAAAAATGGAAGCCATCATAATAATATTGAGCACCATTCCACTTGCATTTTGTAGCGGTACTAATTTCGACCTCATTTCTAAAGGTTTATATACTTTTGCATGTTGTACAGCGTGACCACATTCGTGAGCAGCTACAGCTACAGCTGATGCATTTCTTCCATTATAAACATCTGGTGACAAATTGACTGTTTTATCCATAGGATTGTAGTGATCAGTCAAACGTCCTGGTGTTGAAATCACTTGAACATCATAAATGCCATGATCTTTCAACATCATTTCGGCTACCTCTCTCCCACTCAACCCTCTTTGTGAAGGAATTTTGGAGTATTTTTCAAACTTAGATTTCAAAACAGAACTTACAAGAAACCCCAGTACCATAAATACGATACCAATTAAAAATGCGGGTCCAAAGGATATTGCTAAAATCATAATTTACTACTTATTTTATTGTTTGACAAATTACTATCAAAGAGCTTACCAAAATTAACAGTTTCACTTTTTGTCCGAAAAATAGACATTTTCCTAGTGTAATTTGGCTTGTATTAGATTTATGAATTCTTTACGCGTTGAGTCGTTATTCAAAAATAAACCTGTGAATGCCGAAGATGTTGTTGTCGAGTTTTGCTTTTGAACACCGCGCATCTGCATACACATATGTGCACATTCAATTACAACCGCAACCCCTTTTGGTTTGAGAGTCCTTTGAATGCAATCTCTGATCTCGATGGTCAAACGTTCTTGTACTTGCAATCTTCGAGCATATGCATCTACTACACGAGGTATTTTACTTAAGCCTACGATTTTACCATCGGGAATATACGCCACATGCGCTTTTCCGAAGAAAGGTAACATATGATGTTCACACATTGAATACACCTCTATATCCTTAACAATCACCATTTCAGAATACTCTTCGTGAAAAATTGCTTGATTGATGATTTCGTCCGGATTCAAATCATAACCATGCGTCAAAAATTGCAACGCTTTAGCTACACGTTCGGGGGTTTTAATAAGTCCTTCACGACTAGGATCTTCACCAAGTCCTTTTAATATATCCGTGTAATGCGTTGAAATTCTTTCCGTGATTTCATCATTATATTCAATTTTTTCTTTCATCTATTAATAGATTTCGCGTCCACCGAAATACTCTACGTAGTTATTTTCAGTTTCTTCTAATTTAATTTTCACCAATTCTCCTCCGTGTTGACGGATAGGTTCTTCGATTCTATCCCAGATTTTTATGATTAGGTTTTCAGTTGATGCTAAAATACCTTTCATAAATGGAACATCCAAGTTTAAGTTACGGTGATCCAAAGGCTCTACTACTTCTTGCTTGATTATCGCACTTAAATCCTTTAAATTCATCACAAAACCGGTATCTTCATTAGGAATTCCCTTCACTGTAACTAATATAGTGAAATTATGTCCATGCCAATTTTGATTACTACAACGACCAAAAACTTCAAAGTTTTTTTCCTCGCTCCAATCCTCTCTCCACAACTTATGTGCGGCATTAAATGTCTCTCTTCTGGTAATGTATACTGGTTTCAAATCAACAAATTTTACACAAAGTTAACCATTTTAATAGCAAATTATACGCAACCTATGCTCAATTTAATCGCTTTTATTTGTTAGTACGCCAATTTACAGGTTGTACCTTTTTAGGGATTACGCTATTTTTGTACTTATGGAAGAACGCTTAGACAAAATTTTATTACAACGAGGACTTGTCAGTTCACGTGTACGTGCAGAGGAAATAATTAGAAAATATGGCGTTAAGGTTAATGGTAAATTAATCACTAAAACCGGGAAAAAGTTCCCAACTGACTCTTCTATAGAAATGATTGCAGAAGAGATTCCATACGTTAGTCGGGGTGCTTATAAATTACTCGCAGCACTTGAAAAATGGGACATCTCCGTTTCTGGTAAAACAGCTATGGATATAGGTGCTTCAACAGGAGGTTTCACTGAAATCCTTCTACAAAAAGAGGTTAACAAAGTATATTGTGTGGACGTTGGATCGAAACAACTTCATTCAAAAATTTCTGGCGATCCCCGTGTGATCAATCTTGAAAAAACGCACGTTCGTGAATTAAATCATAATTTAATTAAAGAAACTTGCAACTTATGTGTTATTGACGTTTCTTTTATTTCATTAGAAAAGATTTTTCCTTTTTTACATGCTTATTTAGAAAGCGGTTCGGATGTTGTTGCTTTGGTAAAACCACAATTTGAAGTAGGAAAAGATAATGTTGGAAAAGGTGGAATTGTAAAATCGACTACCCTTTACCCTATTGTTATTGAAGCCGTACAAGAGTTTGCACAGGTAAACAATTTAGTATATGTTGACCACATGGAGTCTCCAATACTAGGAGGAGATGGAAACAAAGAATTCTTAATGTACTTAAAACGTAAATAATGCTAAGAATCAGTAATCTACTTCTATCCTTTTTTATGTTCTGCATCACCTATTCCTTTTCACAAGAGGGAATTTTGAAGGGAATAGTACGGACATACGGTACAGAAGAACCGGTTGAAGGAGTGAAGATTTTAGTACTCACCGAAGATTCAACTTTGGTAACAGGTGGTTTAAGCGAAGAGGATGGCTCTTATGAACTCCGAATCAACACCACAGCAAAACACATCGTTAAAGCGAGTTATTTTGGATTAAAAGATTGGTACAACACGCTTGAGATTCAGACAGGGAAAACTACTGAAATGAACATCAAAATGTTATCCGATGCTGGTTTATTGGAAGGAGTAACCATCGAGGCTGTTGCCGTTCGTGTCTATCAGGATGGAGACACCACCATTTATAATGCCGATCAATTCAAGGTAAATCCTGACGCTTCCATTGAAGATTTAATCAAAAAAATGCCTGGTATTACGCTTGAAGATGGTGTTTACAAATCAAGAGGTCAAGAGATCAAGAAAATTTTAATTGATGGGGAGGAATTTTTTGGAGACGATGCACAAGCCGCTTTGAAAAATTTGCCTGCTGATATTGTTTCAAAAATTCAGACTTTTGAGCGAGAAAGCGATCAAGCTCGTTTTACTGGTATTTCCGATGGCGAACAAGCTATGGCATTAAACATCGTTACGAAAACAGGAACGACCAATGGCCAATTTGGAAAAATTTATGGAGGCTGGGGACCAATGGATAAATATATTGGAGGAGCAAATCTGAATTTTTTTAAAGGCAAACGAAAAATATCCATTATCGCTTTATCCAATAACATCAACCAACAAAACTTTAGTTCTGCCGACATTTTAGGTGCTACTTCAACAGGAAGTTCTACTTCTGGAGGAGGTAATCGTCAACAAGGGGGAGCAAGCGGAGGTCGTGGAAATCAAGGCGGTGGCGGAGGTGAAAACTTTCAAGTTGGTCAAGCGAATGGTATATCAACTACACATGCTATAGGAATCAATTATTCCGATCGCTGGAAAGAAAAAACCAAAGTAACTGGATCCTATTTCTTCAACGCTTCCATCAACAAAAATGAGCAATTGACCAATCGTGAATACTTCGTTTCGCAAACTGCTGGACAAACATACGAGGAGCTTTTCAATGGAAAAACAAACAACCAAAACCATCGTGCAAACTTCCGTTTTGACATCACTTTAGACAGTATGAACTCGTTATTGATTACCCCTAACATCAGTTATCAATTCAATAACAATCGACGTTTAACCGATGGATTAACTTTAGATGGCGCAGGTTTAGATTTGAACTCATTGACCAATGCTACACGCAACAAACAACATGGTTTAACAGCTAGCAACGGATTACTTTGGCGTCATAAATTTGCAAAGGCAAGACGTACCTTTTCAACCAACTTAAACTTGTCATACAACAACCGATTGGGTGATAATTCGCAAAATTCAATTAGAAATTTCTATGACAATGGATTAGACTCCATGTCAACGATTGATCAATTAGCGAACAACAAGACACTTGGTTATGGTGGAAATATTCGTTTTACTTATACTGAACCATTAAGCGAATTTTGGACAGCTGAGTTTTACTACGCGCCCAGTTATAGCGCCAGTGATGCCGATAAGCGTACGAATAACTTCAATAATTTTGAACAAGTCTATAACTTATTAGACACTACTTTATCCAATGTTTTCTTAAACCACACTATTGACAATTTGGTAGGAACTACCTTTCGTTGGGCAAAGACCAAACACAACTTTCAAATCGGAATTGGTTATCAGAATTCGTTATTGTTAAACAACCAGGATTTTCCAGTAGATCAGAAAAACACGTTAAACTTCAACAGTTTTTTACCTTCGATTCTATACCGTTTAAAGATCAACAACACATCTAGTTTGAGTGTCAATTACCGATCAAGAACGAGAAATCCACAGATTAGTCAATTACAAAATGTAATCGACAACTCGAATCCATTGAGTTTATCTTCGGGTAATCCAAATTTAAAGCAACAAGTCACTCATAGTTTAAATGTCCGCTATAATGCTACCAACATAAAAACGGGAAGTAGTTTCTTTGCGATGTTGTCTGGAGAAGTTTATCAAAACCAGATTACTAATGCCAGTTACATTGCTTTAGAAGATACAGTAATCAACGATTATGTTCGACTTGCTAGAGGTTCACAATTTAGACTACCCGTGAATATCAATGGAGGCTGGAACACCAGAGCTTATGTATCTTACGGAATACCATTAAAGTTTATGAAATCGAATTTCAATATTAACGGAGGCGCAGGTTACACTTTAAGTCCAGCATTGATTAATGACATACGCAACAACTCACGTACAACAAATGCTAATATCGGTGCCACATTAAGCAGCAACATAAGTGAGAAAATTGATTTTGCTCTTTCCTATACGTTTAGTTTTAACAATGTTCAAAACGATCAACAATCAAAAGCAAACAATCAATATTTCATTCAAAACGTGACAGCAAATGTAAACTACATGCCTTGGAGCCGTTTGGTATTGAATACTAATTTTTCAGGACGCTTTTATAAAGGATTAGCGCAAAGCTTCAATCAATCCATTTTACTTTGGAATGCAGCTATTGGCTATAAAGTACTTAAAAACAAAATGCTTGAGTTACGTATATCAGCGTATGATATTTTGAACAATAACAGCTCAATTGTTCGAAATACGACAGATATTTATATTGAAGATGTACGTTCGATGGTTTTGAATCGTTACTTTATGTTTACAGCCACTTATACGTTAAAAAACTTTGGACAAGCAAGTTCTACAGCTAAACAACCAGCAGGGACGGCAGCACCAGAGAAGCCTAAAGGTGAAAGACCAACTACAGGAGAACGACCATAACAACCTCCAATTATACCTGATAACGCTCCGATTAGACAATATTCGGGGCGTTTCTTTTTTTATTTCTATTTAGAATCTGTCAAAACAAGTGGAATTCGTACCTTTGCAATTGAAATGAATGAAATGGATAAAAAACCTTTTTCAGTAGAAGCGATTCGAGCAGACTTCCCTATTCTTCAAACGGAGATATATGGAAAGCCGCTGGTTTATTTTGATAATGGAGCAACCTCGCAAAAGCCGCAAGTTGTCATCGATGCAATAGAAAACTATTATTCGAAGGAAAATGCGAACATTCACCGAGGAGTTCACTACTTAAGTCAAAAAGCTACTGACGCTTACGAAAAAGCAAGACGTACGATTCAATCGTATATCAATGCCGCACATGAGCATGAAATCATTTTTACCAAAGGCACTACAGATGGTATAAATCTTGTTGCTGCCTGTTTTGGTGAATTGCTTCACGAAGGAGATGAGATCATCATTTCTGCCATTGAGCACCATTCCAACATCGTTCCTTGGCAAATGCTTTGTGAACGAAAAAAAGCTGTATTGAGAGTTATTCCTGTTTTAGAAACTGGAGAATTAGATCAAGTAGCTTATACGAACCTTCTTTCAGAAAAAACAAAACTAGTTGCCGTTACACATATTTCAAACACATTAGGGACAATTAATCCCGTTAAAGAAATGATTGCACAAGCTCATTCAGTTGGTGCAAAATTTTTGGTAGATGGCGCTCAATCTATTCAACATTTGAAGATAGATGTTCAAGAATTGGATTGTGACTTCTTTGTCTTTTCTTCGCACAAAGTATTTGGTCCTACGGGAGCGGGTGCGTTGTATGGAAAAGAAGCAATTTTGAATGCGATGCCTCCTTACCAAGGTGGAGGAGATATGATTGCCAAAGTGACGTTTGAGAAAACAACTTACAATGAATTGCCATTTAAGTTTGAAGCTGGTACGCCACATATCATCGGAGGAATTGCAACAGGAATAGCCTTGGAATACCTATCAGCGTTAGATTTGGATGCTATTCAAGCGTATGAACACGAATTGTTACAGTATGCTGAAACACAGTTGAAAGAAATTGACGGAATCCGTTTTATAGGAACCGCTAAAAATAAAGCCAGTGTATGTTCATTTGTCGTAGATGGGATTCACCCGTTTGACATTGGGACATTATTGGACAAACAAGGGATTGCCGTTCGAACTGGTCACCACTGCACCCAACCCATTATGGATTTTTACAAGATTCCGGGAACTGTGCGTGCTAGCTTCGCGTTCTACAATACCAAAGAAGAAATTGATACGTTCATCAATGCTTTAAAAAGAAGCGTAAATATGCTTCGATAAGTGATTATGACATTAGCAGAAAAACAACAAGAGATTATTGAAGAATTTGCCATCTATGACGATTGGATGGATAAATACGAATACATTATTGAATTAGGTAAAGATTTGCCTATCATTGATGAATCTAAGAAGACCAACGATCGTTTGATCGAAGGATGTCAATCAAGAGTGTGGGTGGATGCTTCGTTTGAAAACGGAATAATGCACTTTACAGCTGATTCAGACGCCATCATTACCAAAGGAATCATTGCATTATTGGTTCAGGTATTAGACGGTGAAGAGCCAAAGAACATTGTGGAAGCCGACTTGTTTTTTATCAACGAGATTGGATTACACGAACACCTTTCTCCTACCCGTTCAAACGGTCTAGCGAGTATGGTTAAACAATTAAAAATGAATGCACTCAAAGCGTTAATATGAGTAAGGTTGCTTTAGAAATGAAAGTCGTAGAGGTTTTGAAAACCATTTACGATCCAGAGATCCCAGTAGATGTTTACGAATTGGGATTGATATATGAGGTTCGTATTAACGATGAGAACTTCGTGGAAATTGACATGACTTTGACGTCTCCTAACTGTCCTGTAGCTGAATCCATGCCCTTAGAGGTTGAAGGAAAGACTGCCGAAATAGAAGGAGTTACCGGAGCGAAAGTAAACATCGTTTTTGATCCACCTTGGGACAAAGATATGATGAGTGAAGAAGCAAAATTAGAATTAGGTTTCTTATAAAAAAGACCAAAAACATATTAAAAAAGAACTAGGGTGCCAGCTTTGACACCCTTTGCTATTATAAGAAAATGAGAAGAGTAGTTGTTACAGGATTAGGTGCTTTGACACCAATTGGGAATGATGTCCCTACCTATTGGGAAAATTTAAAAAACGGAGTTAGCGGAGCTGCTCCAATTACGTATTTTGATACAGAAAAGTTTAAGACAAAATTTGCTTGTGAATTAAAGAATTTTGATGTGAAAGATCATTTCCATGTCAAAGAGATTCGCCAATATGACAAGTTTTCCTTATATGCTTTACATGCAGTAGAAGAAGCTGTTAGAACATCAGGTATTGACTTTGACACGATTAACAAAAATCGTGTTGGCGTGATTTGGGGATCTGGAAACGGAGGAATTCAAACGTTTCAAGACCAAATGAAAGAATATTGCGAAGGAGACGGTACCCCACGTTTTTCGCCATTCTTTATTCCCCGCATCTTGGTAGACATCGCCGCAGGAATCATTTCCATCAAATACGGATTACGAGGTGTAAACTTCTGCCCTGTTTCTGCATGTGCGACATCAAACACAGCATTAATCGAAGCATTTAACCAAATCAAATGGGATAAAGCGGACATGATTATATCCGGAGGTTCTGAAGCCGCTATCACGGAAGCATCAATGGGAGGTTTCTCTTCTGCAAAAGCATTGTCTACACGTAACGATGATCCAGCTACCGCTTCTCGTCCATTTGATGTGACACGTGACGGATTTGTGATGGGTGAAGGAGCTGGAGCTGTAATATTAGAAGAATACGAACATGCAGTAAAACGTGGAGCAACCATTTACGCTGAAGTTGTTGGTGGAGGAATGGCAGCAGATGCTTATCACTTGACAGGAACACATCCAGAAGGTGAAGGTGCAGTTTTGGGAATGCAAGAAGCGATGCGCGAAGCTGGAATTACAGCGGATAAAATTGATTACATCAATATGCATGCTACTTCTACACCATTAGGAGATGCAAGTGAATTAATCGCTGCGGAACGTGTGTTTGGTAAAAACCCAGATTTGACGATTTCGGCGACAAAATCAATGACTGGACACTTGCTAGGAGCTGCTGGAGCGATTGAAGGTATTGCTTGTATTTTGGCATTGAAGGACGGAATGGTTCCACCAACGATTAACACGACAGAAATTGAACCAGCCTACAAGGATAATTTCCATTTCCCAATGGGTAAAGCTGTTGCTAAAGATTTGAAGTACGCCATGAGTAACACGTTTGGATTCGGTGGTCACATCGCCAGCGTA
>JAZQRM010000097.1:0-41165 GCA_045629585.1 Taishania sp. | reverse complement strand
TTTTCCAGCTAATGTCCAATCGTTTGTTTCATAGTTAACAAACGCTGCAATTTTTTTAGCTGTTCTTGGCAAGAAGGGTTGTAAAACGATTCCTAGATTCGCTGTTAGTTGCAAAGCGATATTCATGATTGTTTCTACTCTTTTTGGATCTGTTTTAACCAGTTTCCAAGGTTCTGTTTCTGCTAAATATTTGTTTCCTAGACGTGCTAAATTCATTGCCTCAGCTTGTGCATCTCGCAATTTGTAATCCATTATCAACTTGCTGATTCTGTTTGGTATAGCGGTTATTTCGTCCAAGACAGCTTGATCTTCCGTTGTGATAGTTCCAATAGCAGGAACTTTTCCTTCGTAGTATTTTTGAGTCAATACCATTGCTCGGTTTACGAAGTTTCCTAAAATATCAGCGAGTTCTGAATTGATGCGTGTTTGATATTCTTTCCAAGTGAATTCAGCATCTTTCGATTCAGGAGCAATGGATGTTAAAACGTATTTTAATTCATCTATTTTGTCTGGGTATGCTGCAATGTATTCGTGTAACCAAACGGCCCAATTACGTGATGTGGAGAATTTTTCTCCTTCTAAATTTAAGAATTCATAAGCAGGGACATTGTCCGGGAGAATTAAATCTCCATGCTCTTTTAATAGGATGGGAAATATAATAGAATGGAAAACAATATTGTCTTTTCCTATGAAATGGACAAGTTTTCTGTCGCCAGTCCAATAATCTTCCCAGTTTTTATTGTTATCAATCGCCCATTGTTTGGTTGCTGATATGTATCCAATTGGCGCGTCTAACCAAACATATAGTACTTTACCTTCTGAGTTCGGAAGAGGAACTTTTACTCCCCAATCCAAATCACGTGTCATTGCTCGAGGTCTAAGTCCACCATCAATCCATGACATACATTGACCAACTACTTGGTTTCTCCATTTTTTAGGGTCGTGTTGTTGAATGCCATCTAATTTACCTTCCTTGATCCATTCTTTTAACCATTCTTCGTGACGTTCCATTGGTAAATACCAGTGAGAAGTCGTTTTTTTGATTGGCGTTTTTCCACTTAATGTAGAAACGGGGTTTATCAAATCGTCAGGAGATAAAGCTGAGCCACATTTTTCACATTGGTCTCCATATGCACCAGCTGCCGAACATTTCGGACATTGACCAGTGATATAGCGGTCTGCTAAGAATTGTTGGTATTCTTCGTCAAAATATTGTTCAGAGGTTTCCGTAGTGAAGCTGTCGTTTTCTACTAATTTCTTAAAGAAATCTTGAGCCGTTTCATGATGTATTTCTGCCGAAGTACGATGAAATATATCGAATGAAATGTCAAAATTTTTGAATGAATCTCCGATGATTTTGTTGTACTTGTTTACAATTTCTTGTGGAGTAATTCCTTCTTTTTTAGCGCGTAAAGTAATAGCAGCTCCATGTTCATCACTACCGCAAATAAAAGCAACGTCATGGTGAGTCATGCGCAAATAGCGAACAAATATATCGGATGGAAGGTAAACCCCTGCAACATGTCCTAAATGCAAAGGCCCGTTTGCATAGGGTAATGCAGCGGTGACCGTAAATTTATCTTTTGTCATTGATTTTCTTAATACGGTACAAAGATAAGGAATGCATTTACTTCATCAAAGGTTTATTAAAATGAAAAAGGACTATCGTATTGATAGTCCTTGATGTTATAGATTTTGCTCTGTTTCTTTGAATTTTATACCAAATGTTTCTAGTTCATCTAAGATGGGATTATAAATTTCTGGTAAAATTGGTAGTTGAACTCCCGTGTACGGTATTTTGCCATTCAATATTAATTTTGAACAGATTGCCACGGGTAAGCCTACAGTATTTGACATGGAGGTGTAAGTCTGATCTTCACCTATGTTTACCATACTAGAAGTAATCTTTTTGCTAACACCGTCTATTTCAAATTCAAATTCGTGGAGCATAACAAGCATGTCTTTATCTCCTTTTTCGAGTTGCCATTTTTCAACTAAAATACATTCAAGTAATCTTGCTGGGGTTGGATTTACTATGTTTAAATGTCTTGAGTCGTCAAATAATCCTAACCATTCAAATTTCGAAAATAATTGTTCTCGTTCTGGGCGTAAAAATTCTTTGAATTTCTGCTCGACCGTTTTGTCTGGATGAAAAGGTAAAAATGCATTTACAAATTGTCGGGGTGTAGCATTTGCTATTTCACTCATTTCATAGCTGTCGTCTGTCAATCCTAGTTCAACAAATACACTCCATGCTTCACAGAAGTCTGGTCGGCGTAAAGTTCCCCTGTACATAGTTGGGATGTTTTCTAGACCATAAATGGAACGGTAGGATAATGAATCACGGTTTGGATAGCCGGTGAAGTCTCCAAATCCTTCTATTGTCATGTGGTCTAAGCGGTCGAAGAGTCGGTGGTAAGGGATGTATTTGTATCTACCGTGTCTGATGAATGAAGCAGCTCCTCCAGCACCTGCCAAAACTACATTTCTTGGATTCCAAGTGAATTTGTAATTCCAAGGGTTGTTGTCTGATTCGGGAGCGATTAAACCACCACAGAAAGAACGGAATGCTTCCAGTTTACCACCTTTGGAATGGATTTCGTCAATCACGCGCATTGCACTCATGTGGTCAATTCCAGGGTCAACTCCAATTTCGTTCATGATGATTATACCAGCTTCTTTTGCTGCTTGATCTAATTCTTTCATTTGCTTGGACACGTATGATGGGGTGATTAGGTTTTTTCCTAATTCAATACAGTCTTTTGCAATATCTATATGAAATCGTGCTGGTAACATAGAAATGATTAAATCAGCACTTTCCAGGAATGGTCGTCGTTCTGTTGCATCTAGCGCATTAAATTGTAATGCCCTTCCATTTGGGTGTCCGTTTAATTTTGTTTCTACTAATTTGATGTCTTGATCACAGACCGATACAATCCAGTTTTGTTCCACACTGTTTTGTAACAAATAGCGAATTAACGAGGAAGCAGATAAACCTGCTCCAATTATAAGTATGGTTTTCATTTGTTTATTTTCTAACACAAATGTATAAGATTTCAATAAGTGGGGTTATAAACTACTCAGTTATTTTAAAAAAGCAATGTTGTTTTTCTGCTAGAGTACTTATATTTACTGCTATTAATTATGAAAACAATTTTTTGCAGTTTGCTTAGAACTCTTCTGATATACTACTTGATGTTTCTTTCAATTGGCTTTTCTTTTGCGCAATCAAATATAAAGAGGAGCGAGCAATTGTTGATGGAAGGAAGTTATAGGTTAGCTCTAGATCTCTCTAGTAAGCAGTTGGAAGATGTTACTATTTCTAAATTAGATAAAGGAAAACTTTATATAGATAGAGGTCGTGCATATCAGTATTTGATGATTTATGATTCCGCTTTTTCTTCTTTTCATGCTGCCATTGATTTGTTTGAATCAGCAAATTATAATTACGGTTTAGCTGAAACATATGTATGGCTAATGGAATATTATAGGTCTGTATCTAATATTTTTCAAGTAAAAAAAATGGAGTTGTTAGCGCTTAAGTATCTGGATCGGCTTCCTGCTAATAATCTCTTACATGCTTTATATTTTAATCGTAAGGGTGCATGTTTAAATCAGTTTTATACAGATTCCAGTGCGGTGGTCTATGATTTGATTTGCAAGGCATTTGATTTGGTTAAACATGATTCAACCTATTATTCATATTATATAAGAGGTAACGGTTGGCTTGATTTAGGGATGTATTATGCACAAAAAGGAGATCGAATATGTTTTGATTATTATCGTAAAAGCGAAGAGCTATGGCGAAACTTTGGGAACACGCATTATGCCATATTTTCTATTTTTTCTAGTGCTAATGCCTATTATTGGATGGGTGATTATTCGATAGCATTGAAAAAGGCTAAATCGGTGTACAACGTAGCTAAATTACATGGTTATTTGGAGATTCAAACGAGTGTAATGTATTTGCAGTATTTGGTATATGACGCACTAGGGGATTATAAAAAAGCGCTCAATAGTTTAAAGTCTTATCTTGAAACTGATTTTTTTAGTTTACCTCAGAATCTCTATCACATGATGTTGGCTGGTGAGAAGGAGTATGATACGGAATTTGCTAAAAAAGCAGAGGAATTAAGCATCGCTAAATTGTCTTTAATGAAGGAGGTGGCTCAGAATGCACAAGAAGAGAGGAATGTTTGGGCTACACTTGCGGTTATTAGTGTTTCATTATGCATTGCAGGGTTATTTGTATATCATCGGATAAGAAAGGATAAATTGGAGCTTCAAAGGACTGTGGAATATAATGAGATTTTGCTGAAAGAAGTCAATCATAGAGTAAAGAATAATCTTACTTTCTTGAAAAGCATGCTCTATTTAAAAGAGAAGTATGTTAAAGATGACTATAGTCGGGAGATTTTACAAGATTTTCAGAATAGAATTTTAGCCATGTCAGCAGTTCATACCGAAATGTATTCCTTGAATAACGTTACAGGTAAAGTCGCCTTAAAGGATGTTCTAATTCGTAATTTATCAGAATATAATTTTCTTTTAGCATCTGACGAGCGTTCTGTTTTCTTCGATATCACCGGTGAACTCGATGATATGGATTTAAAAGACTGCTTGTCATTAATGTTGGTTTTAAATGAACTAATTGTTAACTCCATAAAATATGTAGAAAGGAAAGAACTTGTGATAAAGATTTACTTTCAGCAGACAGTAAAAGCTACAGAAATAAGATACAGTGATAATGGTAGTGGGTTTATGCAAATCAATCAGCAGGAGTGCGCTGGTTTTGGAATGAGAATGATTCAAATCATGCTAAAACAAATAAATGCTGTGATGTCATTTAAAGAAGATTATTTACTTATTCTAAAATCAAAAAGTTGAAGAGTTTAAGGGTGTTGATAGTGGAGGATGAATTACTTATTGCGGAAGTCCTTTCTGATATTTTGCGAGCAGAAGGTTTTAAATTTATTAAGACCGCTTCCTCTTATTCTGAAGCATTACAAATGTTAGCCAATTATACGTTTGATTTAGCATTTCTTGATGTTTTTGTCGGTGAAGGTAAAACAGGGATTGACCTCGGTCAGTTGATTCGTGAAAAATTTCAGATGAGTTTAGTTTTTACCACTTCCTATTCTGATGCTAAAACATTACAAGCTATTGCTAATCTAAAGCCAGAAATGTATATCTCCAAGCCCTATCGTCTTAGTGACATAAGAGCTGCGATGCAGATTATACATTCGAAAAGAACAGAAGAAAGAGCTATTATTGTGAAATCTAGTGGGGAGCTTGTTACTATTTTGGTTTCTTCTATTCAATATGTTAAAACAGATAATGTTTATCTAACAATTTATTGTGATGAAAAAAGTGTTTTGGTGAGAACAACTTTAGAGAGCTTTTTATATGAGCATAGATCGATAGGTTTGATTCGTGTTCATCGTTCTTTCGCAGTAGCCATAAATAGAATACAGACCTATATAGATGGTGCAATTTTACTTGATGAAGTGGAAGTACCTGTGTCAAGATCTTACCGTAAAGCACTACAAGCATTCCTTAATGATTTTATTTTTGATTAGTTTTTTACAAACTAATTAGTCGCTTTTTTTTAAAAACTACATTATTTATCTAATTTTGAATTACAATTTTTAAAGCAAAATGGGAAGAGCATTTGAATACCGCAGAGCAGCCAAAGAAAAAAGATGGGACAAGATGTCCAAATTATTTCCAAAATTAGGTAAGGCAATTACCTTAGCAGCGAAGGAAGGTGGAGCAGACCCTGAAATGAACTCTACTTTACGTACGGCTATTAAAAACGCGAAAGCGGAAAATATGCCTAAAGATAACATTGAAGCTGCGATTAAAAGAGCAACTGCGAAAGATGCAGAAGCTTATTCAGAGATCCTTTACGAAGGGAAAGGACCACACGGTGTACTGGTTTATGTTGAATGTGCAACAGATAATCCGACGCGAACTGTAGCAAATGTTAAATCCTATTTTAATAAAGCCGGAGGGAGTGTTGTACCAAATGGTTCGTTGGAATTCTTGTTCAATCGCAAAGCAGTCTTTGAATTTGATAAAACAGACGATTTGGATACGGAAATGATGGAGCTAGAGCTTATCGACGCAGGTCTTGAAGAGATTGAAGTGGTAGAAGATAAGGTCTTTGTATATGGTGATTACAAAAGTTTTGGTTCATTAGGTAGCGCATTGGAAGATATGGGTATTGATGTTCAAAAAGCAACTTTACAACGTCTTGCAACTTCACCTGTAGAATTTAGCGATGAACAATTAATGGATATTGAAAAAATGTTAGATAAAATCGAAGATGATGATGATATCCAACAAGTATTTACGAATATCGCTTAATTAATAACTGTTAAGCAATAAATTTATATTTTGTTAGTTATTATTGCGATAATTAAATAGATGCAACGTCAATCGTCAAATATATTTGGGTTATTTATAATCCTCTCCGTTTTATTTCTAGTCGCTTGTTCGACAGAAAAAAATACATCTGTTAATCGTGCATTTCATTATGTAAATGCACGATATAATGGACATTGGAATGCAGATGAACTTTTAAACGTTTCTATGGCCACGTTTAAAAGTAATCTCGTTGAAGACTACTATGAATTGATTCCTATTGAGTTGGTGCCGGACGAAAAGCAAGTCGAGGCACTTTATACTCCTATTGATACCGCTATTTCAAAAGTGAAAAAAGTAATAGCTGATCATTCTATGCCTGGATTAGATAATCCATCCAGAAAAAATTCCGAAAATAACGGATTTATTGACGAAAATTGGATCACAATCGGTCGTGCGCATTATTTGCGTCGTGATTACGAAATTGCTATGCGTAACTTCAAATTTGTGAATCAATACTTCGAAAATGACCCTTCCAACTATACCGCTGAAATGTGGATGGCTAAGGTGAATCTAAAAATGGGTAAGCTTACAGATGCTAAATTTAATTTAGATCGAGTAAATGCTGCCATGGATGGTATCACCAGTAGCTACAAGCAACCTGAAAAGAAAAAGAAATTATCAAAAGCTGATAAATTAAATAACAAAGGGAAAGATAATTCCAAATCCGACAAACCAGCCAAATTTCCAGAGAAAATAAAATTCGATTTGATGTTGACAAATGCAGAGTATCAGCGTCAACTAAAAGATACGGATATACAAATTGAATATTTGCAAAAGGCATTGGAATTTGCCAAAAAGTCGGAGGATAAAGGACGCGTTAATTTTATTCTTGGTCAATTATTTGAGCAGTCAAACAACCCGTCTCAAGCTTCTTTACATTACAAAGCAGCTGCAAAATATAAGATTGTATATCCAATGAGTTTTCACGCACGTTTACGTGGAGCTTTACTAAATGGCGGTCCAAAGATTCAAAGGGAGTTGGAGAAGATGCTTAAAGATGGCAAGAATGCTGAGTTTAAAGATCAAATCTACTATACCCTTGGCGAATTAGAAATTAGTAAAGGAAATGAAGACTTAGCGATGCAGCATTTTACCAATTCAGCCTTTTACTCGACTACCAATGCTAAGCAAAAGGCCAAATCCTATTTAACAATGGGGAATTTGCGCTATGCTAAAAGAGATTATATACGCGCTCAAAAATATTTTGATTCTTGTGTAAGATCGACGGATGAAACATTCCCTAAGTATAAGGAAATAGCTAATAAAGCTGAACAGCTAAAGGAATTGGTTGTGAACGTTGAAATTGCTCAATTTGAGGATAGTATTCAGCGTGTTGCTCGAATGGATGAAGGTGAACAAGAGGCATTTTTGAAAAACGTTATTAAGAAAAGAGAAGAAGAGGAGCGTTTACGTAAGCAGAGGGAGGCTGAGAAATTGAGAGAGCTAGCAAAAAATCAGGCTGCTGGTATGACCGATCTTAATGCAAAAGGTACGGGATATTGGAATAATGCGAAGTCTTTACAAGACGGTTTTCAGGAATTTAAAAAAGTTTGGGGTCAACGCGAGAATGAAGACAACTGGCGTAGATCGGAGAAGATGCCTGTAATAGCTGCAATTGTTGAAGGCTCTCCTGAAGCGATAGAGGCAGCTATGCAAGATTCAATCGCTGCCGAAATTAAAAAAGATCCCTTAGCAGAATTGAAAAAGAATTTGCCTGTTTCAGAGGAGGACTTTGAAAATTCGAATAAGAAGATGGAGGAGGCTCTATACAAAGCGGGTATTATTTATAAAGAGCAACTTAATGAAGCTGCTCTTGGGGTGATTCAGTTTGAGAAAGTTCTACAAAATAAGTATGAATCAGATCAGGATCCAATGTCTGCATTTCAACTTTATCGTATTTATGAAACAACTGATCAAGCTAAAGCTGATGTACAAAGAGATTATATTTTAAATTATTTTCCTAACTCTGATTTCGCTAAGTATATGCGTGATCCAGATTATTTCGTTAAACGCAGAGAAAGAGAGAATTTAGCCGAGCAAGAGTTTGTTTCATTGATGGATCGCTACAATAGAGGGTTGTATTATCCAGTAATGATGAAAGCTGAATCGGTTATTGATGATGAGGGCGATAATGCTTTTAAACCAAAGTTTATGCTGCTTCATGCTATGGCAAACGCGCAAGCTTCCACTAATAAACGAGATATTCTTCCAATGTTAAATCGATTGATAGAAGAGTATCCGGATACAGATGAAGGTGTTAGAGCTAAAGAGTTGAAAGATATTGTTATAGATGGTTATTCTAAGTATGAACCGGTTACTTTTGGTAATAAGTTTATCTATGAGTATGAAGAGAATTCACCGCAGATTGTTTTGATCTTTTTGGGTGAAAAGGATAATATTGATATCGCGAAATCGAAGGTTTCTGATTTTACGAGAGAATTCTTCCCTAAATCGAAATTAAAAGTAACGACTAGTTTGCTCGGAACTACTAATATTATTATGCTCGCTGAGTTCCCAGATGAACGAGCAGCAAGGGAATATGTTAAGAAGTACACGGAAACGCGTAAGTATTTATTGGATCTTCAGAAGGCTAAAAAAGTAATAATATCGCCTAAGAATATTAAGCTTTTATTTCAAACGAGTAAATTGGATGAATATCAGCAATTCTATGAAGAGTATTATTAGTTTTCTATGAATAAAAAACAGGATGACTCTAAAAATGGCTTAATCAAGTATGTTCGTTTCACCGGAATGGGTGTTCAGATGGCGCTTACTATTTGGTTAGGGAGCTTGTTAGGCAAGTGGTTAGATGTGAAGTTTAATACGAACAACGAAATCTATTTTAAAGTGGTAACTTTGTTAACCGTTTTTGGGTCAATGTTTTCTTTTATTCGACAAGTTACCAGATTATCAAAAGATGAAAATTCATAGTAAAGCAGTTTTAGTTGCAATCGTAGGTACGATTGTTCTTTTTTTAGCACTTTTTTTCCTTCAAGATTCCTTCTTAAAAGAAGTTCCTTCTGATCAAGAAGCTTTATTTAAGATGTCTTCTTTCTATTTTATGATTGCTTGTGTCGTTTGTATTGTTCTATTGGAGATGTTGTCCGTATTTGCTTTGGATAAATTAGCGATGGGATTTCTTGTATTGATGATGATCAAGTTAGGAGGGTATATGATGATTTATACGAGTGGTACAGAATTGCCTAAATGGATTCGTTTAATGTTATTAGCTCCTCTGTTTTTAGGTATTTTGATAGAAGTAAGTTATTTGTATTATCGTATCATTGAAACAGAAAAAGAACAAAGTCTATAAATGTTCAGTTTCTCCATCTTATAATGTGATAAGTCCTTAGTTTAGCGCATTGTCTCTTCGTAATTTTGCATTTTCAAATGGTTGTTTTATGCTATTTGTGATAATGTTAAATTGTTTTTTAGCGAGTGAGAGATGCAGAAGGATTTGTGGAGGTATGGAATTTCAACCGTTTTATTTTTATCTTTTTTCCATTTTGGGCCATTGATTCATGGTCAATTGTTAGATAATTATTCCGTTGAAGAGATTAAGCCCTTGTTGAAAGCTTACTCTTTTTTTGGAATAATGTCCTTATTCATTATGGTAGCAATGGAAGTAATTATTCGATTTCAACCCGATAAAGTTATAGTGGTTAATTTGACAGGCATGATGTTGAAGTTTGGAATGTTTGTAGTGTTTTATATGTCTTTGGATAATTATCCTGATGCTGTTGTACACGGCATGATGATTCCTATGTTGTACTTCCTAACACTTCAAACAGCATTCATTGTTGTTAAGTTAAATGATGTTCTAAAATTAGACGATTGTAAGACGAATGTTCTAAAAATAAATTGATTTTAAAGTTTGTGAAAATTTAGCGGAGTATTAATTCAATTAATTGGCTGTTTTCTGCAATTAATTATTTACTTTTGCACCAAATTTTGAGAGAACCAATATTTTATTAGTTGATAATTATGACGATAGCACAAAAAGCGATCAGAATTTTACTTGGAATGGCAGTTTTGTTAGCTCCTGGTATGAGTAAAGCCTCTGAGGATCATAAAGGTGAAGAAGCACATGCGGCGCATGGTGTTGTGATCGAAGGAAAAGTTGATACCCATGAAGAGGTTAAGGCCTACATGGAGCACCACTTACAAGATGCACATGACTTTGTGTTGTTTACAGATGGTGAAACTGGTAAACATTATGGGTTTTCGTTACCTGTAATAGTTTGGGATAATGGTTTAAAGATGTTCTCTTCTTCTAAATTTCATCACGGTGACGAAATTGCGGAAGTAGATGGTAACTTTTATGCATACCACCATTCAAAAATTTACAAAGTAGATAGTAAAGATGCTCAATTAACTTTTGATGAGCACGGACATCCTTTAGAAGCAAGACTTTTAGATTTTTCAATAACTAAGAACGTTGTCGGTATGTTGATTGCTGCTGTTTTATTGTTAATTGGTTTTGTTTCTTTGGCTCGTGGTTATAAGAAAAGTTTGGTTCCAACAGGTGTTGGACGTTTCTTGGAGCCTTTAGTTATATACGTTAGAGATGAAATAGCTATACCTAATATTGGTCAAGCGAAGTATAGAAAATACATGAGTTTCTTGTTAACTGTATTTTTCTTTGTTTTGGTTTTGAATCTTTTAGGATTAACTCCATTTGGATTCGGTGTGACTAACAATATTGCAGTAACTACTTGTTTTGCAGTATTTACATTCATTATTGTTAACTTTACAGCAAATAAAGATTATTGGAAACACATCTTCTGGATGCCAGGAGTTCCTGTTCCAATGAAAATAATATTAGCACCAATCGAGGTGTTAGGAATGTTTACAAAACCATTCTCATTGTTAGTGCGTATGTTCGCTAACTTAACAGCGGGTCACATGGTTTTAATGTCGTTGATCGCTTTAGCGGTATTGTTGAAAGCTGAGTTTGGTGCAGTAGCATCAACAGGAGTTTCTTTTATTCTTTCTTTGTTTATTACATTGATTGAGTTATTAGTAGCTTACTTACAAGCGTTCATTTTTACAATGTTGTCTGCTTTGTTTATCGGAGCAGCTGTGCAAGAGCATGATCATGCACATCATTAATACGTTTTTTGTTTAATAATTTAAAATAAGTTCTATGTACAATTTAATTGGAGCAGGATTAATCGTTATCGGTGCTGGTTTCGGTTTAGGTCAAATCGGTGGTAAAGCAATGGAAGGTATTGCTCGTCAACCAGAAGCTGCTGGAAAAATCCAAACTGCGATGATCATCATCGGTGCATTATTGGAAGGTTTGGCATTTGGTGCTTTGATCTTAGGAAAATAATCCAAAAAAGAATTGAAACACTCCCCAAACGGTTGGTTTGGGGATGTTTTTAATACAACATTAAACAAAAAGAAATCTTAAACAATTACAATGGAAAAGTTAGTTAACGATTTTTCACCAGGGTTATTCATCATGCAAACAATCATCTTGATTGTTCTTATTCTTTTGATGAAGAAATTTGCTTGGAAACCAATCTTAGAAGGTTTAACAGCGAGAGAAGAAGGTATCAAAAATGCTTTAGATGCAGCAGAAAGAGCTCGCGAAGAAATGGCGAACTTAAGTGCAAAGAATGAAGCTATGATGAAGGAAGCTCGCGTTGAAAGAGATGCTATGATTGCAGATGCTAAAGTAACAGCCGTTCAAATGGTTGATGATGCTAAGGCGAAAGCAAATGCAGAAGGAGAAAAAATGGTTGAAAATGCGCGTAAAGCTATCGAAGCTGAAAAAGCTGCAGCTGTTGCTGAATTGAAAGCGTCTGTTGCAATGATCTCTTTAGAAATAGCGGAGAAAATCATTAAAGAAGAATTATCTTCTAATGAAAAGCAAGTTGCTTTAGCTAATAAATACGCACAAGATATCAACTTGAATTAATAAACCAAGATGAATAGTTCGAAAATAGCAAGTAGATATGCAAAAGCTTTATTGGATTTAGCAATAGAGAATAATGCAGTTGATTCAGTCTTAGACAATATGAAAACATTGGCTTTGACGGTTAAAGAATCAAGAGATTTCGAACTTCTTTTGGCATCTCCAGTTGTTAATGCTTCAAAGAAGATTGAAATCTTCAATCAAATTTTTGGATCTTTCGAAAAGATTTCAAAACTTTTTATTGAATTGATTACAAATAAAGGGCGTGAAAAGAATTTGGGAGAGATTGCAGAAGCTTATTTAGCGGAAGTTAATAAATACAAAGGAATAACGCCAATAACTATCGTATCTGCCATTCAATTGGATGATGCAAGTATAAATACAATCATTACTAAGATTAAAGGAATTGTATCTGGAGAATTAGTAATTACTGAGAAAGTAGACCCAACAATTTTGGGTGGTTTCATTGTTCGCATGGATGATAAGCAAATCGATGCTTCTGTAGCGAACAAATTGGGGCAATTAAAACAACGTTTAACAAAATAATCCGTTTTTACGGCGCTTAAGTAAAAAAATACAACATGGCAGAAGTAAAACCAGCAGAAGTATCTGCGATTTTAAGAGAGCAGTTGTCAGGATTTCGTTCTGAAGCTGAATTACAAGAAGTAGGTACCGTACTTCAAATTGGAGATGGTATTGCTCGTATTTATGGTTTGAACGGAGTTCAACAAGGAGAGTTAGTTGACTTCGAAGGAGGTATCAGCGGGATAGCATTGAACTTGGAAGAGGACAATGTTGGTGTTGTTGTACTTGGTCGTTCAACTGAAGTTAAAGAAGGTGACACTGTTAAACGTACTGGTCGTATTTCATCTGTAAATGTTGGTGAAGGTATGGTTGGTCGTGTTGTGGATACACTTGGTAACCCTATAGATGGTAAAGGACCTATTGCAGGTGAAACTTTTGAAATGCCTATCGAACGTAAGGCGCCAGGAGTTCTTTTCCGTCAACCAGTAACTGAACCTTTGCAAACAGGTGTAAAAGCCGTAGATGCGATGATTCCAGTTGGTCGTGGTCAACGTGAGTTAGTAATTGGTGACCGTCAAACAGGAAAGACTACTGTTTGTATCGATACAATTATCAACCAAAAAGAGTTTTATGATGCTGGACAACCAGTATTCTGTATATATGTTGCTGTAGGACAAAAAGGTTCAACAGTTGCAGGTATTGTTAAGAAATTAGAGGAAGCTGGAGCTATGGCTTATACAGTGATTGTTGCTGCAAATGCATCTGATCCAGCTCCAATGCAGTTTTATGCTCCAATGACAGGTGCTGCTATCGGGGAATTCTTCCGTGATACTGGACGTCCTGCATTAATCGTATTTGATGATTTGTCTAAGCAAGCTGTAGCTTACCGTGAGGTTTCATTATTATTACGTCGTCCTCCAGGACGCGAGGCATACCCAGGTGACGTGTTCTACTTACACTCCCGTTTATTAGAGCGTGCAGCTAAGATCATTGCTGATGATAACATTGCGTCACAAATGAATGACTTACCTGAATCTTTAAAAGGTAAAGTAAAAGGTGGTGGTTCTTTGACTGCTCTTCCAATTATCGAAACGCAAGCTGGTGACGTATCCGCATATATTCCAACTAACGTTATTTCGATTACTGATGGACAGATATTCTTAGAATCTGATTTATTTAATGCAGGTATTCGTCCAGCAATTAACGTAGGTATTTCTGTATCACGTGTTGGAGGTAACGCGCAAATTAAGTCAATGAAGAAAGTATCTGGTACTTTAAAGTTGGATCAAGCTCAATACCGGGAGTTAGAAGCATTTGCTAAATTTGGTTCTGACTTAGATGCTGCAACTAAAAATGTATTAGATAAAGGAGCTCGTAACGTTGAAATCTTAAAGCAACGTGAAGGAGATCCAATGTCAGTAGAAAAACAAATTGCTATTATTTTCGCAGGTACTAAAGGATTATTGTCTTCAGTTCCTGTAGCGAAGGTAAAAGAGTTTGAAACGGAATATTTGAATTTCTTAGAAGCTAAACACGCTAATGTATTAGCAGATTTGAAAGCAGGTAAGTACACAGACGAAATTACTGACGTGTTAACAAAAGTTGCTAAAGAAATCGCAGGTAAATATTAATTTGGGGGCATCCTTGTGATGCCCACTTTTCAATCTTTTTAGAATGCCAAGTTTAAAGGAAATACGTAATCGAATTACTTCTGTAGGTTCAACTATGCAGATTACATCAGCGATGAAGATGGTTTCTGCTGCAAAGCTGAAACGTGCGCAAGATGCGATTACACAAATGAGACCTTATGCTGAAAAGCTTCAAGATATTTTAGGTAATCTTACAGGTTCATTGAATATCTCTGAAAATGCTTATGCTGAAGTTCGTACGGTAGAGAAGGTTCTTGTTATTGCGTTGACTTCTAACAGAGGTTTATGTGGTGGTTTTAACAACAATATCATTAAACGTGTAAATAATTTAGTGTTTAATGAATTGAAAGACCAGAATCCTCAAATCATTACTTTAGGTAAAAAAGGAAAAGATACTTTTCGTAAAACATCTTTGTATTATATCAATGAAACGATTGAACCAGTAGAGGATATCTTTTCAAACTTGTCATTTGAGAATGTTTCTATAATAGCTCAGGATGCTATGGATCGTTTCAAGAATAAAGAAATTGACAAGGTTGTAATCGTATACAATAAGTTTAAAAACGCGGCGACTCAGGAGGTGATGGTAGAACAATTGTTACCTATTATACCAAATGTGTCAGATGCGACTAATTCAGATGTTGAGTACATTTTTGAGCCCTCTAAAAAGGAGATTGTTGATGAATTGATACCTAAATCTTTGAAAATTCAGTTATATAAAGCAGTTTTAGATTCAAATGCGGCAGAAAATGGTGCACGAATGACTGCAATGCATAAAGCAACTGATAATGCAAAAGAATTACAACGAAATTTGAAATTATCTTATAACAAAGCACGTCAAGCAGCGATTACTAATGAAATATTAGAAATCGTCGGTGGAGCTGAAGCTTTGAAAGGATAAGATTTTTTGTAGATAGTTTAAACCTCGACTTATTGTCGAGGTTTTTTTTTGCCTAATTATTAATTATTTTAATGTTAAATGTTTGTTTTTACTGTTATACATTCATCAAATGTTAATAATTTAAAAGAAAAATGATTTTTTTTTTACATCTTTAGCAACTGTTAACCCACTATTACGTCTTTATTGTAAGAAATTTGACTATATATGAATCGGCTATTTTTGTTTTTTGTTTTTATTATTGGTGTAGTTGGTGCAATGTTTGCCCAAACAGCAATATCCTTTGGTCCCGGAAGTAATGGGCAGACCATAAGAACCTGTTCTGGGTTTTTAATTGATTCTGGAGGTCAAGGAGGAAGTGGTTACAGTAATAATGAGAACACTACTATTACTATTTGTCCTAATAATGTTGACGATATTATCGTTATTCACTTTACATCTTTTAATCTTAGTAATACGAATGACTCAGGTGATCCGCAACGCCCAAATGTTGATTATATGGATGTTTATGACGGTACAACGGTTGATCCTGCTCGTCATATGGGTAACTATTCTGGAACCCAATTGTTTAATGTTATTATTCAACCTTCAGAAGTGAATGAATCCGGATGTATAACATTAAGATTTAGATCTAATACGGTTGGAACGGGTAGTTTTGGTGCTGCTGTAACATGCAGTACTCCTTGTGTTAATCCAGTTTCTCAAGCAATTATCGTAGGTGCACCTGTTCGGCCTGATTCAATTGCTATCTGTGTTGGAGATGCTGTTTCTTTTAGAGATAATGGATCTTTCGCTCAACCAGGTTTTAACATTGTGTCGTATACTTGGGATTTTATGGATGGGTCTACAGCAACTGGTCAAAATGTATCGCATGTTTTTACCCAACCAGGTTTATATCAAGTTAATTTGCGTGTGCAAGATTCAAATTTAGATAATGTATGTTTGAATAATAATGTCAACCAGTTGAGAGTTTATGTTGCTACTTTTCCCGATTTTAGTGCCTTACCGTCTGAATTCGATATGTGTATTGGTGATAGTCGTACAATTACAATTGATCCTAATCAGATTCCTGTTGAATGGCGTGGATTTCCAGGCTCTACTTTGGTAGAAGATGGTTGTATTACCGATACACAATTAGGTGTTGTACAACAAGTCCCTTTGACTCAAACAGGCTTTGCAGCAGGTACGACAATACAAAGCGCAAGTGATATCGTTAGTATTTGTTTAGATATGGAGCACACTTTTATTGGAGATTTATTAATTTCTTTGACGTGTCCAAATGGACAAACTGTTATACTTCACCAGCAAGGTGGTAGTGGAACCAATCTCGGTCAGCCAGTTACTAGTCCTGCGGTGAATTGTGATAATCCTGCTACCCAAGGGATTCCAGGGAACTATTGTTGGACGAATTCTGCAACTATTACTTGGGCTCAATCAAGTACGGGTAATGGTACAGTAGTTGCCGGAGGTCTTGTTGAAGGTGATTATGCACCTGTAAATTCTTTAGCTGGTTTCGTAGGGTGTCCTACAAACGGTGTTTGGACTCTTAATATTACTGATTTATGGGCTGCAGACGATGGAACTGTGTTTGGTTTTCAATTAAACTTGAATCCGGATTTTTATCCTGATGATATCGCTTTTACTCCATCTGTTGGGGTTGGAGCGGATTCTTCTCGATTTACGCCTCCTTCTGGTGATTTGAATGCTTCTATTAGTAACGATGGAGATGGTATTACTATACGTCCAACTGCAAGTGGTATATTTACTGTTGATTACGCAGTAATAAATAATTTCGGATGTGAAAGTACGCATACTATAACTGTTACCGTTCCCGAATTAGTAGATGTTAATGCTGGTAATGATACGATCATTTGTTTAGGAAATAGCGTGACTATGCGACCTATTGTAACTAGTGGTAACCCTTGTACTTATACTTTACGGCTGAGAGATACGGCTAATGACGGTTGGCATGGTAATAATCTTGTTTTAAGTAATGCGTTAACGGGTAATGGTACTTTTACGATTACAAGTGGAGGTGTTTTTAACACTACGTTTACTGCAAATCCTAGTTCACCGTTTAATATCCGTTTTAATGTGGGAGGTAATTTTGTGTACGAATGTTGGTATCAAATTTTGAATGAAGATGGAGTTGTGTTATTTGAATCTAATGGTAATCTCACAAATCATAACCGTAGTCATACCTTAAGTTGTGTTCCAACTCAAGATTATGTTTGGACTCCTTCAAATTTATTTGCTAATCCAAATATCGCAAATGCTGTAATGAATACACCTCCTTTAGGTGTACACAATTTATCACTTGAAGTTAGACCTCAAGGTAATGCTGCATGTGAATCTTCATTCGGTACTAGAACAGTTACTGTGATTGAACCACCTTTTGCTGGTAATGATGGGGAAGTTTTATTATGTACTTCGTCAGCACCAGTTGATTTGTTTCAGTATTTAGGAGGACAAAATATTGTGACTGGTGGAGTATGGAGAAATCAGAATAATCAAATTGTTCAGATGCCTTTTGACCCTGCTACTATGGCGCAAGGTAATTATAGATATACAGTAGGTCAAGGAACTTGTTCTGATTTTGCGATTGTTCGTGTTCAATTATTTAATACGACAATTAATACCTTTGACTTAACTGATGTTACATGTAATAGTGCTGATAATGGTACTTTAGGAGTATCGGGTATAGGTTTTGATTATTATATACTTACTGGAGGTAATTCACAAGGTGGACAAGTCCCTATAACTTCTCCTTTCTTTGTGGACGGATTAGCTCCAGGTGATTACACAATTGCAATTCATTCTAATGACGGTTGTAGTACAACCAGAGATTTTGTGATTACTGAGCCAGATCCTTTAGTGATTACCAGTATTAGTAATGATACATTGATTTGTGGCGCTTCAGA
This sequence comes from Taishania sp., assembly GCA_045629585.1. Lineage (GTDB taxonomy): Bacteria > Bacteroidota > Bacteroidia > Flavobacteriales_D > Crocinitomicaceae > Taishania. Next base: position 22,820 of record JAZQRM010000097.1, on the reverse strand, counting down.
TGCTATTTTAGTCGCTACTGGTGCAGGAGGATCTAGTGATTATACATTTACTTGGGTGAATGAAGCTACTGATCAAGTTGTTGGTGTAGGATCCACAATTACGGTTACTCCACCAAACGGAACAACTCGCTATTGTGTTGTTTTATCTGAAGGATGCGAGTCACCAGTTGATAGAGTTTGTATGAATGTTACAACGGAAGAGTTTATTAATCCTGTTATTATTCCTAATAAAATAGATGGTTGTGAGCCTTTAGAGGTAGCTTTTGAAAATGAATCTGTTGGTTCTATTCTTACCACAACAGTTTTCTTTGGTGATGGTAATAGTCAGATTATTGAAGGTAATCTTCCTTTCATAAACGTCTATCAGAACGATGGAATGTATTCTATGCGTGTGCAAATTGTTTCTGAATTAGGATGTATTTCTGAAATGGTTTATGAAAATTTGATTATCGCTCATGCAATGCCGATTGCTAATTTTAATTACTCTCCAAATCCTGTTAACATGTTTAACACTGATGTTATGTTCACGGATTTGTCTGCAGGTGATATTGAGACATATCGTTGGTCATTCGAACAAGGTGTACCTTCTTATTCAATACAAAAGAGTCCAAAATCTAAATTCCCTGATGGTGAAGAAGGAAATTATACTGTACAGTTAATTGTTACAACTCCTTTTGGATGTGTTGACACTGTTTCTCGAGAAGTAATTGTGGTAAATGATGTTATTCTTTATGCACCGAATACTTTTACTCCTGATGGTGATGAATTTAACCAAGTATTTAGAACTCATATTATCGGTATTGATCAGTATTCTTATCAAATGCAAGTTTTTAATCGTTGGGGTGAAATGGTTTTCGAATCATTTGATGCTTCTATTGGTTGGGATGGTACCTACAATGGTAAAATTGTTCAAGACGGTGCCTACAATTGGGTAATACGTGCTCGTGATTTGTACACGGATAACAAATATGAGTTTACTGGTTCAGTAACCATAATTCGTTAAGAGTTTTATAAAATTCAAAAAGGGGATGCATTATGTGTCCCCTTTTTTTATGCCTTTTTTTTTAAGTTTTGATTAATACATCAAATATCTCAATACCTTTGTCGATGCAAATTGTTTAGCAGGTGATGGTATGAAGAGTTTTCCATTTTATAAAGTTGTTCTAGCATTGGTTTTTCTTTTGACTATGCTACTCACGCTATCTTATTATATGCCGAGTGAAGGTGTTAAAATAGCAGGTGTAACTTTTAAATTTCCTACTCTTGAACGATTAATGAATCCTCAGAGACAAGAGAAAGCTAATATTGATTCACTGATAATCGATGTCGATACAACACTAACCGTTATTGATCCATTAATTAAACATTCTGGTGAGAATGGAAATATGGGGCAGCCTTCTGGTGGAGAGTTGTCAGCTAAGGCGGGTAGTGTTTTACATTATAACGAAGAAGGGTTCTCTAAATTATCGTCTTTTTTTGAAAAATTGTCTGGTGTTGCTGCAAAAAATGGTAAGATCCATATTCTGCATTATGGAGATTCACAAATTGAGGGAGATCGTATGACCGGTTTTATACGGGAAAGATTACAAAATCAATTTGGAGGTAATGGCCCTGGACTCGTTCCAGCATTTAATGTCTATAACACTTTTGCATTTACACAGAGTTTAAGTCCAAATTTTAAACGTTATACCTGTTTTGGAAGTGATAAGCTCGCAAGTCGTAAATATGGTGTGATGGGATCAGCCGCTCGTTTTACACCTGAATTAAAAGATTCAGCTGATTTATACAATTATACGGAAACAAAGACGGGGTGGATTGAAATTTCACCTAACAATAATGCGTATTCTCGTTCTAGAGCTTATAGCCAAGTGAAGATGATTTATAATAGTTGTTATTCCCCATGTCTCGTAAATGTTTATCAGAATGGAAATCTTATTCATCAGGACAGCCTTATTAAGGATGGTAAACAACATACATTAAAGCTGAATTTCCCGAATACACCAGGTAATCTAAAGTTCGAATTCCAAAGTAAAGTTTCTCCTAATATTTCCCATTTTTTGTTAGAAGGAGATTTTGGTGTTCAGATGTCTAATATCGGAATGCGTGGCTCATCTGGAACCATCTTTAATGCAATGGATCGTTCATTAGCAGGACAATCTTTGAATGAAATGAATGCCGAGTTGATCATCATGCAATTTGGAGGTAATTCTGTTCCTTCTTTTAAAGATAGCGCTAGTGTTAGAGGTTATGCTAATAATTTTAAAGGGCAATTAAATGCAATAAAAGCAATGCGACCTTCAGCTGCAATCATTGTAATTGGTCCGTCTGATATGTCCAAATTAGTAGACGGAATTTATATGACTTATCCATTACTACCTTACTGCGTGGAGCAAATGAAAAAGGTTACGATGGAAGTCGGTGGTGCTTATTGGGATCTATACGGAGCAATGGGTGGACGAAATGCAATGCCTTCATGGGTAGAAAAAGGTTTGGCCGGTAGCGATTATATTCATTTTAGTAATCGCGGTGCAAGTATTGCAGCTCAAAAATTCTATGATTCGTTTATTTCTGAATATGTAAATTGGAGTACTAAATAATGAAATTCTTATTTTCTACTTTTGTGCTCTTATATGCTTGTTTATCCTTTAGTCAAAGGGTAGATTGGAGCATTTATGATTTTCCGTTACAGATTGAGCTTGATAGTAGTGTTCAAACGAATTATTCATTTATAGATTTAAAGAAGAATCATTTTGAATTTAAAACGGCGAGTAGTCCGAGTTTTGAGCGATTCTATCGTTTGTTTCGACAAATTCAGGAGAAAGATAGTGGGAAATTAAATGTTTATCATATTGGTGGTTCGCATATCCAGGCGGATGCATATTCCAATGTTGTACGGGAACGTTTACAATCCTATTCCAGAAATAGTGGTGAAAGAGGATTGATTTTCCCTCATAATTTGGCGGGATCTAATAATCCGGGGAATTATCGAATTTCATCTCCTAACAAATTTGAGGGGAAGCGAATTGTTGGAACTAGTGGTAAAGAAATAGATTTAGGATTGATGGGAGCTGCAATTGTTAATTCAGATGATTCAGTGGTTAATTTAGTTTTTCGATATCGAAATGCTAATCAGCAACCTTGTTTTAATGAAGTTACTTTTCTAAGAAATAAAGGGGAATGGACCTATGATCTGAATTTTGGGAATGACGAGATACTGATTGAGTCAATTAAACATATCGATTCGTTAGGATATACAAAGGTTAAGTTTGCTGAATTTTTAGATTCTTTGGATATCCAGTTTAATTCGCGGCTTCGTAGGAATGAATTAGAATTATATGGGCTCGGACTTCATAATTCTGTCGATGCTGGAATATCATACACTTCTATCGGTATTAATGGGGCTGGATTGTATTCTTATTTGGCTGCCCCCAATTTCAAAGAGCAGTTACAACTGTATCCCCCTGATCTATTCATTTTTTCTGTTGGAACAAATGATGCGAATGTTCCATATGAGAAGTTTAATCCTCAATTATATAAGAGTAACTTGGAGAAATTGATGCAGATTGTGTTAGCCGCAAATCCGAATTGTGCGCTTTTATTGACCGTACCAAATGATGCGTATTACAAAAAGAAATTATTAAATAGGAATATTGCGCGTGAGCGAGAGGTGATAATGGAGCTTACGGAACAATATCAGATGGCAGTATGGGATTTTTATGGAGTTATGGGGGAACTTGGTTCTTCTAAAACATGGATGAATAATGGGTTAATGGGGAGTGATTTGGTCCATTTTACTTCTAGGGGGTATCAGTTGAAAGGTCAACTATTAATGGATGCTTTCTTGAAGTTTTTTAAGCAATTTGAACAGTTACAATAACGTATATTTTAGATGACACCATTGGTTAGCGAGATCTCGTGGAATATTGAACGGGTAAAGGAAGTATTTTCGTTTATCTATAATTCGGAGACTGCATTTTTATTTACTAAAGTAGAATTTTGGATTTTTTTAGTCCCCCTACTTGTTGTATTTCTTTTATTGGAGGCTACTATTTTAGTTCGGTTAGCTGTAACGGGTGGGATTGCATTGTTAACTTCATGGTTTTTTAAGAATGGAGACTTTATTGTTGCAGGGTTATTAGCTTTCATTATATACAATGGTGTTCAGCAGTTTTTAATTCAAGTAGGGAAGAAAAAGTGGTTAGCTTTATTGGTTTTGATCATTTCTTTAGGTTTAGGTTGCTTCTATTTTTGGTTTAAACTTTCAATTGATCGTATCCACTTTAACATTGAGCCGATTGATGTTTGGTTGTTAATCCTTTTAATCTTGTTTTTGCTCTCCTATTTCAAGAAGCAAATGTGGGTACGTAGTTTCTTTTTATCGATCGTTAGTTTTTACTTTTATTTCAAATCAGCGGAGAAGCTAGTTTTCTTGCTTTTCGGTTCTGTGATTATAAATTACTTTTTAGCACTTCTTATCGAGCGAAAGCGAGATATTCCTTCTGGTAAATGGATGCTTGGTGTAGCTGTTGCCTTAAATGTTATACTGTTAGGGTATTTTAAATATGCGTATTTCTTTGCAGATTCTTTTAATACATTAGCAGGAACGGATTTTCATCCTACAAATATTTTTGCTGCTTTCGGTAATTGGATATATGGCGATAAAACGTTCATTGATAAAATCTTGTTGCCAGTGGGAGTTTCTTTTTTTACGTTTCAATCCATTTCTTATTTGGTCGATGTATATCGTAAAGAAATAGATGCGTTACGTTCTCTTTATCATTATGCATTTTACGTAACGTTTTTCCCTCCGCTTGTTGCAGGGCCAATTGTACGAGCAAAAGATTTTATCCCCCAGATTTTCCTCCCGTACAATTTAACAAAAACTGATTTTTCAGCTGCTACGATAATGATCGTCTCTGGGTTATTGAAAAAGGTGGTGTTGGCAGATTACATTGCAATGCATTTTATTGATAAAATAGTCGATGCACCTCAAGCATACCCTGGATTTGTCAGCGTAATTGCAATGTGGGGGTATTCTTTACAGATTTATGGCGATTTTAGTGGTTACACGGATATCGCTATCGGAATTTCGCTTTTGATGGGTTTCCGTTTGCTTCAAAATTTCAATTCTCCTTACAAAGCGACCAGTGTTGCTGATTTTTGGAGAAGATGGCACATATCTTTAGGGTCGTGGTTTCGTGAATACCTTTATATTCCCCTTGGTGGTAATCGCTCTGGTGGAATCGGTACATTTATCATGACTATTTTTATTCTGATTTTCATGGTTTTCATAACCAAATGGTATTCATTGTTGTATATTTATTTGGGATTAACGATCGTTTATTTACTCGTTGCTAAATATATTCCGGAATCAAAAAAGCATATTTTTAGAGATTTAAATCTATTGATTACGCAGGTTACTGGAGGTTTATGGCATGGAGCAAGTACCAATTTTGTAATCTGGGGGTTCATGAATGCGATTGCTTTGATTGTGTATAATCATTGGAGAACCATTTCGCCTTATGAAAGCTCTACTAAGTGGTACGCTCGAGCTTGGAAGATCTTTTTTACATTTAATTTTATAACTTTTACTCGTATTTGGTTCCGTTTGGATGAAGAAGGAGCACCTATGAATATGGTAAATCATATTTGGAAAAAGTTCGATTTTTCGTGGGAAACATTTTTATTAGTTTGCGATACTTATAAGGAATCACTTTTGATCATGGTTGCTGGAATTTTAATCCATTGGCTGCCTTCGAAATGGAAGGATTTCTATAAAAATACGTTTACAAAATTGCCTGTAGTCTTTCAAATGATTGCAGTAGCATTTATCATTGTGTTGATGTACCAAGCTATGACTGGTGAATCAAAACCATTCGTGTACTTTCAATTTTAGTGTATTTATGCTTAAATTCGTATATTTGCACTCCAAATTCTTGATATGAGTGATTTACTAAATAAATTAGAAGCTATCCATTACCGTTTTATCGAAGTAGGTAAACAAATTGTTGACCCAGATATAATTGGTGACATGGACCGTTACGTAAAACTCAACAAAGAGTACAAGGATCTTGAAGAAATTGATTTGATTTATATTGAGTATAGAAATATGCTTGGGAATATTAAATCTGCTAGAGAATTATTGGAGACAGAGACTGATCCCGAAATGAGGGAGATGGCAAAGATTGAAATAGATGAATTAGATACTGCGCGACCAGAAGTCGAAGAGCGTATTAAATTTATGCTTATACCAAAAGATCCAGAGGATGACAAAAATGCGATCATCGAACTTCGTGCAGGTACAGGTGGAGATGAAGCTTGTATATTTGTGGAAGATTGTTTCCGTATGTACACGATGTACTTTAAAGAGGCTGGTTTTCAGTATGAGGTAATTAACTCATCCGAAGGTACGGTTAAAGGGTATAAAGAAGTTTCTATGAGTGTTACAGGTGGTGCTGGAGTATATGGGACCTTAAAATTTGAGTCTGGCGTACACCGTGTACAACGTGTGCCCGAAACTGAATCTCAAGGTCGTGTTCATACTTCTGCAATTACTGTTGCGGTTTTACCAGAAGCGGAAGAGGTCGATTTTGAGTTAAACATGACTGATGTTAGGAAAGATACTTTCCGTGCATCAGGAGCAGGTGGACAGCACGTCAACAAGACGGAATCCGCAATACGTTTAACGCATATTCCAACAGGTGTTGTCGCGGAATGTCAAGATGGACGTTCTCAACATAAAAACTTAGAGAAAGCAATTTCAATGTTACGTTCTCGTTTGTATCAAATAGAATTGGATAAAGTGCAATCTGCTAGAGCTGAACAACGTAAAACATTAGTGTCTACTGGTGACCGTTCTGCGAAAATACGTACCTACAATTATCCTCAAGGTCGTATTACTGACCATCGTATCAATAAAACTATTTATAATTTAAGTGCTTTTATGAATGGTGATATTCAAGATATGATTGATTCATTGAAATTAGCCGAAAATGCAGAGAAATTAAAAGGTCAAGAAGGATTATAAATAACTTCTTATTAAATATTTGCTAAGTCGTTTATTGATTATCGATAAACGGCTTTTTTTGTTTGTTGTATTTCGTAGAATGAAGTCTGACGCTGATAAATCTTTTCATCTTCCATAATTAATCGTTTTAGTTGATAAGAATAGCTATCTTTGCCGCATATTTTAGTGTATGAACAGACAGCAACTTATTCAAGTCATTAAAGAAAAGAAATCCTTTTTATGTGTAGGGTTAGATCCTGATTTAGATAAAATCCCATCGCATCTTTTAGAATTAGAGGATCCCATTTTTGAGTTTAATAAAGCAATTATTGATGCAACCAAAGATTTATGTGTTGCCTATAAGCCTAATATTGCTTTTTTTGAACGTTATGGTATAAAAGGTTGGCAATCTTTGCAAAAAACCATTGATTATATTCCTTCCGATTGTTTGATTATTGCTGATGCCAAACGCGGAGATATCGGTAACACTTCTGGTTATTATGCGAAGGCTTTTTTTGAAACACTTAATTGTGATGCTATCACAGTAGCGCCTTATATGGGAGAAGATTCTGTAACTCCTTATTTGGAATTTGAAGGTAAGTGGGCAATACTTTTAGCTTTGACTTCTAATACAGGTGCTTTGGATTTTGAAACGCTTGAAACAAGAGATGGTAAGAAGGTTTATCAGCATGTATTAGAAAAATCCCAAAATTGGGGTACTCCAGAAAATCTAATGTATGTGGTGGGTGCAACTAGAGCAGAAGAAATTGCGGAAGTACGTGCAATCGCTAAAGAATATTTCTTTTTAGTTCCAGGTGTTGGCGCACAAGGAGGTTCTCTTGAAGATGTGGTGAAATATGGTTGGAACACTGATTGTGGTTTACTTATAAATTCGTCGAGAGGAATTATTTACGCGTCCAATGAACTAACATTTGCTGAAGACGCTAGAGTTGCAGCATTAACCATTCAACAGGAAATGGAAGCTATTCTTTTTACAAAGGGTTTTTCAGTTTAATGTAAACGTTAAATTTGAATTTTTCCTTTTGTTTTTTAAGGTAAAATGTTAATTTACAATTTAGTTAACTTTATTCTTATGAAAGAAAGTCGAAGATTTCAAAGGGTTTTGATTGTTGTTTTTCTTACGCTGAATGCGAGCTTTCTCTGTTCGATGAAGGGTTTTGAATTGTCAAGTATACTCCAATATAGTATGCTGACTGCTTTAATTGGAACAGGGATGGTTTTGGTTTTCAGTAGACGTCAAGAGCCCGCTAAAAAACGTAAAAAGATATGATTTAATAGCCCTTTGATGATTTAAAGGGCTATATTTTTGTTGATTTTTTTGTGATGGAGTAAAGTACATTTAGAATTGAATCTTTCTCCATAAAATCCTTTTATGTGTTATCTTAGTCGTGTTATAAAAAATGATTATGAAGCATTTGTATTCGTTTATTTTTATCATGACTTCGTTTATGATGAATGCACAAAACGTCTTAACCCCAGAAATGTTAATCGGTTTAAACCGAGTATCAGCTGCTAGTTTTTCTCCAACTGGTGAATATATCCTTTACAGTATAAGCCAAGTGGATTATAAAACTGAAAAAAATAATTCCGATTTATATATCTATTCCCTTTCTAGTGGTACTAGTAAGCAACTTACCAATACGCCTGATGCGGAATATAACCCGGTTTGGTTTTCAGCTAAGGAAATCCTGTTTTTTAGCAGAAAGACAGGTAAGCAAGTCTTATATGCGGTAGATGTAATTGGTGTGGAGCGTATGGTTTCCAATTCGGCTGATTTGGAGGAAGTAAATGAGTTTACGTATGATGCAGTGAATAAACGCTTGATCACTTTACAATCAACTAAGGTCAAAGAAACGGTTAATGATGTATATTCTGATTTGCCAAATGCCAATGCACGTGTTGAAAATTCGCTTATGTATCGTCATTGGTCTAGTTATGACGATTATACGGTTCAAAAACTATATGCTTATTCTTTCGACGGCAAGTCACTTGGAGCTCCAATTTTATTGACAATTGATGATTTTCCGGCAGCTACTCCGCCATTTGGCGGTTTAGATCAGATTGCATTAAATCCGACTAATAGTTCTATCTTTTTTTCAACTAAAAAACTGAAAGGAACAGACTTTGCAGTGAGTACCAATTCAGAGTTATTTGAATTAAAAGGAGGAACTGAGTTGGAAATAACTTCAAAATTGAATTTGAAAGGCTATGATTTACATCCTCAATTCTCTAGTCAAGGTAATTTAGCGTGGATGAATATGGAACGAGCAGGTTTTGAAGCGGATAAAGTGAATATCTTATTACTGGACGGGAATAATGGATATAGAAATCTAACAGAGAAGTTTTATTATAGTGTAGATGATTTTAGATGGAACGGAGATGGAACTCGTATTTATTTTATTGCGACAATTGAAGCTACCAAACAATTGTTTATGTTGGAGGTTAAATCTTCGCGTATTACGCAATTGACGGTTGGTGACCATGATTACACTTCGCTTGCTGTATTTAATGATCGCATTGTGGCAACACGTACAACTTTGATTCATCCTGCGGATTTATTTATGATAGATTATACTCAAAATAAGGCGGGAAAGGTTTTTACTTCAATAACTCAAGTAACCACAGCCAATCCGTTTTGGGATAAATTGGATTTGCCAACAGTTGAAAAACATTGGGTGGAAACTACAGATGGAAAGAAAATGCTTGTGTGGACGCTTATTCCGCCTAACGCTAAAGTGGGCGAAGAATTTCCAGCATTACTATATTGTCAAGGAGGGCCACAATCGGCTGTTTCACAATTCTTTTCCTATCGATGGAATCTTTGTTTAATGGCTTCTCAAGGTTATGTTGTTGTTGCACCAAATCGTAGAGGTTTACCTGGCTTCGGTCAAGAATGGAATGATGCGATTTCTGGTGATTGGGGTGGACAACCAATTAAAGATTACTTATCTGCTACCGATTATGCTGCAAAATTATCCTACGTAAATGCCGATAAAATGGGCGCTGTTGGTGCCTCTTATGGGGGATATTCTGTGTACATGTTGGCCGGTTTGCACGAAAAACGTTTTAAAACCTTTATCTCCCATTGTGGTTTATTTAATTTGGAAAGCTGGTACGGAACTACTGAAGAATTGTTTTTTGCAAATTGGGAACATGGAGGGCCATATTGGTTAGCTGATAATAAAATGAATTATGAGAAAAACAGTCCTCATAAGTTAGTTGATAAGTGGGATACTCCTATGCTTGTTATACATGGAGGAGTCGATTTTAGAGTTCCTGAAAGTGAAGGTATGCAGGCTTTCCAAGTTGCACAATTGAAAGGTCTTAAATCTAGATTTTTGTATTTTCCAAAAGAAGGTCACTGGGTAGTTCGTCCGCAAAATAGTCTATTGTGGCAACGTGAGTTCTTTAAATGGCTGTCTGAGGATTTACAATAGATTTATATTTTTTTATGAATCAATTTTGAAGTACCTTTACAAACTTTTTTATTAAAATAACATCAGGACACAATGTGGCAATTTATAGCTAAGGTCATTTTACGTAATAAATTTATCATTTTAGGTATAATTACTCTGTTAACTGTTTTCTTCGGATATCAAGCAGCAACAGGATTACAGTTAGATAATAAATATGGAGTATTACTTCCAAATAATGCGGAAGCAAAAGTAACTTATTTAGATTTTAAAGAGAAGTTTGGTGAAGATGGCAATTCATTGGTCATTGGTATACAAACAGATAAGCTTTATACAGAAGAAAACTTTTTGAAATGGAAAGAGATGGGCGATTCCATCTTGAAATTTGAAGGTGTTTTAAGTGTATTTTCAGAGGCTAATCTTTTCTTGATTGAGAATAACCAAGAGAAAATGCGTTTCGAAATCAATAAAATATTTTCAGACACTCGCTTTGAAGAAAAGGGGATTGATCAAATAAAAGAAGAATCGCGTAAAATTCCTTTTTTCAATGGAATGTTATACAATCCTGCTACGAATGTTTCTTTGATGATGGTCCGTATAGATGAGGATTTTCTTTCGGATAAAACAAAAAATAAGGTTGTTTTAGAAATTGAAGAATATGCCAATCAATTTGCTGAGAATTTTGGCGAAATTCACGTGTCGGGACTACCTCATATCCGTATTGTAATTGGTAAAAGAGTGCTTTCGGAGATGTTCTTATTTATTGGCTTGTCGATCTTAGTTACTTCTATCCTTATCTTTATTTTCTTCCGTTCTTGGCGTGTAGTGTTAATCTGTTTGTCTGTTGTGACAGTTTCGGTGATTTGGTCAATGGGTATGATTGCGACTTTTGATTTCAAAATCTCCATCTTAACAGCTTTGATTCCACCGCTTATGATTGTAATTGGTATTCCAAACTGTGTATATTTAATGACTAAGTTTCATCAAGAATACCGATCTACAAATAATAAAATTCGTGCTTTAACGCGTGTAATGCATAAGGTAGGGATGGCAACATTTCTTACAAACTTGACAACTGCATTTGGTTTCATGACATTAATTTTTACTAATTCTGATAAATTAATGGAATTTGGATTAGTGTCGTCTATCAATATCATGTTAATCTTTGTATTGTCTTTGACAATTTTACCTATCATCGTATCGTTGACAAATGCTCCTGAACCAAGACATTTGGCTCACTTGGATCGTAATCTCGCGGTTAATTTCCTGAATAGTTTAGTTGATTTGGTGTCCAATCATAGAAAAGCAATTTATGTCGTAACGGCATTTATTGTAGCTGTTTCGTTATGGGGAATTACTCGTGTAAACATAACCGGCCAGCTTACAGGTGATTTACCAGAGGGACATCAAATTCTTCGTGATGTACATTTCTTTGAGGATAATATGGGGGGATCTATTCCTTTTGAAGTATTAATTAACTATAAAGAAAAAGGTCGATTATTTAAGACGGCAACTTTAAGTCGTGTGGAAGAAGTACAAAATACGATTAATGCGGATTCACTTTTTTCAAAAAGTATGTCTTTTGTTGATGTGATTAAGGTTATTAATATGGCCTATTACGGGAATGATGAGTCCAAGTATGAGCTCTTCAATAAACGTGATATGGGGCGTTTAAAACAATACATTGATAATTTTGATGTCAATAATATGAACTCCTCTATTCAAATGAAGGAGTTGTTAGATACAACGAACACTACTCTTAGAATACGTATGCAATTGAAAGATTTAGGATCTTATGAGGTTACTCAAAAGGTTTCAGATCTAGAAGTTGTTTTTGATTCTATTCTTAATCCATCTCGCGCGGGAATGGAAGTTTACTATGAGAAAATCATTGCAGGTCGTACTGAATGTATTGATTCGTTGTTAAATGAATATCCAGAGGTTTATAATGAAGTAGGTAAACGAATTGCAAATGGGGATAATGAATTACAACTTGCATTTGATTCGGATGAAGAGGCTTTAAAACCTTTTTATAAGAATACAGATTTTAATTCTAACCTAAGAGCAGCAATTGATAACCAATATTATGATGTCACTTTCACGGGTACTTCTGTAGTGGCTGCTGTTGGAACACAATTCTTAGTGAGTAATCTACTTAGTTCTATATTTTTAGCGGTTGTTGCTATATCCGTGTTAATGGCGTTATTGTTCCGTTCGTGGAGAATGGTTATAGTATCCATTATTCCTAATTTAATTCCAATGATTGTAACTGGTGGAATTATGGGATGGGTTGGTATTCCTTTGAAACCTTCGACATTATTGGTGTTTAGTATTGCATTTGGTATTACTGTAGATGATACGATTCACTATTTGGCAAAATATAAACAAGAATTGAAGTCTGGTAAATGGACCTTACAAGAATGCATTATTCATGCGTTACGTGAATCAGGGTTAGGTATGTTCTATACTTCTTTGATTCTATGTTGTGGTTTTGGTGTTTTTGCATTCTCTCAATTTGGAGGTACTAAAGCATTAGGAATGTTGGTTTCTTTAACTTTATTAGTTGCAATGTTTACCAACTTGATTGTTTTACCTTCCTTGTTAATGTCGTGGAGAAAATATCTAGCGAAAGAAAAGAATGTGAAAACATTGTTGGATGTATACGATGATGCTGAAGTGGAATTAGATGAGGATATGTTAGAGATTGAATCATATGATGAGAAAGTACATTCGGACGAATTAAAAAACTAATCTACTACTAAAGATGAAAGGAATTATTCTAGCTGGTGGGTCAGGGACGCGATTGCATCCTTTGACTTTGGCGGTAAGTAAACAGCTTATGCCTGTTTATGATAAACCAATGATTTATTATCCGCTATCGATTTTGATGGAAGCTGGAATTAAAGATATTCTGATCATTTCTACGCCACATGATTTACCGCATTTCCAACGTTTGTTAGGAGATGGTAAAGGATTGGGGTGCAATTTTCAATATGCAGAGCAAGCTACTCCAAACGGTTTAGCACAAGCTTTTGTTATAGGTGAAGAATTTATTGGAGACGACAAGGTGGCGCTCATTCTTGGCGATAATATCTTCTATGGTGTCGGAATGGATACACTGTTGAAGGAAAATAATCATCCGGATGGAGGGGTGGTGTATGCTTATCATGTGAAAGATCCACAACGTTATGGTGTGGTTGAATTCGATGAGCAAATGAATGCTGTTTCTATTGAAGAAAAACCAACAAATCCTAAATCAAATTACGCTGTTCCAGGTTTATATTTTTACGATAACGATGTTATTCAAATAGCAAAGAATCTGAAGCCTTCTGCGAGAGGTGAATATGAAATTACGGATGTTAATGCTGAATATCTTCGTCAAAATCGCTTGAAAGTTGCGGTTTTAGATAGAGGTACTGCTTGGTTGGATACAGGTACATTTGCATCTCTTATGCAAGCAGGTCAATTTGTAGAAGTTATCGAGGAGCGACAGGGTTTAAAGATTGGCTGTATCGAGGAAATTGCTTTTAGAAATGGATTTATCAACGAAGAACAATTGCGTATGATCGCTGAACCACTTCGTAAAAGTGGATACGGTGAATATTTACTGGGATTGATAAAATAATATGCAAGCTTTACAAAGATATACTGCTTTTGTTGAAGGGCAGTTGAAAGAACTTTTTCCAAAAAAAGAACCCTTTTTATTGTACGAACCTTTACGTTATTTTCTTACAATTGGAGGGAAACGTATGCGTCCTATTTCTACACTTTTAGGAGGTGAAATTTTCGGATTAAAAAAAGAAGACGTAATTCATGCTGCATTAGCGGTGGAAGTGTTTCATAATTTTAGTCTAATTCATGATGATATTATGGACGCGGCTCCTTTGCGAAGAGGAAAAGAGACGGTTCATACCAAATGGAATGAAAATGTTGCCATTCTTGGAGGAGATGTGATGCTGGTGGAAGCCTATCAGCTATTATTAAAACAAGGTGGTGATTTAGCCGATTTCTTGAAATTATTTAATCAAACTGCTATTGAGGTTTGTGAAGGTCAGCAACTAGATGTTGATTTTGAGACACAGGAAGTTGTGACCGAGGAGCAATACATTGAAATGATTCGTTTGAAAACATCTGTTCTTTTAGGTTGTGCTTTTGAATTTGGAGCAATAGCTGCGGGTGCATCATCGGAGGATAGAAAGCATATTTATGATTTTGGGATGTACACAGGAATTGCATTTCAAATACAAGATGATATTTTGGACGTTTATGGCGATCCGGAGAAATTTGGTAAGCAAGTCGGTGGGGACATTCTAAAAGATAAGAAGACATTGTTGTATTTATCGGCTTTACAATTAGCTGATGAAGAACAGAAGAAACGATTCACCGAACTATTAACAGAGACGAACAGTAGAGTTAAGGTAGAAGTTACAAAGGAGTTGTATGCTGAATTGAACATACGCGCTTTATGTGAATTCAAGCGTAATGCTTATTATGAAAAGGCTATAGAAGCTGTGAATGCATTAAGTGTTTCAGAGGAACGAAAAGCGATTCTTTTGCAACTAGGTGATTATTTATTGAACAGAGAAGTATAGAAATTGAAAAGCCTTCGAGAGATCGAAGGCTTTTCTGTTTTATTATTATGCGTTATACTCTGGGAATAATTGTAGTAAACCTTCTTCTGAAGCATCACATACACCTCTTTCTGTAATTAATTTGGTTACTAATCTTGCTGGAGTAACATCAAAACCATAATTGCTTGCAGGTGTTGTTTCAGGACAGATTAGAATAGAGTCTATTTTACCTGTGGCAACGGATTTACCGATCATGTATTTTACTTCGTCTTGGCTGCGTTCTTCAATTGGAATTTCAAATCCGTTTGTCATGTTCATATCCAAAGTTGTAGAAGGTAATGCTACGTAGAAAGGGATATTATTATCTTTTGCTGCTAATGCTTTTAGATAGGTCCCTATTTTATTTGCAACGTCGCCATTTCGTGTTGTACGGTCAGTACCTACAATTACCATATCTACCATTCCGTGTTGCATTAAGTGCCCACCCGCATTGTCTACGATTAAAGTATGAGGTACGCCATGACGTGTCAATTCGTAAGCTGTTAAGTTACTACCTTGGTTGCGTGGACGCGTTTCATCTACCCAAACATGGACCTTAATTCCTTTTTCCATTGCTTGATAGATAGGTGAAGAAATGGTTCCCCATTTGATACAACCTAACATTCCAGCATTGCAGTGTGTAAGAATGTTAACCACCTCACCGTTTTTACGTTTAGCAATTTCTTCTATGAAAGGTAATCCGTGTACACCGATCATACGACAGGTTTCGATATCATCTTCAACGATTTGATTAGCTTCTTTCCAAGCAGTTTCAAGAAAGTCGCCTTCCGCATTATCTAATGCTTGTTGCATACGATCTAATGCCCAAAATAAGTTTACAGCAGTCGGACGTGAAGCGCGTAAGTCAGAGAACGCTTGGTCAAGGAAAGCACCGTCTAGTTGGTTGTCAATCATCTCGCGAACGGCTAAAAATATGCCATAGGCAGCAGTTGCTCCGATAAGAGGCGCACCACGAACGGTCATGTTTTTGATGGCAACTTCAGCATCTTTGTAGTTCAATAGTTTTACCGTCACCAATTCATGTGGTAAAACACGTTGATCAATCACTTCTATATTTCGGTCTTCAGTTGTCCAGATGGTACGAAAATCGTTCATTTCTTGCTTCAATTTATTTTTTACAAATATACGACGTTCCTATTTTAACGGTTGTTTAAAAGTATATTTTTTAGTGATGCACTCACTACGCTTTATCTATACTCTATCCATACGCCATTTATTTGCTTAGAAAAGGGATTAGATAAATTGATTTAACATCAATTAGCATTTAAAATTGTTGTTCTTATCTAATACTGTGTAATTTCGAAAAGGGAAATGAATTTCTAACCTCTCCCTTAACTAAACCACTGAAAGGAGAAGGAATCGCTGCAGGATTCCTTTTTTTTAATTGAATTTAAGGTTGTGTTTATTGAAAACTGCTGTTTGGAAGAAAGTGGTATTCCTTTTTGGTTGGGTTTTCGGTATTCCAGTTTTCTTTTTTAATTGATTTTTTTAAAAAGCCGTGGTCATTGACTACGGCTTTTTTACAGCGTATTATTTTATGAAATTTATTTCACTGAAATCATGTACGGCTCTGTCCCAGTTGAAATTTGTTCCAGGTCGAACGAGTTGTAGTGTTTGAAGACCGCTTTTTTTTGCGGCTATCAGTTCTTCTGGAATATCCGATAAGAATAGGATGTCTTGTGGATTTAGTTGGAGTTCTTCTGCAATTATCTTATAGGTTTCTGCGTCTCTTTTTCCACCTGTGTTTGTGTCAAAATAGTTGGAGAATAGAGGGGTTAAATCTCCTTCAATAGAGTGACCAAATAATAATTTTTGCGCGGGTATAGATCCACTTGAGAAAATACCTAATTGTATTCCTTCAGCAGCCCATTTTTGAAGAGCGGGTAGCACATCAGGGTATAAGTGTCCTTTAACCTTACCCGTTTCGTATGCTTTTTTCCAAAGAACACCTTGTAAAGTTTTTAAGGGAGTTATTTTGATATCTGCTTTTGACCATTCTAGTAATTGAGCAATGATTTCTTCTGTAGTTGTTAGATTTTTTTGCTCCCGTTCAAGAGCTAAATCAATTGTTTGTTGAATAGCGTCTTTTACGATTGGCAAATCCATCATTTCTGTAATATCGTTGATATTGTTGTTGAAATAAGGGAATAATTCATCTACCACGAAAGAAATACTTGTTGTTGTACCTTCAATGTCAGTTAAAATATATTTGACAGGATATTTTAAAGGGATGCGAAAAGCGTCGTATTTTTTTTCAGTGCCTCCATTTGTATAATGTGGAGTCCATCCAGTTGTATCGGTGAATATTCGGATTGTTTTAACGAAAGGGCGTGTTTCTCCGGCATCAAACCAGTGTTTTGTTCCTGCTGGAACTGATATTAGGTCACCACTTTCGCACAGTAAGTTGAATACAGGTTCAGTTTCTAGGTTGAACCAGAACAGTCCTTGTCCATCTACGAAGAATCGAATTTCATCTTCTGTATGAATGTGTTCGCTGAGGAATTTTGCACGAATTGCCTCGTAGTTTTCCATTCTTGGATACATATTTATTACATCAGCTGTTTTGTATCCGCCTTTTTCCATGAAAGGAAGCAGGTCCTTAGCGTATGCGTCAATAATTTGCTCTTGTGTAGCCTTATCATCAAATGTTACATCACAGGTCCATTGTTCGAATACTAGATTTCTTGCATTGAAAAATTTCTTTATTTCTAAAGGGTTCGTGATAACTGTATTTGTATCAGGAATGGTTAAAATAGCCATTGTAATTGAATGTTTTTTTGTTTAAAGTATCGCTTTTCTTAAATATTCAGCTTGGCATAGGTATTCTAATGTTTCTAAATGTCTTTTTGCTTCTAGTAATGTTGTTCCCCATGCGTAAGAACCATGTTTTCGCATGATGAGTGCACCATTATTTAGTTTTTCTTGATTAGCTTTTAAGACTTCTGCGAAGCGCGACATGTCTTGATCGTTGTCAAATATTGGAATACTCACCCTTGCTTCGTGGGTTGTTTGCCCCCAAAAACCTTTTTGAATTTCAAATCCTTCAAAGGAGATTTCTTGTTCGTAAACACTGGAAAGAACTACTGCGTACAATCCATGTGCATGAACGATATAACGGAGGTTAGGATATAATTGATATAATATACAATGAATGAGTGTTTCAGCGGATGGTCTTACTCCTTGGTATTCGCCACAACTGTTTCCTTGTGTGTCAACGGTTATAAAATCGTTAGCTGTAAACTGGCTTTTATCAACGCCACTTCGGGAAACCCAAATCTGTCCATCTGTTGTTTTAAATGAATAATTGGTAGAAGTCGCTTCCGACCAACCTTTGGCATTGTAGCTTCGAACCATCATTGCCATTTCCTCTTTAATCAATTCCAAATCCATATAGCAAAGATAATAAAGAATCGTTGCTTATCCATTGATGACTTCTCTTGGCTTACTGGAAAAAGAAAGTTTATTTAAATAGTTACATCCTGCTTGGTAGCCATATTCATAGTCTGCATCGATTAGATTTTGTTTTTTTGTATATGTACTTGATTTTAATGTTTTTTCGGGTGCTATTTGTTCAATGTTTAGTCCCAGTGGAGGTTGATTTATAAAGTCAATCGTATCATTATAACAGCGGTGATTGTGTTGGAAGGTATGTCTGACTTTTTTGTTAAAGTGCCAATTTGCTCCAATCCAGTCTGTCCAGCTTTGATTTATTTTGTGATTAGCAGGCGCAGTTCTTAAAATTAGAATATCACTTGCTCCTTGCTGAAATGCCCATTTAACGGGAAGCGCATCGGACCATCCTCCATCAAAATAGTGTTGTCCATCCACCAAATGACTCCCTTTTGTTATGAAGGGTAATGCGCACGAGGCAATTACGGTATCCATCCAGTTGTGTCGTTGAGGATCTAGGTAGTTAGCGTTCCCATTATTACAAGAGGTAGCAACAAAACGAATGGCTGTTGTCAGTTTTTGATGGAGTGCTTTTTCCATATCAAAAGGAAAGACTTCACTTGCTATGATTTTAAAATAATCTACGTCCATTAACCCTTTAGAATGGAAAAAACGTGAGTATTGGATGAAGTGCGGGTCAGCTGCGAGATGTTTCATAGAAGCTATGTATAGTCCTCTTTGCTCGGCTAAAAAATAAGAAGATGCGATTGCTCCTCCTGAATTGGCAACAATCAAGTCGAAAGGTAAATGAGCACTATCTAAAAATGCATCTAGTATTCCTGCTGTGAATGCGGTTCTAAAGCCACCTCCTTGTACAATTAGTGCTTTGCGATAGTTAGATGTTGGAGCCATGGTTAAATGGGATTACTGTTCAAAAAAATAGTTTATCCATTTAATTTACGACGAAAGATTTTCGTCACCAAGTCATTAACATTTGTTGGAAATCCTAGTTTCCCTTTATTCTTTGTCCGATTTTCTGAATTGATTTTTTACCATCTTGTAAGGTTTTGGGTAAAGGGGAAACACTGTATCCGTCTGCAGTTGGAATCAATTCATAGGAAAAGACAAATTGAAAGGTAGCGTCTGGTTTTTCTATTTGACCAAAGCGCAAGTCGTTGAAGATTATATGTCCGTTAGGTTGGTAGTCTAGTGTGTACCAGCCTTCACATACTTCAGCTAACGTTTGTACGGATGGATATACCTGTAAACTTTGTTCCAGCAAAGGTTCTCTTTTAAACGATTTCCATTGGATAGGTTTCTTGTCTAAAATACTATAATCACTAATTAGGAAGGAGGTGTCGGTTTGTACATTTATGTTCCATAAAAGCGAGTTGGCAAAAGTAGGTTTGACCATGTAATCTATGTAGTCTATTTTTTGGTAGCTTAATGCTTCTTCTACTTTATGATTTACATAAATTTTCACACTGGCGCCCCATACTAAATAGCAACTACTTATAATAAATCCCCAGCATAGCCATTTCTCTCTATTGGTCTTTGAACGCAGAATAATTAGTAGAGCAACAATCCATGGCAAAGTGTACAGAGGATTAATGACAAAAATGGTTTTAAAGGAAAAGCGTGCAGGATGTGGGTAAAATAGCTGGACCCCCCAAGCTGTAAATAAATCAATTAGTATATGTGTAGCGAATGTGGCCGCGATGACCAACGTCCATTTTGAAAAACTCAGTGTTTTATTCCACTTTCTTATTAGCCAAGCTATGCACGGAGAAAGTATAAGAACTCCTAAAATAGAATGTGTGAAACTACGGTGAAACGCAAGTTCTAATTCATAGGGGAACAGTTTGCCGACCAAAACATCTAAATCAGGAATTGTCCCTAATACAGCACCATAAAGGAAGCTTTTGTTTTTTAGATCTTTTCCGGCGATGGCCTCGACGGTGGCAATTCCAACTACTATCTGCGTGAGTGAATCCATTGTTTGAAGATACACTTTAATTCTAATTATTTGATTAACTCATTTCCCTTTTGCATCTTTGGTAATAAGAATGATTTTATGAATACGGAAGTTTTTAATACGATTGTCACCATTGTAGCTGCGATAACGCTTTTTATTTATGGGCTTCAGCATTTTGGTAAAGAAATTCAAAGTTTCGGTACCGAAAAATTAAATAAGTGGATAAAATCCTTTACTCGTTTTCCTTTGGGAGGTTTTTTGTTGGGTGGAATTGTTACTGGTATTATTCAATCGAGTACGTTGGTTTCGTCCTTAACGGTGACAATGGTGGATGCTGGTATTATCAGTTTTCGAGATAGTTTGATGATTTTATTGGGGACCAATGTGGGTACTACATCAACCGCTTGGATTGTTTCTTTTGATTCGGCTATTATAGGGCCTTTGTTTATTGCTTTAGGTTCTATCCTGAGTATGGTTCCGTTCCGTATTCGAGTTATTGGTCGTTCTCTTTTTTATTTTGGATTTATCTTTTTCTCTTTGGATTTGATTAGTGATTCTATGGAGCCCATTAAGTCTAATCCGCTGTTGATTGATGTTTTATCGAAGGCTAATTTTCCTTTATTAGGAATTTTATACGGAATGATTGTGACGATTATTATTCAGTCGAGTTCGGTTGTTGTAGGTTTGGTTGTGGTGTTGGTTCAACAGGGCGTTATGGGTCTGGATTCTGCTATTCCAATTATTGTTGGAGCGAATGTTGGTACGACGAGTACGGCTTTATTTGTGAGTTTAAAGATGAATTCGATTTCTAAGTTGGTTGCTTTTTCTGCTTCGATGTTTAATTTGGTTGGGATGTTTTTAATTCTTCCCTTTTTTGGAGTTTTAGAGCAGTTGTCTGTTGCTGCAACGGACGAGATTGCTTTTCAAGTAGCGATTGCTTATACGATCTGTAACAGTTTTACGTCTGTTTTCTTTATGGTTTTGTTGAATCCTACTATTCGATTATTGAAGAAAACGAGGTGGTATAAGGAGAGTGGGTTGAGTTAAGTCTTAAGTTCTAAGGTGTAAGGTATAAGGTGTAAGGGGGATTTACGATTTATGATTGAAGAATTACGATTTACACTTGGAATCCGACAAGCTATACTAATTCGTATTTCAATGCCTTTACATTTGATGCGATGGGGAATATCTTGACGCAAAAACGTCACGAAAGGAATGGAGGTTTATTGGATGATTTAACCTATCGTTACCAGATGAGGGGAACGAACCAAAATGCATTGTTGGTACGTAACCGTTTATATCATGTCAATGACCAAGTAGATTCACTGTACAATGAATTTGATATTGATGATATGGCAGTATTTTATTCAGAGCATGATTCGATTAATTTCAAAAACAATTATTCCTACGATGCTGAAGGACGTTTGATTCGTGAACACCAGGAACGCATTGCGGAAATTAAATGGCGCGTGGATGGAAAAGTCAGTGAAATCATTCGTGAAGACAATAATTGTGGTAAGAGCAACCTTAAGTTTGAGTACAATGCCATGGGGCAACGTATTGCGAAGCATGTTTACGATAAGGATAATCCGAGCCTTCTGAAATCAAGTACGTACTACATTTTGGATGCGCAAGGAAATCAAATCAGTATGTACGAGCATAAAGTAGAAGAGCAAAATGCGACTTATTACTTGAAAGAGCGTAACATTTATGGTAGCTCGCGTTTAGGGATGATTAAAGACACGGTAAATATGTTTAATCCAGAAGTGTTGCCAAGCTACGGAATCACCGGAAACCGTAATTATGAATTAAGCAATCACCTAGGAAATGTACTGGCGGTCGTTTCGGATAATGTTTATCCAATCAGTTCGGACAATAGTACGATTGACACTTACCGAGTTGGATTAGATCAAGTGTATGATTATAGCCCATTTGGAGTGCAATTAGATGGACGTACCATTGAACCCGATCCGGTGATTATCTCCGATACAAGTTATATCGTGACAGAGGAATGGCTATACGCTTCGGATTTCAATGTATCAACGAGTGATTTATCCAGTTATAACGGTTGGTTTGCAACAGCGGGAACTGCGGCCTTATTTGTCGATGGAAGTTCGAACCAACGTCTAAAAATTGTGAGTGCAAATACAAACAGCGGAGCAAACCGTTACTTTGATGTCGTTAATGGAGAACGATATGTGGTGAAATTTGATTTAGACAAAGGAGCTTTATCCAATGTAACCGCACGTATTTACGCCATTGTAGGGTCTTCACAAACCTTATTGACGAGCAAAACCATGACAGTTTCACAAACGGATAGTTTGGTTTTTGATGCGACATCCAATCAGATTTTGGTACAATTTGTGCAAAATGGAACATTCTAT
>JAZQRM010000096.1:0-13354 GCA_045629585.1 Taishania sp. | reverse complement strand
AAATCTTTCAAGGCTATCAACCTCTCAAATCTTAACCGCTGTCTCGTTCGTTAGCGGGGTGCAAAGGTAAGTAACTTATTTGATTCTGCAAGCGTTTTGTGAAAAAAGTTTGTTTTTTATTTTAAACTCGTTTTCCGCTTTTAGAAAGATTTAAAGTGTTACTTCTGCTTATTTCAATATCGCTTTCTAAACTTCGTTTCTTTTAACTTGCTTGTTGTTGAGAGCGGGGACAAAGGTAGGTGCTTTTTTGGTTTTAACAAGCGTTTGTTGATTATTTTTTGCTGATTTTTATTGCTAACTCTAGAAACCAACATGTTAAACCGAAAAGTTTTTTTGATAATCCTGAATATCCTGTGGGTTGAGTGGTGTTATGGGGAGGAATTCGACAAAACGACACTTCGGCTCCGCTCAGTAACCGTTATGTGAAGAGTTTTTTAGTTGTAAGTTCTAAGGCGTAAGGTATAAGGTGAAATACGAAGTACGAAATACGAAGTACGAAATACGAAGTACGAAGTCCATCGCTTTGCGGCGCGAGATCGCCTATGCACTGTCTTCATCTTTTATCAAGGATTCTGCTCAAGGAGAGGGATGGTACTCTTATATATAGTATGAATTGTGAAATCTGATAATCGTTCGTTGCAATGAGGTTCTTTATAGTCAACCTTTGGGAAAGGTTGAACCAAACTTTGTTTCTCTCCTACTTTTGGCTTGACCCAAAAGTAGCAAAAAGTCAAGAACCAATCTAAGGCGTTTGCTACGCACCGCGGCTCACCCGACGTGGTCTGCTATTTTCTTCTTCGAAGAACCGCAATACCACACTCCTGACCGACTAACGCTGTAGATTGGTTGGGAATGGGAAATCTGGAAATCGTAAAGATATTATTAATATCTGGCTTTAACTAGAGCTCTATAAAGAGTCACCTCCCTTGGTCCTTCGCATTACGGTACGAGTTTGCCTATGCTCAGTCTTCACCCTCTATCGAGGACTCTGCTAAAGGAGGGAAACAAATGTATATAATATAAAGTGTGAAATCTGATAATCGTGCGTTGTAATGGGGCTGTATAGTCATCCTTTGGGAAAGATTGAGCCAAAGGTTACCTCTTTATCTTTTTTGCTTGATCAAAAAAGAAACAAAAAAATCAAGAACCTATCTAAGTTGTTTGCGAAGCACCGCGGATCTTTAGCTGCTACGCGCTAAAGCCTGACTAACGCTGTAGATTGGTGCGGGTGGTGAAATATGGAAATCATAAAGATGTTGTCTATCAACGACATCGACTTAAACAAAATAATCAACGCACGACTTCTTTAACTTAATTTAAATTACACCATCGCAACAAATTTGCATTACTGCTAAAAAACCATGTACATTTACTCAAAATCTACCAAATGAATAAACTATTAACACTTTTTACTGCCATTCTATTTGCTTCAATTTCCAATGCGCAGTACAACAAAATGATTATTGGTGACAACAATAATGGTCGAATCATAAAAACCAACCTTGATGGAAGTAACATTGTTTCCTTACTAGATTTTTATCAATCTTATTATGACGCAGATGTTGATACGCTCCGTCAGAAAATATACATGGCTTAGTACTATGGTATTTACCGCATGAATTATGATGGGTCTGATTTTGAAAATTTAGTATACTACGAAGAAGGAGGTTATAGCGAAGGTATTTCCGTTGATCAAGAAAACGAACTTTTATACTGGGCATCGTCATCTGATTACAAACTATACCGCTCGAACTTAGACGGTTCAAATATCACTCCTATAAAAGAAGTTCCTGTAAACTTTTACTTAGCAGATATCGAAGTAGACGCTGCAAACAACCGCATTTTCTATTCCTCTTAGATAGGAGCTACAGCTAGCTTACGTTATGTGGGTTTGAATGGTGAAAACGAAGTCATAGTAGTGGATGGCGAAGTACCTGCATTTACACTTGACAAAGAAAACCAATACATCTATTACAGCCAAAATGGTACAAATCGAATAAATTAGGACGGAAGTAATTCCATCTCTATCAATCCAATTGGACTTTCTTATTTTTACGACAGATACTCCAACCAACTCTACATGGTAAGTGACGATAATGTTATTCGCTTGAATTTAAACACCTCCGAAGAGACCACTCTTTTTGGTACAGATGAACTTGAGGCGCCATACAAACCGCTACTGATTAGAGATGATGCAGCGAACGTTAGTGTCAACAATATAAACAATGGAACTTATAGTGTTTTTCCAAATCCAACAAAAGGCATTGTAAACTTTACTGAACCTGCTAACTATCAATTAATCAACCAAACAGGTCAGTTGGTGATGGAAGGAAAAGATGCAAAATCAATACAACTTTCGTCTTTACCAGGCAGTATCTATATATTGACTTTGACTAATAAAGAAGGAGAAATTGTTTATCGAGATAAAATAATCGTTGAATAATACAGCTTCAACAAACGAAAAAAGCCACCCCAAAAAGGTGGCTTAATCTCTTTTACTTTACTGAATTAAACTTCAAACCAAATAAATTCTTGTCTTACAGGTTACTGTAAAACGTATTTAGACTTCATTTATTTTGGACGTTTAACTCTATGATTGCATTCAATCATAACCTTTCCTGAATGCGTATCATTTCATTCTATTTTAAAAATCTGTTACGCGAGGTGTAAATCGTTAATCTTTCATCCTTCATAAAATTTTCTACTATCGTTGATGTTTGGTTTGCATGCGATGCAGCAGTTGCATTTTTTCGTCGAATTTATCGTTGGTTGCTTGTGCACCGTCTATTGATTGAGTACAAATTTTACCATTGCACAATCCGACCATGAGGTTACTTTGACCATTCTTTAAAAGTTCTACTGCTTTATCGCCCCATTCCGTTGCAACAATTCGATCCCTTGATGTTGGACGACCGCCGCGTTGGATGTGTCCCAACACCGTATAACGCAGGTCAAATTCGGGTAAATGAGGTTTCACTTTATTGACAATTTCCGCAGCACCTCCTGCGTCGTCTCCTTCACAAACGATTACGATAGAAGAACGTTTTCCTTTATTGTGTTCTTTTAAAATCGCCACCAATTGCTTAACATCTGTTTTTTCTTCAGGAACAAGTACATCTTCAGCACCTGATGCTATTGCTGCATAAAGCGCCAAGTCACCGGCATCACGCCCCATTACCTCCACAAAGAAAATACGTTTATGACTTGTTGCGGTATCTCTAATTTTGTCCACTGCTTCCACAATTGTATTTAAAGCCGTATCAAAACCGAGCGTATATTCCGTCCCAACGATATCGTTATCAATAGTTCCTGGAATTCCAATAATATTTACGCCATGTTCAGCACCTAGCAATTGCGCTCCACGAAAAGAACCGTCTCCACCAATGACAATTAATCCATCAATGTTATGCTTTTTTAATTGTTCCGCTGCTTTTGCTCTTCCTTCTGCTGTTCTGAATTCCGTACTTCTAGCAGAACCCAAGAAAGTTCCACCGCGATAAATTACATTATTTACATCTTCATAATACAATTGGGAAATCTCTCCTTTCATCAAACCATCAAAGCCATCCGAAATACCAAACATTTCCATTCCATGATGTAATGCTGCTTTGACTACCGCACGTATACAAGCATTCATGCCAGGTGCGTCGCCTCCAGAAGTTAAAACTGCAATTTTATTCATCGTTGAAAATTTCTTGTTTATTGTTTACTAAATATACGCATTTTCACAAAACAAAAAGAGGTAACAATTGCTACCTCTTATTATTTAAAAATGTGTTTTTCCTTCGCGGACCATTCGTCTAAGTAATGCACTTGGACGGTAACGATCTTCACCAAATTCCATGTATAAATCATTTAACTGCTCCAATACCGCAACCAACGATTTTTCTTCTGCCCAAGCCAACAATCCTTTTGGATAATTCACTCCATTAACCATTGCAAGGTCAATATCTTCTTTCGAAGCAACATTCATGAATAAAGCATCAATTGCCTCATTAAATAACATAGCCAAAATGCGATCTACAATCTTTTGCCCGACTTGTTTATTCTCTTGCGCAATTGGTTGAATTGCATTTTCAGAATAATCATAAAAGCCCCGTCCAGACTTACGCCCAAGGTATCCAGCTTCAAAATGTCGCTTTTGTGTAAAAGACGGTTTAAATCTTGGATCAAAATAGAAAGCAGTAAACACTGTTTCAGTCACGGTATAATTGATATCATTTCCGATATAATCCATCAAAGTGAATGGTCCCATTTTAAAACCACCTAATGTAGTCATAGCCCAATCGATTGTTGCAAAATCTGCCATTCCTTCCTCATAAATTCGCAAAGCCTCTCCATAGAAAGGTCTAGCCACTCTATTCACAATAAACCCAGGTGTATCTTTGCATACCACAGTAGTTTTACCCCAAGATTTAATTAATTCTTGCGATTTAGTTACTACAGACTTAGCGGTTTGAACTGCAGGAATAATTTCCACCAAAGGCATTAAGGGCGCTGGATTAAAGAAATGAATTCCTATAATGCGTTCAGGATTTTTCAAAGCAGCACCAATAGACGCAATAGATAGTGAAGAAGTGTTAGATGCTAAGATGCACCCATGCTCCACTATAGCTTCTAGCTCTTCAAACACCTTCTTCTTAACACCTAGGTTTTCGATTATTGCTTCAATTACGATACCTGTACCTTGAAAATCAGCCATTGTTTGTGAATACGAGATTCTCCCTAAGAGCGTATCCACTTCTTGAGTAGTAATTTTTCCTTTTTCCACCAACCGAGCGAACACCTTTTGGTGCCCTACTTTGGCTTTATTTAAAATATCTTGATTAAGATCTACTAAAACGACTTGATGTCCAGCTTGTGCGGCAACTTGAGCTATACCTGCTCCCATTGTCCCGGCTCCTAGTACTCCAACATTTATCATTACAATTGTCTTTAATTCCTTTTATTCTCCTTTAAACTCAGGAGTTCTTTTCTCTAAAAATGCTGTTGTACCTTCCTTAAAATCGGATGTTTTCCCAGCTATTGTTTGTAATTCTTCTTCTACCTGAAGTTGTTCTGTCAATGTATTCGTCATACTTAACTGCAAAGCTTTTTTAGTCAATGCTAACCCTTTGGTTGGCATTTTGGATAATTGTTTCGCAAAAGCATTTACGGTTTCTTCAAATAGATCATCCGCTACAGATTTATAAATCATGTTCATTTTTTCCGCATCAGCTGCCATCACCTTATCTCCCGTCATCATTAAAGCCATCGCTTTTTGATATCCAACTAAACGAGGCAAGAAAAAAGTACCTGCCGAATCTGGGATAAGACCAATTTTAGAGAACGCTTGAATAAAACTTGCACTTTCTTTAGCAAAAACGATATCACAAGCTAAAGCGATATTTGCTCCGGCACCTGCAGCCACACCATTAACGGCAGCAATTACAGGTTTATTTAATCCAACAATTTTTTCAATAATTGGGTTATAATGTTCACGAACAACCGCGCTTAACTCTGGTCCATTTGGATCTGTGGCTTCCGCTAAATCTTGTCCCGCACAAAATGCCTTTCCTTCACCTGTTAAAATTACCGCTCTAACAGAAGCATCCGTCTGAATATCATCCAATGCGCTTTGTAACGCCAAGGCCATTGTTCTATTAAAAGAGTTGAAAACCTGGGGACGGTTCAATTTAAGGATACGAACACCTTCTTTATTTTCGATTAATAATTCCATATTCAATTTATGCTTTTTACGAAGATAGGTAATTGTCCTCTCTTCTGAGTTATTCTATTTATACTGTTTAACCGC
Organism: Taishania sp.; assembly: GCA_045629585.1. Lineage (GTDB taxonomy): Bacteria > Bacteroidota > Bacteroidia > Flavobacteriales_D > Crocinitomicaceae > Taishania. The sequence continues at coordinate 7,560 of JAZQRM010000096.1, read as the reverse complement.
TTTTTCGAATCTATCTTTCACTTCTTGCTTTAAAGAAAGTGGTTCGTCAATAATAATTTCTTGACCGAAAGATAAAAACTGACGAACTAATTCTTCTGAATAATAGACTTGTAATTCAAAAGTTGACCATTCGCCTTCCTCCATTTTCTTTTGAGAAGAATGAATGGGTTGAGTTTCCAAATAGCGAGCTGCTACATCATTTGCTCTTAATTTAATTTGCAAAGGTGCTTGATCGCTGGTAGAAATACCGATTGAATATTTAAAAAATGCTTGAGGATTAAACGAATTTGGTTTGGTCAATTTTTCAGAAGACAATTCCAAGTTCGTCATTCGATCTAAGGCATAAGTGGTAATTCTATCTTTAATTACATCCCAGGAAATAAGATACCATCGATTTCGGTATTCTTTCAATAACAAGGGAAGAACCTTACGTGCTTTTTTTGTTTTTGTATTAAAATTTTCATATTCAAAATGCACGGCACAACTTTTCTGAATACCTTCTAATAATGCAGGTAAAAACTCACCTCCACCGACAGATGCTGCCGTTTCAAATTGCACAAATTCATTAATATCCATTGCATTTTTAGATCCAGAAATGGCCACACGATCCACAATTTTATCAATTGCCGACCCAAAATCCTTAAACATTTGCACATCCTTAAACTGAAGCAAAGTACTAGCTGCGAAACGAATGGCATCCAAATCTTCTTCCTTCAAAGGAACATCATCCACCGAAAAATCAGGAGCTGTATAATAATAACCTCCATGTCTTTTACTGAATTTTATCGGCGCATCCATTTCCATTCGCATAGCGAACAAATCTTTTTCGATTGTAGAATCACTGATATGCGAGCGATCTTCACTTCCAAATAGAGCTTCCTCACACGCACGTCTTAGCTCCTCTTTACTGGGATAGGGTTTTGTCGTACTTTTTAAATATTTATCGATAATCCGATAACGAAAAAGGGCATTCTTGATATGCGGCATATTCTATTTTGTTGGAGCTGCAAATTTAGGATTTGTCACAAAACTACTGTCCGTTAGCGTAAGTAAAAACTGCTTTAGCAATTGCTTTTGATATCCATCCAGCTGCACTCCACCTTGAAAAGCGTATTCAATCAAAGGATCAATTGTTGGGGACAATTGAATACCACTAGAATAATGATCAATCACCTGTTCTAAGGTACTAAAGCGTCCGTCGTGCATGTAAGGTGCTGTTAAAGCTACGTTACGCAATGAAGGTACTTTGAATTTACCAATATCATTAACACTACCTGTTACCTTAGCATATCCTATATCGGTATGATAAGCATCCAATCCGTTATTGCTCATTAATTGCACTTGCATCAGCGGGCCATTGTGACAATGTAAACAATCCGCGCCATTTAAGCTCATGAACAAATCGTAACCGGCACGTTGTTCGTTAGAAATTTGCTGATTGAGTAACTGATCCGCCGCAGTTAATGGAACATTATTTGCTAATTTATACAAAACATCGTACTTGGAATTTCCAGATATCATGGTTCGTAAAAACTGAGCTAGTGCTTTTGCGATATAATTAGAATCAATGAGATGCGTTCCGAAGGCCTTTTGAAACATTTTTTTGTAGTACAAATCATTTTCTATCCGCATTGCAGCAGTTTGCCAATCCAAATGCATTTCTACAGGATTAGGAACAGGCTCCAGAATTTGCTCCTCCAACGATTTTGCTCTACCATCCCAAAAGAGAAACTTTTGCCACCCCAAATTAACCAAAGCCATGGAGTGCCGTTCACCTTGGGCACCGTTAACACCTAAAGACTTTACTCTATCATCAGAAAACGCCAAACTAGGTACGTGACACGAAGCACATGAAATAGAATTATCAAGACTCAGTTTCTTTTCATAAAACAAATGACGACCCAATTCCACCCCTTCCACTGTCATTGGATTATCCGATGGAATAACCATTTGCGGAAAATGGCTTGGTATTTCCAAAACATAGGGCGTAGGAATATACTCGACCGCTTCCTTTTTACAAGAAACAAGAAAAACCAATATGAATAATCCTAAAAGAAATCTCATAACCAACTAATAAGCAAAAATAGTACCAGGTAAACGTCTAGCTAATCTTTCAGCGATCGTCGATTGTGGGCCAGTTGAATGACTTATCGATTCTGAAATTACGTCAATATCCGTATTCGGAGAGAAAAGCAACTCTTTCAAATCAAATTTCAAACGGATTCTTTGCGTTGCATTTGATATTGTTTTTTGAACCGCCGATGGAATTGAAAGCACCTCAAAATTGGGATCTAATCCTATGTGATAGGATAGATTCTGATTAAAATTATCTTGCCCTACAACGCCAGCCGTATCCACTAATAATTCCATTTTATAGAATATATACCCTGGATTCCAGCTCCAATGCATATCACTCGAATTTAAAATATTTAGCGGATGATCAACAGGCAATGCAGAGGGATCGCTGTGGTTATACTTAGTGCCCACACCGAGATTTAATTTAATACCAGGCCCATTGTTCACTGAACTGTCTTTCTTCAAAAAAACATTGTTATAATCATTTGGGAAATCATAATATACAGCATCTGTCATTTTATTTCCACCGATTTCCACATCGGTAAATAAAAATTTCAACTGCGTTACTTTTACCTTCCAGCCATTCTCTAAAACAACCACTTGATTCATTGAAGTCACTTCTGTATCCCCAAAAAATGGCGCAAAAGAAAGCTCTTGAACGAATGTAGGAGCAGCATCTACGCCCTCCCCTTTATCTTTCTTACAAGCAGATAATACAAAGGTGGCACTAAATAAGACATAGAATAACTTCTTCATTACCTATAATTTTACATTTTGCAATGAAGTTAATTCATATTTTTGAGACAAACGAATTTTATGTCATCTGTACCTTTAAAAATCTTGAATGCATCGGCTGGAAGTGGAAAAACCTATTCATTGGTTAAGACCTTCATGCACTTACTTTTAGCCAAGGAACCTTTCAATCCCAATAAGTATTCAGAGATTTTGGCCATGACATTTACCAATAAAGCGGCTTTAGAAATGAAGATTCGTATTCTCGGTGCATTGGATAAACTGACCTATCCAGAACTTTACCCGGAAGATAACTACCTATTTGTAATTTCAGATGAATTGGGACAAAATCCGGAGGAAGTTCAAGATCATGCGCAAAACATTTTATACTCGATATTACATAATTACGAAGCATTCAACGTACTAACGATTGACAAGTTTAACTTGCGTTTGATTCGTTCATTTAGTCGCGATTTAGATTTACCTTCCGACTTTGAAGTAGTCATCAACCAAGATCAGATTATCGAGCAAGTTGTCGATACTGTCATGAGTGAGATTGGTCAAAATGAATTGATTTCAGAATTCATAATGCGCTATGTTGAATTACTCGTAGAAGAAGAGAAATCATGGAATTTTAGAAAAAACTTAATAGATTTTGCGAAAATCCTAACCAAAGAGCAAGACCTTCCTTACGTTGAACGTCTAATGAAAGAAACGTTTTCCATTGAAGATTTTAAAACTTTACGAACACAACTGACCCATTTTGACAAAGAATATATTGCGTTAGCCCAACAAGTAGTAAAAGCATATGCTGAAAATCCTGTCGCAAATGACGAGATCGTTGGCGGTCATCACACAAAAAACAGGATAGAAAAATTAAAAACCGTTAAGAAATTTGACCGCACTGATGGTCCATTTACCGCAAGTAAACTAGAAGAAATTGCGCAGGGTGCACACGCAAAAAAAGCAACCCCTGCACCGCTTCACTACGCGATGCAAGAACTCGCCCTTTATTACATCAACAATTTAGAAAACTACTGTCGCCTGGAAATAATTGTCAAGAATTATTTTAACATGGCATTGCTTCAGCATTTGAATAAAGCATTGCAAGAAGTTAATCAAAATGAAAGAGTCATCTTAATTTCCGAATTTAATACACGGATTTCAGAATTACTGTTACAAGAAGACACCTTATATATCTATGAAAAATTAGGGGTGAAATTTAGGAATTTCATGCTTGATGAATTTCAGGACACTTCACGACTACAATGGATAAATTTGGTTCCACTATTACACGAATCCATTTCCAAAGGAGACAAAAATCTTATTGTGGGCGATCCAAAGCAAGCCATTTATCGATTCAAAAATGGAGTTGCTGAACAATTTGTAGAATTACCAGGTATTTACAATCCCGAAAATGATCCCAAGCTTGCACTGACTTCTACGTTTTTTCAAACCATGGGAGCGGTAGAAATTTTGCCGAACAACTTCCGTAGCGCACGTGAGATTGTTGAATTCAACAACACCCTTTTTACGGCGATTAGTTATGAAATGGGAGATGAAGAACGTCTCTTTTACAACAATATCGTACAAGTACCCAAATCATCCAAGACGGGCTACATATCAATTGAGGCGATTCATGCGAGTATGAAGCCAGATGAGCATCTTGATTTTATTCTATCCTCCATAAAAGAGGCACAGGCGGATGGTTACAAACTGGGAGACATCTGCATTTTAGGCAACAAAAACAATTCTTGCACTATCTGGGCCAATCAATTAACAGAACAAGGATTTAAGATCGTATCTGCAGATTCGCTAAATGTAGATTCCGATTTAGGTACCCGTTTAGTCCTTGCGTATTTAAAAGTAGTTAGTTCACCAACCGATGAGAATTTTCAGAAACAGATGGTTCACCAATTCTGTTTGGTTAAGGGTAAAACAACTCAATTTTACTTTCACTATTTTGATCAAAAAGAAAACTACAAATCCTTCAACATTGAACGGTTTATAGTAGATAATATTAAAGACTTCTCCAACTTTTTCAGGAAATTTGAGACTTTATACGATTTAGTTCAGAATGCATTTTCTTTATTAGAATTGGACGAGTTACGTAACACGTATCTACATCATTTCGCTGATATTGTCTATCAATTTGAACTAAGAAATGGTCCTGACTTACCCAAATTTTTAAAAGAATACACAACCTTAAGCAAGGAAACAAAGGCTGTTCAGATCCCGGAAAGTGATGATGCTATTCAAATTATGACCATTCACAAATCCAAGGGACTGGAATTTCCTGTTGTAATTTTAATTCACGACAAGCCAATTTCAAGCAAACAGCATAACAGCTATTTCATAGAGGATGACGATCAATTATTATACACTCCTTTATCTTCCAATAGCAACTTGCAAAGCGTACAACAACGTACAGAGGAGGAGACACGAAAAATACAATTGGACGAATACAACAAATACTATGTTGCTTACACCCGTCCAGAAGAACGCCTTTATGTACGCATTCCTTTTGAAAGTGAAAAAACATCCGATTTCATTTATGTGAAGCATATCTTTGAGGACTCCATTGCAAAAGGAGAACGAGCTATACATACCATTGGTGAACGCGTAACAAAAACATATAAAACCACTGATCATTCGTCGACATATTACATACCGAGTAATATAACTGATAACTTATGGTTCCCAGACATAGCCTTACAGGACATGGAAGAGTTACAAGATTCACAACTACTTTCTGATGAAAGGCGCTATGGAACACAATTCCACTTATTAATTTCTAATTACAATGCTGCAGATAATGTGGAAAGCTTGATAAATCGTGGTTTACAGGAAGGTTGGATTGAGGAACAATTTACAGCACAATTACAAATCGATTTAGAGCAAGTACTATCCAATGCAGACTACAAAGCACTGTTTGCTGATGCGATTGAAACCTTAGATGAAATGAGTTTGTTAGTTAGTCCGACAGAAATTATACGTCCTGACAAAATAATTTTAAAAGAACAGGAAACAATTGTAGTAGACTTTAAGACAGGTATACCTAAAAACAAAGATATCAAACAGCTAAAAAACTACAAAGGTGCGCTATCCAATATGGGGCACACCTCTGTAAAAGCTTATCTATTTTATTTACTTGATCTGAGATTAGAGGAGGTGTAATTACTGCTCTCTTCTTTTTATGATCAAACGTAAAGAAGAATTGTATGTAAAGTAATTCCAAATCCAGTTTACGAATATGAAGAATTTATTTTTCACCCCTAGTATTGACTTAAGGTGAACAAACATCCACGTAAACCACGCAAAGAAACCACCGAATTGTAATTTAGGCAATTCAACAACGGCTTTATTTCTACCGATCGTTGCCATTGCACCAAGGTTTTTATATTTAAACGGTTTTAAAGCTTGTCCTTTTTTCAACGCAATAAGGTTTTTGGCAAGATTCTCACCTTGTTGTATTGCAGGCTGCGCCATTTGCGGATGTCCTCTTGGCAGATCTTCAGACATCATACATGCGATATCACCAATTGCGTAAACATTATCGTGTCCTTCCACACGGTTAAACGCATCCACTTTAAGACGATTACCAGGGAGAATTATCTCTGGTTCAAAACCATCCACCATATTTCCACGTATACCCGCGGACCAGATTAAAGTTTTAGAACGAATAGTTGATCCATCCCCTAATTCCACAACTGAACCATCAAAATCTTTCACTATACTTGTCAAGCGAATTTCACAACCCAATTCTTTCAAATAGTGATGCGTCTGTTCGGATGACTTTTCAGACATTGCAGCAAGAACTCGCTTACCTCCATCCACCAAAATGATTTTCATTTTAGAGAAATCCAATTCAGGGAAATCTTTAGGTAAAACTTCGTTTCGCATCTCGGCCAATGACCCTGCCAACTCTGTTCCTGTTGGACCCGCCCCAGCGATAACAAAAGTCAAATATTCTTCTTGCTGTTCATAAGGAACATTTAAGGCTTGTTCAAAACGCTCTAAGATAGTATTTCTTAAACGCAATGATTGAGAAATACTTTTCATTGCAAAAGCCTTCTCTTCAATGTTTTTATTCCCAAAGAAATTATTACCTGCTCCAGTTGCTATGATAAGGTGATCATACTCTACCGTTCCATCCGTTGTGTTAACAATGTTGGCTTCCGTATTTACAGATTCCACCTTCGTTAGACGAAACTGTACATTCTTCACACCGTGAAACATTTTACGCATTGGAAAAACGATTGAACTCGATTCCAAACCACATGTTGCTACTTGATAAAATAAAGGTTGGAATTGGTGAAAGTTATTTTGGTCAATTAAAACAACTTGATAATCAGACTTAGCTAAATCTTTTGCCAACTTCAACCCTCCAAATCCACCACCAACAATAACTACACGTTGGTTTGAACTTTTGGGCAATCTTAATTCCATTGTATGAAGGGTTTATTTGTAAACGTATAATAATTGTACAAATTTAACTTTTATTATTCCTAATTAAAAATAAAAAAAAGGGAGTTTTAGCCCCCTTTACAATTTTAACAAAAATTTAGCCTTTACAAGCTAGCAAAGAGATTATCATCCACTTGGTTCGGCAAAGTTACTTTCAAAAGAGGTTCTTTTTCCATCGCCCTCACAATAGCACTAATCGCACCTTCATTGCGTGCCCAACCTCTTCTCGCAACACCATTATTGACATCCCAATGCAACATAGAATGCAATTTACGGTCAGCTTCT
>JAZQRM010000095.1:0-4228 GCA_045629585.1 Taishania sp. | reverse complement strand
TCGATGTGGTCCAACGGAACGGGAGTCACGGGATATAGTTTTTCCAGCTCTTCAATAATGTAAGCGGCTTTCTCTTTTTTAGTCATTATACGGGACGATTTTTAAGATCTATGATTCGTTGAATGTCGGATTCGGTCACTTTTGCAGCTAAAATGTTTTTGCGAATAGAATTTTGTAGTTCAAATTCGTCATAAATGCAGTTGTTAACCGCTTCCCAATCTTTCTGAATCAGTTTTTGTTGCAGTTTAATCATAAATTCCCATTCAGGTTTGGCTTTCACTAAAGTATTTATTTGTTCTAAATCCAAGGTATTGGGGTGAACAATGGATTGCAAATACAAAAAATCGATCCAAATTAAGCCACCCATTTCTGGTGACATCTGACTATCCAAAAGAGTGTGAGCTTTTCGGAAGTTTCCCTGAGAAAGAAATTCAAATGCACGTTTATGATTTTCGTTTTCAAACATTTTGGTAATTTTGATGTATGAACAAAAATACGGACTTTCCTCAATATCGACGCTTAAAAGGTTGGGATGTTTACTTTAAAATACAATCTTTAAACCGTTTTGTAGAAGTTAAAAAGATGGGCTCGAAATGGCTTTTGGTAACGATTGATGCGATTCAATATCCAGAAAAAATGCGCATCGTGGACATGATCGATTTGATTGAAGGCTATGAATTATTGACGGAAGAAGAGTGGAATGAAAAAGTAAATATGGACTGCTAAGTTCTGACCGTTTATTAAATGATCAAGCTTTTTTCTACGATTTAGTTCAATTAAAATGGTAAATTAATACAAGTCTTTGTACTTTTGAGATATACTTATTGAAAATTCATGCTTATAAAATGGTTCATCGCATCCATTGCGCTACTACTAATTAATATAAATATACTTGCCCAGGGTTATGTAGCAATTGGGGCAAGGTCAAACGCACTTGTTAACGCATCCGCTACTTTGAATGATGTGTGGGCTTTTCATCATAATCCAGGAGCATTAGGTGAAATAAAAGAAACATCAGTTGGTATTTCCTACGAAAATAGATTCTTGATAAAAGATTTACAAAGTCAAGGTTTTGCTTTTGCGCAACCACTTAAAGTAGGTGTTATTTCCGTTGGAGGGCAATTTTTCGGAAATAGAAATTATCGTTCTCAACGAGTTGGGGTTGGTTATTCCATGAAATTGACACCGAAACTTTTTGCAGGTGTTCAGTTGAACTATCAAGGATTGCAATTGGGGGAGAATTATGGAAACAAGAACACTTTAACTGGTGAAGCAGGCATAGTCGCATACATCACTGATAAATGGAAATTTGGAGCTTCTGTTACGAATGTTTCTCGGACTAAACTTGCGGATTACGTCAATGAGCGTTTTCAAACGACTATGCGTATTGGGACAAGTTATAATTTGTCTAATAAAGTTTTATTCCTAGCTGAAGTACAAAAATCAATTGATTACCAATTTAGAGGCTTATTTGCCATTGAATATACACCTATTGAGCAATTGTTTATTCGTGGTGGTGTTGGGATTAACCCCACTGAGTTTGGATTAGGGATAGGGTATAGATTCAAATTTATTCACCTAGACGTTGGTAGTAATTTCCATCCTGTTTTGGGCTGGTCTCCGCATGTTGGGTTAACTTATGTTGCAAAAAAGAAATAGATATGTTTTGGCGTTTTATCTTCTTCTTTTTATTTCTATTCGTTTGTGTTGGTACTTATGCCCAAGATCGGGAAGCTATCATTCAACAACGAATTGAATTTATATCCGAACAATTAGAGTCCGAAGATGTGGATTTAACCAATTTGGTTGAAATTTGGTACTATCGATTAGAGCATCCACTGAATTTGAATACCGCAACCCGCAACGAATTAGCGGAATTGGGTTTGTTGAATGAAATTCAGATCAGTGATTTAATTCTTCACCGTCAAAAATTCGGAAAATTTATTTCCATCTATGAGTTACAAGCGTTAAAATATTGGACGCTACAAACTATACAAATGGTTCTTCCTTTTATCCAAGTGGATGATAAGTTAAATCAATTACATATTTCTTGGAAGACAGCGGTCAAAAATGGAAAGTTTGAGGTTTGGGGACGTTATCAACGCGTTTTAGAACATAAAGCCGGTTATGATAAAGTGCCAGATTCTATTTTATATTCAAAAAACAGCTATTATCACGGTAATCCAGATCGTTATTATGCACGATTGCGTTATACCTATTCCAATAATATAAGTATCGGTGTTACGGGAGAAAAAGATCCTGGAGAAACATTTTTCCGAAAGGATAATAAACAGGGATTTGATTTTTACTCCTTCCATGCGTTTTATAAAGGTGGAAAATATGTAAAAGCGGTTGCGCTTGGAGATTATCAGATTCAGATTGGACAAGGGCTCAATTTATGGAGTGGTTATGCTTTTAGAAAAACGGCGGATGCTGTGAATGTGAAAAAAAATGCCAATCCCATTCGACCATATACTTCTGTTGATGAGAATCGTTTTTTAAGAGGTGCCGCTGCAGATTTTGGTTACAAAAACTTTAGTTTATTGGTGTTTGCTTCCATTAAGCGGGTGGATGCAACGACTTATGTTGATTCAGTTAATGAAGAACTTAATTTTGCATCTAGTATAAATCTTTCTGGTTTTCATCGAACGAATTCAGAAATTGCCCGTAAGAATGCGATACAAGAACGGATAGCTGGAGGAAATTTGAGGTATGACAAAGCAAATCTTCATATAGGAGTTGCTGGAATATACTGGGGGTATGATCAGGTTTTGAATAGAGAGGTTTTGCCTTACAACCAATTTGATTTTAGAGGGAAATCCAATATGTCTTTTTCAGGGGATTTTAGTTATACCATAAAAAATGTAATGCTATTTGGAGAAACCAGTTATACGCATTTCAGTAAAAGCTTTGCAACAATAGTGGGTGCTTTGGTCGCGCTTGATCCACGCGTAACGCTGAGCCTTGTTTATCGAGATTACGGTAAGGGTTACGAAACATTTTATAATAATGGTTTTGCCGAAGGAAGCCAAACGCAAAATGAAAAAGGAATGTATGTTGGTTTAAATTGGCAGATGGCTAAGAAATGGACGTTAAATACCTATTTTGATTACTTCCGTTTCCCTTGGTTACGATTTTCTGTAAATGCACCAAGTAAAGGATTTGAATATTTGATTCAGCCAACTTATCGACCAAATAAACAATTTGAATTATACGGAAGGGTTCGTTTTCAGCAGAAGGAAGGGAATATTGCCTCTGAAACAGGAGGAGTAAAACCTTTAGTGAATATAAATCAGACGAATTATAGACTAGCGATGAGTTATAAAATATCGGAAACGATTACTTTAAAAACAAGATTGGATTTTGTGACCTATCAAAAAGGAGATTTAAAACCGGAGTCAGGAATGTCTCTTGCTCAAGATATTGTATTTAAACCCAAAAAGTTTCCTCTAGACGTAACGCTTAGATATGCACTTTTTGACACCGATTCCTATAATTCGCGGATTTATGCGTTTGAACAAAATGCATTATATGTATTCAGTATTCCGGCATATTACAATCAAGGCCATCGTGCATATGTTTTGTTGCGTTATACGTTGTTTAGACAGGTAGATATTTGGGCGCGTTATTCGGTGTTTTTGTACAATAATGTCAATTCAATAGGAACCGGCCCTGAGCGAATTGATGGTCAAACAAAATCAGAAGTTACTTTACAGATACGTTGGAAATTTTAATATTCATGAACGTTTTTGTAAGTTAGTTGTACAAGTATCAAAATCAGAATATGTTCAAATCTTTTTTACTCGGATTTCTTTTTTGTTGTATCGCAACATTTGGCAATAGTCAATCTGTATCTGAGTATTGGAAAGCTTTTTCTAACTATTACACTTCAGATATTCGAGGGGGAGCCAATCAATTTTCAGGACAGACCCAATTAGCTGCAAATTCAGTTGTTGAACATTCGTTGGAAACAAGAGAGATAATGATGATAGCGTTTTTGACGAGTAAAGACGAACAGAAGATAAAAACGGCTAGTGAATATATTTCCAAATTGAAACCTTCAGAATTAACCGATTCGCTCATGTTAATGGTAGCGATGAATGCTACGTACAATCAACCTGTTCAGTTTGACGTGTTTTATCGTCAATTTTTGTCTTTATATCGTAATTCGATTATTCCTCAATGGTATATAGCTAATTTGGTAGATTGTATGCCAGAAGGCAAATGG
>JAZQRM010000094.1:0-38103 GCA_045629585.1 Taishania sp. | reverse complement strand
TTGAAATTTGCGAATTACAATTCTTTTGTAGAACAACATCACCTTCATCACGATGAACCTCACACCCCAATTGTAAACAATTTTGAAGCATTGCTTTTTCATCATTACTATGTCCGTAATTATGGAGGGTTACTTTATCTTGACATAAACTAGCTATCAATGCGGCGCGTTGTGCATCACTTTTTGAAGCAGGAATATTAACAATACCACTGATGGGACGACCTACAATTTTCATCCTTTTTGATTCATTACGTTTACTTGATGGCGAATGGATTCTTGATGAATAGCATCCATAATTTCACGAATAAATTTTGCAGACAATCCTTCGTCATTGGCTTGACTCAAACGGTTTTCAATTACCTTTCGCCAGTGATCCTCTTGGAGAATAGTAATGTTATTCTTTTGTTTGAAAACTCCTACTTCATCCGACACACGCATACGTGCAAGCAACAGCTGAAAAATGCGATCATCTAACTCTGCCGACTGCGCTCTTAAAGCGGTTAGTTCAGCTAATAAATCAGCGCTAAATTCTTTATTTCGGAGAATGAGTTGAGCTAAAATTCCCTTTAATCCATTAGCGGTTACTTGTTGCGCGGCATCTGACCAAGCTTCATCAGGAGTTGGATGAGACTCAATAATTAAACCATCAAAGTTAAGATCCATCGCTTTTTGAGAAACTTCCAAAAGTAAATCACGACGTCCAGTAATATGACTTGGATCGCAAATTAATGGAATATCCGGCAAACGTTCTTTCAAAGCTATAGGTAATTCCCAATTCGGAACATTTCGATATTTTTCGTGCTTGTAGATAGAAAATCCACGGTGAATGGCTACCAAATCCGTGATTCCAGCTTGTTGCAAGCGTTCAAAAGCACCGATCCATAATTCTAAATCGGGATTGACTGGATTTTTGATCATCACAGGAATATCTTTCCCTTTCAAGGCATCGGCAATTTCTTGTACTGCAAATGGATTTACGGTTGTACGAGCTCCAATCCACAACACGTCAACACCAGCTTCGATAGCTTCCGCTACGTGTGAACGATTCGCGACTTCCACACAACAAGGTAACCCCACTTCCTTACATGCATTTACCAACCAAGGTAAACCTATAGAACCAATTCCTTCAAAAGAATTCGGTCGGGTTCGAGGTTTCCAAATGCCTGCGCGAATCATTTTAACCAAAGGATTTTTAGCCAAATCAGCTACAATTTGTTGAACTTGTTGTGGGGTTTCCGCACTACATGGCCCCGCAATTAAGTAAGGTCGTTGGGTATTTTTAATGATCTGTTGAAGCTTCATTTTCATGGATTTTAGACCGAATGCATCATACATTCATATCAATAGGCAGCCACAGCCACCCATTAACAAATATAATAAAGAAACAAAGTCCTGATAACCCTTTGTACTGAATAAATACGTCCTATTTTAAAAAGTAGTAAAGAACCAAGTAGATAAATAAAAATAATCATTATTTAATGACCACAAAAGGAATCACATATTCGCCATCATCATCATTGGCCACCATCTTAATATAATAATATCCAGCACTAATTTCATCCGATGCGATATGGTAACTTCCATTATTTTTAGAAAAAACACAACTATCCTTAAAGACAGTATTACCGCTAACATCTATAATTTCAAGAGAGAAACTTTTAGCAATTTTAGCCCATGATTTGATCGTAATCGTATTAGAAGATATACTTGGATTAGGAAACACTGTATATAATTCCTCACCATTAGTAGAAAAAGAGCCGTTTAGAAAAACAATATTCGACCAATAAGCATTTCCATCAAAATCAATCTGTTTAAACTTATAATATTGGCCAGACATTAACGTGTTTTTATCAATATATTGATAATTAGTCCTATCCCAAGAGGTACCTTGACCGCTTAGCCACGTTATTCTCTCCCATTCAAATCCATCATAGGATCTATATAATTCAAATCCTGAATTACGGTATTCTTTTTCGGTGTACCAATCCAACACTCCTTTGTTGCCATTCATCGCCCCCCTTAAAGGCGAGCAATCTTCACCCAACGGAATAACAGGGCAAACAATTGTATCCATAGATAAGGCATGCATATCAAAACCACTCCCTGCATTGAGAGATGCTGTATACATAATGCACTTGTAGGGATTCTCAAAAAGAAACAGATTAGCGCCGGAATGGGTTTCCCCCATATACATATTACATTCCATCACCCTTTTGAAAGATTCTTGTTTGTACCCAGAAACAGAATCCCCCATATACATATTACACTCCATATCACGCTTTAACAATAATGCTAAAGCGCCAGAGCCAGAATTACCAAAATAGGAATTACAAGAAATATCACGGTGTTTAATTCCCACAGAAGATCCAGAACCACCTCCTCCTCTGGAAAAAAAACCACAATTAAGGATAGTTAGATTATTGGCAAATGTCCCAGCACCACCACCTCCATTAAATTGTGATAGAACAGAATTACCTAGAAAAAGTATCAAAAAAAAATTGATAAATTTAACCATATAAATATGCTTAACGAACACCTCTTCCTCCATTAAATACTGTTCGCGCAGTTGATGTTAGCACTGTATTTCGATGAGATACTTGAAGAGGAAGCGCTGTTGCAGGACTGGCGTAACTACCACCTCTAACTCCTGTCCCAACAACACCTGTTTGCACACTTGGCCAAGTTGCAACATCTGCATTTCCAGGTGTAGGAGAAGAAGATAATTCACCATCCCCCACATTTCCATTAAATACATTTGTTGTTGCATTGACAGTAGTCACCACCATTTCATTAACATTTCCGGACATCTCCATTACACCATAATAAGAAGCTCCCGAGGTCATTCTGTCTGTAGTTGGCTTCGCTGCAAAACCACATCGCAACGGCCCTGCTGGCGCGCCATTACCACTCCTTGCCAAGCCTGTACCTGTGGCGATCGTATTTGAACACGATTCAGTTGGCAAACCATCATCAATAATAGTTGTAGCATTAGTTATAGTATTTGTTCCCCAAGCAAATTCGTCAACCACCGCGTCAACTGGACCTCTACAAATTTTTTCAAACTCTAATTCCGTCATTGGTCTAAGGCATGCCCAATCTAAATACGCTGCTAAATCTTGCCAACTTAAATTCCCAATCGCACGGTGTGGATATAAGGTAGTTACTTCAGGCCATGAACCTTCAATACTAATACGGCTTGCATTAATAGCAAAGAATCTGGCTTGTGCTTGATCTGGCATCAAAGCATTCAAAAAATCAACATATTGCTGTTGTGAAACTTCGTATTTCATACAATACACTTCTTTGTATCCCTTCGGGAAGGCTATTGGCAAAGCTTTGGGTCCATAGCCAGATTGCTGAGAAGCAGACCCCACCATATACAATCCAGTAGAAGAATTAACTGTAATAGCTTCAGAAGTTACCAAAAAAGGGTTATTGGTACTTCCTGCTTTAAATCGATAGGCATCACCACTACCATCCCCTAAATAAAACTCTCCCTCAGGAATTTGTACCATTTCAATTCCAAAAACTTTAAAATCAAATTCCCCATTGGCAACTCCTGTCAAACGAATGCTTACTGTTTGGTTAACTACGTTACCTGAACCGTGTGTCTTTCTTCTTATAAAAACACCTTTTGCATTTGGTCCTTGATCTTTCCCATCTACGAATATTTCCAACAATCCGCTCCCCGTATGGTCACTCATGTTCGCACTCAAATCAGTGTGTTCCCATTTTAATGAAGCACAACCTTTACGTTTGATAAACAACCAAACCGCATCATGGTTACCAGGCGCATGAACATTTCTCCAACTATTATCCCAACTAATGGAAAAAGTCAAAGTAGAATCGTTTGTAAGGGAAATATTATCAATACGAACATTATTCGCATATATAACATTAGAAAGGAAAAAATAGAAGAATAGAAATAAAGCTACGGAACGTAATTTTATCATGTTTAATTTTTTTTATTTTGGTTACTCACCAAATGGTTTAACTTACAAAAAGTAGGAGAACAAAAGGAAGAAAAGTGTTAATCGAAATCACTTTATATAAAAGTGACTAATAAACTATAATTATCTACTTACAAATAAATAGACTTTTATCTAAACCGAAGATGAAAAACCAAAAGTAGAATTATAAAGAAAATAAAAACATGATATAAATCATATTTAAGGAAACTTTAAAAAATGTCGTCACCAAGTAAACGCAGAAAGAGAATAACATCCTCACCTCACTCCTCATTAACCATAAAACAAGAAGGCAGCCATTCAATTGAATGGCTGCCTTTAAATTATCAGCTATAAACAATTTTATTCTACTTCACAATCTTTGCTGTGCTATAGAATTCCTTTACATACAGCGGCTCGAAATATGCCACATCTTGAAATTTCTCTTCTTGAAACAATTGATATCCTTTTTCAAACAAACCAACAACAGAAGTTTTAATGGACAAATCAAAATCATACGAACGATTATCCCATAATTCTTTACATTTTTCAGCTCCATCGCCTACAACTAAAAGATCTGTAAAATCAGAATAACTCATTTCGTCTAAGACATCCGCTGAAATTGGTTTAATCACTTGTAAATGCTGGTCGTAAATAGTTGAAAAAACCTCCATTCTCCGCGCATCGATCATTGCACATATCGAACGATTAGGATGCTTCATCTGAGCTTGAATAGCCAAACTTGTTAAGGCATCCATCACTAACAATGGAATATTTAAAGCGTAACAAATCCCTTTAGCTGTTGATGTCCCAATACGCAAACCTGTATAAGAACCAGGTCCGCTTGTAAGGCAAACGCCGTTAAGATCCTTTATTTTCAAGTTTGCTTCTGCTAAACAATCTTTAATAAGTAGTGTTATTTTTTCTCCATGTTCGTATTGTTCATTGCCCGTCTCTTGTAGTGCAACTTGCGTTCCATTAACAGCTAATCCAACCGAACAGATTTTGGTTGATGTATCTATATATAATAAAGTAACATCCATTTTATTCACCTATTTCCAACTTAAACCCAATCCCATGAACATTGTTAATGGATATCTTTTCATCCTCTTTCAAGTACTTACGTAATTTGGTGATGAATACATCTAAACTACGTCCTACAAAATAATCATCATGACCCCAAACACCGTTCAAAATAAGCTCCCGCGGAGCAACTTGATTTTTAAACTTATAAAGTATTCGTAAAATCTGAGCTTCTTTTTTAGTCAGAACCTTCTCGAAATTAGTATGTGTTAAACTATAATTTTCTACATCAAATGTATAATCACCAATTTCAATGATACGTTCATCATTTTGATCAACTTGAATATTAACACGTTTTAACAATGCCTTTACTCTCACCTGAAATTCCTCAATAGAAAAAGGCTTAGTCATATAATCATCTCCTCCTGCTGTGAAACCTTCGACCTTATCTTCAGTCATTGCTTTCGCAGTTAGAAATAAAACAGGAACTTCTGTATTGAATTTACGGATCTCTTTAGCTAGAGTAAAGCCATCTTTCTTAGGCAACATTACATCAAATATGCATAAATGAAAAACATCTTCATGAAATGTCTTAAATGCTTCTGCCCCATCCGTACACAAAGTAACCTTGTATCCATCGCTTCTTAGCTGATCGGAAACGACCAACCCAAGATTAATGTCATCTTCAACTAATAAAATCTTCGCTTGCATAGTTGTTGTTTAGCTTTAAAGTGTTAAAGGTAATGGTTTTTTGGAGTGAAAATAAAAATATTACCCATAATCGTATTGAAAGGACCAAACTACAAAAAAAAACGAGAGCCCCAAAAAGATATTGGAGCTCTCATTACACTAATCAACCTAACCTACTACTACTTCCACAAAGGTACAGCAAAAATCCAAATGTGCAATAGGTTTTAAAGAATGCTAGAAAAACCAGAAGATTTAGGAAGATAATTATCTATCAATTTTAAACCATTCAATTAACAAATCATTAGAAAAATATTAACATCAAAAACATTTAAAACATAAAAAACAACAGTTTACACATCACCTATTAACAAATCCTATTTAAAATTACCAATTTAGGATTTCAATAGTACAACTATTATATTTCAAAATAATGTCATTTATTTGGTTATTTCACCTCTATGAAAGTATTGATAGTCGATGATGAAGAGGATATTCGCACACTTTTAAACTATAACTTAGTTAAAGAAGGGTACGAGGTTTATGAAGCAGAAAATGGAGACTTAGCGTTACAGATGGCAGTGGAGATTATTCCTGATTTAATTCTACTTGACATAATGCTTCCTGAGGTAGATGGAATAGAATTATGTGAAAGGATGCGCCACACCCCCGTATTAGATCAAACGCTTATTTGCTTTTTAACTGCTAGAGGTGAAGATTACAGTCAAATTGCGGGTCTGAATGCTGGTGCAGATGACTTTGTAACAAAACCGATCAAACCCAAGGTACTTATATCAAGAATTCAGGCATTATTAAGACGAAAACCAGCGAATCAAGCAGCGGAAACAAGCTTAATAATAGATCGCGAAAAATACATTGTCATTAAAGACGGCGAACCAATTAATTTACCCCGAAAAGAATTTGAATTATTAGCGCTTCTAGCTTCTAAACCGGAATATGTATTTGAACGAGAAGTTATCTTAAATTCAGTTTGGGGAACAGATATCATAGTTGGAGATCGAACAATTGACGTCCACATACGTAAACTAAGAGAGAAAATTGGAAACGATTATATCACTACAGTAAAAGGAATTGGGTATAAATATACCGAACAATAAAAAAGGGCAGATCAACTGCCCTTTCTCTTTCCCATTTACCTAACATCCTATTTTACTAGAAATTATAAGTGACTTTAATCGTCATTGCCACTGATGGACGCAATGACGAAAATATTTCATTCGTAGCACCAAAGTTTTGATACACTTCTTCCTTACGATCATTTAATAAATTATTTGCTTTAAATACTGCATTCCACTGACTTTTTGCTCCCCATTTATAACCAGCCGTAAAGTTCAAACTATGAAAAGGAACCGAATAAACATCTGGTCGATCTACCATTCCCACAAAAACAAGTGTCGCTCCTTGAACGTTGTAAAACAAACCGAAGTCCAAACCTTTCGATTTTCCTTTTTGGCCTGAAAAAGTCAAACCAGCATTCACGACATAAGGAGCTTGCCCCGCCATCTGACGATAACCTTTCACTTCTTCACCTTCACGTGCATTTAACATACGACTTTCGTGTTCAGTTGCGCTTAATTGAATGCGTGATTGAGACCAAGTAACATTCGTGATAAACGTAAAACCTACTAATTTTGACCAAATTGGTTTTAATCCAAACTGAACTTCCGCTTCCATTCCATATAAATCTCCATCTCCAACATTACGAGGTTGAAAAGATCCCGCTTGTGTGGCAAATTGAACAATTTCAATTGGATTAATAAAATGTTTATAAAACGCACCAAATGATATCACCTGGCTTAAAGTAGGATACAACTCCCATCGTACATCTACATTATGAATAGAGGTGCTTTTTAAATCTCCATCCCAATAAACTTTCCCAGATGAGGCATCTTGATCAGCAAACATACCTCCAATAAAAGTACGACCTGTTAAAGGATCATAAATCTCTGCGTAAGACATTTCTTTAAAAGTAGGTCTAACAGTAGTTTTAGCATACGAAAAACGTAAATTTTGCTTTTCAGTAATCGCAAAAGTGAAATTCCCTGTTGGGAAAAGTCCAAGATTTTCAATCACTTTTTCATTTCTCAGCACATTTGTACCTAACTGATCTTGCCCTGTGTAACGCTGAAGAAAATATTCCGTTCGTACTCCTAGAGTAGCTTTTAATCTTTTGGCTGGTTGAAAATACAAAGAAGCGTACCCTCCGAAATTATTGACATTTGAACTAAATTGATTCGGATTTACGGGCAAGAAGTTAGCTTCAACAGTTGTCCCTTGCATCAAAGATCCATTATACGGCCAAAGATTTTCTTCTGAAAACAATTCATCTGGATTTCCAGTTACATCCACATTTCTAACGTTAATCATAAAAGTACGAACTTGATAATCTCTTGTTTTAAATAGATGACTAACCCCAAATTTCAGTTCTCCTTCACGACCAAACCAATTCAATTTTCGCTTGAAATTAACACGTGAAGTTGTATTTATTTCGGCTAAATCTCTCCAAATACGTTGTGGAAACCCAGATTCAGTACTGATCGAAAGATAAGAACCTCTATCTTCATAACGTGTTAACCGAACATCCGGATCGTTAATTGTTGAATATGTTGGCGCTACCACATAGTCCATTGACCACTTATCTGTTTGCCCAAGATCATTTTTTCCAATAAACTGGATAGTACTTAATGAACGTTGGCTGTATTCTAAATTATGTTGAAATCCTGCAAAAGTGGCTCCTTGATCAGAACTTTGATAATTGAAAATCCCCGCCTTCGATTCTCCATTTTGAACGTGCATCAAAACCAAAGATTGAGCGGATCGTTTAGTTGTTCTACCTAACATTGCTAAGGCATTCCATTGTACGTTGTTAATTCCCAATTCACCTTGCTGTCCAATTCTACGATCCATTTGTGTGATCGATGGATTAGAATTCAATCCATAGCGATTATAAATAACATCTGAGTAATATTCCGTTTGATTAGAATAGCCCAATTGCACTTGATAGCCTAAAGTGCGTTTCTCATTTTTAGTAGCGTTCCCATAATTAAAACCGAAGCCCGCGTCCATCAAAGCCATTCCTCGCTGCGCACCCATCGTTGGATTAAAAGCTCTCAAAGCATCTTGATATGCCTGCCCGTTAGGTCCATTTGGATTGCCGATTACAGTCGCGAATTGAGGCAACGTTTCAACTGGAATTTTTCGAACACTATTTCCAAAACCTAAAAAATCCATTGCCCCACCTTGATAAGTTAAATAATTACGATTAAAGTGCATACTCGGATTATATCCTAAATTCATAAATACACTTCCTCCTTTTTGATTCGGAATGGATTTTGAGCGAATATCCACCACTCCACCAGCAAAATCAGCAGGTAATTCGGCTAAAAATGATTTGTTGACAAGGATGTTTTCGACAATACTTACTGGAAACAAATCCATTTGAACTGCATTTTTATCGGGATCTAATCCTGGAATTTCAGCTCCATTCAATAACGTTTTGTTATAACGATCGCCAATTCCACGGATGTAAATATATTTTCCGTTAGCAATAGAAACTCCCGTAATTCTTGACATAGCTTGAGCCGCATCACTATCTCCTGTTTTTTTTAATTGAGAAGAGGAAATACCATCTACTGAATTGGCTGCGTTTAATTTCAAAGCATTTACAGCACTTACATTATCTACTTTTCGAACAGCAACCACTGTCACTTCTTCTACTTCATCCGTTACAATCTCACCTAAAACAATATCGCCAAGATGTTTAGCGCTTTTTACTTGAATATTTGGAATGACTAATGTATCCGTGTAAGATGTATATATTTTTACGGTATAATTACCTTCTGAAAGGTTTATGTTAAATTCCCCTTCCGATGAACACACAGCTCTGTATGCTCCAGGCACAACTAAAATTTTAGCTCCTTCAAAGGGCTCTTTCGTGTCAAAGTCTATTACTTTTCCTGATAGTTGATATTGTCCAAAAGCGAAATAGGACAATACAAAAAATGTGAATAAAATAAAATGCTTCATGATAAAATGGAAAATGGAAAAAAAAGTGTTCAACGGAATACGCCGATGAACACTAGGTATTATATTTTGACTTAGAAATTCAATTGACCTGCAACTGAAGCCCAAGACCAACTTGTAAATGATGATAAATTTGCTCCGACGGTATTTGCTCCACTTGCTACTAAAGAAGCATGAGCAGAAGAACTGTTTAAAAACACTTGACTAACCGTTAATCCTGCTGGTACTGTTGCTTGCAGATTTGAAAAAATAAGTGTCCCATTAGCAAAACCTTCCAATGTGTTAGAACCACTTAAAGCAAAATCTCCTCGACCTCCATTTGTTGGATCAGAAAAATTAAAGAAATAAATGTTTTCAAACGTTCCACGAGCTCCATCTCTGAAATCAGCCATTTCTGCCTCTGCTGAACCTTTAATGGTTCCATTCTTAACTATATGAGCTGCTAAATGAGCACCTTCTGGTCCATCGATTTCCAATGCGTGATCGGTATCTGCCGCACAAATCACAACGAAATTATCTAAAGTTCCGCTCCAAGCTTGATCGGTATCAACACAATCATCACTTGCATTCCAAACAATTAAATTAGTAACATTTACAGAGCCTCCAAAGAATTCAATTCCATCATCTTGATTTCCTACGATTTCAATATTTTCAATTACCGTTCCATTTCCAACACCTCCAAGTGTCAAACCGTTGATTTCATTCCCTTCACCGATATTTGCTCCACCGTGACGTATCGAAATATATTTTAAAACACCTGAATTATCCGAAACACTTGAACCTCCATAAAGACCATTTTGATCAGAAGCTGGAATTCCTTCAATTTGCATCGCTGCGTTATCTGCAGAAATGGGTGCATTACCCAAAACCAATAAACCACCCCAAAGTCCATTCATTGTAGGATCTAAATTAGGAGAAGCGATTTGTCCTGGTTGAATTTCGTCTGCAATAGTTGTAAAAATGATTGGTTGAGTAGCTGTACCTTCTGCATTCAACTTAGCTCCACGAGCAATAATTAAGGCTGTCGCGTTTGCCCCGGTTCCTGCTTCCCCTTTAATGATGGTTCCTGGTTCGATTGTTAAAGTGGTACCACTTGTTACAGCAATACGAGAGGTTAACACATAAACCTTGTCATTTGTCCAAGTTGTGTTTGATGTAATATTACCGCTTATATAAATTGTTGATTCATTGTTTACGTCAGCGTATTTACATGTTCCGTCATCTTTTTTAGCCGAATCACTATAGTTTAACGCTAATTCATCCGTACAACCTTCTTTCTTACACGAAACCGTACTTAAAGCTACCAATGAGCCAAATACTAAAATACCGATGTTCAATTTTCTTGTTTTCATTCTTTTTCGATTTTGATGATACAAAGGTCATTGAACTAAATTGTTTATCTATTCGAGAAAAATTAAAGGACTGTCAAGCTTATATGAACTCTTCTTAACTTAGGCTTAACATTGTCGTACGACCAATTTTTTCTTTTAAATTCGTGCTAAATAACCAATATGAAATACACACTCCTTTTTATATTCATTTGTATTCATTTGATGTCTTCTGGAAAGTCGATTGCCAATCCATCGTTTTCAAGACATGATTTTACATACTTTAATATAGATAAGACCGAACAAGGAGATTATTTAATCTGGGCATTAGAATATGAAGCTTATGAAGAAGCCTTAAATCAAAAAGCCTCAATCGTTGTTCGATACAAAACAATAGCAGATTCCTATTGGAATATTTTGGACACATTGCCGATTGACCAGACTAAATTACTGCTGGAAATACCCGTAAACAAGGAGGAATACTATATTCAAATCGGTATCACGAATGCTAAAAATTCAGTTTATACGGAAGCAATAAAATACGAAAACGATTCAAATTGGGGCTTATTACAATGGCTAAAACTACTAGGTTCGATGGGCTTGCTATTATACGGAATGAAGATCCTAAGTGATAGTACACAACAATTGTCTGGAACGAGACTGAGAAACTTTATGGAGTCATTAACAGCAAATCCTTTCAAAAGCATTTTAACTGGACTGGGGATTACTGCGTTAATACAAGCATCTGCTGTAACAGTAATTATGACTTCCTCTTTTACAGGAGCTGGATTAATCAGCTTACGCCAAGCAGCAGGAGTCATTATGGGTGCTAATATCGGAACAACGATTAAAGGTTGGTTAATAAGCATAGTTGGCTGGGACTTGAACTTATATCAATACTCACTTGTCTTACTAGCACTATCACTCCCGTTCTTATTTTTGAATAAAACAAACTTCAGATCAATAGGACAATTATTTATTGGTTTAGCGTTACTGCTACTTGGACTAGACTTTATTAAAAATACAGTTCCTAGTTTGACTACCGAAACACCTTGGGTACAGTTTTTTGTAGACTATCAAGATATACCAATTATTTCCACTTTACTTTTTGTCGCCCTAGGAATTGTCATCACATTTATTGTACAATCATCTTCTGCTGCATTGATTTTAACGATGGCATTAATTAGCAATGGTGTTTTAAGTTTCGAAATGGGAGTCGCAATGATTTTAGGAGAAAATATTGGGACAACATTCACCAGTGAAATTGCAGCAACAATTGGTAATGTAAATGCAAAACGAACGGTACGCATTCATACACTATTTAACATTATCGGCGTTCTATGGGCTATTTTCGCATTACCTATGCTTATCGAAATAATTGCATATTCCATGGATTATTTCCATTTAGGAAACCCAGTCACTCACCCGTCAGAAAATGGCGCAATTGGATTAGCCTATTTTCACTGTCTTTTTAACATCATCAATACCTTCTTATTAGTTGGTTTTATCCCACAATTGATTGATCTAGCAAAAAAGACCGTGAGAACTAAGCATTCAAAAAAACAAAATGAACTTCGTTTTATGGGATCTGGATTAGTCAGTAATCCTGCTCTTTCCTTTTCAGAAGCTCGGAAATATATCCTGAAAATAGCAAATACAACGCTTCACATGTCCCATTTAGCATCACAGCTTGTTACGGAGAAGGAAATTGAAGTGCAAAAGAAAAAATTAAATCACTTGCAGAAATTAGAAAATGAGTCTGATCAACAAGAAAAGGCAATTTTAAAATATTTAAACTCTATATCCGAAGGAGAATTAACGGCGCAAACAGCTAAACAAATACATATATTAAGTGTCGTGGCCCATGATTTTGAACGAATCGGTGATACCTATGAACGAATCGGAAAAGCATTGCAGCGTAAGCAAGATGATAAAATTTGGATTAACCCCTCTCAACGTTCAAATATTCTATCCCTTTTTAATGAAGTAAATAAAGGTTTTGAACTTCTAATAGAAAATCTGCAAAGTTCAAATGTGAATATTCAAGATGCAATCAAAATTGAAGAATCCATCAATATGCTTAGAAATAGATTTAGAAAAGAGTACTTTCAAACACTTGAGGAAAATGATCATAATATAAAAGGTGGACTACTCTATAGTGACTTGTTTACTTCTTTAGAGAAAATTGGTGATCATATTTTAAAAATAACGCATCATATCAAAGACTTAAACTAACCTTTGGGATTTGGTTCCATATGAATTAAAACATCTTGAATAAATGTATTTTGTTCCATCAGATGGTCTTTAAGCCGATGTGCAATTTTATGGCCTTCATAAACAGATATTTGACCATCGACAAATAAGTGCATATCTACTAAATAACGTAAACCCGACTTGCGAATAAACAATTTTTCAACTCCACAAACCCCAGCTACTTTAATTGCCTCTTCACGTATAGACAGGTTTAAATCGTTATAAACATTTTCATCCATTATTTCTCCAAGAATTGGGAAAAACATCTTGTAAGCATTATAAAGAATTACACAGCAACCGACTAATGCCGCGTAACTATCTGCCACTGCATATCGTGGCCCAAAAAACACAGCTATAGAAACACCAACCAAAGCTGTTAGAGAGGTTATCGCATCACTTCTATGGTGCCACGCATCCGCCTGCATCGCACTACTTTTTAACTGATTAGCTTTATAAGAGATGTACTGATACATTCCCTCCTTATACAGAATAATTACGATCAAGAAGTAAACAGTAAATTGCTTGGGGGCTTCACCTGTAGGGTTTAAAATCCCCATCAAACTGCGGTAACCAATAAAAAAAGCTGCACCCACTAAAGTCATTACAACTAAAAAGCTTGCTAACGACTCTAATTTCCCATGCCCATACGGATGTCTATCGTCCGCTGGTTTACGAGAATACGTAAAGGCTATAATCAAAAAAATGGTTGAAATAACGTCCCCACAAGATTCTATGGCATCCGCCATCACAGCTTCTGATTTACCGACAATCCCAATCGTGAATTTTAATGCCACCAAAATCAGTGTGCCAAAAACACTAAATATCATCGTCTTTCTAGCTTGATTCTCTAGATTTAATTCTGATTTCCCTTCCAATACAGCACTCATTTTATTTGTCGGTGTAATTATCTCAGACAAATATATTACACAATAAACAAGAATACACAGAGAACCAAAAACAATCCAAAAACTTTAACCTGAAATTAGCATCTTTTCACTAAAACATCACCTGCACTTGGAATCTAACACTGTGGCCAAATTGACGATTTGATGGTCTTTGATGGTCTTCAAAAGTTCGGTCAGAATAACTATACATCGCTACAAACTCAAAATTCTTAAAAGGTTGCCATTCCAAACCAGCATTTAACTCATTGACTTTATAACTTCTTGCATCTCGCTCAAACTTTTTTCCACCGTCATAAAAGTGATATTTTATAAAAGGAAATAATAGCTGATTTTTTATTTTTATTCGATAATTAGCTAAGACATAACCTCCTTGTAAAGACTGTGTTTCAATCGTTTGCGAAGCTGGATTATATTGTGGACCATGACCAATGTTATATTCAGCCTGTATCCCGAATGGTTGAGGATATAAAATATAATGTGCCCCAACTCGTTGATCTACAAAATTCTTTGAACCCTTTTCAAGTTGAGTACCACTAGATAAATCTTTATCCATCATAGTATAAGTACCAGAATAACCAAATATCCCAGCCTCCATATAGTGTTCCTTAACTTGGAAGGGATAAGAAAACCTTAAAGAAACATGTTTATTTCTGTTTAACTCCTTACTGTTCGCAGGTTGACCATTTGAAAATCCAAAAGCAACAACTCCATAATCACCACTTCCTTTTAATCCTTCATCCACAAAAGTTTTGAATAACTCTCGTCGTTTAGTCGGTGCCCACATCAAATAAACACCTAAATCACGTTCATTCGTGAAAGAAGAATTCATTCCATCGTTACGATCTAAAGTCAAACGATTTCTGGAAGATTGTAGATTTTCAAAACTATAAGGAACTTTACTTTGACCAACACGAATTCTAAATTCATTTTGCTTATCAATCCCAACGTCAAAATAGGCATCTCTTAATTGCCCAAAATGTGTTCCTTCACCTGATGAACTGGCAAAATCAGGTTGAATGTAAATAAATAAACGGGGATGAACTTGACCTGAAATCACCAAACGAGCACGTCGA
Source organism: Taishania sp. (assembly GCA_045629585.1). Classification (GTDB taxonomy): domain Bacteria; phylum Bacteroidota; class Bacteroidia; order Flavobacteriales_D; family Crocinitomicaceae; genus Taishania. The sequence goes on along the minus strand of JAZQRM010000094.1, from coordinate 22,843 downwards.
ATAGATAAACTTGATCCGTCTCCCCAATTCCGATCACATTGATCACATTCCAAATTAGGATTGCTTTCATACAAGCCATTATATCTCACTTGCAAATATCCTGATATACTAAAATTTTGATACCACTTCTTTTTTTCTTCCTCTTGCCCGAAAAGAACAGTGGAAAATAACAAAATTGCAATTAAAGATAAATACTTCACTTCTACTGATTTGATAGGGCAAAATTCAGTAATTCCCCCCAATTTAAAGAATGTATGTTCAATTGTTAACCTTAATTTAATCCTAAATTTACAGTTATTTAACCCCCTAAAACACTGTTAAACTTGATATTAGCGAAAACACACAAATAGAGTTAATCGGTTTAGCATATCTATCAGTTAACATAGCCTTAACATAGCCGTGAATATAACAATCATTATCAATATTTAGTTAACGTAAGGATAAACCTAAATTCACCATTTCTTATAATACAAGAACTAAGTTTGTAATCTAAATACATAAACGAAGAATTATGAATTCAAATTATACCATTTTATTGGTAGATGATGAAGCAGACTTAGTTGATCTTTTAAAATATAATTTAGAAAAAGAAGGCTATAAAATAATCACAGCATATAATGGTAATGAAGCCGTAAAAAGAGTGCAACAATTTCAGCCTGACATCATCCTAATGGACGTCATGATGCCTGAATTAGATGGAATTGAAGCCTGCCAAGAAATCAGAAGCTTACCCCTTCAACAACAACCAATTGTGGCTTTTTTAACTTCTAGAGCTGAAGATTATTCTCAAATAGCAGGATTCCAAGCTGGTGGAGACGACTACATATCCAAGCCCATACGTCCAAAGGTTTTAATTTCCAGATTGGAAGCACTAACTCGAAGACTCGAACAAACAATTACTGAAGAAACACCAGCAAAAAGTATTCAAATTAACCGCGATAAATTTCTTATCAAATTCAACGGAAACGAAATGACATTTCCCAAAAAAGAATTTGAATTACTTGAATTCCTAGCCAAATCACCTGGAAAAGTCTATACACGAGATCAACTTCTTTTTACTATTTGGGGAACAGACACCATTGTAGGAGAACGAACAGTCGACGTCCATATTCGAAAATTACGTGAGAAATTAGGAAATGATTATATTCGAACAATAAAAGGAGTAGGATATACATTTAACGAGCTTTGAGAAAATTAAGTCCATTACAACTATTAATACTTTCAACATTTCTAATTTCAGTGATGTCTTATTTTGTTCTGACCGCACTGAATGGAAATGGAATAATTATACCTTTTCGATTTAGAATCATACTTCCAGTTATTTTAGGCCTACTGTCCTACTTCATGATGTATCTTCTACTAAAAACATTTGTCGACAAGCGCTTAAAAGTTTTGTTTAGAACGATCCGGAAAGGAAAAATCAACACCTCAAACGAATTCAAGTTTAAACTAAAAGAAGATGTTTTTTCAATTGCAGAGAAAGAAACAAAACAATGGGTTAACGATCAAAATTCGCAAATATCAAAACTCCAAGAACAAGCGCTTTTTAAGCGCGAGTTTCTGGGTAATTTAGCTCACGAACTAAAAACACCTGTATTCGCAATTCAAGGCTACCTTTTAACATTGTTAGAGGGTGGTTTGGAAGACCCTAAAGTCAACACACTCTTTTTAGAACGGGCCGCCAAAGCAACAGATAGAATGGTCAATTTAATTGAAGATTTAGATCAAATCACAAAATTAGAAGGCGAACAAATACCTTTAGTAAAAAAGAAGTTTAATATCATCGAATTGGTTAATGACGTATTTGAAGCGCTTGAAGCCAAAGCCAAAGAGAAAAAAATACGTTTGAAATTTGATGAAAATTATGAACCCATATTTGTAAATGCAGATAGAGCTAAAATTGAACAAATATTTACCAATTTGATTTCGAACTCCATATCCTACGGGAATGAAAAAGGAACCACAGAAATAAGATTTTACGACTTAGATGACACCTTAACAGTAGAAGTGTCTGACAATGGGCCTGGCATCGAGGAAAACGCAGTAAATAGAGTCTTTGAACGATTCTATAGAATTGAAAAAAGTAGAAACCGAAACGATGGTGGATCGGGCTTAGGACTGTCTATCGTAAAACACATCATCGAAAGCCATGATAATAGCATTTACGTGAGAAGTACAGAAGGTATAGGGACAACCTTTATTTTCACTTTAGATCTAGCTCATTAATGAGACATACAATTACAAGGTGCATCCATTCGAACTTTTACATTAGGCAAAAGCTCCTTAATCGCCTTTTGTTCTTTTACATTTAATGCAATTCCTGACAGATCAAATCGCTCGAGCTTATTCAGATATTGAATCTCCTCTGGTAGAGACGTAATTGCACTCCCATAAAAATCGATAAATCTTAGCGATCCCATATTCCCAATTTGACTCGGAATGGATGGAAATTCAATTCGACTAATAGTTAACTCCTCCAAATTAACTAAAGAGGTTACCTCTTTTGGGAAATAAAGTAAATCCAACTTATCCAACTTCAAAGTCTTGAGTTTTTTCAATTGCTCAATACCTTCTACGGACTTTAAAGGAGTCTTCGATATAATCAGATGCTGTAAATTTTTATATTCTAAAAGGTCAGAAGGAAACTCCTTCATTTTCCCTTTCGTTAAATTAATAGCAATCACGCTATCTTTATCAAAATTAGCCAATTCGGAATAATTAATAAACCGTTGACTCAAAACGGTAGTAGTTGCAAAAATAATACTACACCAAACGATTACGAATCTCCAATTCATCTTGTTTCATTTGTTGGATTAATGCTTCAATGGATTCAAACTTTATTTGAGGACGAATGAATTCCAAAATTTCTAAACGAATGATTTCATCATAAATTGTACGATCAAAATCTAAAATATACACTTCTATCGTTCGCTTGTTATCTTCTCCAATAGTAGGATTACTCCCAACACTTAATAAAGCATCAAACGCATCATTTTTATGATAAACCTTTACGTAATAAATACCATCAGAAGGAACGATCTTTGTTTCACTTTGCAGATCTATATTCGCCGTTGGAAATCCAAATCCCTTTCCAAATCCTTTTCCTTTTACAATAACACCCTCCAGCGTAAATGGCTCACCTAAATAAATGTTAGCCGTTAAAACATCGCCTTCAGTCAATGCCTTTCTAATCTTTGTCGAACTTACATTTACCTCATCGATTTCTTGAGCACCAATTTCTGTAACACCAAAATCATACACATCAGAGAGTTCCTTCAAAAACTCGATGTTCCCTTCTCTATTTTTCCCAAATTGATGATCATAACCAATAACCACTTGTTTAACTCCTAACTGATTAACAAGAATATCACGCACAAATTCAGTAGCAGTTAAACGACTGAAATCTTTAGAAAAGGGATACATAATCACATGATCAATACCATAACGCTCCAATTTCGCTAGCTTCTCATTTTCAGTTTGAATTAATTTCACACCATGCGAATCGGGATACAAAACCATTCGTGGATGCGGATGAAACGTAAAGATTACCGTCTCACCACCAATTAAATCTGCTTGCTCTTTGAGCATATTAATTATTTTTTGATGGCCAACATGTACACCGTCAAATGTCCCAATGGTTAAAACTGGATTTGTTACTGATTTAAATTCTTCTAAGCTATGGTAAACCTTCATGTAAATTTCTTGTTTCACAAAAATATAGATAAGTTTTGAAGCATTTCAATGCTACTCAAATCTTTTTAAACCTTAATTAACACCTGACTTTCGCTACTACATATATTTCATCTATCTACCATAGAAATTAATTATCCGTTAAAGGTTGTAGATATACCTTAAAAGTGGTATTTTTGCAATGAAAATTGAGATTATTTATACTTAATCTAAATAACCAATGGTTACAGTTACAGAAAACGCAAAAAATCAAGCAATTCGCTTGATGAGCGAAGAAGGAAAAGATGGATTCTTCATTCGTGTTGGTGTTGAAGGTGGTGGTTGCTCAGGATTGCGTTACCAATTAACTTTCGACAACGAGTTAAAAGAAGATGATAAAGTGTTTGAAGATAACAACATGAAAGTTGTCGTAGACAAAAAAAGTTATCTATACCTTATTGGTACAACTTTAGATTTTTCAGGTGGTTTAAACGGTAAAGGGTTTATTTTTTCAAATCCCAATGCTGAAAGAACTTGTGGTTGCGGAGAATCATTCTCCCTATAATAAATTGGAGAAGCGGCGAATAATCGTCCAAATCAACAGACATGGCTTATACCGAAAATGAATTAGCGCAAGACTTACAAAACCAGGAATATAAATTCGGGTTTACCTCTAATATTGAGTCGGATAAAGCGCCAAATGGATTAAACGAAGAGATAATTCGTTTTATTTCCGCTAAAAAAGAAGAACCGCAATGGTTGTTAGAATATCGTTTGAATGCGTTCAACGTTTGGAAAGATATGATCGAGCCTGAATGGGCACACGTTCACTATACAAAGCCAGACTTTCAAGCTATTTCTTATTATTCTGCACCAAAGCAAACAAAGAAATACGAATCTTGGGACGATGTTGATCCAGAGATGAAGGAAACAATGAAGAAATTAGGGATCTCATTGGAAGAGCAAAAACGCCTTACAGGTGTGGCTGTTGACTTCGTAATGGACTCCGTTTCAGTTGCTACTTCTTTTAAAGCTAAATTAGGTGAATTGGGAATTATTTTCTGTTCATTTTCTGAAGCCGTAAAAGAACATCCTGAATTGGTTCGTAAATATATGGGGTCGGTTATTCCAACATCAGACAACTTTTATGCAGCATTAAATTCCGCTGTTTTTACAGATGGATCTTTCTGCTACATTCCTAAAGGTGTCCGCTGTCCCATGGAACTTTCTACATACTTCCGTATCAACGAAGGAGGAACTGGACAGTTTGAAAGAACTTTAGTTGTTGCTGACGAAGGTGCTTACGTTTCTTACTTAGAAGGCTGTACAGCGCCACAAAGAGATGAAAACCAATTACACGCAGCTGTAGTGGAATTAGTTGCTTTGGAAAATGCTGAAATCAAATATTCAACCGTTCAAAACTGGTATCCTGGAGATAAAAACGGTGTGGGTGGTATCTTTAACTTCGTTACAAAACGTGGTATTTGTGAGCGCAACGCCAAAATTTCTTGGACACAGGTAGAAACAGGTTCTGCCGTTACTTGGAAATATCCATCTTGTATCTTAAAAGGTGATAACTCTATTGGAGAATTCTACTCAGTAGCAGTCACCAACAACATGCAACAAGCAGATACAGGAACGAAAATGATTCACTTAGGAAAAAACACGAAGTCTACGATTATTTCAAAAGGTATCTCTGCTGGTAAATCTCAAAACTCATACCGTGGGTTAGTTCAAATTCACAAATCAGCTGACAACGCGCGTAACTTCTCTCAATGTGATTCATTGTTGATGACAGACGAGTGTGGTGCACATACATTCCCATACATCGAATGTAAAAACTCAACAGCAAAAATCGAACACGAAGCTACGACATCTAAAATTGGTGAAGATCAAATCTTCTACTGTTTACAACGTGGTATCTCGGAAGAGAAGGCAATTAGCTTAATCGTAAACGGATACTGTAAAGAAGTATTGAACCAATTACCAATGGAATTTGCAGTTGAAGCACAAAAATTATTGGCTTTGAGCTTAGAGAATTCTGTAGGTTAACTTGATTACAAATTCCAAGTTACAAATTGCAAATAGGATGTCGAAAGTCGAAAGGTTCGAAGATTTGAAAGTATGGCAACAAGGTATGTTACTTTGTAAAGAAATATATACCATCACTCAATATGAAGTTTTCGCTAAAGACTATGGCTTAAAAGATCAAATAAGACGAGCCGCAATATCAATTCCTTCTAATATATCTGAAGGTTTTGAAAGAGATTCACAGAAGCAATTCCTATACTTCTTAGCAATAGCTAAAGGTTCATGTGGAGAACTTCGAACTCAATTACATTTGGCATTTGAGTTAGGATACATAACTGAAGGTGAACTCTGCAACTTAAAAGATCAATGTATCCAAACAAGTAGACAACTAAGTGGATTTATATCCTACTTAAAACAGTATAAAGGAAATAGATAAATTAATGAGTTCTTTTTGCATTTGAAACCTGCAACTTGCAACTTGCAATTAATTATAAAGAAAATGATTAAAATTGAAAACTTACATGCCTCTATCGATGGCAAGGAGATATTAAAAGGACTTAATCTAGAAGTTAAAGCTGGTGAAGTACACGCGATCATGGGGCCTAACGGCGCTGGTAAATCTACATTGGCTTCTGTATTAGCTGGACGCGAAGAATACGAAATCACAGAAGGTTCAGTTGACTTTGACGGTACAGATTTGTTAGAATTATCAACAGAGGATCGTGCACGTGAAGGTTTGTTCTTGGCGTTCCAATATCCAGTTGAAATTCCAGGTGTTTCTAACATCAACTTTTTACGTACTTCTTTGAATGAAATTCGTGAGTACAAAGGTCAAGAACCTATCTCAGCGAAAGACTTCATGGCAATGGTGAAAGAAAAATCAGCGTTGGTTGAATTGGATAACAGCTTGGCAAGTCGTTCTGTAAACGAAGGATTCTCAGGAGGTGAGAAAAAACGTAATGAGATCTTCCAAATGGCAATGTTGAACCCGAAATTGGCGATCTTAGATGAGACAGATTCTGGATTAGATATCGATGCTTTACGTATCGTAGCTGGTGGTGTAAACAAATTGAAGTCAGCAGACAACGCAACTATCGTTATTACACACTACCAACGTTTATTAGATTATATCATTCCTGATTATGTACACGTTTTATATGACGGGCGCATCGTTAAAACCGGTCCTAAAGAATTAGCTTTAGAATTAGAAGAAAAAGGATACGATTGGATTAAAGCAGAAGTGGAAGCACGAAACGCATAATCCTACATTAAACATTGTTGAAATGAGTACTATTATAACAGATTCTAAAGTAAATCAGTTTGTTGCAAGATTAAGTAAGACTACGCTTAACTTGGATACAAATGTAATCACTGCTGCTGAACACGCATTGGCTACTTTGGACTTTCCAACAACTCGACAAGAGGATTGGAAATATACACGAGTAACTAAAATATCAAACAAGTCATTCAACGCGACTAAAGGAAATATTACAGTTTTACCTGTATTACCAATTAATGACGCTTATACTATTGTTTTCGTTAACGGATATTTCACTCAAGAACTATCTTCGAAAGATATTCCTTCAGGCGTTTCTATTAAAATAGGGAACGAAATTGACGTAAAGGCTTTTGGAACAATCGCAGCAATTGATCGTAGTGTTTTTTCTGCAATCAATACTTTATATGCAACGGATGCAGTTTCTATAGAAATTGAAAAAAATACCGTTGTAGAAAAAAGTATTCAAATCGTTCACATCCAAACAGGAGAATTAACAATCAGTAATACACGTGTTTTTATTGAGGCTAAGCCATTCTCTAAAGCGCACATTGTGGAAACGTACCTTTCGATAGATGCTGTTGATTCATTTACCAACGTGACGACTGAAGTTATTGTAGAAGAAAACGCTTATTTACACATTGACAAAATCCAAAATGAGGAAGAGGCAACATTCTCTATTCACCAAGATCATGTTAAACAAGCTAAGGATTCAAACTTCACGATTAACACGATTACTTTGAATGGAGGATTGGTGCGTAACAACTTAAACATTGATGTTTTAGGTAAAAATTGTGAAACTCATTTGAATGGAACATACGTACTAAATGGAACACAACATGTAGATAACCATACATGTGTGGATCATTTAGAAGCTAATTGTGAATCTAACGAATTGTACAAAGGTGTTATGGACGGAAAATCTACTGCGGTATTTAACGGTAAAGTTTTCGTGCGTAAAAACTCTCAAAAAATCAATGCATACCAATCCAACGGTAACGTCTTATTATCCGACGAAGCAACGGTAAATTCAAAGCCTGAATTGGAAATCTATGCAGATGATGTGAAATGTTCCCATGGATCAACAACTGGACAATTGGATGATGAGGCGGTATTCTATTTACGTGCACGTGGTATTTCAGAGAAATCTGCCAAAGCATTAATGGTGACAGCTTTTATTGGAGATGTTATTGAAAAAGTAGAAAATCAGGAAATTGTAGCGTACATTCACACGAATTTACACGCTCGATTTGGTTGGAATTTCTAATCTAAACGACAAAGAAATACTTAACGTCTCCAATTGTGGAGGCGTTTTTTTTGTTTATAACAAACCGTCCCTATATCTTCTTCTTAAATCTATTTTCTGCAGTTCACGCTCAATTAAAAGATGTGCTAAGATAGAACCTGCGGTCTCCCCAGGAAGTGCTTGAGCTAATTTACGTCTGACTTTAACTTCTGAAACATCAACACGATAAAGTAAGTTAACAACTGCACTAAAATCCTCAACAATCAAGATGTCCAGATAAGATATCAACTTATCTAATGCAACTACTGTATCTCCTATTTCAACATCAACCTGATTACACACAGATTCAACAGCCAAATTATAATCACTCATTAACTGCAAACTACAAAAAAAAATGGTAAGATCTTTGTAGTTTCGTAAACAATCTAGAAACACTAGTAATTTATTATTATGAAAACACTCTTCATTACCATCCTATCCGTAGTAGGTCTTTTTAAAGGCTACGCTGCTGAGCTTTTCATTCAAACAGAATTTCCATCCCTCTACACAATCACTGTTGAAAATCAAACAATAACTAATAAGACGGGGAAATTTCGTTTCTTTGATTTAACACATGGAGCTAAAACAATATATTTATTTAATGCACAAACAAATGATTTAATCCTAACTAATACGATCTCATTAACCAAGGATACAAGGACAATTATATTTATTACAATAATGGGGACCGTAATGATCAAACACACCTATCCCATCATCGCTACTGACTGGTATAACAGCTTCATAAATACGGATCATCAAACACAGAATACAGCATTGAATAGAAGTTTTGAAGACTTCATAAAAGAACTAAAGAATACGCATACAGATCAGCGCAAATTAGACATGGCGAATGACTACATTGCCAACACTTACCTAACTGCAGATAATGTAGGAACACTTCTTGGAGTATTTGATTTCGATACTTACCGCGTAAAATTTGCCATCAATGCATACCATAGAATCATAGATCCTACGAATTACTATACTTGGCGAGACAAATTTGATTTTAATGCGAACTATATCAAAGTTGAAAACACAATAAAAGCAAAAAGGTAAACCAATGGCTTACCTTTCAATACTATTTCAATTCACAACTAATATTTGCAGTTTCTGATGCGGATTGCAATGTAATCTCTCTGGCCTCGCATAATGCTTCAGCATTTTCTTTGGTATCATTAAAAACCTCATTTCCTAATGATAAGTTTACTGTAGTACTTGAACAAGAACAAGTGTAATCTTTCTTACAAGAAGCTAAAACCAAAATGGCTAATCCTGATAATAATAATATTTTTTTCATGGTTTATATTTTTTATTCTAAAGATATAAAAGCAAAAGATTAAAAATAGAGTTTTCAAAAAAAACTATAGTAAAGAACATGTGATTAAACCATCAACTTCCTTTGCCTCACAGATCTTTTCCGCATCATCCAAAACAACCTTTTTGATAATATGTTCAGTTGATAAACTAGACCCCGAGAATTGCTCAGTACATTTACACGTATAATCTTTCTTACACGAAACAAAAAGACTTATTAAAACAAAGAATATAAACTTACCCATTGCGTCATTTTAATGATTTGCAACAACTAAACTACAATAATAAACACCTCTAAAAAGCCTAAAAAAAGTTAATATTCCTACCCTCTAATTAGCCGTCTATCTCACTATCTGCATTTTTAATAAAACTTGCGATATCAGAAATAATAACCTTCTTTTGCTCATCCATTGTCGGATTTGAATCCATAAATTCCTTCAAATGCCATTGTGCTTCTAAAATATGTCGCTCTTCCGCATTGAGTACTGTGTTCTCAATAATCGTCAAACAATCCAAAGCAGTTAAATAATCTCCCTCACAGGCCCACAAAACAAAATCAGGTAAATATTCCGAATAGTCAATATTCGTATTCCAAATCGTACTTAAAACAAGTTGCTTGATTACTGGGTTCTCTTCCTCTCTTAAAACATCAATAATCTCTTTTGCAGCTGAGGAATCCTTCAACGAAGACAATAACTCAACAACCATAGAAATAACTTGATCAGATCCCGTTTCTAAAAGATTTACCATCAAAGGGATGAAAGACGAATCTCCATCAGCTTCTAAGGCATTCAAAGCCTTTATTACTACAACTTCATCCGATGAAGTCAATTGAGCCATCAACTCTTTTCTTTTTTTCTCACTTGCCATAGGATGCAAAATTAAATGAAAGATGCGAAGTCTAAAATGTAAACACTAATTTTAACTCCAAATTCTAATAATAAATGACGAAATATCTTCAATATACGACAATCTTACTTGCCTTTCTTCTGATAAGCTGCAAAAATGACACCCTTAAAAAAACCAAATCACAACAAATACACATAGCAATTATTCTGAATGGAGATACTATAGTACCATTTTGGAATGCTTTTCAGAAATCAAAATCCATACAAATAATCCCTCACTACTACACTTTAGAAGAGTTTGTTAAAAAAGCAGATTCCTTGCAGTACAATTTAGACGTCGATGTCATTTGGATGCCTACAATAAGTACGCTTAAAAAAATTGTTGCCAACAACTTACTACAACCAATAAACGACATTCAAACTAGCAACAAAGAAAAAACCACATTTGAACCTAATAAATGGTTTGTCATAGGTTACGACCCCTATATTGTCAAAAATGAAAATGCCGTAAATTCATATAGCGATCTTAAAAATGGTGGTACATGGAACAGTAGTTTAACCAAAACGCAGGAAGATTATTTTTACACATTTGCTCAACTGCATTTCAACTCTCCCGAAAAATTTGAGAAATGGAAGCAAGAGATGGAAAGTGGCAAAACAACAATAAAAAGTAATGACACCGTTGTTTCTATTAATAAAACTTTATCTTTACATTCGATTGAAGCAAAAAAAGGAAACTCAATTGTCAATCAACAAGGCGTTGCTTTGTTTTACGATATAACGGCAGTAGGAATATATAAACATTGTAAAAATTACTCTTCCTCTACATCATTCCTGAATTGGATGCTGCAGGAGAATCAATTAAAAACAATTGCTGCTAAAAATTATTTAGTATCTCCATTTTTTGACAACAACAATACCGACCAGATCTATAAATTTCACAGAATAAGGCCTAATTACATAGTCCAACAGCTAAAATAAACATTTGGACTAAAAAATATCGAAACCTCCACTGTTCTATTTGATTTAAATTGTATTTTAATGTTGAAACTACATGCTTTAATTCTATGGATCGACTAACTCAACACTTTGTAAGCACGGAAAAACATATTTTTTCGAACTACAAAACGACTGTTTACCTTCGGAATCTTTATTTCACAACAAGCGTACTTGCATACATGATATTTTGTATCATAACATTAAACTTCCCTGTATCGAACCTTGTATTGATATCTTTACTCTTAGGTGGAGCAATTTTAATCTGGTTACTTAATAGGAGTACTAAAACATGGACTTCGTGTTACGTGAAATCGGACACCCTAATCTGTAAACACTCCAATAGCAAAAGTCACGTAATACCCATCTATTGTATAAAAGAAATAGTGACAACCGATTTACTGCTCTTTGAAGTGACTACAGTTCATTTTCACTTAGATGGCAAAAATCAGAAAATTAGATTTACCCAAAAGAATAATAGTTCATCATTCCATCGTTATATTTCTTTACGAAAGGAGCAAATAAAAAAGGCAAATCTATAAGCCGGGTTCTGTACCTTCGAAAAGGCGTCTATCATTTATCTAGGCCATAATTTGCACTATGGCTCCATCAACCTACCCTCCAAGATCGGGCGAGTAACCCTTATCCTCCGAAGAGGAAACTTGGTATACATGGTCTTTCAACACGTAAGGTTTACCTAGCTACAAACCATCACTGGATGCACGGTGCGCTCTTACCACACCTTTTCACTATGACCTCGGCCCGAAGGCCAAGGCTACCTATTCTCTGTTGCACTTTCTGTCCCCTTTCGAGGCCTTCCCGTTAGGAAGTACGCTACTCTATGTTGCCCAGACTTTCCTCTCTCTCTCCCCACAAAAAAAATGAGGAGAAACAGCGATAGACCGATTTGCCTTACACAAAAGTACGTACAAATTATTGTTTTATTAAACGCTCAACTCGTTTTAATCCATCTTTGTATCCAACAACTTGATAAACACCAGACACCAAATGATTCAACGAAATATTCGTCCCTGAATTTACACTGTTTTGAGAATAAACAATCTTACCATTCAAATCCACGATTTCCAAAACATCTAGTTGAACATCTGAGTTGACAGTCAGCACATCTGTAACAGGATTTGGATAAAAATGAATAAATGATTCAAGACTCTCAAGACCTAAAAATGGTTGATCGGTCAAATATTCAACAGAGCTAACAACTTCTTGACCTGCTACTTCAATAGTTGATATCTTTAACACGGGCTCAACTTGCCCATTAGCCAACCATTCATACTCATATCTTATAGGTTGGTTAATCCCCAACCAAGTTGCATTAAAATTAACAGAATCTTGCTCTTCAATTCGATGTTTAACTCGTATTGCGTTAAAAGATTGATAAGGTGTACGGATAGAACCAAAACCATCAACTTCAGATGATCTCTGACGATATTGAATCAAAATTGCCTCAAATAAAGGTTCCGTATTTACCAAGGTATAACCTCGTGAAGAATATGAATCACCATAAGTAAGCGGGAAACTATATTTTCGCTCAATAGTATCTGACTTAAATGGAATATTCTGCCCTTGAACTTCTACCGAGTAGCCAATTGAACTCAAAGAACTAGCACTCTTTTTATAAAACTGATTGATATTGTCAATTTGTATAGGCAATAAAGCGCTTACAGCACTTAAATCAAAATCAATCGCTTTTCCATAATAGCTAGCGGCATAATTACCCGCAAAAGAACCAAAAACAAAGCCCACAATTAAGCCTGCTGAAGATACATTTGAATAACTTCGAACGCTTTGAGATAAAGGAGTGAGATCACTAAAATCCCACACGTGATCAGCTCCTGTGGATGCATAGTCAATTTGTAAATCCATGCTCGTGTTTACAAGATTAGATTGACCAACAGAAGGTACATCGCTTTGGGTTATCGTGATTTGAGAATTCGTAGTGAAGGTGAAAAAATTAAATGCACCTAAAAGAATAAGAAAATTAGTTTTCATATATTAACCGATTTATTAGAGTAAATGTATAACTAATATGTTGTTTTTGATTCAGAAAAATGAAAAAAATAATACTAATAAGACACGCCGACGCAGTTGATAATCACACTCTTGATTCGGAAAGAACATTAAGTACATTAGGAGAGGAACAACTTGTACTATTAAAAGAAAACTTTGCCGCATTAAATCTATCAAATGAATTACCTGTATATGTTTCCTCTTCTCTGCGCACCCAAAAAACGTTAAATGCTATTCAAGATGTTCTTAGCATAAAAAGGATCTACGTGGAGAACAAGTTGTACTTAGCATCTAAAGACACACTGCTTAATAAAATTCAATCACAAAGCCATGAAATGACTGACATTGTAATTATTGGTCATAATCCTGGTCTAAGCGATCTGGTTTCATATCTTTCATTCACAGAACACCATTGTGAAACAGCAAGTATCACCAAGTTAGAATCTGAAATAATCAATTGGTCGGATTGTGATGCTCACCAAGAATTTAAAGTAGAATATATCCCAGTAAACACCATCTAATTGGTTAAATTTGTAAAATATAAAGTTTGTGAGATGGAGGAAATTCGAAATAAAATAGCCGAGAGTGGTTTAATCCAAATGGATTTAGCTAAATACAAACCTAAAAAACCTGCAATTGGTATCGATGTATCAGAACAACTTCTTGAAGGACTTCTTCTACGTGAAAAGCCTTTCCGTCATTGGATAAAAGAGAATGATTGGAAACAATACCAAGGAAAAGCAGTTTATATCTACTGTAGTACAGATGCTATCGTTCCGGCCTGGGCTTACATGTTAATTGTATCAAAATTATTAGAGTTTGAAGTACAATCAATTGTTGGAAATGAAACTGAGTTAGAACGTTTCTTAATAAATGAAGCAATAAGAAAAGAAGATTTAACACCTTTTGTAGATGGTAAAATCATAGTAAAAGGCTGTTCAGACATTCACTCGATCGAATTTGCAATGGCTACTTTTGTGAGTCATTTTCAACAAGTAGCTTCATCCATTATGTTCGGAGAACCTTGTTCTACTGTTCCTGTTTATAAACGACCTAAAGGCTAGCAAACTCAAAGCCTTTTCTTTTTAAAAGATGGATAATAGCAGGAAGTGATTCTTTAAGATTACTTTCTGCTTTTATATTATCGTGAAAAACTAATATATCACCGGCACGTATCTGCTCCGCGGCTTGGATGATTTTTTCTGGTCTAAGGTTTACATCATAATCTTTTGCCAACCAAGTCCACATAACGATCTCCACCTTTTCAGTCATTTTTTTATCGAACGATTTTGGCATCCGCCCATAGGGTGGTCGAAATAATCGAGTAGCCATTAAAGATTGTCCTTCTAAAAAGGATTGATAATAAGCTTTCGCATCGACTTTAAAACCATTTTCATGCCTCATCGTATGATTCCCCAACCGATGCCCTTCCTGTAGAATTCGCTCTACTAATTCTGGATAACGAAGATAGTTTTCACCCACACAAAAAAAGGTGGCGCTAATACGCTCCACCTTTAATAAATCTAGTAACCAGTCTGTCAAACCAGGACATGGCCCATCATCAAAAGTAAGATAAATCGTTTCTTTTGAAGACCTAAACCATGTCCGATCTGAATAAAATTTATGTAATATTTTAGGAGACCTATGCATTACTTATTAACCGAATCTTTTTTCAACTGTTGATTAATCATTTCGGTGATATCAACTTCACCTCCTTGAACGCCTTTTTTAGCCGTTTCAACTAATCCGTAATCCCCTGCTAACACCTGAATATAATCCTTCAAAGTGTACAAGCTCCACTGATACTTTTCGGAACGAGATCCAGCATCTAAAACAGCTGTTTCCATTCGGCTAAAGAACGTTGGTAAACGGTTATCCAATAAATTATCAACAAAACTCATTGTGCGTTTTGCTAAACCTCCATTTGGATTTAAACGATCATCATTAGATGCTCCAGTTAATTGGAAATACATATCCAACGCAGCGAAGAAATCTTTATGATTACCTTCATTCAACACCACTTTTGCTGGCGCATTTAAGAAGAAATTAATAGCTTGCTCATAATGATCGGCCAATTCATTTCCTAATTTTTCGGCTTCTGCATTTGCCCCTACTTCATAGAAAGCTTGTACATAATCCGTAAGCACTCCATCACTATATCTAGGGTAACGTGCTCCATCCACTTCGATATAAGCTGTTTGTTGCGGTTCTCCTCCATCTAAAACAATAGAAGCTGGCATTACTTGTAGTGATTTATTTAATAGACTAACAACTTTTTGTTTGGCCTCTTCAACAACCTTATCATGATTATTTCTAAAATTAGAAATACGCTCATAATTTTCTAAATCTCCACGCTCTTTCAAAGACTGAACGTATTCTTCAGGATAAGTTAAAGCTCTATTTGCTAAATCTACTGTTTGTAAGTAATATTTAGCAAGGGAAATAAATTGTTGTCTAAATTGAACCGTATGACGACGTGCGTAATAATCCGTCAATACATTCGGATCACTCATATTTCCATAGTGAGATTGATTCATAACAACGTCGTAGAAAACTTCAACATCATAAGGAACCTCACTCTTAACCGGCTTCACGACATAATTAGATCCTGTTTGTTTAACAGCCCCTGCTTCGTATAAAGCACGAGAAATCTTAGCACCATAAGGATTAGAGAAATAAACACCTCGTTTAAAATCTGCATTAACAATCACATCTAACATAACTAAATCTTCACGTGTAATAGAAGAAGTGGTTAACGTAAAATCAACAAAATTCATGATTTTTGAGCGTTCTGCTTCTGTTGCCACACCCGATTGAATCAAATTATCTTTATTTACAGTAAGACGTAACTTAGTTGTTGGGATAATGCGGTAAGAAGTATTGTCAAAGCGAACCATGTTTGCATCATCATACATGAAATTCATAGCATCTTTCGCATCTATAACTTCCCATCCTGCATTTAACGATTCAAAAGCACCTTGCACTGCATCAATCGTAGCTTGCGTACCTTCAATAGTTCGATTTCTCAAAGAAGCCACTAACTCAGACAATGCTGTAAATCTTTGATTGATATCATTGGTTAAATCTTCAGTATTAACAGGACGAAGAACAACATCTTTAAGCGCTACTACTCTTGCTTGCATAGCTGGCTGCGCAGCTTTAACACCTGCTAAAGGACCTGCATAGGCATTAATCGTATTTTCAATAGCTTGAATTGCTTGTGCTCTATTATTCTTCAATCGAAGATTAATGATCTTTTTATAAACATCGGTTGAAACGCCTCCACTGAAATATAAGTCAGATAAAGAATTAATAACAACTTGATCCGTTCCTCCTGAATACATCAAAATTTGATCAGCAGAAAAACCAATAGGTAAAGGAGCAGATCCATATACACGGCGCATCATTTGTGCAGTATACCAATCTGTCTGTAATAATGATGTATTTACAACCCTAACATCTGTTCTAAAATCTTCCACTTCTTGGATATACCACAACGGGAAGGTATCATTATCACCGTTTGTAAATATAATCGAGTTAGGTGCTAAATTGACCAAATAGTTGTAAGCAACATCATGAGCAGTCGTCTTACCATTACGGTTATGATCATCCCATCCTTGCATACCCATAACTATTGGTGCTGATAACCCTAATAAAGTAGCTACTGATGCAGCCGCAACTTCTGATTTAGTAACTCTTTTAAGGAATGCCATAAAAGAAATCGTTAAAATGGAAACTCCTGCTATCCAAATCCAAGACAAGGTTTTAGTCCAACCTTCTCCATTTAATAAATCAGAAAGTCCAAAAAGTAACAAACCAACTGCAGCAACAGTTCCAATTTGTTTGAAATCTTTCTTCGTTATTTTGACATAAGCTTGGTACAAAGCAAAAACACCCATACCTAGCCAAATCATCAAGAAATAGAAGGAACCCGCATACGCATAATCACGCTCACGTGGTTCAAAAGTTTTCTGATTCAAATAAACTACAATTGCGATACCTGTTAACAAGAAACCTAAGAAAACAACAAAAGCATCTTTAGGAGATTTATAAGCATGGTAGCCAAAACCAATTAATGTTAGAATCAAAGGGATAAAGAAGAAACTATTATTTGCAGGGTTGTTTGTTGTGTAGAAAGGGGCTTCTGTTTGATCACCTAAACGTGGTGTATCAATAAAACTTAGACCTGACTTCCAGTTACCACGCATATCATCGCCATGTCCTTGCACATCGTTTTGACGTCCAGCAAAGTTCCACAAAAGATAACGCATATACATCCAATCCAACTGATAGTTGAAAAAATAAGCCAAATTCTCACCCATAGAAGGTAAAGGCAATCTGTCTTTCCCTGTCTCTCCCTCTTTCTGATCATCGTACCCAGACCAACGTTTATAACCTTCCACTTTTTGAGGAACATCCGCATCATACATACGAGGGAAAAGAGTAGTTTGCGCAAAAGTAGGCACCGCTTGTAGGCGATAATCAGCATTAACTTCGTAGAAACGCTCATCTACTTCTGCACGGTTTTGTGCAGCAAAAGCTTCCGCTTCCTTCTCACCTAAGAAAGTTCCAAGTACCTGATCATTTTTACTAACAACGAATCGGCGCATAAACTGTGCTTTGCGATCTTTCCATTGGGATTTATCTCCATAAGCAATCCAACGTCCATTCGCATCCATACGACCGCCATTCTCCATTGAATTCCAATAAGGACCACTCAGTAAAGGAGTAGATCCATATTGCTCTCGAGTTAAATAAGTATGTAAGTTAACAAGATTCTCGGGGTTATTTTGATCCATCGGCGTATCCGCATTCGAACGAATAACGATAACCGCAAAAGAACCATACCCGATAAACAATAAAGCCAATCCAAAAATGGAATTATAAACAACTGTTTTACCTTGCTTCTTACTCCAAATAAGACCAAAAATTATAAGTGCTATTAGCAATAAAAAGAAGAAAATAGTACCCAAATTAAAAGGTAATCCTAAAGAATTGACAAAGAAAACTTCGAATTTAGAAGCCATCGAAATCGTTCCAGGAATAATCATTTCCTGAATGACAGCCAATACAACAACTGAAATAATACCCGTTAACAAAAAGTTCTTCCAATTAATGTCGCTCCAAGTACGGAAGTAGATCACATAGGCGATAGCAGGCACTAATAGGATCCCCAATAAGTGAACTCCAATTGCCAAACCAATCAAGAACATAATCAAAAGCAACCAACGATTAGGATAATATTCATCCGAAAGTTGACCATTTTGTACAAAGGCCATTTCTTCATCCCATTTTAGAATCGCCCAAAAAACAATGGCTGTAAACAAAGATGCCATGGCGTAAACCTCACCTTCTACTGCCGAAAACCAAAACGTTTCCGAGAAAGTATAAGCTAACGCACCGACAATACCACTTCCAACAATAGCGATCTGTTGGCCTTTTGTTAATTCATCAGCCGAACGACCATCGACAATCATCTTTTTCAAGAGTAGCGTGATAGACCAAAACATAAATAGAACGGTAGCAGATGAAGATAATGCAGACATACGGTTAATCCAAACCGAAACCTGAGTCAAATCTGTTACAAAAAGTGTGAATATCCGTCCGAGTAGCATGAATAAAGGAGCTCCAGGCGGATGTCCTACTTCTAATTTGTAAGCTGCCATGATGTACTCACCACAGTCCCATAAACTTACAGTACTTTCTAACGTTAAAAAATAGACCGCAGTTGCAATAGCAAAAACAATCCAACCAATAATGGTGTTTAACCGAGTATACTTCATAAATAAAAAAATACGTATTCCTAATATTTAGGTTCTCTGCGAATTTAAAAAATATATCAGTAAAAAATAACCAAATAATTGCCTTAACCTATAAATCATTGAATTTTTAAACCGAATCATAAAATATTCAAGAAGAAACACCACTGAAAATTGCACTTTACAGCTTTATATTATAAAAAAAAGAAATAATTGTTTTCACAATACTATTGATAATCAGAACCATTTAAGTTAATCAAAAGAAAAAGTAAAAAAAAGCACATATTTTTTCTTCAAAACCCTTGCAGAAACAAAAAAAGTACTTAACTTTGCACTCGTCAGCGAAACAAACGCACACAGTTGTTAAAGGAACGTTGGGAAACTGTCCTATGGTGTAACTGGCAACACGTCGGTTTTTGGTACCGAAGAGTCTAGGTTCGAGCCCTAGTGGGACAACTGTTAAAGCCTCTCTTTTGAGAGGCTTTTTTATTTAAGCAAGTTTTTCAGGGAGTTACAGGGATTTCGAGCCTTTTTTGAGTTTTATAATTATGCATATTACATCAAAAAAGCACAAATAGTATCAAATAATTTGCGAGCAATCTTGCAAGCAAATTTTAATGTATTTTGCTTGCAAATTCAAACATAATCAACTGTAGTTTAAACAATTGGTTAAAGACGCAAAATTAAATATTAGCTAACCAAGAGCTAATATTTGCAAGCAAATATCAACGCTTTGTAGTAACCTACGTATCGACTTGGTCACGATCCAAATACAGATTATTAAGTGCGTAGAGGGATGTACCACTCACAGAGATACGGATATCTGCAAAGTTAGAAGAAGTTCCGTAAGGAACTGAAGACTGACGGTAGGCGTTGCACGCCGTAAGCGAAAGGAGAAAAGACAACTCGTAGGTTCCACTAGAAGTTTGAGTTTGCTGCGTTGCAAAATATTGATAAACGCCATTCACTTTTTGCTCTACACGCACGGTGGTGCTTCCTCCGTTGAGGAGGGACCGTGTTTGTAGTGAGGGAAAGGATGTTGGTGTTTTCACACTTGAAAAATAAGGATTTATTCCCAACTGTGTTGGGAGGTGCTTCTCTTTCTTTATCGTACGCATTACGATGAACATCATCTATACGTACTCTTCACAAGCGTTGCTTGCTCTTTTGATAAAAAAGAAATAAAAAATCAAGCCCTATGTTTGTCTTGCTAAAAGTTACACGTCACTCCGCTAAATATTTGAACGTTTTCCTACGTAAAACCCAAATATTTACCACTACAATTGTTTACTTTTTACGCGCGACTGCTCAAGAGTTCCCATTATTGGGGAGGAAGACTGAAGTTAGGTGTTGTACACCGTAAACTGAAGGAGCCGTCTTT
The DNA here is from genome assembly GCA_045629585.1 of Taishania sp. Classification (GTDB taxonomy): domain Bacteria; phylum Bacteroidota; class Bacteroidia; order Flavobacteriales_D; family Crocinitomicaceae; genus Taishania. The sequence continues at coordinate 2,253 of JAZQRM010000094.1, read as the reverse complement.
TAAATCGTACATCGTTTGCAATCTGACCAAGGTGTAGGAAATGTTTATGTGGGAGGTTTGGAGGAGGTTGGGAGAGGGAAAAACCGAGCATCTTATTTTGACACTCGGCTTGGGATGATTATCCATAGAATGCGGCAGTTGGGGAATATTTTTATGTGAAAATTTATATAATTTAGCACCTTGACAGTTCTCAACTTTTAAGAAGAATAGTGATAGATTTTTTTGCTATACAGTTTCCTTCTTTTTCCATTCTTATACGTGTATTTTTTTTCAACGGTCAATCTATTATTGCGATCATATTTAAGCACTCTTACTGATACCTTTTGTTTTCCATCGTTCTGTTGCTCTAAAAGTAGTAGATCGTTTTTATCATAAATATACACCTTTTGATATTCCATAACCACTACTTTCGTTTCCATTTTGCTAACTACCAACTGTTTAGTCTTACCTTTTGTTTTTACATTTGAAAAAACATCAAGAATAGAAGAGTTTTCACTTGACCTAAAGCATTCAACTATTTGATTATCAGTATCATACCTATAGCGTGTTTCGTTTTTAAATATTTCATTTGAATATGATACTGACCTTACAAGTTGGTTTGAAATATAATAAAAGGAATCTATAATTATTGAAGGATATCTATTACTATTTGTTCCACTCCTCGTATATTTTAGGTTATCTGTAACTGCTTTCTTAACCATTAGGCCCGCACCCTCTTTTGTAATTTCATAGTAAGTGATGATAGTATCTCCTAAAAAATGATCAATGAGCATACGTTCTACGACTTCACCTTGCCTGTCATATTTCGAAATATCTTTTTCAGTTTTAGATAATGGATTAGGAAGATCTCTATTCAAATCGGGTAAGTATATTACCTCCTTCTCTTTTAATAAACCATCTTCAAATCGATAAATAGTACTATCAATGAACATATTGTTAAGATAATTAACTTCAATAGCTAAATCGTCTTCCTTGGTAAGGACCTTAAGAAGTACTGACTTGTCTTCAAAATCGATACTCAATTCCATTTCATTAAAATCAGAATAAAAGAATAGAGTTTTAGTTACTAATTTGTTTTCAATATAATTGTCTATTGACATAGGTTTATCTACACTATTAACTTGGGCAATTAACAGATATGGAATGGAAAACAATAATGTTAATAAAAAATGGTACGTTACGGATCTCATAATCATTTACTATTTATTGGTTTGTCAGGACTGCTTTTGGGGTTATCTTTTATCATAATTGAACTAGTTGAAACAGTTGTACTACCTCCGTTAAATACAGCTTTACCGCCAGGGAAAGGTTTGGTTGTATTCCAAGGGCCAATAGCCATTGTAGTACCAACAATTTCATTGTCTTTTAAATTGCTGGAAACACGCACTTTAACATCTTCTACTTGACTAGGATACGCAAAATTTGTTTCTAAAATACCATTTGAAGAATTCTCTAATAGCAAAGATTTCCCTTGTCTATCTATTATTTCAACGGCAAAATCACCCACTTTTGAAAAGAAATTTAAATCAATACTACCGCCACCTGCTGTTAACGGAAGGGTAAATTCTTGCATTTCCTTATTCTTTACATTACAATTTACTGACGAAGTCAATACATTGGGTCCCAAATTGAAATCTTTCATAGGAATAAGTCCCTGCACTAAAATACTCCCAGATTTATCTTTAACTTCTGTATGCCCAATAGAATTATGTCTTGGATATAGGGCTAGAAATCCACTTTGAAGCCCTACAGTCTTTTCAGTTACCCCTCTACGTTCTTCTATTATATTCTTAAAATATTTGCGTTCCTCCTTTGTAAATGGACGCACTACCCACATTTCACCTCCATTATACTTAGGTAGGAGATATCCCATATTTGGTGTAGATTGTTTCCCTTGCTCCCTACCTCCTAAATACCAAAAACATCTCATCCGTACTAAACTTGGTATCTATGGTGTATTCCGCTGGAAGACCACCTTCCAAACCTTCTATCTCTACCAAATAAACTGGACTATTGCTACAAAACTGATAAGGCGTTAACATTGGGTATGTACTAGCCAACGGATCCACCGCAAAGAACCTACCCAACCTCGGGTCATGCATACGATAGGTGTAATTCACACTATTTCCCTTGCCTTTCACCTCGTCATCTTTCTCCTGGCCTTGATCCCGATTTTCAATTATCGGGACATAATATTGAGTTCTCGCGATTTCGCCATTTGGTTGGGTCACCAGCATATTTGGACTTCGATTT
>JAZQRM010000093.1:0-29454 GCA_045629585.1 Taishania sp. | reverse complement strand
ATTACAATTCCTGAAAAGATAATCTTTGTAGAATCCCTCACCTCCATATTAGTATCTGTTTCTGATTGATTTTGAGCAAATACATCTATTGGTGTTAAGATGGAAGCTGTAGCAATACCTAATGTAAAAAAAGAACGTTCCATCCATGAAATTTTACGAGAAGGAACACTAGCACACACAGTATCATTGATGGATAACATATCTTTTAAATCGATCGCATTGGCATCATACACATGCTTGTTACATCCTGAACAAAATGCTACTCCATCCTTGAATTCGGAAAGTGGCGGTTTTTCACATTTAAATTTGTTAACGTACATAAATATTGCTTTAGTCCATTTTAATATAGGCAAAATTTCAAACTCCAGGTAATTATTAATGTAAAAAAAGATAATTACTTAAAACAAAAAAGGAGAAACTTTCGTCTCCCCTTTTGAATATCAATTTACTAATTAAGCATCTATTTTTGCATACTTCGCATTAGCTTCGATGAACTCACGTCTTGGTGGAACATCATCTCCCATTAACATAGAGAATATTTGATCCGCCTCAGCTGCGTTTTCGATCGTTACTTGACGTAATGTACGTCCTTCTGGGTTCATTGTCGTATCCCAAAGTTGCTCAGCGTTCATCTCCCCAAGACCTTTGTATCGTTGAACGGAAACTGAAGATTCTGATCCAGATCCTTTCATCTGCTGAATATACATATCACGTTGATCATCATTCCAAGCATATTGGGCTTTAGTTCCTTTTTTAACTTGGTATAATGGTGGTGTAGCAATATAAATATATCCGTTTTCAATCATCTCCTTCATAAAACGAAACAAGAAGGTCAAAATAAGTGTTTCAATGTGGCTACCATCTACATCGGCATCACACATGATAACCAATTTATGATAGCGAAGTTTTTCCATATTCAATGCTTTGGAATCTTCCTCTGTTCCAATTCGTACACCTAAAGCAGTATAAATATTTTTAATTTCTTCATTCTCAAAAATCTTGTGTTGCATTGCTTTTTCAACGTTTAAGATTTTCCCTCTTAAAGGCATAATCGCTTGGAACATACGGTCACGTCCTTGTTTAGCCGTTCCACCTGCAGAATCACCCTCGACTAAGAATAGCTCACAAACAGAAGGATCTTTAGAAGAACAATCAGCCAATTTCCCTGGTAAACCAGAACCTGACATCACGCTCTTACGCTGCACCATTTCACGTGCTTTACGAGCGGCTGTTCTTGCTTTAGCTGCTAAAATTACTTTGTAAACAATCTGTTTAGCCTCATTTGGATGCTCTTCCAAATAATTTGCTAACATTTCGGATACCGCTTGAGATACAGGAGCTGTAACTTCACGGTTCCCTAATTTAGTTTTTGTTTGCCCCTCAAACTGAGGTTCCTGCACTTTTACTGATAAAACAGCAGTCAACCCTTCACGGAAGTCATCTCCTTCGATTTCTACCTTCTCTTTTGCTAAGAGACCAGAAGTTTCAGCATATTTTTTCAGCGTATTCGTTAATCCACGACGGAAACCAGACAAGTGAGTTCCACCTTCATGTGTATTAATGTTATTTACGTATGCTTGAATATTTTCAGTGTATGAGGTGTTATATGTAAGCGCCACTTCCACTGGAATACCATCTTTCTCTCCTTCAAAATAAATAACTTGATCAATTAACTTTTCACGGTTACGATCTAAATAGGAAGCAAATTCTCTAAGTCCACCTTCGGAAAAGAATAAATCACTTCTATATTCACCTTTGTCATTAATTTCACGTTTGTCTGTTAGCGTAATTCTAATTCCTTTATTCAGAAACGCTAATTCACGCATACGAGCAGCTAAGATATCATAGTTGTAATCAGTAAACTCAAAAATAGACGCATCCGGTTGAAAGGTAACAATCGTACCTGTAACATCAGTCACTCCAACTTCTCTAACCGCAAATTGAGGCTTACCTATACTATATTCTTGCTCAAAAATCTTTCCTTCACGGTGTACTTCTGCTCTAAGATAAGTTGACAATGCATTTACACACGAAACACCAACCCCGTGTAAACCTCCTGAAACCTTGTATGTATCTTTATCAAACTTACCTCCGGCATGTAATACAGTCATTACAACCTCTAAGGCAGAACGTTTTTCTTTAGTATGAATAGCCGTTGGAATACCACGCCCGTTATCTTTTACAGTAACAGAATCACCTTCATTTATGATTACATCAATTGTATCACAATATCCTGCAAGTGCCTCATCAATGGAGTTATCAACAACCTCATATACTAGATGGTGCAAACCTTTTACCCCAACGTCACCAATATACATGGCTGGACGTTTACGAACTGCCTCTAATCCTTCAAGAATCTGAATATTATCCGCAGAGTAATCATTTTTATTTTTTACCTCTTCACTCATCGTGTTGATGTTTAGATTTTTTTTTACAACCAAAAATAGCCAATTGAATTGGGAAAATAATCCAAATTCACGCCGTGATTGCTTTTTTTATTAACAACTGTTTAAAACTTAGGAAGTCCACCTTTTACTTAGCTACAATCCACTCAATTATTGCTGGATCATCAGGAGAAGTGCGCGGACTAAACACTTTCACCAACTCTCCGGATTCGTTTATTAGAAACTTTTGAAAATTCCAACTAACCGATTCGTTAGAAACACCATTCATATTCTTATCCGTTAAGTACTTAAACAATGGTGCTATATCTTTCCCTTTTACGTTAACTTTACTCATCATTGGAAAAGTTACGCCATAGTTCTTTTGACAAAACTCAGCGATTTCTGAATTATTACCTGGCTCTTGACTCATAAAATCGTTTGACGGAAATCCAATAATAACAAAACCATCACCTCCATACTTCTCGTACAAAGCTTGTAGTTTCTCATACTGAGGTGTTAAACCACATTTGCTCGCTGTATTTACGATCATTACTTTCTTTCCTTTTAAAGAACTCATATCAAAATCATTCTCATTGATATCTTTAACGGAATAATTGTATATATTCTTATCCGATCCTAATAGGGTTATACAGCTTAAAAAAAGCGTAGTTAGCCAGATTTTCATATGCTAAAATTTACAGATATAAAGATACAAAAAAATCACTCAAAAAATGACTCCTACCGCTTTTAACTTGATATTTTAAAGCTTTTTTTGTCTATCAGAATGAAATAAAAGAAATACTATATCCAGTTGGATTAAAAAAACCATATCTTCAAAGTTTATTTCAGTATCAATGGCTCCACAGAGCTTACTAATAGTTTCAATATATAATGCGTATTATCGTTTTCATCACTTTTTTAACCCTCCTATTTGACACGCAGTCACAAATTCAAACAGGAAGTCTAAAGGGTGTACTTTATGGCAAAAATACAGACCCATTAAAAGGGATTTACTACTCAATGGAAATACCAAGTAAAGATGAAGCAATTCTTCTTCGTACAGAGTTCCCAAACAGTAAAAATGTTGCATTAAAAAAAGCGAATTTTAAGCGTTTAGCAGAGTCAAAAATTGAAATAACAGAAACAGTAGTCACACAAAAATCGAGAACAAATACAATTTCATGGTGTAAATTCAAAATTAACATTCATTTAGATACTACAGATGGCTTTTGGAAAGGAACTTACAGTTCTACGGACTGCGCCAATCAAATGGGTGAAGTGATTTTCTATCGAACTGACGATCAATGGGAGAAGGATGTGAATACACTCAATAGTATTACTTCAACCACTCAAATCATACAAAACTTTAAAGATGGCTTAACTTCTCCAGACAAAATGCAATTAGATCGTAAAAACTTTAAATTTAAGCCTATCTATTTTGATTTTGATCAAGCAATTATCAAAGAGGATTATAAAACCTATTTAATAAAATTAGGCCAAATGGTCAAAGGACACAGTGATATTCGTATCCGTATCATTGGTCACACTGATGCAATTGGTAGTGATCAATATAACGATGCCTTATCTTTAAGGCGAACAAAGGCTATACAAGCATTTTTCAATGAAAATGGGGTTCCAACACATCGGCTTGTTTTTGATTTTAAAGGAGAGAAATCTCCAATTGCAACAAATGACTCAGCGGAAGGAAGACAATTAAACCGCAGAGTCGATTTTGAATTTATCTACGAATAATGAATAAAGACATACTTTACTTTTTAGAAGCAATAGGGATTTGGTTTTTTGCTATTAGTGGTGCTTTGACAGCAGCAGAGAAAAGATTTGACGCAATGGGTGTTGTAATAATTGCATCAGTCACAGCTTTTGGCGGTGGTATAATAAGAGATTTGATGATTGGTGCACAACCTGTCGTTTTACTCACACGTCCATCTTATTTGTACTTAATATTAGCAGGTGTTCTTGTAGCGTTTATTTTTAATAAAAAACTCAACAAACTACGAAAAACATTCTTCCTCTTTGACGCTATCGGATTAGGCTTATTTGCAATCGCAGGAATGGAAAAATCAATTATTTATGGTATAACACCAATCTATGCTATTATTATGGGTATGGTTACCGCTACTTTTGGAGGCTTACTTAGAGACATACTCTGTAATGAGGTACCTTTTATTTTCAGAAAAGAGCTCTATGCTTTGGTTGCATTATTTGGCGCCACTCTTTTTTACTTCTTAGAAAAGTATGTTAATATTCCGATTATTTCGTATGGAACATCAATCCTTTTAGTTGTAATTATTCGGATACTTGCGGTTAAATACAATTGGACCCTAATACGGATTAAATGGTATGAAAACCCCACTAAGCAAGAATAGACCAGATTAGTATTCTAGCATCATCAGACGAACTTAAAAAAGTATTCTTATTCACGATCACAATTTTATTAACAGAATGGCGATGTCCCTTTTCTTTTAAATCTAATTTTTGGATAACGTTCATTAAGGACAGATCCCAAATTTTAATCGATTTATCACGACTAGCGGTTATTAGGTACTTTTCATTAAAAATTTTAGCATCATAAATCATATAATTATGGGCCGGAATTGATTTAATACAATTCCAATTAAAATCCCACTTTTTCAAATGCCCATCCTTTCCACCCGAGAGAATTTCATGTTCTGAAATCTTTAAAAGCGTCCCAACACCACCTTCATGTGCGAAAACCAATTGAGACACGTTTAAGGTTAAACAGGAAATCGCATAAATAAAACCATCTTGTCCACCAATCAGTAAAGAATCTAAATTACTATCATATATAACCGAACGAATTTTCCCACATCCTAAGGGTAATCTTACAATTAACTGATATCCGTCGACCTTCCAGATCGTTACTAAACCATCAGCATCAGCAGCAAACAACCATTGTAATTCTTCAATATATCGCAGACAAAAAATACCACTTTGATGTATCTGTAAGTGCTTTAATTCAACCTTGTTTTCTAAATCAAAAACATGAATTGCACCATCAGACAAACCCACAATTAATTCATTTTTATGCGGTAAGGTAGCTAAACTATAAGGTGTAACAGGAAAACGGATCGCAAACTTATCCTGTTCTAAAGAATTTATATCCCAACGAGCGACGAACTTGTCCCCACTCGCAGAATATATATAATTAGTATCGTATTGTAGATCATAAATAGCAGCTGAATGTCCTAATACTTGACCAATACGTGTTATCATTATCATTATATTTTAAATCGAAAAGAATTAATCTTCTTGATCCATTTCATCCAAATCTTCTTCTGTATTTACTTGCTTTAAACGCTCCGCATAGTCACTCGGCATAAAATCGAAGAAAGTATCTCCTCTTAATCCTAAACGTAAACACTCCAAAGGAATCATTTCAAAAGGAGCAATATTACCAAGGTTTACTTCAGCTCCAAATAATTTAATAAACCAAACTTGTTGATTTTTACTTGGTGCTTCCCAAAGAATATTTTCTGGCTTAACATTTTTGATAATCTTATTGATAAGCATTGTATGCGGTGTACCATTAGGTCTAAATACGCCTACGTTTCCAGCCTCACGACCTTCAGCTATGACTTTCCAAGAACCAGCCTCCAACTCCATCTTCATCATTTTAATCCACTTATTAGGTGAGATTAAGATTCCAGCATCTTTAGAACCAACTTCAGAAAGAACAACTTTATGATCTGCTAAACGACGAATAGCCTCACATTTCTCATCATGTGGGATTATTATAGAACCATCGGAGACTTCAACAGTTTCTAGACCTAATTTGTCTAACAAACGGATGTAATCTTCAAACATATTCCTTGCGTAAAATGCTTCGAAAAGCGTACCTCCCAAATAAGGACGGATTCCAGCTTCTTTATATAGATCAATCTTCGCTTGAAGATCATTTGTAACATAAGATGTACCAAACCCAAACTTAACCAAGTCTGTTAAGTGCGCATTCCCTTGAATAAAGTTAACTGTATCATTTAAACTCAATCCTTTATCCATCATCATAGTCAGTCCTTTTTCACGAGGCTTTTCTGATCTTTGTGGAATGAATGGTAATTCAAAATTCATATATCGTAAAGTTATTGATTTGTCAAATTAAAAAAATCTGTATCCTCCATAATCTGGGGATTATACAAATATAGTTCTTTGCCTTGTTTTTCATCTTCAATAAGGCAATTTTTAAATAACTGCAAGGCTTCTTCTTTTCGTCCCATCATGAAATAGACGTGTACTTTCATTAGATTCAAGTAACTATTTTCGCCAAATTGATCTTCAAAACTATCTAAAAAGTCTAGGACTTCTGCAAATGGTTTAAATTTCATTAATAATGTAACATAGTTCTTCAAGCCTTCGTCATCTGAAGGGTCGATTAGTAAACTCTCGTTATAATAATTATTAGCTTGCTCTAGATCATCTAACTTTTCATATGCTCCGGCTAAAACTTGCAGAATACCAGCATTGTTAGGATCCAACTCATTCGCTTTCAACACCATTTGAATTCCCTCAATCGTATTGCCATTTAAATCAGCTACGATACCCAATCCAAGCCATGCGTCAGGTAATTGAGGAGCTAAAACCAAACTTTCTTTATAATACTGTTCAGCTTTATCCAACTCACTCAACTGTTCATAGCATTCTCCAAGATTACATAAAACCATGGCGTCATCACCATCAATTTCTAAACATCTCTTGAAAGCTTCTATGGCAGAATCAAATTCATCTAATCCCATGTAGGAATTTCCTAAATTATAATAAGAAGGTCCAAAATCATCATTAATGATGATACTATAATCGTAAGCCCAAATAGCTTGTTTAAAATCTTCTTTTTTAGAAAAAGTATTTCCTAAATTATACCAAGCTGTAAACGAATAAGGATTATTGTCAATAAAATCCGAATAACATTTTATTGCTTTATCATAATCCCCCATCAGATCATAACAAAAAGCTAACTCATATAAGGCACCTTCGTTATTTGGATTATTCTTCAGCGCCTCTTGTAATACTATAATCGCTGAAGCATGATCGTTCTCGGCTTCATATTCAAAAGCTAAATCCAAATATATTTCATCATTATCTTCTGGTGTAGAAGAGTGTTCTAAGGCTTCTTTAAAAAATTTTATCGCTCTTTTATGATCACGTAATTGACTAAATATGGATGCTTTGGTCAACAAATATTCCCCCATATGTAGATCAAGCATTTTTATCTCGGAAAGTAATGTTAAGGCTTCCTTCAATTGTCCTAATGCAGAAATGGCTTGAGCTCTACGTAATTTAAAAACATCATTGTATGGAAAAGTCATAAGTCCAAACTCAGCTGCAGCACTGGCTTTTGTATATTGACTTTGAAACAAGTAATAATCAATTATTTGTTCTAACTGATCACTATCAATGAATCCAATTTCGCCTGTATTAAGGTAGTTTTCAAAACGTTCGATCTCGTTTCTTAAACTCCCTTCCATAAAATCGTCGTTTTCTTCTTCAAACATAACCTCGTTTTGATGTGTTAATCTAGTAAAAAAGTACCAAATAACGCGTGTAACTCCAAATCTTTATAAACAAAAAATGAACACAGCGTACAATCCAAAGAATTGCATCTGTGTTCATTTAAATTATTTCTGTATAAAATTTTATTTTCCTTGACGCTTACGATCAGCTTCTTTCAAATAAATTTTACGCATACGTAGACTTTGAGGAGTAATCTCTACATATTCATCTCCTTGAATATATTCCATACACTCTTCAAGAGAGAATACTTTTGCTGGAACAATCTTCACTTTATCATCAGCACCAGATGAACGCATGTTAGATAACTTTTTAGTTTTCGTTACGTTAACTACTAAGTCATTAGCACGTGTATGTTCACCGATTACCTGTCCTTCGTAAATACTTTCGTTTGCTTGAACGAAGAAAGTACCACGCTCTTGTAAGTTAGACAAAGAAAAAGGAATAGCAGAACCTTGTTCCATAGAAATTAATGAACCGTTTAAACGTCCTGGGATTTCTCCTTTGTACGGTTGGTACTCTAAGAAACGGTGAGACATAATTGCTTCACCTGCAGTTGCTGTCAATAAATAATTTCTCAATCCAATGATACCACGCGAAGGGATTTCAAATTGAATGATCATACGATCTCCCTTAGGCACCATATTTTTCATTTCCCCTTTACGTTTAGAAACAGCTTCTACGGCAGTTCCTGAATTCGATTCTGGGATATCTATTGTCAATTCCTCAACAGGCTCACATTTCACTCCGTCAATTTCTTTCAAGATAACTTGTGGTTGACCAACTTGTAACTCATATCCTTCACGGCGCATCGTTTCAACTAATACAGACAAGTGCATTACACCTCGTCCGAATACCATCCACTTATCTGCTTTGTCCGTTTTTTGAACACGCATTGCCAAGTTTTTCTCTAATTCTTTTTCTAAACGCTCAGAGATATGGCGAGAAGTTACAAATTTACCTTCTTTACCAAAGAATGGAGAATCGTTAATTGAGAACAACATACTCATTGTTGGTTCATCAATAGAAATTGTTGCTAATGGATCTGGATTTTCAGCATCACAGATACAGTCACCAATTTCAAACCCTTCGATTCCTGTTACAGCACAGATGTCTCCAGCTTGTACACTGTCCACTTTAACACGGTTCAAACCTTCAAACACGAATAATTCTTTAACTCTGTGTTTTTCAAGTGTCCCGTCGCGCTTAGATAAAACGATTGGTTGATTTACCTTTAATTCTCCTCTGTTCAAACGTCCGATTGCAATACGTCCAACGAAAGTTGAATAATCTAATGAGGTAATTAACAACTGAGTGTTACCCTCATCGATTTTCTTCGGTGGAAAATATTCCAATATTTGGTCTAATAATGGAGTAATCGAAGTAGTTGGTTGCTTGTAGTCTACTGACATCCATCCGTTCTTTGCAGAACCATAAATGGTAGGAAATTCTAATTGTTCTTCGTTAGCATCTAATTCGAACATCAAGTCAAAAACTTTTTCTTGAACTTCATCAGGAGTACAGTTTTCTTTATCTACTTTGTTTACCACTACCAATGGTTTAATTCCCATTGACAAAGCTTTTCCTAGTACAAAACGTGTTTGAGGCATTGGTCCTTCAAAAGCATCAACCAACAAACAAACACCATCTGCCATGTTTAACACACGCTCTACCTCTCCACCGAAATCGGCGTGACCAGGAGTATCAATGATGTTAATTTTTGTACCCTTATACGTTACTGAAACGTTTTTGGAAACGATTGTAATCCCACGTTCACGTTCTTGATCGTTATTATCCATGATCAATTCCCCAGTAGGGCGATTTCTTTCGTCAAGAATTCCTCCTGCCTCGATCATTTTATCTACTAAAGTAGTCTTACCGTGGTCAACGTGGGCAATAATTGCTATGTTTCTAATTTCCATAAATTAAATCTGGAGTATAAATTTTATAGTTTAAGTTTTTTAGTAGCTACTTCTACGTGTACGTGTTCTATCACGATCTCCTGTGCGTGGTCCGCGATCCGAACTTCTTGAATCTGATGAACCTCTTGAATCAGACGCTCCTCTATCTCTTCCAAAACCACCACGATCAGTACCTCTTGAATCAGATGAACCTCTTGAATCAGAAGCACTTCTTTCTCGTCCAAAACCACCACGATCTCCACCACGGTCATTTCCACGATCACTTCCATAACCTCCAGTTCTTGGTCCTCTCGCATTATGTCCACCGAAGCTTCCACGACGAGCACCACCACCAGAATTACCACCTCGGCTACCACCCGAATTACCACCACGATCTCCGCGATCTCCACCGCTTGCACGTTTCTTTGTAATCTCTACACTTACTAAATGACCTTCGTACTCGGTACCGTTTGTTTTATCAACAATCTGGCTAGCTAATTCATTATCTGCTTCAAAGAAAGAATAAGAAGCTAAGATATCTATACGTCCAATTTTGTCAGAACGTAAATCAGTTGAATCACAAATAAGTCTTAATAAACCACCTGGATTTAATCCATCCCGTTTACCTAAGTTAACGAAAAAGCGAGTTTTATTTTCGTCGTCACGTCTTGGAGAGCGCTCTCCACGTTCGCCACGTTCACCACGTTCGCTTCTTTCTCCACGTTCACCTCTTTCACCTTTACCTGAAGCATTCAAATCACTTGCTTGGTCATAATAATCAATAAAACGATTAAATTCAGCAGAGATGAATTTTTTGATGATATCTTCTTTAGATAAGTCTTCGAATTGGCTATAAACAGTTGGTAAAAACTCGCTTATTTCCTCTTCTTTAACTTCAGTAGCGGTAATTTTATTTACCAATTTCATCAGCTGAACTTCACAAATTTCTTTTGCATTTGGCACTGTACCAACTGTAAAAGTTGTTCTAATTTGACGTTCAATTGAACGGATTTTGTGCATTTCACGTGTGTTAATCAACACTAATGATTCACCTTTTTTACCTGCACGAGCTGTACGCCCTGAACGGTGCGTATAGTTTTCGATATCATCTGGTAAATTATAGTTAATTACGTGAGTAATATCACTAACGTCCAAACCACGAGCTGCTACATCTGTTGCAACCAATAACTGAACCTGCTTTTCACGGAAACGTTTCATTACAGAGTCACGTTGTGCTTGTGACAAATCACCGTGAAGTGGTTCTGCATTATAACCGTCTCTTTCTAAATATTCTGCAACCATCGCTGTTTCACGACGTGTACGACAAAATATTAATCCGTAAATATTTGGATTAAAGTCAATCAAACGTTTTACACCAGCATAACGATCTTTTTCTTTAACAGAATAATAGATGTGCTCAATGTTTTCGTTTGTTTGATTTTTGTGACCTATGCTTACTTCTAATGGAGAATCCATATAGTTTTTAGCAATTAACGCCACTTCTTTTGGCATTGTAGCCGAGAATAACCAAACATTTTTGTAATCTGGTGTTTTTTCTAATATGGTATCAATATCTTCTTTGAAACCCATATTCAACATTTCATCTGCTTCGTCAAGTACAACCCACTGAACTTCTTCCAAACGAATTGCACGACGACTAGCCAAATCGACTAAACGACCTGGTGTAGCGACTATAATAGTAGCGCCATTCTTTATATCAGTCATTTGGCGACGGATATCCGTACCACCATATACTGCAACTACGCTAATGTTTAAATGCTTGGAGAAATTTTGTAAATCTTTCGCGATCTGTAGACACAATTCGCGAGTTGGGCAAATCACCAATCCGTGTGGTATTTTTCTTCCCTCTTCTACTTTACTAACTAATGGCAAACCAAACGCTGCCGTTTTTCCTGTCCCTGTTTGAGCTAAACCAACGAAATCACTTTCATCTTTCAATAAATGTGGAATCGCTTCGGTTTGTATTGGAGTGGGTGTCTCAAAACCCAATTCTGTCAACGACTTCAACACCCCACTCTTTAGCCCGAGTTCTTCAAATGTCATACTATAAATTAAAATTCGGTGCAAAGATACGCTAAATTTCTTGGTTTTACTGAAAAAAGAATTATTTAATGTTTCAGTAACATATCCACTTATCAATGTTAATTCATTTTAAAACAATTCATTAATTAGAAAATAACCTACTTATACACACTCTAAAACAAGTAAATTAAAGCAAATCAAAAAGGTCTTTTACTCCAATTGTTCGTGCTGCAATAAAACCTTCTGCGTAATTTACACCTATTTTTCGTCCCATTTCAGACATTCTTCCCTTTATGAAATCAAAAAATTCAGGTCCTGATATTGGTGTCAATGGCTCAGTACTATTAGGGTCAAAGAATTGTGTTTTGTAAGCTTTTATTGCCTCAATTTTACGCTCAACATAATCACTTACCTCTGTGACTAATGTCGGCTCTAAATACCGATCTTGAATATAATGATAAACTACTTTTGGCCGAAATGCAGGTAAAGCCACACCATCTACGTGACATTCAATCATTTTTAAACCTGCATAAAAAGATGCTTCCAACACTAGTTGAGCTGCCCTACCGTGATCTGGGTGACGATCAGACGGTGCATTAATCAATAGTATCTCAGGTTGAGTCAAACGAATTTGCTCTATCACTTTCAAGCGGTTCTCAGCGTTATTTTCAAAAAAACCATCTTGCATCTTCAAATTCGTACGATAATGAATTCCTAAGATTTCACTTGCGTCTGCCGCTTCACTATAACGCGTTTCAACTGTACCCCTAGACCCAAGTTCACCTTGTGTCATATCAACTATACCCGCAGTTCTACCTAAAGCTATTTGCTTCATTATTGTGCCAGCTGCCGACAATTCAACATCATCTGGATGCGCTCCAAACGCCAAAATATCCAATTTCATTAGTTCTTAATATAAAACACAAAGATAAAAACAAATGCTGCAATAATAAAAACTAGTAAAAGTTCAATTTCTGGTATTACATTTGTTTAACGAATAATAAAATATGTATATGCGTCTTTCAATCACTCTTCTGTTTGTCTTGTTTTGCTCATTAATCGGATTTTCTCAAACTACATTTAAGGGGAAATTAACTTATAAAGTTTATTTAGAAGACACCACTTTACATCAAATATTCCCGCCTGAGACAATGATCATTTACACAAATGATACTTTAGCACGAATTGAAACAAATACCGCCTTTACAGGTAGACAAGTGCAAATACGACATATAGAAAAGCAAAAATCAATTTTATTAATCAACACACCAAAAGGGAAGTTTGGCATTCAACTTGTTGACACATCTTCCACCCAAAACTACATCCAATCCAAAGGAAAAGGAAAAGGACTGCATAAGGGGCAAAAAACTAAAAATATGAATGTTAGGTATAATGGGTTAAATAAAAACTTTATATTTAGCTACATTCCAAAAATTAAAACTAGATCCCTACCTGGCTTTGAAAAAACACCCGGATTATTAACAAAGTATTACGTAGAAACAATTGACGGAATATACGTTTATGAATTAGAAAAAATGGAAAGTATCCCTCTTGGAGACTTTCTTTTCAAAGTACCTAGTGAATATACTTTAATTAAAATTGATGATTTTATCGATTTAATGACAACTACAGAAGAGGAATAATAACCTCTACTAACATTTTGTTGTGCAAAGTCTTCCCCTCCTCCTTCTATACCGCTGTGTAATTTAAACTAAATTCGTTATTGATTTAGTTACAAAAGCAATGGCAGAAGAGAAAATATTCAATAAGCTAAAAGATAAAGAGGAAACAAAGTCAAAAAAAGAATCCGTTAAAAAAGCGGAAAAAATTGACACCTCTAATAAAACTTCGAATACAGGTAAAAGTAAACCTGCTTTTTCGTTCAAAAAACGCAATTTGATTGTTATTTTGGGAACGATCTGTTTCATATTTGGAATTCTATTAGTTCTTGCTTTTTTTTCTTACCTTTTCTCATGGGAAATTGACCAAGACAGAGTAATGGGTAAAGGTCTATTCAGTTTTTTATTTGAAGAAAACATTGCTCCGGTAGATAATTTTTTAGGAAAATTTGGAGCTTGGTTCGCCCATTTATTTCTTTATGAATGGTTTGGCTTATCTTCATTTGTATTTTGCTTTCTATTCTTTTTAGTCGGCCTAAGACTAATGGTAAATGTCAGATTAGCACCCATCCTTCGTTCGACTGTTGTTACAACCGTTTTCATGGTTTGGACTTCCATTTTCCTTGGTTATTTTGCTGAAAATGTTAACTATTTAGGTGGTAAATTTGGCTATCAAGTTAATCAATGGTTGATGTTAACCACTGGTAAGTTTGGAGCTTTTTTAATCATATTAGGGCTTTTTTACATTGCTGTATTAACCGTATTTGATGTAAATATTATTCGAACAATCATTGATTTGATACCTACATCAAAAAACGATGAATCGATTGAAAATAGTAGCTCTGAAGAAAAACCTTTTACACGCAATCCCCTTTCTGAAAACAAAACTGCTATTAAAGAAACAGTCATAGCGTCAAAGCCAAACAGTTATCCTTCCGCAACAACAGATAGTAACGAAATAGAAGAAGACGAAGCTGATTTCGAAGAAGCAATGCTTGATTTAACGATTCGATCTAAAACAATCGATGAAAATGAAGCAGATGAAATCGTAGTTGATGAATATAACAAGGAAATCGATTTATCTAAAGTTAATGTTATACCTGAAGTATCAGAGTTAGAAGAAAATTTTGAAGTAGATGGATTATCCGTAAATATTGCACAAGCAGAAGAAGAAGTAAGCGAGTCGGATTTGGATAAATTACGACAAGAATTTGGTGATTATGACCCAACTTTGGACTTATCGAGCTACCGTTTACCACCCGTTGAATTACTAAATGATTACGGAGGAAAAGGGATTACTATAAACAAACAAGAATTAGAGGACAACAAAAATCGAATTGTAGAAACATTAGCCAACTACAAAATCGAGATTTCAAAAATCAAAGCTACTGTTGGTCCAACAGTGACGCTATATGAGATTGTACCTGCACCAGGAGTTAGAATATCAAAGATTAAAAACCTAGAGGATGACATCGCTTTATCCCTATCCGCACTAGGAATTAGGATTATTGCGCCAATTCCCGGAAAAGGAACAATTGGTATTGAAGTACCAAATAGCCAACCTGACATGGTTTCTATGCGTGGGCTAATTGCTTCAGAAAAATTCCAAAATTCAGACGCTGAACTACCTGTTGTACTCGGAAAGACGATCACCAATGAAACATTTACGTTCGATCTTACAAAAACGCCTCACCTTCTTGTTGCAGGTGCAACTGGACAAGGTAAATCAGTTGGACTAAATGCCATTCTCGTTTCTATACTCTACAAAAAACATCCATCACAAGTCAAATTTGTATTAGTCGATCCTAAAAAAGTAGAATTAACACTATATAATAAAATTGAACGTCATTTCTTAGCCAAACTTCCCGGTGAAGCCGATGCCATTATCACAGATACGACTAAAGTGGTAAATACATTAAATTCACTTTGTATAGAAATGGATGCACGTTATGAAATCTTAAAAGATGCTCAATGTCGAACAATCAAGGAGTATAACGCAAAATTCATTCAACGTCGATTAAATCCAGAAAAAGGACATCGATTCTTACCATATATTGTTGTATTAATAGATGAGTTTGCCGACTTAATTATGACAGCTGGTAAAGAGGTCGAACATCCAATTGCTCGTATTGCGCAGTTAGCACGTGCGGTGGGTATACATTTAATTGTTGCAACACAACGTCCTTCCGTAAACGTAATTACAGGTATGATTAAGGCTAACTTCCCTGCCCGAATCGCATTCCGTGTTTTATCTAAAATTGATTCACGTACAATCCTTGACACATCGGGTGCAGACCAATTAATAGGTCGGGGTGACATGTTAATTTCAATGGGCTCTGATGTAATTCGTTTACAATGTGGATTTGTAGACACTCCGGAAGTAGAAAAAATATGTGAATTCATTGGAGAACAAAGAGGTTATCCCGATGCTTTTATTCTACCTGAATATGTGGGTGAAGGCGCTGAATCAGGAGGTGACTTTGATTCCGATGACTTAGACCCTCTTTTTGCCGATGCAGCACGAATCGTGGTTGGGCAGCAACAAGGTTCAGCTTCTTTATTGCAAAGGAAATTAAAATTGGGCTACAATAGAGCGGGGCGATTGGTTGATCAACTTGAAGGTCTGGGCATCATCGGTCCTTTTCAAGGAAGTAAAGCTAGAGAGGTCCTTTATGTAGACCTGGTTCAATTAGAAGAGTTTTTAAATCAAAAAGGGATGGTGTAACCACCCTTTTTTTATGCTATACTCCATTTTTCACCTGATGAATTAAAAAAAACTATGTTTGCCGATTTAAAATAAATTATTGATAAACAGACCTATTTACTTTATTTTTCATGAAAATGTTTTTTTTTCAATTAGAAACAGTCAATAATCAATAAAAAATAGCTAAGTTTGCAGTGGGGTAAGTCTTCTACGACCAGCTCCCTTCTAACCCCCCAGGACAGGAATGTAGCAAGGGCAGAAGGTTGTAGCGGTGCGATAGGAGTAGCTTGCCCCTCTTTTTTTGTCCTCATTTTTCTCATTATTAATTTAGAATTATGGAATTTATCTCAGAGGAACTCGATGATTATGTTTGCCAACATACAGAGAACGAACCAACAATATTATCCGAATTAAATAGAAGGACCCACGTTGAAGTTTTGCAACCACGAATGCTAAGTGGTCATTATCAAGGTCGCATTTTGAGCCTATTTTCAAATATGATGCAACCAAAGCGTATTCTAGAAATCGGAACTTACACCGGATACTCTGCACTTGCTTTGGCTGAAGGCTTAACGGAAGATGGTAAACTTTTCACTATCGACGTTAATGAAGAACGAGAAGAAATAGTAGCTGAATTTGTGGAAAAAGCAGAAATGAATGCTAAAATAATTCCTTTAATTGGGGATGCTGCACAAATTATTCCAACATTAGAGGATGTATTTGATATTGTATTTATAGATGCAGATAAAAGAAATTACCCATTATACTATGATTTAGTCTTTGAAAAAGTAAGAAAAGGAGGACTAATCATTTCCGATAACGTTCTTTGGTCAGGGAAAGTACTTGAAGACTATTCAAAATTAGACAAATCAACACAAATTTTAATGGATTTCAATAAAATGGTCAAAAATGATCCTCGCGTTCAACCCGTTTTACTTCCAATTAGAGATGGTCTAATGATTGCTCGAAAATTATAACATGCTTGAGATTATTTATCAAGATGAACATCTAATTGCAATTAATAAACCCGCAGGATTATTAGTTCACGCCTCACCTATCGCTCGAGATGCTGAAGAATTCGCTATTCAAAAACTTCGGGATCAAATTGGTCAACACGTACACCCTTGTCATCGATTGGATCGTAAAACAGCGGGCGTTCTATTATTTGCACTCGACAAGGATTCGCACCGACATGTGAGTGATCAATTCATGAACAATCAAGTCAAAAAATGGTATCACGCCATTATTCGCGGCTATATTAGTGAAGCTGGAGAAAGAACTCAAGCACTAACTAATGACAAAGGTAAAAGACAAGACGCGCATACGATATATACCCCATTAAATCATTCTGAGATGGATTTTCCGACAGGGAAATTCGAAACTTCTCGATATACGTTAATGGAACTAAAACCTGTAACAGGAAGAATGCACCAATTAAGAAAGCACATGGATATCATGCGCCATCCCATTATTGGTGACCGACCTTACGGATGTAATAAGCAAAATAAAATTTTCTTGGATCGTTTTAATTTATCCGAATTGATGCTTAATTGCAGAGCAATGGAAATAACACATCCAATAACCAATCAAATAATCCGTTTAGAAGCTAATTACTCTACAGAAATGTTAAGAATCGGGCAAGTTTTAAATCTAATTGATTAAATATGTTGCGAATAATAATCCCTATAACACTTTGTTTTTTGCTGCTACGCTGTCAAACAGAAAACACGGAAACGGTTGAATTAACAGACATCTTATCGACCTCTTCCCATTATGCAGAAGAACAGGATAAAGTGATTACCCCTCAAAAATTATATGAGTCGACCATTCCACTATCATCGTTTCACAAAATCGGTGGATTTATGATTGATAGTATTGTAGGCTTTGAAGAGATACATTTTTTAGACCGCTTTTCTCCTGAGGAATCTGATAAATTTTCAGTTTGGAAAGATGGGAAATCAACAGAAGTGTACGTCTACACATTCAAAAAAGGAAAGGCTAATAACGCTTTTATCAATTGGTTAAATTGCTTTGGCAAAACGTGTGATCAAATATCGTTATTAGATGATCAATACATTACAAAAGATCGAATGACAATTTGGAGTAATGATCAAACAATCATTTTCATCAACAAACCACTTACTAACTTGAAAGAACAAGAACAATGGCTAAATTCTTTTCGCTTAGAATTTGGATTGAAATGGAAATATCAGTTAGTTTTGCAAAAGGGAAAACCAATTATTTGGACACAAGATATAGAGCTTAAAGAGATTTAAAATATGAAAATTGTAAACAGAGGATTTTTAATCATTAGACACCGTCAGCCATACTATGATTGGTGTAAACAATTTGATGCGGAGTTGCATTTTAATGAAGAAGATGGTTTAGAACCAAACATCTATTTAATTGAAGACGATTTTATGGAAACAGAACCTATCATTAAAGCCAATTATAAAAAGATATTCTATAATGAGATAGAAGCTGTATCAGAAGATGAAGATACATGGCCTGATGTTTCTGAGGAAAATTTCAGTGCTTGGTTTTATATTGAAGAAGGTACTATGACCTTTGATACATTAAATACAGATCTTGACCGATTTTAAACAAAACTAAGCTTCTGGAGACTCTTCTGAAGCTTTTTTATTTACTTCTGTTTCCACTTCTTGATCCGGTTTTGCAGCTTTTTCCATTTCAATAATTGGTGCAACTGGCTTTGAACGCTCATATTTTATAGAATCTTCAATATCATAAGTCATTTGATCCAAAGGTTCACGTATAGCCTCTTCTGTTTCTTTAAAAATTCCTTCCAGATTCAAATCCTTCTTGATATTACCTGATGATTTCTTAATTTCTCCCTGAATATCCTCTTTCGCATCATTAATTTGACGAATTACTTTACCGAAAGTTCGTGCAATTGAAGGTATGCTATCTGCTCCAAAAAAAATTAAGATAAAAAGAAGAATTACCAAAATTTCACTCCCCGCTACATCATTCAAAAAAAGTACCACCACAATTATTTTTTTTACAAATTTACGAATATTAAAAAGAACCCTATACCTTTCATGCCCTTTGTTTTAATAATCTAAAACACTTTATTGGCAGGATATTGATTAAATGTTCCACAAGCAGTGGCAATAAGGTCGTTTTTTTGATTTAAAATGTCTGCTTCTACAAAAATCAAACTTTTACCTATCTTACGAATTCTTGGAACCCCTGTGATAATGTCTCCTAATTTAGCAGGTCTTAAATAAGAAATTTTGAACTCAACCGTTGACACTAAATTACCTTCTTTCGATGATTCGGCAAGCGCTGCCACACCTAAAGTAGAATCTGCCAAAGCGCTAATAACACCACCATGCGATACGTTTGGGGTTGCCAAATGAATGGGTTTAATCTCAATTTTATTAATTATGACTTCATTTTCATCCAGGTAATAATCTAATTCTATTGTACGCCCAAACTGGTTGGTCATTTTATATAATTCCAATATTTGTCGTGAATTCATGCTAACTATTTACTTTATAAATACTACTCTTTGTTAAGATTTACATCAACCGTAGGAAAAGGAAAACTTAAACCATTTTTACCGGCTTGCTCGTAGATTTTTTCATTAACAGAAAAAAGAACACCAGAATAATCGTCTGCATTTACCCAACAACGTATCTTAACAATTATTGCAGAATCCCTTAATTCACCTAAACCAATAGAAATAGGCTTATCTTTAAGTACGCGTGGTTCTGCATTTAAAATCGATTCAGCCATCGTTCGTACAGCTTTTATATCATCCCCGTATGAAAATGAAATATTCCATTCAATCCGTCGTACACCTTGGCTAGTAATATTAACCAGCGGATTATTAATAACTGAACCATTAGGTAGGATTACCAACCGATTGTCCCCTGTTTTTAAGATAGTATTAAAAATCGTTACCGTTTGTACATCTCCTTCATTACCCAAACTTACTACGGTGTCACCAGCCTTAAACGGCTTAAAAAATAATATAACAACTCCACCGGCAAAATTAGACAAAGTACCCGAAAAGGCCATACCGATTGATAAAGCAGCAGCCCCAAGCATCGCTGCAAAAGACGTCATTGCAATACCTAAATGAGTAATGGCTGACACGATAGTCATCACTTTAATTAAGGTCGTCACTAAAGTGGCTATAAACCCAGCTAAACTTGCATCTGCTTGACGCATTTCCATCGCTTTACGAACCGCTTTATTGACAAGTTTAGCTACCCTCAGTCCTATCGCTATTATTAGCAAAGAGACAATTAATCTTCCCCCATAACTAATAAATGTAGGGATAATCGTATCCCAAGACCCTATATATTTTTCCATAAGAACTCTATTTACCTTGTAAAAATAGCAAATCAGAACAGAATCCACACAAATGCTCTTGCGAATCAATGTGAAATAATCTCGTTCTTTCTAAAGGAAATGTTAAGTTTTAATGCCAGCTAGATGTTTTTTGATGATTCTGGACAAAAAAAATAAATAATAGCATCATAAAACAATTTTTTTATCGTATAATTGCATTGTCTAAAAACGGGATATTCTTCCCATTTCTTTACATCATTCCAAAGATTAATCATCATTCGTTTATCAATTTATGGATAAAGATATACTGGAAAGCAAAAAGCTTCCTGACTTAAAAGAGATCGCAACGGCATTAGGTATTAACGTTAACGGTCTAAAAAAAGCAGACATTGTCAATATGATAATTTCGGCAACGCCTGGTAATTCAAGCCCAACACCTGGGGCTCCTACTCCTACTCTATTTGAAGAAACTCAGCAAGAATCAATTGAATCAAAAGAACCTAAAGCAAAACGTACTCGTAAGCTTGCGATGTCGGAGCCTAATGATTCTGAAGCAATGCCTGAAAATCAATCAAAAGAAGAACCTGCAAGTGACGGAAATTTGACGGATACAAAACCTCAAAAGTCGGGTAGAAATTTATTAGAATTAGCTACTGGGCGAAAAGCAAACGCGGAAGCACCAAGAGTGGAAACACCCATTGAAGAAAAAACGCAAGAAGAGGTAAAAACAGAGTCAACAGAATTTGTTAGAAAAGATCGTCCTCGCGAGAAAAATATTCAACAAGAAAGACGTCCACAGAATAATCACACACAAAACAATCATCCAAAAAGCAACTCCCAAAATCAAAACGGAAACTCGAACCACACCAGTGTAAACACACAAAGTGATAGCTCGAAAGAAGAAGCTTATGATTTAGTTGGAATTGTTGTTGCTGAAGGAGTTTTGGAAGTAATTCCAGATGGTGGTTACGGTTTCATTCGTTCATCTGACTATAATTATTTACCTTCTCCAGATGATATTTACGTGAGTCAAAGCCAAATTAAACTATTTGGTTTAAAAACAGGAGATACTATTAAAGGAACAATTCGACCTCCAAAAGAAGGAGAGAAATTTTTCCCATTAGTTAAAGTAGAATCCATCAATGGTCGTGATCCATCATACATTAGAGATCGTGTACCTTTCCAATATTTAACCCCTCTTTTTCCAGACGAAAAATTCAAATTAACAGGACACGCTCAAGAGACTATGTCTACACGTTTAATGGATTTATTTGCTCCAATTGGTAAAGGTCAACGTGGAATGATCGTTGCACAGCCAAAGACGGGGAAAACAATGCTCTTGAAAGATGTTGCAAATGCAATTGCGGCTAACCATCCTGAAGTTTATTTGATTGTCTTATTGATCGATGAACGTCCAGAGGAAGTTACCGACATGGCAAGAAGCGTTAAAGCAGAAGTAATCGCATCTACTTTTGACGAACCTGCTGAGCGACACGTAAAAGTAGCCAACATGGTTTTAGAGAAAGCAAAAAGAATGGTTGAATGTGGTCATGATGTTTGTATCTTACTGGATTCAATTACGCGTCTTGCTCGTGCATACAATACTGTTTCTCCAGCTTCAGGTAAAGTCCTTTCTGGGGGTGTTGATGCAAATGCATTACACAAACCAAAACGTTTCTTTGGTTCGGCTCGTAAGATTGAAAATGGTGGTTCATTATCTATTCTTGCAACGGCATTAACAGATACGGGGTCGAAAATGGATGAAGTAATTTTTGAAGAGTTCAAAGGGACAGGTAACATGGAGTTACAATTGGATCGTAAAATTGCCAACCGTAGAATTTACCCAGCAATTGATATTACAGCTTCTGGTACTCGTCGTGAAGATTTATTAGTACCTAAAGATGTTTTACAACGAGTT
Organism: Taishania sp.; assembly: GCA_045629585.1. Lineage (GTDB taxonomy): Bacteria > Bacteroidota > Bacteroidia > Flavobacteriales_D > Crocinitomicaceae > Taishania. The sequence continues at coordinate 7,018 of JAZQRM010000093.1, read as the reverse complement.
TGGTTAATGCGTAAATTTATTGCAGATATGAATCCTGTGGAAGCAATGGAATTTATGAAAGAACACATGGAGCGTACGCAATCCAATGAAGAATTTTTAGTATCAATGAATAGCTAAATAAAATAGAATGAAACCAACAGTCAAATATGGAATTATCTTTGCTTTTGCATGGATAATTGTTAAACTTTCCTTTTTGCAACTGGGGTGGACTTCCGAAAATCATTATTTTGTGGCAGCATGCTTAAATATATTAGGCTTGCTGCTTGCAATTGCATTTGGTTTGTGGAAAAATAAAGAGCAACAACCCATTGGTGAAGAAAGTAATGCATTACAAGATATTAAGAATGCGATGACTAGTGCAGTAGTTTACTCTGTAATCGTTTCTTTGTTTATCTTCATCTATTACAGTTCCATCGATGATAGTTTCTTCAATCAGAAAATTCAAGAGGTATCAACACAACTTCAAGATGTAATTTCTGACCCTCAAAAACTAAAAGAATTAAAAAGTTCAAATCAAGAATTTGAAGTAATGACAGTGCAGGAGATATATGACAAGCAAATGGAAAACCCTAAGCTTTTATTTTCCCCTAAGTTTATTACAACATTATCTTTATTGGGATTAATATTTATGTCGACATTATATAGTATTCTAGTTACTATTATTTATCGAAAAATAATCTTTAAGAATCGTTAGTCTTCAAGGAAATTAAAGATCAAACGCAGTATTTCTTTTTTGTCATTGATTGAACCTTTGTCGTTCATATTTGCATGTTTAACTTGCACAGTGTCAATTTGGAAATACTGCGTTTTTCCTTTCTCCCAATTTTCAAAAACAACCGAATCTGCCACACGATCTTGTGACCGAATGGATAATTGCTTCTCCACCATTAAATCGGTTAGATTAAACCTTAAATTATCTAAAGTTATCAGCGTTTGAATCTTATTTGGGTGTAAATAACAGTAAAATGCAGATTGATCTCCACCATTAGAATGTCCAATCAAAATAATAGGTAAACTTCCTATCAAAGTGTCTCTTTGTACAATATTTTGATAGACTTTATCAATATTTAGAGCTCCATTTTCCCAAAAAGGTCTTCTAACAATTTGCATATTTCCTTTTAGAGGTAAAATGGGATCATTCGAAAGCTCATGTTGGATACTGACAACTAAATAACCTCGACTTCGCAAACCTTCAATTAAGTAAGAGTAGGATAAATAAGCATCCGGTCTATTATTGGCGTACCCATGACTAAAAATAACGACTCCTTTCCATTCATCTAAATACGGAGATAACTCGATCATAAAGGGAATTGCTCTATCTCTCGCTGTGTCAAAAACGGTGTCCAAAATAGGTTTATCCTTATTACGTTCCTCATATTGTTCGATATCTAAGATAACCGCAGGCTCGTTTAATGCTACAAACTTTAAGAATAGAGCAAGTGAAGATACAACAGGTAAACCTATTTTAAGCAGCATATTGTTATTTCCCATATAACATCTCCACTAATTCGTCGTAATCAATACCATCAAAATTACCAGAGGACATTAACAATAAAGTTGTATCCGTATAATCAATTTTTTTCAAAAATGAGACCACTTCATTGGAAGATGTCAAGACATTTACACCTCCGCCAAATCCACTTTTAACCATTTCAGGTGTAATTGCTTCTAACTTTTTATGCGCAACAACTTCAGGACTAAAATAGACTAAATTGACATCTGCACCATCCATACAATTCATATATTGAGGCAAAAAATCCTTTTTTAAAGATGAAAAAGTATGCAATTCCATACAAGCAATCAGTGTCCGTTGTGGAAAACGCTCTCGTACAGCATTTAAAGTTGCCTTCAACTTGGATGGTGAATGCGCAAAATCTTTATAACAACTAAAAGTTTCATCTTCAAATACCAACTGTAATCGTTTACCGGCACCTGTAAAAGTTTGCATTACAGTCAAAAAGGTATTATTATCAATCCCAAGCTCTTGAGCTAAATACATAGCACCGACTAAATTTTGCATATTATGTTTACCAAAAATTGAAAGCTGGTAGCTTTTTTCATTCCAGGTAATCAAGAAACCATTATCTCCATTACTATAGCTTGGGGTTGCGTAAGGAATCGTTTTAATTATCGATGAATATTTCTTACCTAATTTTTCAACTTCTGGATCTTCAGTATTATAAATCAAAGTACCATTAGGGGTGATTTTAGAACAGAAAACATCAAATTGATCACAGTAATTTTCAAAGGTTGGAAATACATTTATATGATCCCAAGCGATTCCAGATAACAAGGCCACATCAGGTTGATACAAATGAAACTTTGGTCTTCTATCAGTTGGAGAACTCAAATATTCATCACCTTCTAGTATCATAAATTCAGCAGAATCCGAGAGTCTAACCATACAATCGTAACCTTCTAATTGTGCGCCAACCATGTAATCAACGTCTACCGAACACGCTTGAGTTGCATGTAAAAGCATTGATGTTATCGTTGTCTTTCCGTGGCTCCCACCTATAACAATTCGCCTCTTATTTTTTGATTGTTCGTATAAATACTCTGGGTAGGAGAATATTTTCAACCCTAATTCCTGCGCCTTAAGTAATTCGGGATTATCAATTCTAGCGTGCATTCCAACAATAACAGCATCCAAATCTTGGTGAATCATGTTAGCATCCCATCCCATCTGTTTTGGTAAAATACCTTCCTTTTCTAAACGGGATTTTGAGGGTTCAAATAGTTCATCGTCTGATCCAGTTACTTTTACTCCCTTGCGATTAAGTGCTATTGCTAAATTATGCATTGCACTACCTCCTATCGCTATAAAATGTACGTTCATTTTCTTCAAATTATAGCTTAAAAATAGTGCGATTATAAGTGGCGTGAACCAAATCTAAAAGTAATTGCTAACAACTATCGGTTTATTACGAATGTTGGATTACCGATTGTTTCATTCTTAAACTTTCCTTTTTCGCTATATATTATGATAGCTGACACATCTTTATTCTCCTTGCAAAACGTACGAATCCCCTCTCTACCGATTAGCATAAAATACGTTGCATAACCATCCGCCATACCTGCAGTAGGAGCAAAAACCGTTACACTTAGAATATCTGACTGCTGTGGTGCTCCTGTGTGAGGATTAAAAATATGCGCATATACATTATCTCCTTCTGTAATGAAGTTTCTATAATTACCACTAGTTGCTAGACCGATATTTGTTGTAGAGACAATAATCTGAGTTTCTCGATCATCCGAAGATGTATTTTCTGGAACATCTATACCAATGCGCCACTTTTTTCCTGAAGGGCTTTTTCCTTTTACAACAAGCTCTCCTCCTATTTCAATATAATAGTTTTGAACCCCTTTAGTATCTAAAAAATTAGCTAATACATCCGTAGAATAACCTTGAGCAATTGCATTAAAATCAAACTTAACCGCAACACTCTTCTTTTCTACCGAAACCATTTTTTTATCAAAGTTAATCGTATAATTATCCTCTTTATTAAACCCTACATACTGCTTTAAATCTTTTAATTTTCCTTGGTCAATCGGCACAACCATGCCTTCTTTTGAATACAATTTCCATTCATTTAGGATTGGATATAAAGTTGGATCTATTAATCCTTGGGATTGTTCATGGAGTAATTCCGTTAAAAAATAACATTCTGTAAAATAGCCATAGGTATCTTCAAAATTATAGGACTGATTATCGTTTATTTTAGTTAAAAATGATTGCGGGTTGTATAAGGAAAGATACTGGTCAAAGTTGGAAAGAATAGAATCAATTTCCATTTTGTTGATTGGATTATAATCATCCGATATAATGATTGTATAGGTCGTGCCTTGAGCTTCACCATGAATCTCATGACCTTTTGGTGATCTGGTACAGCCCCAAATCACCAAAAAGAATAATATACTATTAAAAATGCCTTTTAAGTGATGCATTATTTGTTTCCTTTTGCCAAACATGTTCTGTAATTGCAACACCCGATTTTTGGTAAGTTATTGCATCTACTGTTTGTGTTTTTACATACTCTACTCCTCTGCCTTCCGTTACAACAACTCGTCGAGTGATAATTGCAACTGGTAAACCGTTCTCATCTTTTCTTTGGAACATTTCTTGAGAAACACCTTCTGGATATTTCTCTCCCAAAGTATTCTTTGCTTGTGGAACAGCTGAAGAGTTCACGGGTTCCATCTTATCAATTTGATTTTTTATGGTATAACTCGTATTTGCTTTTTCTCTTTCTGTTGAACTATTCGTTAATGCGGTTGCTTTTTGAATGTCCGCAATTTTTTCTTGATTACTTCTTTGTCCATCACCTAAATTTTGTGTGGACTGTCCTGAAGTTTCCTTCTTCGCATTAATTTTATTTTGAGTATCCAAACGCTCTTGTCGATCATTTTCATCTTGACTAACATTTGCAATTTGAGTTCCTTTTACAATTAATTTAACTTGTTTGTCTTTTTCTTCAGCATCTTTTATAACTTCTACTTGCTTATCGGAATTCTTCTTTTCAAACTCTTCAACTTTTGCACGCTGAGTAAGATACTTTTGGTTTTCAGCATCCCGACGCATGGACTCTGTAGACGCCATTTCATTATTTTTAGCGATAATAAATTGCTCATTTTCAATCATCTTATCTTGTAGTTCTTGTTGCTGATCGATCTTTGATTTTTCGATAGCCAGTAACTCCTCTTTCGCTGCCAAATTAGTTTGATGTTTATCAATCTCGGCTTTTGCTTTTGCTCGAATTATAGACGTTTGCGTTTCATCGATTTGCTGTCTTGTTGCAACTTTATCCTCTTGAGAATCTACTCCATACTGATTGGATGACTTGGTAATATCATCCAATGTATTTTTCCCGGTAAGCGCCTTTTGATAAGCTTCATTTGCACCTACTAGGTTGTTCCCTAAAACTTCATTTTCTTTATTAACATAAACATTACGAAGTTGATCAATTTCATCTGAAGATTGTACATTAGCATCAATACTTTTATCTGAAATGGTAACCAAGGTTGCTTTATTATTCAGATTATTTTGATGTAAACGTTGTTCAGCGGTGCGTTTCTCATCTTCAGCTTGCATACGAATTCGGTCAATTTCAGTCACATCTACCTTCGCAATGTCGCTCATCTGCTCAACATTGTAGCTATATCGATTCTGCTCTTGCGTAATTAAATCTTGATTACGTGTGTTTTCATTTTGCTTAAATACAGCGCTATTTTGAGATATTTGCGCTAATTCTTTTTCCTTTTCCTTAAAGATATCAATGTTATTTCTTTTGTTTTCAGCTTCCAGAGCTTCGACACTCGATTTGTCTTTATAGAGCGTATTAATACCCTCCATCGTCCCTTGTTGCTCTTGACGCTTTGCTATACTTGAAGCATTGCTATTATCCTCCGCTGACTCTCTTAGTTTCTTTGTTTTCTGTTGCTTGATGTCTTTCCTTTTAGCTTCAGCGCTAACCAATGCCAACTCAGCATCCATTATTGATGGGTCAAAGACCTCACCAAGCGGCGACAATTCTCCAGTGTTAACTGTCGGTGGATTAATCATATTTTTGATCAGCTCCAATTGTTTAGCTGGATATGGATCGTTTCTCTTTAAGTTTTGAGCTCTTTTATAATAATCACTTGCCTTAGCTAATTCCCCCATTCGATAATGTTGATCGGCTTGTGTTATCACCTTTTTATATTGCTCATCCATTATACGCTTTGACTCAACTCTATTTAATCGAACAGCTTCCTCATACTTCACTTTGGCATATGCATTCTCCGGCTTTAAAAGTTTAGCTTCTCCATAAGCAGTTGCAGCCTTTTGGTATTCCCCTTTTTGGAAATCTTCATCCGCGCTTTTAATAATGGAGTTAAACTTCTCTTCCTCCTCTTTCTTTAGCTTAGAGGCTTGATTCGCTTGTGCAATTTTAGATTCCATTTCAGCAATCTTTTGTAGCGATTGAGAATCATTCTTACGTATATCATTTGCTTTTTTATAGAAACTTAAAGCTTCTAAATACATTTTCTTCGTCTCTTCGGCTGCACCATTCATCATCATTTGATTGAATTGAGCATCTTCTGATTTCAACGAATTTTGTTTTGCTAACAATAAATTTATCTCATCAATACGTTGTTGTGGTTCTACTCTTTTAGGCTTTAACTCCTTCGCTTGATTGAGCATAACCAACGCTTCGGTATACATCTCCGACTTAACTTTTGAATCCGAATCTTGAATCAATTTAAAGTAAACTTGATTATCTCTTTCTAAAGCTTCAATCTGTTTCAATAATGCATTTGGACGTGGATCATTAGAGCGAATAGAATTTGCTCTTGTAATATAGTCTCTAGCTTTAGAAAAATCTTCTTCTGTTATTTTATTTTCAATTGCAGTTATCAACTTCTCAAACGCTTGACTGGCTTCATTTTGATTTTTAGTAGCCAATTCTTGTGCTAGCTTAGCTTTTTGAACTGGAACAAGTTCTTCCGGTTTAATGTTTAAGGCTTTATTATATGAATCAATAGCACCTGCATAATTACCTGCATCAACCAATTGGTCTCCCGCCGCTAAAAATGCTATATATTCTTCATCAATTTTCTCCTTTGCTAAACGTTTTGCTTCAGCTTCCAAAGTACTTTTTTCAAGCTTTTGCTTTTCAGACGCTTCTTTCGCTAAACGTTCTGCTTCCAAACGCTCTTGTGCTGCTTTATCTGATGCTTCTTTCGCTAAACGTTCTGCTTCCAAACGCTCTTGTGCTGCTTTATCTGATGCTTCCTTCGCTAGACGTTCTGCTTCCAAACGTTCTTGTGCTGCTTTATCAGATGCTTCTTTTGCTAGACGTTCTGCTTCCAAACGTTCTTGTGCTGCTTTATCTGATGCTTCCTTCGCTAGACGTTCTGCTTCCAAACGTTCTTGTGCTGCTTTATCAGATGCTTCTTTCGCTAGACGTTCTGCTTCCAAACGCTCTTGTGCTGCTTTATCAGATGCTTCTTTTGCTAGACGTTCTGCTTCCAAACG
>JAZQRM010000092.1:0-68053 GCA_045629585.1 Taishania sp. | reverse complement strand
GATTTTGCACCTGATCGTGTTGCTTGTCAAGATGCGACGGCACAGATGGCCTTGTTGCAATTTATGCACGCTGGAAAAGCTAAAGTTGCTGTTCCAACGACGGTTCATTGTGATCACTTGATTCAAGCAAAAGTTGGAGCGGAGACCGATTTGGCTGTGGCGAATTCCCAATCCAAAGAAGTCTTTGATTTTTTATCCTCAGTTTCGAATAAATATGGTATTGGATTTTGGAAACCAGGTTCGGGAATTATTCACCAAATTATATTAGAAAATTATGCTTTTCCAGGTGGATTGATGATTGGAACGGATTCACATACTGTAAATGCTGGTGGTCTTGGAATGCTTGCCATTGGTGTTGGTGGTGCGGACGCGGTGGATGTCATGTCTGGAATGGCTTGGGAGTTGAAATTTCCGAAAATGATTGGGATTAAATTAACTGGGAAATTGAATGGTTGGACTGCTCCAAAAGATGTGATTTTAAAAGTCGCGGATATTTTAACTGTGAAAGGTGGAACAGGTGCTATCGTTGAATATTTTGGTGAAGGCGCAAAGTCCATTTCTGCAACAGGAAAAGGAACAATTTGTAATATGGGTGCTGAAATTGGCGCAACAACTTCTACTTTCGGTTACGATGATTCGATGCGTCGTTATTTAACGGCAACAGGACGACAAGATGTGGTAGATGCAGCGGATAAAGTTGCTGATTATTTAACGGCAGATCCAGAAGTGTACGCTAATCCATCTCTTTATTTTGATGAGTTGATTGAAATTAATTTATCAGAATTAGAACCACATATAAATGGTCCATTTACACCCGATCGTGGAACTCCAGTTTCTAGAATGAAGGAAGAAGCAGCGAAGAATGATTGGCCATTAAAAGTAGAATGGGGATTGATTGGATCTTGTACCAACTCTTCGTATGAAGATATGTCGCGTGCTGTTTCTATTGTGAATCAAGCTGTTGCGAATAATATAAAACCAAAGGCTGAATTTGGTATTAATCCAGGTTCGGAGCAAATACGCTACACCATTGAGCGGGATGGAATTATTGAAGCATTCGAAAAAATGGGGACTATGGTATTTACGAATGCTTGTGGACCTTGTATTGGACAATGGGATAGAGCGGGTGCTGATAAGCAAGAAAAGAATACGATTGTACATTCTTTCAACCGAAATTTTTCTAAACGTGCGGATGGAAATCCAAATACCCACGCTTTTGTAACATCACCTGAGATGGTTGCGGCATTGGCTATTTCCGGACGTTTGGACTTTAACCCGATAACGGATACGGTTACCAACGAAGATGGGATTGAGATAAAATTGAATCCGCCAACGGGTGATGAATTACCTACAAGAGGATTTGAAGTGGAAGACCCTGGTTTTCTTGCTCCTGCGGCTAATGGTTCCGAAATTCAAGTGATTGTTAATCCGGAGTCTTCACGTTTACAATTATTAGAACCTTTTCCTGCATGGGATGGGAAAAATATAACAGGTGCTAAGTTATTGATCAAGGCATTTGGAAAATGTACAACGGATCATATTTCCATGGCTGGTCCTTGGTTACGTTACCGTGGGCATTTGGATAATATTGCGAACAATACCTTAATAGGTGCTGTTAACGCTTTTAATGGAACTCCTAATTCCGTAAAAAATCAACTGACAGGAACATATGGTGCAGTGCCTGACACAGCACGGGCATACAAAGCCGCTGATATCCCTTCCATTATCGTTGGAGATGAAAACTACGGGGAAGGTTCTTCACGTGAGCACGCCGCTATGCAACCTAGGCATTTGGGTGTTAAAGCGGTTTTGGTAAAATCTTTTGCCCGTATTCATGAAACGAATTTGAAAAAGCAAGGAATGTTAGCGTTAACCTTCATTGATAAGTCAGATTACGACAAGATTCAAGAAGACGATACCTTTAATTTTATAGATTTAACTGAGTTTGCACCTGGGAAGCCTCTTTTAATAGAAGCTGTTCATACAGATGGTTCGGTGGATGTAATTGCTACAAATCACACTTACAACGAACAACAAATCGGTTGGTTTAAGGCTGGATCAGCATTGAACTTAATCAAGCTGGAAAGTTCGAAATAAGAATTAATAAATAAAGAGAAAGCCCGGTCTGATGATCGGGCTTTTTAGTTTATATGGCTACTTGAACCTGTAATATTAATTGTGATTTTCTTTGATTAGGATTACTGTGAATACCGTCATTGATTTGATTGAATACGGGTCTACTTTGGTAATCTAGGCTGATTTTTACATTTTGACCAATGACCAACCAGTTTACACCTGCGTGGAAAACGTGTACTAAATCATCTAATTTTTGGTAGTCGGCGACTGAGTAAATAAAATAAGGTTGCAAAGTTCCTAATTTCTGACCGAGTAGATTGTTCTTGAATTTGTAAGCTGCTTGAAAATACCCCACATTTCCTGTTCCGATTAAAGGAAGATTATTTCCTGGACCATTAAAGGACCCTTGACCATTTACTCCATTTGCTATGTTCAACGGGCCAACGTTTCTAATGTAATTCGTTCCGTAGTTATAGTGTAAATACGCAGCATAAAAAGTAATTGCATTTTGTTTTTCTGCATTCAACGCATAATCTACAAATACATCTAATCCAAACTGGAAAAGATTTGTTCGGATAGTGTCAAGATCCGTATTTCTATGCCATACCGCATTTTTTTGCGTTTGAAAACCTGTTCCAACATTTACGATACGTTTTTTACCTAAATAAGACCCACTATTATAAGGAGTTTGATTGCTTTCTTGATCGAGGATTTGATATTGAAAGTACCCTGAATAGTTAAAATGAGGATTTTCTCGATTAAACACCGATTGATTGATCGCTACTTGATCTAATTGTTCAACGGTTGCTAATGCAGATCGAGTAGGGAAGGGCTGAGCCATTACCAATCGGTAGTCAAATTTATTGATTTTCCCTTTTGCGTAGATTCCAAATTTACGACCAAACTGATCTGTGACATCATTTGTTGTCTCTTGAATCAAAGGTAAATCAACACCAAGTATGGATGAGGTTGCTGAAGCTGAAAATCGGGACGTTCCATTCCATCCTCCTAATCCCAACCCTAATTCAAAATAACTTTTATAAATCTTCGCATCAAAGGTCGCATCATGTAAGAAGATTCCTGTTTTTCTTTGGTTATAGGGAGATAGATTGTTTAGCCCAATATGTGTGTAAAATGTAAATCTATCTTGAATCACCGCAGTGGCAACAAAACGTATTCGACGAATTCCGACATCAAAGGATTCATTGATGGGTTCGTTATTCATTAAAGATCCCGGATTATGTTCTGTATATCTGCCCCAGAATTGTCCAAAAGCACTCGCACTAATATAGCTTGTGCTATCTTTTGAGATGTATTTTTTTAAGGGGGTAAGGGCATTATTTGCTTGTCCCAAAATGGTCAAATGGAAAAAAGCGAACGCAAATAAGGTGATAAAATGTTGTTTATTCATTTTGTATACAATATTTTTTATCCTCTTGTAGGTAAATAGAAGAGGGACAAATGATTAATAGCTGATTGTTTAGTTGTAAAAAAACGAGGTTGAATCTCTTCAGCCTCGTTTAAAATCTTTTATTTTTTTAAACAGCTACGTTGTGTTCTCTCAATGCGTCGTTTAAAGATGTTTTTAAGTCGGTTGATGCTTTACGTTGTCCAATGATCAACGCACAAGGTACTTGAAATTCACCAGCAGGAAATTTTTTCGTATATGAACCAGGGATTACCACAGATCGTTCTGGGACATATCCTTTTATCTCAACAGGTTCATCACCTGTAACGTCAATGATTTTCGTTGATTTTGTTAAAACTACATTTGCTCCTAAAACAGCCTGTTTTCCAACTCGAACACCTTCCACAACGATGCAACGTGAACCAATAAAAGCATCGTCTTCAATGATTACAGGAGCCGCTTGTAAGGGTTCTAAAACTCCACCAATTCCAACTCCTCCAGAAAGGTGAACATTTTTTCCAATTTGAGCACATGATCCAACTGTTGCCCAAGTGTCCACCATTGTTCCTGCGTCAACATAGGCACCGATGTTAACATAAGAAGGCATTAAGATTACACCAGGAGAAACAAATGCGCCATAACGAGCAACTGCAGGAGGAACGACACGCACGCCTAATTTTTCGTAATCTGTTTTCAAAGCCATTTTGTCGTGGAATTCAAATGGCCCCACTTCGATTGTTTCCATTTTACGAATAGGGAAGTACATAACTACTGCTTTTTTCACCCATTCATTTACTTGCCATTCTCCATTTTCTAAGGGTTCCGCAACGCGTAAACGACCTTTGTCTATATCTTCGATAACCGCTTCAATTGCTTTTACGGTTTGTTCTTCTTTTAGTAAATCGCGGTTGTCCCACGCAGCTTCAATAATCTCACGCATATTGATGATAATTTCTTTTTCCCAAAGATAACGATTTCATTGTATTGTTTTTTAGTTAAATATTAAACGAAATCTTAAATTTGTAGAATGGGGAGAATCTTATCAATTGATTTTGGATTAAAACGTTGTGGACTTGCAATTACAGATGAATTGCGCATTATTGCAACACCTTTGGATACGGTAGATTCTAAAGAACTGATGAATGTCTTGATTCGGTTGGTTGAAAAAGATAATATTGATATTATTGTTTTAGGCGAGCCCAAACGCATGGATGGTTCTGATTCGCATGTAACTCAAAATGTTTATTTACTAAAGGAGGCGCTTGAGAAGCAATTCCCCAATGTTAAGATTGATTTACACGACGAACGATTTACCTCAAAAATGGCATTAGATGCGATGATTCAAGGTGGAATGAAGAAAAAAGACCGTCAACAAAAAGGAATGATTGACAAAGTTTCGGCAGCTATTATTTTACAAGAATATATAGGTAATCTTATTTAGAACATAAAGGTATCTCGAAGTTCTTCCTCCATCCAATTAGAACCATTTTTTTCTTTCTTTTCGTTTGGTTTTTCCTTTTCTTTTCCAAGAATTGCAATGCGATGTTCGGCTTTTGATTTTGCTTTTTTAGTATTAAAGCGTTGTTTGGTATTGATCCAATCAAGCGGCTTACTTTCTACTTTTGTAGCAAAATAGGTAATGCTTCCATCTTCTAAAGCAAGACCTAAAATTCCGCCAGGTAAATCCCACATGGTTTCAGGACCAATGCTTGGAGCGATGGCTGGAGTAAACCAAGCGTAAATCCGAATGGTATCATCGAATTGATAGACGGCTTGTCGGCAATCGTAATCTAAAATTTTGCGCCATTTGTTCGTGAGTTTCCAAGTGCGATGGGGTATGGAATCAAGGACTAAAAGTTCATCTAAATTGAAATGTTGTTTGGCTTCGTATATTTTTTGATTGGGATACATTGTAACGGTGTTACAGGAAGCTGTCCATGTGTTTGTTTCTGTTTCAATCGTTGGAAAAAACACGCTTAAGGTATCGTTAAAATGCAATTCATATATGTCCTTACGGTATTTGTCTTTCTCCGGAATCCATTTTTTGATATCCTTATAATCTTTATATTTTTTGTAAATATTTATAGTGCGCTCAAAAGTAATTACCCCTTGAGATATTTGTCCAAATAAATGGAGTGACAAAAAGCAATTAATGATCAGTATCCAGATTGTTTTCATTTTCTTTATTTTTCTTGTAAGTACTATTGAACTTATAAGTGAAGCGCAATAAATAATAACGTCCAATGGAATTGGTTCGAGTATCCGAAATTTGATTGATGGTATTGTAACGACTCACAAACTGATTTTGATTCAATAAATCATGAACTTGCGCTGTTATGATATAATTTTTATGCTTACCTAATGGAACTTCTATGCGCGCGCTTAAAATTTGACGGGTGATGTTAAAAGATTGAGCCAAGTTGTTGTATTGTGTAACTACGTACGAAATACCCAATTCGATTTCCTTTGGAAGATAAAATTCGGCTTCTGCGGTGTGTACCCATGTAGCATTGACGATGTTATCGGTAAAACTATTTTTGTTTTGTCGAATAGCATACGAATATTTAGAGCCAATGCTTATGTAAAGGAAGTCGGTGTTAGCAGATAATTCTAAACCAGGGTCTAATCGATTTACAAATGTTTTGTTTTCTAAACCGTTAATTCGTCCAATCACAAGGTTGTTGGAATAGCCAAATGAAGGGTCAAGTGACAAGATTCGTTTGAAGAATGGTATGCGGAAGTTGGCGCCAATAGAACTGTAATCAAATTTGTCTTTATTGTAATAGGATGAAAATTGGCGGCCTTGATTATCAAATTGAATGTCACTTACAAACGCATTATAGCTATATACTGCATTCATGTAAACGGATGATTGATAGCCTGTAGATGATTTGAAAATGTAATAGTAATTGTTAGTGCTTACCGAATAACTGGGTTTTAAATCCGGAGATCCTAAACTGATAAAGTTAGGGTTGGTATTGTTGTAAATCGGTTGTAAAAAAACGTTGGTTGGTAGGTTGGTATTCGTTTTAATACTTGTGTTAAGTTGACTTGTTTTGCTAATCGACCAAATGTATCGCATGTTGGGTAAAATAAAAAATTGCTTTTGATTGATTGTGTTATTGTTAATCAAATTTGCGTTTTGCGTTGAAATATAACTTCCGTCAACCCCGATTTGTAATTTATTCTTTTTCTTCTCGTAGATAAATTGAGCACCAGCTGTCGATTTGTTTTTTAGCGATTGAAACTGATTGGATGTTAATGAATCGAGGATGTCATAAACTCCATTTTCTGGATTGTATGATAAGATATTATCTTGATTTTTTGTGAAAAAATGTTCCAGTTTAAAAGCAACTTTTATGTGTTTTGTGAAAGGTTCTAAAAAAGTCGCTTGTGTTAAATTCGAAACGATGGATGTGTTACCAGATTTGTGTTGATCAATTTGCAGATTACCGAATCCAGGTTGCTCATTTTCATCGTCGTATTTTAAAACACCATTTTTGTCAGCTTTATCATAAGTGAAATTATTGGTCAGAATAAATTTTCGATTTTTCTTTTGAAACAGTTTTTCTAAAATTAGAGGAGTTTTGATATTGAACCCTATTTTGTTGTTTTCTTGGATGTTGTTACCTGTTCGTGTTCGAATGTTGTTTTCATTAGAAAAGGAAAAAAGATTATTCGAATTACTTGCTTCATTTTGGTGTAAAAAGCGTGGTTTAAAGGTTAAGGTTGTTGTAGAGTCTATTTTATAAGTCAACGATAAATTGGCCAAATGTTGTTTGGTTTTTGAGGTTGATTCCGTTGTACTATTGTTGTAATAGGTGGTGTCAATAAATCGAAATTGATTTCTTGTTTCGGTTTTTATACGTAATTGAAATTCAGTGTACGTATAATTCGCGTTAATGGTAATTTTTTTAGAAAGTTGCCCATTGTACAATGCTCCCGTTCTGTATAAAACCGGGAAACCTCTTTCTCCATCAAAATTGTTTTCGTTTTGTTGCCAAGAATCTGATTCAGAATCGTACTGATAAGCATTGAGGTGATCCAATCCATATTGATTGGCTTGCGACCAAGAAATAGCCGATTCTAAAGTGTTAGCGCCCATTCCGAAAATAGAAATTTTGGTTTTTTGCGTGAAATAATTGGCGAACACTTTTCCTTCGTGATAGTGCGTGAAGTCAGATCCCAAAGCAACTTCTCCAAAATATCCTTTTTTGAATTCGTCTTTTAGTTTTAAGTCGAGCACTTGAATTTTATCGTCCGCACTGGTGCTTCCGACTTCTTCTTTTTCGTAAACTTCGACCGTTTGAATGGAATTAGCAGAAAGGTTACGAGTGGCGAGTGTTGCGTCAGAACCAAAAAATTCATCTCCATCCACTAATACTTTTTTCACCTCTTTTCCTTGCACTTTAATCGAACCATCTTTTTCCACTTTTACACCTGGTAAACGTTTTAAAAGATCTTCCACCACAGCGTTTGGACGGGTTTTAAAAGAATCAGCCACATAAACTAAAGTATCACCTTTGAAATATATGGGGTCTTTAAACGCTAGAATGATAACTTCGTCTAATCCTTTTCCTTTTTCAGGAGGGTAAATTTCACCTAGGTCAAACGTGTTTTGTTCATTAGAGCCGACTATTAGAAATTCTTTTTCGTCAAATTTTGGGTGGTTAATAATTAAACGAACGGTATCAATTGGGATATTGAATTCGAAACTCCCTGTTCGATCGGTTGTTTTATAAGTAATAATGGTAGAGTCTTGGCTTTTAATTAAAAATGCTTTCGCGAATACGATTTGTTTTTCAAGTGTCGAGTCTATAATTGTTCCCTTGATTTGCATGAACTGTTCTTGAGCATGTATAATCGTAAATATATTAAAACCAAAAAATATCAAGATGGTAAGTAAACGATTCATAAGTAGAGTTGGTCATTTAGGAATAATAACGTTTTTTTATAGGGAAAGTTACCTGAGTTTTTGAGCGGCGTTGTTTTTTTAACAAAAAAAAACTAAATGTGACATTTAACAAAACATTTTGTGAATTAACACAATCTTAAGTGTTTTAAGTGGTTTTGTTTCCTTTTAACCATTTTATTTTCACTTCAAATGATTACTTTTGCGTTACAATAAAATACTATGATTTTACCAATTGTTGCATACGGAGATCCTGTGTTGAAGAAAGAAGCACAAGAAATAGATAAAGATTATCCAAAATTAAATGAGTTGATAGCGAATATGTTTGAGACCATGTACGAGGCACAAGGTGTGGGTTTAGCAGCTCCACAAGTTGGTTTGGGGATACGTTTATTTGTTGTTGATGGTTCACCATTTGCGGAACAAGATGAGGATGATGAGTATGATCCACGTGCAGAAGGAATGGAAGGGTTTAAAAAAGTTTTTATCAATCCAATTATTGAAGAAGAAGAAGGGGAGAAGTGGGGGTTTTTTGAAGGGTGTCTTTCTATTCCTAAAGTTCGAGAAGAAGTTTTTCGTAAGGAGACGATCACCATTTCTTATTATGATGAAAATTGGGTCTTGCAAGAAGAGCAGTTTTCGGGTTACAAAGCACGTATCATACAGCATGAGTACGATCATATAGAAGGTATTTTGTTTACCGATCATTTAGGTTCTTTAAAGAAGCGTATGATTCAAAAGAAATTGCAAAATATTTCTAAGGGAGAGGTGAATGTTGATTATAAAATGAAGTTTCCACTAGCCAAAAAAGGTAGATAAGGCATGAAGAAGATATTTTTAGGATTATTATCATCTATTTTGGTTCTATCCTGCGGAGGTAATACGGAACTAGATGCGGAGGTAGAGCAACGGATTGCTGCTTATGAAGATTCATTGGCTAACATGATTCGCAACCCTTTAACACACGAGCATTCAGAGGTTTTGCTACAGAATTATGTTGTTTTGTTGGAAGACGCCGTTACAGAAGCGCCTCAACATCCAATGGCAGCGACTTATATGGATCGTATTCATATGCTATCTAGTGCACAGCGTGATTTAGAGAAGTCATTAAAATATGGTGTGCGAGTGATTGAAGATTATCCAGAGTATGTAAATAGAGCTATGGTTTTAAAGAGTGTTGCATATATGTATGACGCCGAAAAGCAACCTCGCGATACTTCAATGGTTAGAAAATATTATCAAATTTATTTGAATGAAAATTCTGGCATAGAAGTTGATGAAAAAGATATGATAGATAAAAGGTTGTTAATGTTACATGTACCATTTGACAAATTTCTTATCTTAGAACAATCATTAACGGAAAAATAGTTAAAAGTTAGTTAATGTATTGTACGATTTTATATACAAAATTATATTTGAATTTATAAACTATAAAGAATTATGAAAAAATTATTATTCTCCTTACTAATGACAGCGGTTGCTGGTGGAGCTTTTGCACAAGAAGTTAAGAATGGACCTTATTTAGAGTTTTTGAAAGAAACTCATGATTATGGTAATATTAAATATGGTGCTGATGGTACAGCAATTTTTGAGTTTAAAAATTCAGGAAACGCACCTTTAGTATTGTCTGCTGCAAAAGCATCTTGTGGATGTACAGTTCCTGAGTTTACTAAGGAGCCTGTTGCGCCAGGAGCAAAAGGGAGTATAAAAGTAACTTACGACACTAAACGCCCAGGTTTAATTAATAAAACAGTTACAATTTCTTCAAATTCTGCTGATTCTGATACAAAAATCATTCGTATTAAAGGAGAAGTTGGTCCAAAACCAGAAACTGGAATGCCTGAGAATAATTCAGGACCAATGAACAAGTAATTGTCAATCTAATTATATTTGAAATCCCGCTTAATGCGGGATTTTTTTTTGCATTATGAAAATTTTTATTTTATTCCTGTTTGTTTGTGTAACTTGCTTTTGTAGCTGGTCACAACCTAAAGCTGTTGTTGATAAAGCCACTGTGAAATTTGAGAAGATTACAGAAGGTACTATATTGAAGCATGTCTTTAAAATCACCAATGAGGGGACGCAACCTTTAATATTGAATAGCTATAATGTCGGTTGTCCATGTACAAAAGTTGTATTGCCTAAAGACCCTATTTTGAAAGGACAGACCGTAAGTATCCCAATGGAGTTTGATTCTAATGGAAAGTATGGTTTACAAGATAGGGTGATAATTATCAATACCAATTTGCCTAAGAAAGAATTGGTGTTGAGATTTAAAGTTTACATCAAATAAAAAAAGCGGAGTGAATATCATACTCACTTCGCTTTAATTTCCTTAGAATTTTTGATTATGATCTTTTTGGTACTATAAGATTGATTACAAAAAGAATAATTATTGCTCCAATAGCTCCTGTGGCTACAAAGCCCCAAAATCCAGCCCCAAGGTTTACGCCGATTAACCCAAGGAACCAATAGCCAATAAATGCTCCTATTATTCCTATTATAATATTGCCGAATAAGCCAAGTCCGCTTCCTTTGTAAAGTGTACTTCCTAACCAGCCTGCTATAGCGCCTACGATTAAAGTTCCTAGAATTCCCATTTTATAGAGATTAAATATTAATACTGCGATTTTTATTCAATTTATAGAATTGCAGCTAGTTAATTTCTTTTGTTTAGATTTTTTAACAGTAGACAATAGTAACGATCATTTTAATAGCATTGTTATCGATGGTTAGTTTGACGGGCTTAGAAAAATTAGTTAAATTTATATTCCCTTATAAATTCACAGAATGTATATCATTTTTGATACTGAAACCACAGGTTTGCCCAAACGATGGAATTCTCCTTATACAGACACGGATAATTGGCCTCGCGTTGTGCAAATTGCATGGCAATTACACGACGAGAAAGGTACTTTAATTGAGCATAGTGATTATTTAATTCGACCAGATGGATTTGATATTCCTTATGATGCGGAGAAAATACATGGTATTTCCACTGAATTAGCAATTGAGCAAGGGGTTGATTTGAAGTTCGCTTTAGATGAATTTCAAAGAGCTCTTGGCTCTGCAAAATTTGTTGTCGGGCAAAATATCGGATTTGATATAAATGTTGTTGGTTGTGAGTTTGTGCGGCTAGCAGAGGGAACTCAAATGCACCAAATGCCTGTGTTGGATACCTGTACTGAGGTTACGGCTAGTTTGTGTAAAATTCCTGGAGGACGTGGAGGTAAATTTAAACTTCCAACATTAACCGAATTACATGAATTTTTGTTTGGGGAGCCGTTTGCAGAAGCGCACAATGCAACAGCTGATGTGGAAGCAACAACTCGTTGTTTCTTTGAATTGATTCGAACGGAGCAGTTTTCGGAGGAACAACTGCAGCAAGGTGGAAGTTACATTGAAAATTTTAAAAGTTTTAATCCCCAACCAATCGGAAGATATGGATTAAAGCATGTTAATCTAAAGGAAGAATCCGCCAAACTAAAGAAATCGGATTCGCTACGTGTAGATATCGATAAAGATGCTGCTCGTGAGCAATTGAAGCATACAAAGTTTGCACATTTACATAATCATACGCAGTTTACCGTTTTACAATCCACTATTACAATTAAGCAATTGGTTAAGCAAGCCGCCGAATATGATATGCCGGCGGTAGCACTAACTGATAATGGTAATATGATGGCCGCATTTCATTTTGAAAAGGAAGTTGCGGGGTATAATAAAGGCATAAAAGAGGCTAAACGACTTGCAACTGAAAACGGAGAAGAATATACAGGTAAAGATGAACTCGTACCTATTATTGGTTGTGAGTTTAATGTTTGTCGTGATATGTACGACAAAAAGAATAAAGATAATGGTTATCAGATCGTTCTTTTGGCGAAAAACAGGAATGGTTATTCTAATATTATAAAATTAGCCTCTAAGGCTTATACAGATGGAGCTTATTACGTTCCACGTATTGATAAAAAGTTAATTGAACAATATCATGAAGATATTATTTGTTTGACGGGAAATTTATACGGTGAAGTCCCCAATCTTATATTAAACGTTGGTGAAAAACAAGCCGAGGAATCCCTGTTATGGTGGAAATCCTTATTTGGTGACGATTTGTATATTGAAATCATGCGTCATAATCAAGAAGATGAAAATCGTGTAAATCAGACTTTGGTTAAGTTTGCAAGAAATCATCAGATTAAGCTTGTTGCGACAAATAATACCTTTTATTTAAAGAAATCAGATGCCGAAGCGCATGATGTATTGTTATGTGTAAAAGATAGTGAGTTAGTCAAAACACCTAAAGGTCGAGGTCGAGGTTATCGTTTTGGTTTAGAAAACGAAGAGTATTATTTCAAATCACCAGATGAGATGAAAGAGTTATTTTTGGATCTGCCAGACGCGATAGAAAATATTCAAGAAATAGTTGATAAATGTGAACATTATGGACTAGCTCGGGATGTTTTATTACCGGCCTTTGATATACCAGAAGAATTTCAAGATCCACTTGATTTAGAAGACGGTGGAAAGCGTGGTGAGAACAATTATTTGAGACATCTTACTTATGTTGGTGCTAAAAAAAGATATGAGGAAATAACGGATGAGATAAGAGAACGATTAGATTTTGAGTTAGCTACCATAGAACGAACGGGTTATCCTGGGTATTTTCTTATTGTGCAAGATTTTTGTCAGGCCGCACGTGATATGGGTGTGTCTGTAGGGCCGGGTCGTGGCTCTGCAGCGGGGTCCGCAGTGGCATATTGTACAGGAATCACCAATGTGGATCCTATTAAATATGATTTGCTATTTGAGCGTTTCCTTAATCCGGACCGTGTATCGATGCCGGATATTGATATTGATTTTGACGACGAAGGTCGTGGAGATGTTATTAATTGGGTAATCGATAAATATGGTTCCAATCAAGTTGCACAGATTATCACTTATGGTACAATGGCAGCGAAGTCCTCGATAAAAGATACTGCTCGTGTACTTGATTTACCACTGTCAGAAGCGGATCGTTTAGCGAAGTTGATACCAGATTTATCTTTAGATAAAATATTTAATCTTGACGATGATTCATTAGCTGTTAAATTGAAAAATAACCAAGATGATATTAATCGTGCAAAAGAGTTAAAACGGATTTCAGAAGGACATGATTTACATGCTGAAGTAATTAGACAAGCTCGTTCATTAGAAGGTTCTATCAGAAATACAGGGATTCACGCTTGTGGAGTTATTATTACTCCTGAGGATATAACCAACTTTGTACCTGTTGCAACAGCAAAGGATTCAACCATGTATTGTACGCAGTTTGACAATTCAGTTGCAGAATCTGCAGGTTTGTTAAAGATGGACTTTTTAGGGTTAAAAACACTAACCTTGATAAAAGTCGCTTGTCAAAATGTCAAAAAAGGACACGGTGTAGATTTAGATCCAGATACTTTCCCTATTGATGACGAAAAAACTTATGAGCTTTTTCAACGCGGGGAAACCGTTGGTATATTCCAGTATGAATCACCAGGGATGCAAAAATACATGCGTGATTTAAAGCCAACTGTTTTCGCCGATCTGATTGCGATGAATGCATTGTATCGACCTGGTCCCTTGGAGTATATTCCTTCTTTTATTCGTCGTAAGCTGGGTGAAGAACCAATTGAATATGATGTTGCAGCGTCGGAAGAGTATTTGAAAGAAACTTACGGAATTACGGTATATCAGGAGCAGGTAATGCTTTTGTCTCAAAAATTGGCTGGTTTTACCAAAGGTGAGGCGGATACCTTGCGTAAAGCAATGGGTAAAAAGCAAAAGGATGTACTCGATAAAATGAAGCCTCAGTTTGTTAAGCAGGCTGCCGAAAAAGGGCATCCGGTTGATAAATTAGAAAAAATATGGAAGGACTGGGAAGCCTTTGCTTCTTATGCATTTAATAAATCTCACTCTACTTGCTATGCTTGGGTAGCTTATCAAACGGCTTACCTTAAAGCTCATTATCCTGCAGAATATATGGCTTCTGTGTTGTCTAACAACATGAATGACATTAAGCAAGTTTCTTTCTTTATGGAGGAGTGTAAGCGGATGGGGGTGGTTGTTTTGGGACCTGATGTTAATGAATCAGAATATAAGTTTACCGTAAATAGTGCGGGGGCGATTCGATTTGGGCTCGGTGCTGTTAAAGGATTAGGTCATGGGCCTGTTGATGCGATTATTAGCGATAGAATAGAAAATGGGCCTTATAAATCGATATTTGATTTTGCGCAACGTGTGAATCTAAAAAACTGTAATAAGAAGGCTTTTGAAAGTTTGGCCTATGCAGGATCTTTTGATGCTTTTGGGAACTATCATAGAGCACAATTTTTTAAAGAAGAAAATAACGGACGAACATTTATCGAAACAATTATTCGATATGGTGCGGCTTTTCAAGAGAATAAGAATTCGGCACAGGTATCGATGTTTGGTGAATCAACTGGTGTTGACATTCCAGAACCCCAAGCGCCGGTTTGTGAGGAATGGAATAGTTTATATAAACTCAATAGAGAAAAGGAAGTTGTCGGTATTTTTATATCAGGTCACCCTTTAGATGATTTCAAATTAGAGTTAGAAGCTTTTTGTAATGGGACGGTAGATATGCTCCATAATTTGGAGGAGAACGCTAAGAAAGATCTTACTATTGGTTGTGTAATTACAGAAGTAGAACATAGGGTTTCTACCAAAGGAGATCCATTTGGGACTGTTATTGTGGAAGATTACACGAATTCGTTTAAGCTATTTTTATGGAGAGAAAATTATTTAAAGTTTAAGCATTTTCTACATCCAAATATGTTCATTGCTTTAAAAGGAAATATTGATGTTCCGCCAAGAAGAGCGAATTTGGAATTCTTGGTAAACAGTATTGAGTTGTTGCAAGATATGAGGGAGCAAAAAACGAATTTATTACAACTTCGTCTTCCAGCTCGGTCTTTGGAACAAAAACTTATTTCTGATTTAAATAAACTTTTTTTAGATAATGAAGGAAGTTGTCCGATTAGCTTTGTAATTTATGACTCATTAGAAAAGATTGAAGTAAAGATGCCTTCAAAAATCATAAAAATAGACGTTAATAATAAAGTGATTAATGGTTTAGATGAGATGGGGATTGAGTATGAGCTCAAATAAATTACATTAAAATATTCCGGAGAAGTGAAAGTTCATTTTGCTTCTCTTTTTTCCCTTCTTGTTGATATCCACTAATTAAATTAGTCAACATTCGAGTTAATATAGTGGTGTTTGAACACGGCTCAAGATAGGCGCGGTGCGATTCAATATTTATTTGTTTCAGGTATTCTTTTATCTCTTGATGAGTTAATATTCCGCCTTGACTAAATGTATTGATGTAAAATAATACACCATGATTTTCAATTAATCCGGTTTGCCGATGTGTTTCCTCTTTATCAAGATACGCAAGGATAAAATGACTAGGGAGGTTTACTCCATATACAGGAAGGTCAAGTTTTTGGGCCAATACGCTATAGATAATCGATAGGGTCAATGGATTACCTTTTCTAAGTTCTATTACGGTGTTGATATATGAGTTTAAAGGAGAATTATAGTTTTTAGAGTCTCCTCTAAATTGGTATTCTCTATAAAACACTTGGTTGATTACCTTTATTTTTTCAAATGCAGTTAATTTATAATTAATCTCCAACCAAATTTCTCGTGTCAAGTGATTCAAGAAGTCGTAGATGTGCTCTTCGTTTAAACCAGGATATTGATATTTAGCAATGAGTATTGCTCCTTCTAAAAGATCTCGACTTCCATTTTTCCATTCCTGTAATTGTTCGCAAATGGTTTGAAATTGGATGTCATGAATTAAGTTTTCTACTCGTTCTAAAAACTCATTACCAAAATTTTCATCAGACCATGAGTTCTCCAGGAAAGGGATCGCTTCAGGGCCATATTGCATCAATTGATCTCGCACATGTTTGTAAACCGATGTGTCAGGATCATCCATTAAATGTATAAGAGCTTTTATGTTGCTATTCCTCTGCATGTGCTTCAAAATTACAATCTTTCCTCCTTGATTCTTATCCTTTTATTAAAGGTTATTAATAGTAGAATGTTAATTCTGTGGTTGTTAATTTCGATTTTACTTTTTTTTGACACGTAAAAAAACCTAATTTGTTATTTTAAGAGTTCCTTCAGTCGTTTTAGGCTGTAAAGATTGGATTCTGAATCTGTTCTTCGTTTAATTAACTCTTTTTCTTGATTGCTGAGATGCCATGAAAGAGCTATTTGATCTTCCGTTGTTTCTCGCAGGTTGAAAGTGACTACATCCAGTGGGAATTTAAATGCTTGACTACTCATTTTCAATAAAGCATCTTGGTCTAAGTCTTGTGTTTTGGTGAAATTTCTAGTCATTAAACTAAAAGGTAGCATTAGTTTTTGGAATAAGTTCAGTTGATCATAATTGAACTTATCTAAGACTTTTCGTGTGTCTCTTATTTGGATGATAATTACTCCTGAAGTATTGTTATTGATCCAGTCTTGTAATGAATAAATGTAATCTAGGCAGAATGTAATTCCATAATTATCTCTTACTCCAGCATCAGCGAGACGAATCTCGGGGGTAGAAGGGATCGAAATCATCGGCATAACGACGGGAAACGTTGCGCTTGTTCTAATTGCAGTCGGGAAATATAAACTTTGGGGAGATACGCCCTCGAAGTAGCTTTGGAAATCGACGTAATTGTTTCCTGTTTTGAAGTTTGTATAAGGGTGGCTTGATTGAATAAACCGCATCGATTGTGAACTGATGATGAGTTTTCTTCCGTCGTTTACAATTGTTGGTGTGAATACGATTAAGGGCACTAATCCACTCCTTTCGTAGGAAGAATAATAGCCTAAATTTCGATCTAGTAGATTGTTCGTATTGGCATTTAGCTGTTCTTCCCATGCAAAACCACGATCTTTGATATAAATATTATGTCCTTGTTTCACCTTTTTTGTTCGGATAAAAAGATCACGAGTGGATGCTGTGTGTGTTAATTTATTGAGCAAATCTTTGCTTAAGTTATTGAAATGCGATTGATCGTGAATGTAGTAGTTATTAAGATGTTCTTCCTCTTTTTGAATGAGTAGTTGACGAAAGTAACTAGCGCCAACCAAACCACCTGATGCACCTGTGATAAGGTGTACGTTTGCTGGTAGTTCATTAGGGATTTCTTTAT
The DNA here is from genome assembly GCA_045629585.1 of Taishania sp. Taxonomy (GTDB): domain Bacteria; phylum Bacteroidota; class Bacteroidia; order Flavobacteriales_D; family Crocinitomicaceae; genus Taishania. The sequence continues at coordinate 50,457 of JAZQRM010000092.1, read as the reverse complement.
ACAGATTTTGAAATACGTGATATGTCCATAGGGAAGCACGTGACCCACCTCCTGATGTTGCGATTAACACCAATTTGGGTTTTTTCTTATTGGTGTTTTTTTTCCAATTATTTAAAATAGCTATTTGATTTTGTAGTGTTGTCTTATCTCCATAGAATAGTGAGTCAATAGCGAATTGGTTAATTCGTTCATTTGAATATTCCGGTGCATTCAAGGAGTTGTAATCCAATCCAAGGGCAAAGTTTTTGAAAGCCATTGGTTTGTAGTTGTTTACTTGATATATAATGAAGGAGATTACGAATATTATTGCATAGGTCCAGCCCCCAAACCAGGTGCTTAAGGTTGAATACACCATGAAGATTAAGGTTAGTAAAATTAGGATGCTGACACCTGCTGGTGGGATGAAATACTCTGATTCTATCGTTATACTTAAAAGTACAAATAGTATGATGATTATAAATTCAAATAGCGTTGTGCTAATTTTGTTGCGACGGCTTAGTTTTAATTGTAGAGTGGGGTGGATGTGTAGAATTGTTCGTCCTCGTCTAACGTTAAATATTTTTTGTAAGTAGAAATAATGGATTTCGTCGGCTACATTCTGTTGTATGAGTTCACTTTCTTCGCGCTCTGTTTCGTTTAAGAAAGGTTTTATGGCTTTTGAAAAATAACTTGAAAAAGGGATGAAGTAGGCAAAGACAAAAAAGAGAAAACCGATGAATCCTAAGATGAAGCAAATGATATAGTATATAGCAGTTTTAGGGGAGGCCAATTGTTCGTTAATTTGGAAACTGTACAAATTGCCACAAAATATTCCTATAAGAAGCGTTGGAAGTATAAAATTGTTTTTACAGTAGGTGTAGAATGGGTTTCTAAGAACTAGAAGGAATGGGTAGCGTTTAAGTATTCTACTGAAAGTGTATGTGTTTATAGCGGTGATGAAAACACTGAAGGCAATTCCTAACACAAAGAATGAGGCACCAGTTGTATTCCCCATGTATTCAGGATCGTAAAAGATGGTTCTAATTCCGTATTTCGCTCCAAAATTACCGCTTATAAGTAAAATCAGTAAAAGCCATAAAAATACCGCAATTGGATTTCTACGTATGTGTGAAAATGGGAGTGCGAAAGGAAAGAAACGTTTTATTCTTGATACAGCTTCTTGTGTCGTTTTTATCATTATTATGGTCGGATAAAGTCGTGTACTAAATACGCTAAAGCTTTGCCCGTTACTAGTTTTTCTTCATTTGTTTCTGGTGCAGCTTCGGTTAAGTGAAGGTACGCTATTTTTCGTTGTGATTTTCTTAAAATTTGTATGTATTTGCGTGCTTGTTCGATTGACCATCCTGTTGGACTCATTGCCGAGGAAGGCATATAAGCAATACTGTCCATATCTAATTCTACTCCCAATAGATGGTCAGTATTGCTTTCGGTGATGTCTATCAGGTCTTTCCAGATATCTTGTTTTTCTTCTAAATAGTCTTCAAAGTAAGTGAAAGTACAGTTGTGTTCTTTAAGAAAATTTATGATGAATTGACTGTTATAGGCTTTGTGTAAGCCTAATACGTTGTATTTATTTATCCATTTATTGACTAAACCATAAGAAAAAGAGTTTCCACTATGTCTTCCTTCAAGTGCTCGTGTATCGGCATGAGGGTCTAGATTTACAACGTCCATCTTTGAATTGGTTGTATTAAAACATGCGTTGATAATCGGTAATGCGTTGTTGTGTCCACCACCAATGACAATGGGGGTTTTACCTTTTTCTATTATTTTTGTAATGATTGTGGTGATTAAAGAATCTAGTTCTTCGATCTGCGACTTACCCATTTCAATGGATTGAAAGCTATCTTTTTGTTCAATGTGACCAACAAATGAAATGGTTTCACCGGTGCAGAACTCATTGGCTTGCATATTCAGAAATTTATCTAAGAAGCTATCAAATGCATTTTTTGAACCTGGTCGTCCGTGGTTTGTTTGTGGCCCTATATCTTCCTTTATGCCTAGAATCACATAGTGGGCTTCATTATCTAATCCCCTGTGACAGGTTTGACCTATTCTGACCTCATTTGATCTCGCAAATACTCTATCTACTAAGTCATTTTTGGAGTAAGCGATGAATTCGAAATTATTCATGGATTTCAAACGGTTTTAGTTTTTCGATTATTGTAGCTGATGGTCTTGTTGGGCGCATGTTATTTGAGGTGACAAACACCAATGTCGTAGAGCCTTTAGTTAACAATTGACTGTCCTCGTTGTAGAGTTCGTAAAGAAAGTGAATGCGACTTCCTTTAAGGTAATCAGCTTTCGTTTTTATTGTGATTAGATCATCGTATTTTGCGGGAGCTTTATATTCTATTTGCAAATCCATAACTGGTAGCATTATTCCTTGTTCTTCCATCTCTTTATACGGAAGTCCTAGTGATCGGAGGCATTCCACTCTTCCCATCTCGAAATAGATTGCGTAATTACCGTAATATACATATCCCATTTGATCTGTTTCACTATATCTGATTCTTGTTTTTGTTTCAACTGAAAAGGAAAGATTCATGATTTGATTGATTGTTTTTATGGATGAAGATAATTAACTTTGAACACTCTTTTGTGAATTGTCCATTTCTTTTAGGGTTGTGTATTTATTAACACTTTTATAATTACGTAGGTGTATCGCCCTAAGTGTTTGAGTTTCAAGAATTCGTTAAATTTTTCTTAATGTCACATGTAAAACTTTTTAAAAAGTCAATAGGCTTTGGATTTTTTTTTAAACTATTTTATGTAAATATTTGTTCTCGCTGACCAACATCACTATTACTGTTTCATTTTATGCGGACAATGGTTAATAGGGGTTCTAAAGCTGACTATATTTAGCCATAATTCAAAAAAAATTAATTGATGAGTAATTTACACGTGGATGTTTGGACTTCTTGCTTAAACGTAATTAAAGATAATGTGTCTTTACAAGCGTTTAAAACTTGGTTCGATCCAATAGTTCCTGTTAAACTTGAGGAGAAAGTATTGACAATTCAGGTTCCATCTCATTTTTTTTATGAATGGTTGGAGGAAAATTACATCACGCTTTTGCGCAAAGTTGTTCGAAAAGAACTGGGAGCTGAAGGGCGATTGGAATACAGTATTGTTATGGAAAATAATTCCACGAATAGTACTCCGTATACCGTTAAATTACCAGCTTTAAATAGGACTTCTTTACGTAATTCACCTGTTTCAATGCCTTTAAGTGTTGACGAAAAGCAAATACGTAATCCATTTATAATCCCTGGTTTAAAAAAGATTCAGGTTGAGTCTAATTTAAATCCAGGCTATTCTTTTGATAATTTCATGGAGGGGGATTGCAACCGATTGGCGCGTGCTTCAGGTTATGCGGTGGCTAATAAGCCTGGAGGAACTGCATTTAATCCGTTGTTAATCTATGGAGGAGTTGGTTTAGGAAAGACACACTTAGCACATGCCATTGGTATTGAAATTAAAAATCAGTTTCCAAATAAAACAGTTTTGTATGTTGGTTCTGAGAAATTTGCACATCAATTTATTGACGCGATTAAAAACCAAACGACCAATGATTTTATTCACTTCTATCAAATGATTGATGTGTTAATTATTGATGATGTTCAGTTTTTTGCAGGAAAAGAAAAAACACAAGATGTTTTCTTCCATATTTTTAATCACTTGCACCAAAATGGGAAGCAAATTATTTTGACTTCGGATAAGCCGCCTGTAGAGATGCAATCGATGGAGCAAAGACTTTTATCTCGTTTTAAATGGGGATTGTCTGCCGATTTAGGGACACCTGACTTGGAAACTCGTATTGCCATCTTGGAGAAGAAGATGTACGGAAATGGCATTGAGTTACCACGTGATGTAGTAGAGTATTTGGCCTATTCTATAAATACGAATGTTCGTGAGATGGAAGGTGCGCTAAATACATTGTTGGCTCAAGCGTCGCTTAATAAAAAAGCGATCACGTTAGAGTTAGCGAAGCAGATGGTTGACAAATTTGTAAAGAATACTGCAAGAGAGGTTTCTATTGAATACATTCAGAAGATCGTATGTGACTATTTTGATTTACAAATGGAGACCTTAAAGTCAAAAACACGTAAGCGAGAAGTGGTTCAAGCAAGACAAATTTCAATGTATTTCTCCAAAAAAATGACAAAATCATCTTTGGCTAATATTGGAGCGCATTGTGGAGGTAAAGATCATGCTACAGTTTTACATGCTTGCCGAACGGTTATTAATTTGGCTGAAACGGATAAGCAATTTAAGACCTATTTGGACGATTTGGAGAAAAAATTGACTATTCAGTAAGGATAAGATTCTATAAATTCAAAAGCTCGGTAAACACCGAGTTTTTTTTTCATTATCAAATGTTCACGTTGCCTTGTAAAACTGTATATTAGTAGGGAAAGAATCGAATGTTTTTTATTTCATGTAATTCTTTAATAAAAATTAATTAACGAGTATTTATATGCCTATTTCATTACCCTTTTTATTGATTCTGATTATCCTTTTGGTTTTCATCTTTCAAGGTTTTATTATTGTAAAAGAACAATCTGCTGTTATAGTTGAGCGATTAGGAAAATTTAATCAAGTAGCTCAATCTGGTTTTGGGTTTATTATCCCTTTTGTTGATCGTAAAGCAGCTGTTTTGAATCTACGTGTTCAACAATTGGATGTTGAAATTGAAACAAAAACTAAAGATGATGTTTTTGTTCACTTGCAGGTTTCAGTTCAGTTTAAGATTGCTCGAGAAAATGTGAAAGATGCTTTTTACTCATTGGATAATCCACGCAATCAAATTGCATCGTATGTTTTTGATGATGTTCGTGCAGAGGTTCCAAAGTTAGATTTGGACGATGTTTTCGCTAAAAAAGAAGATATTGCAATCGCTGTTCAACAAAATATTGCTGAAGTAATGAAGGAATATGGTTATGTGATTGTAAAAGCCTTGATTACAGATATTAATCCAGATGCGAAGGTGAAGGAATCAATGAATCGAATCAATGCCGCTAAAAGAGAAAAAGAGGCCGCTTCGGAAGAAGGTGAAGCAAAGAAAATTAAAATTATAAAAGAAGCTGAAGCAGAAGCAGAGTCAAAACGATTATCAGGGGAAGGGATTGCAAGACAACGACTAGAAATCGTTCGTGGTTTCAAAGAATCGGTTGAAGATTTCCATAAATCAATGGCTAATGTTACACACGAAGAAATTATGCAGTTTGTTTTGATGACTCAATATTTTGATACAATTAAAGATATTGGTGCAAATAATAAAAATACAGCGATTCTTATGCCGCATTCACCTGGAGGAATGAAGGATTTCCAAGATCAGATGATTACAGGAACTTTCATGGGAAATCAATTAAAAGAAAATATGAATAAATAAAATGTTTATTCTTTATCAAGGTGATCGTTAAGGTCACCTTTTTTTGTTTTTGTACCTTTGAAAGGAAAATAAACAAGGTTTTAACGAGATTAAAAATCAAATTGGTTGGAAATTCAACGTACATATATCACAGTAAAAGTAGAATCGGAAGGAATTTATAAGGAAAAAGGATCTAAGTTTATAGCTTATGCTGTACCTTGTTATTCGGAAGAAGAAGCGAAAGAATTTTTGTTGAAATGGCGTAAAGAACATTACCAAAGTCGGCACGTTTGTTGGGCTTATCGTTTTGGATTGGATAAAAAACAATTCAGAGCAAATGATGATGGTGAACCGTCTAACTCTGCTGGAGTTCCGATTTTAGGGCAAATTCAAAGCTTTGATTTATCCAATGTTTTAATTGGTGTGGTTCGATATTTCGGAGGGGTTAAACTCGGTGTTGGTGGTTTGGTACATGCTTATCGCGAAGCAGCAAAAGATGCACTTTTGAATGCTGAATTAATCGAAATCGAGGTGTTTCATCATGTCCGGCTTCAATTTGGTTATGATGTGATGCCAGATGTAATGTCACTTTTGAAAAAGCATGAATTTCAATATAAAAATCAACAATTTGATTTAAATTGTTCAATTGATGTGGCTATTCCTTTAGATCGATTAGAAGTTAAAACTGATTTTTTAGATTTAAAGGATTTGGAAATAGTTGAATTAGGAGATTATTAATCGTATGATAGAAATGAAGGATATGAAAGGAACGGAGTTATTGCAAGTGTTGTGTGAGATACCAGGAGCGGCAAGTGATGAAGGGAAGGTAGCAAGTTTTATTAAGAAATACGTTGAAACGTATTCACATACTTGGAAGGCACAACCCAAAGTAGTCTCTGGTAAAGGTTTTCAAGATTGTATTATTCTTGTTTTTGGACAGCCACGTACAGCCATTTACGCGCACATGGATTCAATTGGTTATAGTGTTGGATATAATAACAATTTGATAAAAGTTGGTGGTCCGCGTTTAATTGATGGAATAGAATTGGTTGGGGAAGACTGTCAAGGAATGATTGAAACCGAATTGATGGTGGTGGAGCAAGAAGATGGAACCAAAGGTATTTCGGCTGTTTTTGAACGCGAGATTGAAAGAGGTACCTTACTGACCTTTAAACCAAATTTTAGAGAAACAGATGATTTCATTCAATCTCCATATATGGATAACCGTCTAGGTGTTTGGAATGCTTTAAAAGTAGCTGAAACATTAGAGGATGGAGCAATTGTTTTTTCATGTTATGAAGAGCATGGTGGAAATGCGGTTGGTTATTGTGCTAAATATTTGTTGGAAGAATACGGGGTTTATCAAGCTTTGATTTCTGATATTACTTGGGCAACTGATGGTGTGTCTCAAGGTAAAGGTGTGGCCATTTCTATGCGTGATAGCATGTTACCTCGTCGTTCTTATTTGAATCGTATTATAGAATTAGCAAAAGAATCCGAAATTGATTTTCAATTAGAAGTAGAGTCTGCCGGAGGAAGCGATGGTGGCGTTTTACAAAAGGGAGATTTGCCAATTGATTGGTGTTTCATTGGTGCAGCAGAAGATAATGTTCATACGCCAGACGAAATTGTTGCTAAATACGACATTATGTGTATGGTCGAATTGTATACATATTTGATGAAACATTTATAATTAGTGAAAATGGTAGGGAAGGATATTCAGATTTATCAATTTGATCGTGATCAGCTTAAAATTCTTCAGCAGGAATTAGATGAGGTTGCTGGAAAGTTGTTTGTAGAAACCCTTCCTGATGACCAAGTTACTTGGATTAATTTTCATTCAATAGAAAATCGGAAATTAATTGAGCAATTTTGTCGAGATCAATATTACGATTCTTTGGTCGTTTCTGATATCTATGAAACAGATAGTCGTCCGAAAGTAGAGGATTATGGGTCGTATTATTATTTTTCTATCCCTTCAGCTGTTCCTAGCAAGGTAAATGGGAATAAGCTGGTTTTTGACCAAATCAGTTTCATTCTTTCAGAAAATTATTTAATCTCTTTTCAGACAAAATCGAATGATCATTTTTCCTCTGTACGAGATCGAATTGAAAATAAAAAAGGAATTGTAAGAGAGCGTAAGGTTGATTTTTTGATGTATCGACTTTTAGATGCAATTATTGATAACTATTTTGCGGTAATTGAAAGCGTTGAAAAGAATATTGAAAACCTAGAATCAATTGTCAATAGTAAAAATCATGCTTCTATTCCTGCCCGTATTGAAGTTCAAAAGAAAAGGCTTTCTAGTTTACGAAAGATGGCAGCTCCTTTGAAAGAAGTAGCGGTTAGTTTAGAAAATTCTAATTCTAGTTTATTTAGTGCGAATACCAGACATTATTTTGTCGATTTTAAAAACAACTGTTTAAGTATCCTTGAGGAGATTGAATATAACAGGGTGATGTTGGAGAGTGTTTCAAGTATGTATTATGCTATTCAAGGTCAACACATGAATCAGATCATGAAGTTACTTACTATTGTGAGTACAATCTTCATTCCGTTAACATTTATAGCGGGTGTTTATGGGATGAATTTCATAAATATGCCTGAATTATATATGAAACAAGGATATTTTATTTGTTTGGGAGTAATGTTTTTTATTGCGATAGCTCTTGTGTATTATTTCTACAGAAAGGGCTGGTTGAATAAAAATGATTTTTAGAGATATAAAAAAACTCCAGAAAAATGTTCTGGAGTTTTTTTGTGAAATTATGTTTTGATTATGCTAGTATTTTAGGCGCTGCACTCTTGATTGCTTCGCTTGTTTCAGTTGCATATTTTTCAAAGTTTTTAACGAATTGTCCAGCAAGATTGTTTGCTTTTTCATCGTAAGCTGCTTTATCACTCCATGTTGAACGTGGATTTAATATTTCAGCGGGTACGTTTGGACAAGTTGTCGGGAATTCCAATTCAAAGATTGGTAATTTCTCAAATTTTACATTATCCAATTCACCGTTTAAAGCAGCGGTAATCATTGCACGCGTGTAGGATAGTTTCATACGGTTTCCTGTTCCGTATGCACCACCAGTCCAACCTGTGTTGATCAACCAAACTTTAATGTCTGTTCCTTCTAGTTTATTTCCAAGTAATTCTGCATATTTAGCAGGATGTAATGGTAAGAAAGCAGCACCAAAGCAAGCCGAGAAAGTGGTTGTTGGTTCTGTAATCCCCATTTCTGTTCCAGCTACTTTTGCAGTATAACCAGACATGAAATGATACATTGCTTGTTCTTTTGTCAAACGAGAAATTGGAGGTAATACACCAAAAGCATCACATGTTAAGAAGAAAATATTTTTAGGAGCAGTTCCAATTGATGGATTTGCAATATTTTCGATGTGTTCTAGTGGATAAGAAACACGTGTGTTTTCTGTGATACTGTTATCTGTATAATCTACTGAAGATGTTCCATCGATGAATGTTACATTTTCCAATATGGCACCGAATTTAATTGCGTCAAAAATTTGAGGCTCTTTTTCGTGGGATAAGTCAATTGTCTTAGCATAACAACCACCTTCAAAGTTGAAGACAGTATCATCTGACCATCCATGTTCGTCATCACCAATTAGTCGACGATTCGGGTCAGAAGATAAAGTTGTTTTACCTGTTCCTGAAAGACCAAAGAATACTGCAGTATCATTTGCTTCACCAATATTTGCTGAACAGTGCATTGATAGTACATTCTTTTCGTGTGGTAAAATGTAGTTTAATACAGAGAATATTCCTTTTTTGATTTCACCTGTGTAACCAGTTCCACCGATGATGATCATCTTTTTCGTGAAATTAATTACCGCGAAATTTTCTTGACGTGTACCATGTTTGTCAACTATTGCGGTGAATGAAGGCATACATACTACGTGCCACTCTGGAGTGAAATCTGCTAACTCATCATTTGTTGGACGTAGAAACATATTGCTTGCAAACATATTACTCCAAGGAGTTTCCGTAACAATACGAATGTTTAAACGATAGTTTTCATCTGCACATGCATAAGCATCTCTTACATAAATCGATTTGTCTTCCATGAATGTTTTCATGTCTTCAAACAAACTATCGAAATGTTCTGGTGAAAACTTTATATTAATATCTCCCCACCATGCTGAGTTTTCAGTTTTTTCGTCACATACAACAAAACGATCTTTAGGAGAGCGTCCTGTAAATTCACCTGTCTCAATAGCGATTGCTCCAGTATCAGTCAACATTCCTTGACCCAAAATTATGGTATCTTCAACGAGTTCTGCAGGCGATAAATTCCAAAATTGATCTCCTGTCTTTTCAATTCCGATGGAAGATTTCAAATCTGTATTTTGACCTAATTTTCCAAATAACTCCATACGTTCAAATATTTTTTGCTTGTGCAATTTAGATGTCACAAAATTAATTTTTCTTTATGAAAGAAGCGCCCCTTTTGTGCGGTTATTTTCAACATTAAATCGATTTTGTGCATTTTTTTTGTTTTGTTATTTTTTAATCTAAATATGTTTTTAGGACATTTATTGCATTTGAAATATTGTTCTTCACTTCCAATAAACTGGCTTCCATCATGTAGCATGGAGCTGTAATGATTTTATTCGTTTGATCCACTACAACTTCACCAAGTTGTGCTTCCTCCGTTTGTGCATCAACAGCTTCAAGTCCTTCCTTAAATTCAGAAATAGAAAAAGGCGATGCTGCATTTGTTGTTCCAATGGTAAGTGTAGGATGAGTTGGAGTTCCTTCAAAAGCTTTTGCCACAACTACAGGGCTAACACAAAGAGCTACGATTGGTTTTTTTTCTTCGTGCATCTTTAATATAAGTCGTTTTACTTCTGGTCGGATGGTTGCGTTAGGTCCATCAAATGCCCATGATGTTAGGTTCTTAGCGCTGCCAAACCCTCCAGGGATTACCAAAGCATCAATTGTCGAACTGTCCAGATCTGTTATAGATTTTATACTTCCTCTTGCGATACGGGCAGCTTCGACTAACATGTTTCTTTTCTCGTTTTGCACTTCGCCTGTTAAGTGGTTTATGACGTGATGTTGATTTTCATCTATCCCAATTGGTTGAACTTTAGCTCCAATTTCTTCAATAGCAAGCATCGCAAATATAGATTCTTGTATTTCAGCCCCGTCATATACTCCGCACCCTGAAAGGAGTATACCAATATTTTTGTTTTTTGCCATAGTAATAAATCTTCCTTTTGATCGAGTAAATAGGACTAAACCTCCTGCGTTTTTTGTGATTTAGCCTATTCTCTTTTAGTGGATTATTTTATTTTATTTTTCTATTTCTTCTTAGGTTTTGAATAGACATGCTCGATTTTTGGCTTGTAGCCATCCAAGTTGTACATGATTACATTACCTTCATTTTGATTGTCGGTCAACTCACTTACGTCAGCAACTACTGTTTTTTTGACTAAAGCTTTACATCTGTCGTTATTACTGTGATGTACCAATTGAATGGCGCGTTGAGCAGGATATGATTTTGCAATAGCTGGACTTCCGATTAATTCAAACTCATGATCAGCGCATCCTCCTCCATAGGTCACGTCAATATAGAGCATGTTTCCGACTGTGTAAGCTGTGTCGATTGTTAATGGGTCATTTTCTTTAACAAATTCACCAACCTTAACTTTTGCTGTAATCGTGCTTTCAATTGGGGCCTTTTTGTCATTTAATGCTTCTTTCGCTTCCTTTTTAGTTCCACAACTTAAAAGTGTTATTCCTATCAATGCTAGGGCTATTTTTTTCATCTTTTCGATTTTTATGCTTAGTTCTTTAACAAATATACTACCAATTCATTTTTTTTTAGCTTTTAATCTTAATTTATAGTTATTGATAAGGTGTCTCTGTGCAAATTGTGTGTAATTTTGTAGCATGAAAACCAAAACCCTAAAGAAAAATAAGGTTAACGTTGTTACATTAGGATGTTCAAAAAATATTTTTGATTCTGAGGTGATGATGGCACAATTGAAAGCGAATAAATTTGATGTGGAGCATGAATCTCAGTCAGATGATAGTGAAATCGTTATTATTAACACTTGTGGTTTTATTGATAATGCTAAACAAGAGTCGATTGATACTATTTTGCGTTATGTGGATGCGAAAAATGAAGGCGCTGTTGATCGTGTATATGTTACGGGATGTTTATCGGAGCGTTACCGTGATGATTTAGAAAAAGAAATACCTGAAGTAGATGCTTTCTTCGGAACGAAGGAATTGCCTCGTTTGTTAAAAACATTGAAGGCTGATTATAAAAAAGAATTAGTAGGAGAACGCTTGTTGACCACACCTAATCATTACGCGTATTTTAAGATAGCAGAAGGATGTGATAGACCGTGTTCGTTTTGTGCCATTCCTCTTATGCGTGGTGGAAATGTTTCGACACCGATTGAGGATTTGGTGAAGTCTGCAAAAGATTTAGCTGCCAAAGGGGTTAAAGAATTGATGTTAATTGCTCAAGATTTGACCTATTATGGATTGGATTTGTATAAAAAACGTGCTTTAGCTGAGTTGCTAGAAGAGTTGGCTCAAGTGGAAGGAATTGAATGGATTCGACTGCATTATGCTTTCCCTGCAGGTTTCCCAATGGATGTTTTAGAGGTAATGAACAAGTATGATAATATTTGTAAATATTTAGATATGCCTTTACAACACGGGTCTACAAAGATATTGAAAGATATGCGCAGGGGAACCACACGTGAAAAGACGGAAGAGTTGGTTAAAACAATACGTGAGAAAGTTCCTGGAATTACGATTCGTACCACTTTAATTGCTGGGTATCCTGGAGAAACAGAAGAAGATTTCCAAGAAATGTACAATTTTGTGAAAGAAAGTCGTTTTGATCGTTTAGGAATATTCACCTATTCACATGAAGAAAATACGCATGCTTACAATTCAGAAGATGATGTTCCTGAAAATGTAAAAAGAGAACGTGCCGATGCAATCATGGAGCTTCAAATGGGGATTTCTTATGAATTGAATCAAGAGAAAGTGGGTAAAACAATGAAAGTTTTATTTGATAGAGTAGATGGTGATTATTTTGTGGGTCGCTCTGAATTTGACTCTCCAGAAGTGGATAATGAAGTTTTGGTTAAGAAAACGGATGATACATACGTGAGAATTGGTGACTTTGCAATGATTGAAATCATCGAGGCAGATCATTATGATTTATACGGTAAGGTTATCGGATAATCGATAAAATAGTTTTGGAAGGGAGGTTTGAAACCTCCCTTTTTTATGGTTTTAGTATTTTTGTTGACAAAGTAATAGCAGATGATTAATTATAACCCTAAATCTTGGATTAGCTTAATATTTACTTTTCATAAGAGCGATACACTTCGAATTTTATGGAAACAACTCGTTTATATTGGTTTACTGGCATGGTTAATAGCCTTTTTAGAAATTAGATATTTGGGCGAATCTCGATGGTTGAGTAATTTGAATATTGTCTATTCATTAGTCGGATTTGTTTTGTCTTTATTATTGGTTTTTCGAACAAATACGGCCTATGATCGCTGGTGGGAAGGGCGTAAGCAATGGGGAGGATTGTTGAATGATTCTAGAAATCTATCGGTCAAACTGAATACTTTGGATTTATCTAGGGAGGATAAGGATTTCTTTGAACGGATGATTCCCAATTTTGCCTTTGCAACAAAAGAGCATTTGATTGATGGCGCAACTTTTAACCATGTAGAGTTAACGGATATTGAAATCGCTCAAATAGAGCAAGTTCAACATATTCCTGTTGGGGTTGTAGAGTTGATTTATGAACGTATCGCAAAATTGAGGAAAAGTGGAAAAATTTCACCAGAGGATTATTTGACTTTAGACAAAAATCTAAATGGATTTCTAAATATGGTGGGAGCTTGTGAGCGAATCAAAAATACGCCTATACCATTTTCTTATAGTATTTTCATTAAGAAATTTATATTTCTATACACGGTGACGCTTCCGATTGCTTTCGTTGGTGTTTTGGGTTATTTTGCAGTTTTGGTTACAGTTTTGGTTTTTTATGTGTTAGTGAGTATGGAAATTCTAGCAGAAGAGATTGAAGAACCCTTCGGATCAGATGCCAATGATTTACCTACAGATGAAATTGCATTAAGAATCAAGATGAATGTAAAAGCGATTATTCGTTAATTTGCGTTTTATTTCTTGGATGAAAGCTTAATATAGCATCGCGTAACATAGTTTGATCAAGGTGAGTGTAAATCTCGGTAGTTGTGATGCTTTCGTGTCCTAACATTTCCTGAATTGCTCGTAAATTTGCTCCTCCTTCTAAAAGATGAGTTGCAAAAGAGTGTCTAAAAGTATGTGGACTCACGGTTTTCTTTATTCCAGCGAGAACAGTTGTGTCTTTTATCATTGTAAATATCATGTTGCGAGTGAGTTGGCTTCCTCTGCGGTTTAAAAATACGATGTGGTTATGCTCCGGATTGATTTTAGGTAGATTAGCTCTTGAGTTGTCTGCATAATTATTGATATACTCTTCGACTGTTGGGTTGACTGGAACCAAACGTTCTTTATTACCTTTTCCAATAACTCGAATAAATCCATCCTTAAAAAAAAGATCTTCGAAGCGAAGGTTAATGAGCTCAGATACACGTAGTCCACAACTGTAAAGTGTTTCTATTATAGCTTTGTTTCTTTCTCCTTCCGCCTTTGTTAGATCAACATTATGAATAATCAGATTTATTTCCTCAGGCGATAATACATCCGGTAATTTACGACCTAGTTTTGGAGATTCTAAAAGTTCAGCAGGATCTACCGTTATTATTTCCTCGATAAAAAGATAATGGAAAAATTGTTTGAGTCCTGAAATAATGCGAGCTTGTGTTCTAGCCGCTAAACCTAGGTCAACGAGCATGGTCATGAAGCGTACCAAATCATTAAATGTTACCTCTTCGGGTTCTAGTTTGGTAGAGAGACAAAATTGCTGTAGTTTTGTTACGTCATTGTGATAAGCTTCAATTGAATTGATAGAAAGTCCTTTTTCTATTTTCAAAAAAGCAATAAAATCTTTAATATAGCGATTCCAATTTTGTGTCATGAGAATATTAATCATTAACGGTCCTAACTTGAACTTGCTCGGTCAACGAGATACACAAATGTACGGTTCCAAATCATTCGATGTTTATTTTGACGAATTAAAAGAACGTTTTTCAACAATTGAGTTCTCTTATTACCAATCCAATGTTGAAGGAGAATTAATTAATGTACTTCATACCTCCAACGCAGATGGGATAATCATCAATGCAGGTGGTTATACGCATACAAGTGTTGCGATTCGGGATGCGATTGATGCAATTAATATTCCTGTTGTGGAGGTACATATTAGTAACGTATCAAAGCGAGAACCTTTTCGTCACGAATCTTTATTAAGTCCCGTTTGTCAAGGTTGTATCTTTGGTTTTGGATTGCTTTCTTATGATTTAGCGATTCAATATTTTTCGAACAAGCGTTGATTCAGATCACTGAATTTCCGTATTCCTTTAAAGTAGTATGCCCAAATTATATTTCCTTTATAGTGACCTGTTAGGTGAGTGTTTTTCCTTTGCGTTTTAAGTATCTTACGATCTTTTAGAAGTTCATTCATTTTGGCGTAAAGTGCAAAATGAGATTTGATGACCATCCAAGTATTTTTAAATTCACCTTTTAGAAAGAAATTTACCCCTGCAATTCCGTCGATGCAAAGTCGCCAAAATAATTTAGGAAATAACCATCCGTTATGATTTTTGGTAATCATAAATAATGAATTTCTAAAATTTAAAAAGGTTTTGAATGGAGAGGAGTAGGGGAGTGTTCCACCACCTACGTGATATACCGTTGATGTTGGTTCAACCATGAATTTAAATCCAAGTTGTTTGATTCTCCAACATAAATCGATTTCTTCCATGTGCGCAAAGAATCGTTCATCAAATCCATTTACTTGTTTGTATATCGATGAGCGTATTAGCAAAGCGGCCCCTGTAGCCCAAAAGACTTCAATTGTTGAGTTGTATTGATTCGTATCTTGTTCGCAGTGGCTAATTAATCTTCCTCTGCAAAAGGGAAAATAGTTTTTATCGATAAATCCTCCACAAGCACCCGCGTGTTCAAATTGATCTTGCGCAGAGTAGCTTTTTACTTTTGGTTGGACTCCAGCTATTGAAGGGTTATTTACTAACAAATTTAAAAGCGGGTCAATCCAATTCGGTGTGACTTCTACATCTGAATTAAGAAGAAGGTAGTATTCACTGTCAATTTGTTTTAACGCGTCGTTATATCCTTTAGCAAAACCACCATTTTGTGGGAGTTCTATTAGACGAATATTTGGGTATGTTGTTTTTAAAAAGGAAATGCTATCGTCAGTAGATGCATTGTCTGCAATTACTATTTGATGATTTCCGCAGTGTTCTATAACAGTTGGTAAAAAATGCTGTAAATGTTTCTTACCGTTAAAATTTAGAATTACGATGCTTAATAATGCCACTTGTTCTCTTTGAGTTGATTAACGATACATGAATTGACGGGCATTGTTTCCATAGGACCCTGTGTTATATTCATTTCTGTCGTCAACACTTCCTCCCACCGTATTTCTTTTACTTAATTCGTGTTCCCATCTTGGATTTTTTAATTCACCCAACATATCTGAATGCAAGAGTACCATGTGGTTATTTACTAAGTCAGGGTTGTAAAATAAAAATTTTCGATTTGAGAAGTTTCCAATTTTGTTATACTCCCAAATTTCCCAAGGAAGCTCCGAAGATGACATTTCACGATCAAAGGTTCTACTTGGCGCACCGTATTGAAGATAAACACGACCACGATCCGTTTCATAGCCTGCTAGGTTTCCTGTTCTATAGTTTTCTTCCACCTTTTGGACTTGCAATTTATATTTCAGCCAACCTTCGTAAGGTGAGGTAGGGCTGGTTTCGATCCAGAAAGCTTGGAATAATTTTCTAATATCTTCTTCAGTGTTCTCTTTGTTTTTTAATTCTTTGAGTAAGAATTTTTGTTGTGCTGGAGGACAGATCGGTAAAAGACTTCCTAAATAAAACTTAAGACTGTCTTTAGGAACTGAAGCTTGAAAAGCAGGGTCTAGGATGATATTTTTAGGATCTAGATTTATTTCCAAATCATTTTGACGATCAAATGTGTATATTTTCGAGTCAAGTATATTTCCTTCGTCATCTTTCAATTGAAATTGTAAATTGTATTTACCGGTGCCTAATTTGCTTATATCAATAGGGGTGATGAATTGAGTAATTTCATTTCCTTTATACGTTTTTGAATGTAATGTATTGGGTTCCGTTTTTAAAGTGATTGCGTTCTCAATAGAATAGACTAATTCTACAGCTTTATGGTTATTGTTTAAATTGTAGATTTCAATAAATGCGGGTAGAGTAGACATGTCAGGTGTATAAAACGTACCTATTTGGGGTATAATTTCATATTCTCCCTTAGTGAATACTGTTTGAGATTTAGATTTTACAGCTGAGCTGGCAATGATTATATCCGATAAAAATGTTTTATCCTTTGGTTCGGTTACGTTTAGAGGGAAAGATGTCTTTATAAGATCGGTTTTAGCTATAATGTCTCCTAATTCAAGTACGCAATTGTAGCTTCCTGCGGGTAAATCAATGATTTGAATATCATAAAAATCCTCAATAATTGAATCAGCGGCTAACGGTGAGTTAACTACGTAGGCAATGTCTTTTATTTCTTGTGTTCCTTTTGTAATAGTTAAATGATAGTATACTGATGCTTGTAAACCATTTTCGGTTGATTTATAGCTTAAAGAAGTTGCAATGAATTGGGTGTGAATTTCAACTATAGTTCCAATTGTGGGTGCATATAGTTGTTTAGTCTGTAAGTACGCGTTAAGTTTTTTCTGACCAAAATTTTGGAATGAAATTATAAGTAATATACTTAAAATGAGGTAGCCTAATTTATTTGTCATAGTTTATTATTTGTAGAAAGTAAAAATAGCTAAAAAACAGTAATTTTTGTTATTTATATTTTTGTTTAGTTGTGTTTATTGGAAATCAGTTTGTTGTGTTTTTTTTTTGAAATTTGAGGAAAAAGATTACTCTTTTTCATTGTCAGTTTATTTAGAGTGCGTACCTTTGGCCCGGAGAAATGGCAGAGTGGTCGATTGCACCGGTCTTGAAAACCGGCGTACCGCGAGGTACCGGGGGTTCGAATCCCTCTTTCTCCGCTTAAAAAAAGAGTTGTAATTTTATTACAACTCTTTTTTTTTATATTTATTTTTTTTCTATATAGTTCATTATTAGGAGTAAATATTTTTGTTCTATTTTTTTACAAAAACTTTCTCTTTTTTCATTGTCAATTTATTTAGAGTACGTATCTTTGGCACGGAGAAATGGCAGAGTGGTCGATTGCACCGGTCTTGAAAACCGGCGTACCGCGAGGTACCGGGGGTTCGAATCCCTCTTTCTCCGCTCCAATTTCTAAGTCACGATTTTATCGTGACTTTTTTTATTTTCACTCGTTTCTTGTTAATAATTCTTAATTGTCAATTCATTCATAATGATTTACATTTTTTTAGAATTTATTGTGCTTTAGTTGTGTTTTCAGGGCTTTCAATGTCCGTTTCATTAATATTTGATGACGTTTGAGTTTATTTTAACTATTACTTAAATAAAATTGGCTGTTCTTAAGGGGTTTGGATTTGATTTAAGTTTTACATTTGTGCTTATATTTTATACACGAAAATTTATTTAAGATGAGTCAAACAATGAATCAAGGCCAGGTTTCGGCCGAGGCTAATGTGGACAACACGCGAATTTTTAAGAATGACTTTTTAGAACTATTGACTTACACAAGTTTTCCGTTACATGTATGCTTTTATGGTGGGGTATCTATTTTATTTTACCTGCTAGGAGTTTACTTTACGAATATTAGTGCTAGTCGTGGGTTGCTAATTTGGGTTATCGCGTTTATCTGTTGGTCGCCTCTTGAGTATTTTTTACACAGGTTTGCATTTCATTTTGTGAATGAATGGAAGTGGGTGCAAAAGTTTCATTTTGTCGTTCATGGGGTACATCATAACTATCCTCATGAGGAGAAGAGAACGATGATGCCTCCTTCCGGTGGAACTGTTTTTATTTTGGTTGTTTTCCCATTGTTTTATCTTTTGATGGGTCAGGAATCGTTTTTTGTTGTGGGAGGTATAATTTTAGGTTATTTGTGTTATTCAGGTGTACATTATTGTATTCACATGTTTAAAGCGCCTAAATGGTTACAACCTTTGTGGACACACCATTTGTTACATCATTATCAAAATGATGAAGCGGCTTTCGGTGTTTCAAGTAGAATTTGGGATCGAGTATTTGGTACAATGCCCAAGAAAAAATAAGGTTATTTATAGTAACAAAAAAGGCATGAAATTGTAGTTCATGCCTTTTTTTGTTACCTTTTATTTTTGTTGTAAATATTAATGAATAAAAAAAAGGAGAACCCAAGTTCTCCTTTTTTTTATTGTGGGAATTACTGGATTCGAACCAGTGACCCCCTGCTTGTAAGGCAGGTGCTCTAAACCAACTGAGCTAAACTCCCTTTGAGTTTGAAAAAAAAAGGAGAACATTGTTCTCCTTAGTGGGAAATACTGGATTCGAACCAGTGACCCCCTGCTTGTAAGGCAGGTGCTCTAAACCAACTGAGCTAATCTCCCGAATGGTGGGAATTACTGGATTCGAACCAGTGACCCCCTGCTTGTAAGGCAGGTGCTCTAAACCAACTGAGCTAAACTCCCATTCTTTTAGTATTTCGGCTTTGTAATCATCTTTTTGATTGCCGATTGCGAGTGCAAATATAAGTACTTTTTCTGTATTAATTGCAATCTTTTAAAGAAAATTTTCAAAAATATTTCCGACTAAGAAGAAACTTCCAATCACAAGTATTGTATCCTCTTCATTTGTTGAGTTTTGCAACATTTTTAATGCTGTTGGAGCATCATCAAAAAAGGTGAGGTTTTCACCTAATTTCTCCATGTAGTCCATGATATGTTCAAATTTAGCACTTCTTTCGTGATTAAATTCGGTGAATGATATATGCGGAAATTCTTCAAATAGGGGGATTATCTGCCCTAGATCTTTATCCGCTGAAGTTCCGTAAAGAATGAACAATTGTTCAGGAGAGTAGTTTTCTTTTATGTAGTTCAATGTTTTTTCGATTCCATCTTTATTATGGGAAACGTCTAAAATGACATTTGGTAAAGATGGGTGTCTGAAAAGTCGTCCGTAAAAACCGGTTAATTCGTATATTTTTGCGATTCCATTATCAACGATTGTTTCATTAAAAAGGTCGCCTAAAATCAACCGTAAAGCATAAATAGCCGTCTTGTAATTGCTTTGTTGATACGCAGCAAGTAATGGGAAGTCTATTCGTGGTTTAAAATGAACGTCATCACTCCAAAATAGTGGTGCTTTGACTTCATTTGCTTTATTTATAAATACTTTTTCTGTTTCAATTGTGTATTCACTTATTAGTATTGGTGTATTTTGCTTTATGATTCCAGCTTTTTCTTGCGCGATTGATGCTAAATCATTTCCTAAATATTGCGTATGTTCTAAAGAAATATTAGTGATAACGCTGAGAATGGGATCTACAATATTTGTAGCATCTAAACGTCCTCCTAATCCGGTTTCTATAACGCAATAGTCGCATTCATTTTCTCTAAAATAGCACAAGGCCATTGCGAATGTTATTTCAAAGAAACTGTATCCTTTTAAATGTGTTTGTTTTTTAAAAGCGTCTACAAATTGGGTCACATATTCTTTAGTGATTGTTATCCCATTGATTCTAATTCGTTCTGAGAAATCTTGTATATGAGGTGATGTAAATAAACCAACTTTGTAACCTGATTCAGTTAGCCCTGCTGCGATCATGCTGCAAGTAGATCCTTTGCCGTTACTTCCTGCTACGTGGATGCATTTTAAATCATTCTGAGGGTAATCAAAATGAGCGCATAGTTCTTCTATGCGCTCAAGTCCTGGCTTATATGCCATATCTCCTATATTTTGGTATGCTGGGAATTGTTCAAAGAGCCAGCTTACTGCAATAGTGTATTCTTGTTCCAATTTAGTTGGGTTTTATTAGCGCGGTATAATATTCTTCAGTATATCCTCCACCTGGTCTTTTTTCATAACGTAATTGTGCTTTGCAAGAAGACACCACTTGATTGATTACGCGTTGATCATTCGTTGTTGTTCCTGCTCCAACCGTTCTTGCTGCAACAACTTGTCCATCTTCGCTTACCGTTAAGATTAAACGTACTTGTACTTCACTTGTTACTACGATTCCAGATGTGGAAATTTCGTTATATCGGACGCGTGCTTTTCCATTACCGGATGATGTTCCGCTACCAGAACCTTCTTTTCCACTATCTGTACCAAATACATCACTTGAACCTGCCCCACGACCTCCTCCAGTTCCACCTTTTCCAAAGGGATTAGTAGAAACTGGGGTTGTTGAAGATGCGGTATTTTCCGAGTTTTGGTTTGTATTGTCCTTGTTTGATTTTCCTGATGATTGCGTAATGGTATTTGTGTTAGTTGACGAATTATCTGTGATAACTTCTTGACGTTGTTGAATCACTTCTTTCACGACAACTTTGTCATCTGCAGGGTCTCCTTTTGCTCCTGTTGATCCTCCAGCTTCTTTTACAACAACAAGATCTTTTAATTCTATTGTTTCCGCCATCACGGTTTGTAAAGGAATGATTTCAGGTTTCGGATCTGCTTCTTCCCAAACTAAAAAGCGACAAATTAAGAACAATACTAAGACAGTGAGCATACCAGCTATGCGGCCCCACGTTAAATCTTTTTTATTAGTTACTTGAATTGTTGCCATTAGTCGTCGTATGCTAAAACAGGTGTCCAACCATTTGCTTTTGTTAAAGCTAATGCATTGAAAATCGCTTCGTAAGATGCTTGTTTATGTCCTTCGATTTTTAATTTCATTTCACCTGAACTTTCTACCGCAGCAGCTGTCAGGTCTCTAATTTCATCAAATTCCATTGGCATTTCCATAGATCCACCAGGGAAAACTACGTATTTATTTTCCTCCGTAACAACCAAAGTTGCAGTTGTAGGATTTTGCTCTGTAGGAATTTCCGAGTTTTTCGGTAAATCAACGTGTACTGTATTGTTGGTCATGATACTCATGATGATAAAGAAAATCAAGAGTAAGAAAACCAAATCGGTCATTGAAGACATTCCACCTTCAGCAAGGGGTTTGTTTCTATTTGTTCCAAAATTCATACTGTGAATTATTTACCTGGTTTGTCTAATAACTCTAGGAATTCGATAGCCGTATTTTCCATTTCGTAAACTACCTCACTGATTTTTCCTAATAAATAGTTGTAACCCATATGCGCGAAAATACCTACGATCAAACCACAAACGGTTGTAATCATCGCTGTCATAATACCAGGAGCAATAACTTGTACACTTAATGAAGTTGCGTTTTGTAAATCGATGAACATAGCAACCATCCCTACTACCGTTCCAAAGAAACCGATCATTGGACCAGAACCTGAAGCTGTAGCGAGAAAACCTACACGTTGTTCTAAACGCATGATTTCAAATTTACCTTGGTTCTCGATTGTATTTGAGATTACATCTAAGGGTTTTCCTAATTTAGCAATACCTTTCTCTAACATTCTCGCTGAAGGTGAAGATGAACGAGCACAAATTGCTAATGCTTGATCAATTTTACCATCCGCTAAGTTTGTCTTTACATTTTGTAAGAATCCTTGTTCTTCTTTAGAAGCTTTGCGCAATGCTAAATATCTTTCGACGAAAATAAATACTGCATATCCTAACATTATAGCTAGGGAACCACAAATTAACCAACCACTTGTTCCAATTCCAGGGTTAGCCATTGTTCCATCGCCCGCAAGAATCTCCCATAAGCTGACTTCCTTAATTCCCGTGTTTGATTCAACGCCTTCTGGCGATATTTGCATAATTAACGACATACAAAATAGATATTAATATTTATGTTTTAACGCTTCTACAACGTGTTTAGTGTAAAAGATAATGTAAAAATAGTCGATGTTAATGATAAACAATCAGGTAGTGTATGAATAAGATTAACATCGCTATGTTAAAAGTGATTTATACGAGTTGCTCTAACGCGATTTCAAATGCTGTATTGGCAATTCCAGTTTTGGTTTGATTACGCTTGTAAATATTTGTCAACGCGTTGTCGATGGTCGTTGTAACATCTTCAAAAATTGCGTTATCTTCAATCTTATCTATATCACTTGACATTAAATAAGCAAATACTCTAGCCATTCCGCAGTTGGAGATGAAATCAGGAATCATTGCAATGTTTTCGTCTACATACGCTGCAATTGGTCCAAAGAAAATTTCTTGATCTGCAAAAGGAACATTGGCACCTGAAGCGATTACTTTCAAACCTTTATTGATCATTCTTTCTGCTTGATCTTGAGTGACGATACGAGAGGCTGCACAAGGGATGAATACATCTGCAGGTACGTCCCATATTTGAGTATTAACTTCTTCAAATGACAACATATTGGTTGCATTCAATTCGTTTCCATTTTTCGATAAAAAGAGCTCCTTTATTTCGTCAAATGTAAAGCCATCTTTATTGATTACTCCACCAACTCTGTCAATTATACCAACTATTTTTGCACCATTTTGTGCTAAGTAAAATGCTCCAGCCGAGGCAACATTTCCCCAACCTTGTACGATTACTTTTTTATCTTTTACACTGTCTGCCCATTTGTTGAAGAATAAACGTACTGATTCTGAAACACCGAATCCAGTGATCATGTCAGCTACGTTAAATTTCTTAGTAACATCTGGACTTAATATTTCGTTTGTAACAGGTAGTAAAACTCCTTGTTGTAACTGTGCGATTCTTTTTTTCTTTTGCTCATCAGAAGGGGAGAAGTGGCCGTTGAAAACACCTTCTTGTGGATGTAGAACACCAACTTCTTCACACATCGGAATCACTTCGTGTACTTCATCTACGTTCATATCTCCACCTGTTCCATAATAGTTCTTAAGCAATGGAGCAACAGCTTTGTACCAACGTCTCAACACTTCGTGTTTACGAGGGTCTTTAGGGTCAAAATTAATTCCAGATTTAGCACCTCCAATTGCTGGACCAGCAACTGTAAATTTCACTTCCATTGTTTTTGCAAGTGATTCTACTTCTCTTTTATCCAATCCAACACGCATGCGAGTACCACCACCAGCAGCACCACCTCTTAGTGAATTAATGACTACCCATCCTTTTGCATCTGTCTCACTATCAGACCATTCAAATACTATTTCGGGTTGTTTTTGTTCAAATTTTCTTAATAACTCTTTCATAATGCCTTGTTTGAGGCTCACAAGGTATGAAGAATTCCGCCAACTACATTATAAGGAGCTCCAGTTATTTCAGCTAAACAGTTGGGTTCATTTCTTAAGAATAGAGCGCCTAATAATCCGAATATTAATGCTTCTTTAAACTCGATTAAATTAGAATTGGGTATCGTTAATTGGCCTTTGATTTGTGCTTGAATGCGATTCATTAGATGTTTATTATAAGCTCCGCCTCCAGTCACAAGGATATTAGCTAAATGGTTTTGATTAATTACGTTCGCAATTTGTGTAGCGATATGTTCTGTAAATGTTGCCAATACGGTTGAAGGGCTTATCGTATCTTCAAGTATTGGATTTATATTTTCTTCCACCCATTCACTTCCTAATGAGGTGAAGTGTTTGCTTTGATAGCGGGTGTGCTTATTGAGTCGTTCAAGTAGTTTTATATCAATTTGACCTTCGCTTGCAATATTTCCCTTGTCGTCATAAGGGAGGCCCATTTTTTGAGACCATTTGTTAAGAACAAAGTTTGTTGGGCAGATATCGAAACCGATTTGTTTGTTTTTCTTTTTAAAGGAAATATTTGCAAAACCACCAATGTTTAGAAATGCGCAATAATTCTCGTCAAAGAGCAGTTGATCACCAATTGGAACTAACGGAGCACCTTGTCCACCAGATCTGACATCTTTTAATCTAAAATTGTTGATGGTTGGGATACCAGTTTTTAGTGTGATATTTGTTCCGCATCCTATCTGTAAGGTAATTTTCTCTTCTGGAAGATGAAAGATAGTATGACCATGAGAGGCAATTGCATTTATATTTTTTTTTGAAATGTTAAATTCGTTTATAAATGTATTTATTTGCTCTCCATAAAATAAGCCGAGTTCGTTATCTAAACGTGTAATTTCTAGTGCTGAGCTTTCTTTAGCCCTTTCTATACGTGCTATAAAGGATGTTGTGTAAGCATAGGTTTTTGTGGCTAATATGTTGTAGCTCCATTTAGAATCTTCCAAAATATACTGTGCATAGCATAAATCTATCCCATCTAAGGACGTTCCTGACATTAGTCCGATCAAATAATAAGTGCTTTGCGAGTCCATAAAATCCAAATAATCGTTTAAATTTGTGAAAGTCTATAAGAAACCCAAAGATATATGAATTTTGATTTAACTGAAGAGCAATTAGCTGTAAAAGCAGCCGCAAGAGATTTTGCTCAAAATGTATTAAAGCCAGGAGTTATCGAACGAGATAATGAGCAACGATTCCCAGCCGAAGAAATTAAGCAATTAGCGGAATTAGGTTTTATGGGGATGATGGTTGATCCTAAGTACGGAGGAAGTGGAATGGATACATTGTCTTATGTTTTAGCAATGGAAGAAATTTCAAAGGTTGATGCATCAACTTCAGTATGTATGTCTGTTAACAATTCTTTGGTATGTTGGGGCTTAGAAAAATATGGATCAGAAGAACAAAAACAAAAATATTTAGTTCCACTTGCTACAGGTGGTGCCATTGGAGCTTTCTGTTTGTCTGAACCAGAAGCTGGTTCAGATGCTACCTCTCAACGCACAACAGCGATTGATATGGGGGATTATTATTTATTAAACGGAACAAAAAACTGGATTACTAATGGTTCTTCAGCATCTTATTATTTGGTGATAGCTCAAACAGATGTTGAAGCTGGACATAAAGGTATTAACGCTTTTATTGTGGAGCGTGGTATGGAAGGTTTCATTGTCGGAGCTAAAGAAGATAAAATGGGGATCCGTGGATCTGATACGCATACTTTATTATTCAACGATGTGAAAGTTCCTAAAGAAAACCGTATTGGTGAAGATGGATTTGGATTTACTTTTGCAATGAAAGTTCTTTCTGGAGGACGTATCGGAATCGCTGCGCAAGCTTTAGGGATCGCAGGTGGTGCATTAGAGTTATCTACTGCATATGCAAAAGAACGTCAAGCTTTCGGTAAACCAATTGCTCAACATCAAGCGATAGCTTTTAAGTTGGCTGATATGGCGACTGATATTCAAGCTGCACAATATTTAGTTTATGCTGCTGCAATTGATAAAGATATGGGTCGTAACTACGATCAATCTGGAGCGATGGCTAAATTGTTTGCATCAAGAGTTGCGATGGAACATACGGTTGAAGCAGTTCAAATACACGGAGGATACGGATTTGTTAAAGAATACCATGTAGAGCGTTTAATGCGTGATGCTAAAATTACACAGATTTATGAAGGTACTTCGGAAGTGCAAAAGATTGTTATTTCTAGAAATGTATTGAAAGCATAATATTCTATACAGTTATGATATTAAAAGGAAGTGAGAGCTTCCTTTTTTTTGTATTCAATATTTTAAGTTTTTGCTAAAAAAAAGCCCTGACGTTAATCGGGGCTAATCATAAAATAGAGTGAACTACCTTATACCTAACAGGGGATATTTCACTTTGGATATCTTGTGCTTTGACCATTTAAGCAGAAAATATGTGTTCCAAAACTAATTTATCCAGGTTTAGTTGTGACCATTTATTTATTCAAAACTTTGCCATTAAACAAAGTATATATTTCTAATTTATTATAATAAGCAATACTACAAAGATAGGACAGCTACGTTCTTAATTGTTCTTTTATAATCAATAAAGGCTACGTTTTAATAAACGATAGGAGTCTTATTTTTCAGATTTGCTTTGGCTTTGCATAGTACGTTTTAGTATATTTTTTTGTGAGTACTAAAAGTAGTATTATTGTTTTATATTTACAAGAATTTAAGGATTGTTTTTACTTAAAAATCAGATAGTTGTGTTTTTTTTAGTTGCTTTTTGAAGTAACCTTCAAGTGTACTGTAATCTAAGACATAAGAACCTTTGTTGTTTTCCTTATCTATGCTAACTATGGCGGAAGCTAGTTGTTCTTTTTTTATGGAGTGGTATTTTTTAGCTTTTCCGACACAAAAAAGATCAAATGGTTGGACTAATTTTTGAATTAAGCGTTCTCCTGTGGAATAATTCTTTCTTTCACCAATTAAAAAGCCAGGCTGATAGATATATAAAGATGATATATCTAGATTGCTTAATTCTTTTTCAGCGGTACCTTTTAATTTTAGGTAGTAGTTTTTTGCCATCGGATTAGCACCAATCGATGAGATGTAATGTACTTGTTTTAAACCTATTTGTAAAGACCTTTTTACCATTTGAATAGGTATTTCGATTTCTATAAAAGCGTATTTAGTTAAATCGGGTGTTTTTTTTCGGGTTGTACCTAGACAAGAAAATAAGCTGTCTACTTTGTCAGGAAATGTAAGTTGCTCGATATCTGAAAAATCTGTTAGGATATTTTTAATTTTTGCGCTTTTGTGGTTGATTGGTGATCTTGAATATACGTAAATAGACGTATATAGATCATCATTTGAAAGATTTTCCAAAATTTCATTTCCGATCATCCCGGTCGCTCCAAGAAGTATAGCTGTTTTCATTCTTATAATAAGTTTATTAGATTTTCTAGTCCAATGCTTCTTGAACCTTTTAAGAGGATAAGATGGTTTTCTGTGGAAATTCCAGTGTTGATTAATTCATCTGTTGAATGGAAAAGTTTGAAGTCGTGTACCGTGTTAGTGAATTCAGGTCCAATTAGTACCGTATCAATATTTAGCGATTTTGCTAAATCAACGATTTTTTGATGTTCTTGTAATGAATCACGGCCCAATTCTTTCATGGCACCTAAGAATGCGATCTTATTTACACTTTTTATTTTCGCAAAAGAGTATAGTGCTGCGGCCATACTTGTCGGATTCGCATTGTAACAATCAATGATCAGTGTGTTTTTATTTGTTTTAGATACTTGTGACCGATTATTTGTTGGTTGATAGTTTGTTAATCCCTCTATTATCTGCCTTTTACTGACATTGAAATAAGTTCCAATTGCGATACTTGCAAGGAAATTGTAGAAATTGTATTCTCCAATTAATTTTGTTGCAATTTTCCCTGAGGTTTCTGAATCGAATGTGAATTCGAATTCTACAAATGGATTTAAGTCTAATAGTTTTCCTGTAACTGTGCTGTTATGTTTTCCATAGGTTATAATTCGAGTAGGGGGGATAATGTCGGAAAGTATTTTATCATCGTTATTTAAGAACAGTACACCTTTTCTTTTGGCAACGCTATCGTATAATTCTTTTTTTGTTTTTAAGACTCCTTCAAAATCGATAAAACCTTCTAGATGTGCTTTTCCAATGTTTGTAATGATACCATGAGTCGGTAAAGCAATATCACACAACTCTTCAATATCTTTAAACTTATTTGCCCCCATTTCTATTACGGCAATTTCATGGGTGCTATTCAGTTGGAGCAGTGTTAAAGGAACACCAATATGGTTGTTTAGATTTCCTTTAGTATACAGTATTTTATATTTCTGTTCGAGGACTATAGCTATTAATTCTTTAGTTGTTGTTTTTCCGTTACTTCCTGTTATACCAATTACGGGGATGTCAAACTGTAAACGGTGGTGTAGAGCCAGATCTTGTAAAGCTTTTAACACGTCAGGTACAAAAAATAATTTTGCATGTATTTTTGCTATTTCCTCGTTGTCGACAACTGCAAATTTTGCTCCTTGGTTTAATGCATCTATTGCAAATAGGTTTCCGTCAAAATTGGCTCCTTTCAATGCAAAAAAGATTGAGTCATGGATTATATTACGAGTATCCGTTGATATCCCGTTACTTTGCAAAAAATAGGTGTATAGTTCTTCTATCATTGTTCAAAAAAAAAGTCCATCTATAAAGATGGACTTAAAATTAAGTATTTATACGATTACTTCTTCTTTTTCTTTTTTCCTACCATGAATCCTGTCGGACTTCCGATTCGATCCATAGCGCAACGGAAACCTAGAGAACACATTGATTGTCTTTCGTCAAGGTATCTTCTGTTACCTGCGACCAACCAATAAGCTCTATCTTGCCATGATCCACCTTTATATACCTTCGATCTATCAGATATTAAAGTGGAAGGCCATGCAGTTCTATTTTCACCACCAGGTATAATTTGATTTCCATCTAAATCATATTCTTCATGAGCATTCTGGTACATTACCAATTTAGGGTCACGAGTTGCTTGATTTATTTTTAGTTTACGGTCATCATCTTTGAAATGTATTGAACTTTCGATATCTCCATCTAAGTAATCTACATAATCATCTTTTCTATAATTCAAGCGACCTATATTTTCCTCCTCTGTTACATTTCTATATTTTAATTTACCTGGCGTGTCAATAATGAATCCAGCAAATGCTACGCGAAGTAATGATAAAATTTCGTAAGCGTATTCTTCTCCTTCTGGACCTTCTCTAGTTGCATCTGCAAATAAATCATCAAATAACTGTTCTTGTATTAAGTTTGAAGATTCTACAATATATTTATCGTTTTTATAACGAATAGCTGTATCTAAAACTTGGTTAATTCTACGTAATAAAGCTAACTCAAAAGAATCTTTTTGTTTACCATGAGAAACATAAAATGGATCTGGTGCATATCCTGTTCTAACTGGATTTCTTGATTCAACATTTTTCTCTATTCCAACAGGAATTCCTGGGTCATTAGGGTTGTGTTGAGCCGCAGAAATTCGTTGGAAACGGATTCGTTCAAATTCATTTACATATTCTTTCATTGCGTGCACATCATACATTACAAATGTATTTTTAGCATCTACAATTCCTTGATTATCTAAAAGTTTTGTTTTGAATACATTACCACGGAATGGTCTAAATTCATCAAAATCTTCAGATGTTAACGGTCTGTATGTATCTAACACCCATTCAGAAACGTTACCAGCCATGTTATATAATCCAAAGTCATTTGGCCAGTATGAAGTTACTGGTGCAGTTACATCAGCATCATCATTTAAGTTTCCAGCAACCCCCATGTAATCTCCTTTACCTCTTACAAAGTTAGCTCTGATTTTACCTGTGAATTCTTTATCGTCTTGGCGTACCCAGTGTCCGTTCCAAGGATAGAAGCGTCTGTCTGTAATGTTTTCTGTCCCAGGTTGTAAGTTACCGATTAATCCTACGGCAGCATATTCCCATTCTGCCTCAGTTGGTAGGCGGTAAGCTGGTAACAAAATACCATCTTCCATACGGACGATACGTTTACCTTGTTTTTTACCGTTTTTACCCGATTTATTATCTGGATTTAAGTCTTTTACTCCATTCTTTACTGCTTCTTCGTATTGACCTACGTAATATGCATCAGTATTAAATGTGTTTTCGTCTCTTTGCCCTGTGTTCCAACCAATGATGCCTTCACGTATCATGATGTATTCATTTACACGATCCGTTCTCCATTTACAGTAGTCATTTGCTTGTAACCAAGATACACCAACAACTGGATAGTCACGGTAAGCAGGATGACGTAAATAGTAGTCTACATACTTCTCCATAAATCCAAGAGGCTGTCTCCAAGATAATGTATCAGGTAAAGCATTTTTATAAACTAACGGGTATGTATCTCCATAGGCACGGTTAATCCAGTAAAGATATTCTAGCCAGTGAAAATTAGTCACCTCTGTTTGGTCCATATAGAACGATGAAACGGTGACACGTGCTGGACGATTATTCCAGTCATACATTACATCTTGTTCTGTACGTCCCATAGTAAAGGTACCACCTTCAACAAACACCAAACCTGGTCCTGTTTCTTGGTCGACAAAAGGAACTTTCTGGAATCCACCTTGTTTGGTATCGTTATAATTCCATCCTGTGGAAGAAGAGCTCTCTTTCGAACATGACCAAACCAGCATACTTCCTACAGCAGCTAGGGCTATCAAACGGATGATTCGCATATTCTTAATTTGATTTAACATTGGATTAAAGACACAAATTTAACTTAATAACGCAATTAATTGTATTTGGTTACAACTTTTTTAAAAAGAAGGACACGAAATAGTTCTAAATTGCTGAATTCTTTTCTTACAAGCTAGGTTCAAACCAAGGGAAACTTCGTGTGATCCGCCTGAAATATTATTATTTAATTTAGATGTTGTTACGTCATAGGAGTAACCGATTCTAAATTGATTGGTTCGAATTCCTGCAGTGATTATAAAAGCATCGCTTGTTCGATACCACACTCCTGCCGTGAAGATTCCATATTTAAAGTAAGTACCGATGTTTAACTCTTGAAAACCTCCCATGTATTGATAAATAACATTGGGCATAATGGATGCTTTTGTAGAGTATTTTGATTTCGAACCTATTTTTATTTCAGCACCAGCGTGTCCTGTAAATCGCATAGGTAATCTACTTTCACCGATTATTAAGGATTCATTAGGCATGTTTAAGTGATGTACAGACGCTCCAAAGAAAAAGTTTTCGGTATAACCTACTATTCCTGCTGAGGCATCAAAATATCCTTTTCGGCCACCTCGAGGTAAGTCGGCAGTCTGATAAATAAATCCTTTTCTATCGTCGATCTGATCCCCAAATGTTAATTTATCCCAATTTAAAGATTTTTGGTAATACCCTGCTTGTGCTCCAAACATGATGGAGAATTTCCGATTAACTTTTAGGTGATAGGAATAAATTAATGCTAATGAAGTGGTTTGAATGGTGCCTTGTCCTTGAACATCATGTGTTGCAATTACACCGATACCACCAGAGAGTTGTTTGATATATTGGTCATATGATGCTGCATAAGTAACATAGTTACCAGAAAGACTTGGCCATTGATTACGGTAATTTACAGCAAATCGTGGACAACCATTTGACCCTGCAAATGCCGGATTCAAATATATCGGATTCGAGTAAAACTGCGTAAACGATGGGTCTTGAGCTTGTGCACCATAAGTAGCCAAACAACACAAAGATGTCGCGATTAAGCGCTTTATAAATTTCATCTATTTTGCAATTTTGATGTTGTTTAAATAACTTCTTGTTCGTAACTCTATAACGAGTAAAAGTTATAAAGGTTACAAATATTGCAATTCAACTTATAATAATCAAAGATTTGTTTCGTTTTTTTATGTCGTATTGTTTAAACTTTACATTTTTGTACTATGAAACACCCACACTTATTTGTTTTTCGTTTGTTTTTATTCAGTCTTGCTTTTTTTAATTTATTAAATGTTGCAGGTCAGGAAGTATTTAAAATTCGTGTTAATTGGAAGGTACCGTCTTCGGAGGTTATTCAAGGTGCTGTTTATAAAACTCCTGATTTTGATAGCAGTACTTTTGCTGATGGGAAGCTATTACGCTATCACCAAGAAGAAGTAAAGTCAAATATTAACTGGCAAGCGATAATTGGCAGTTATAATACGACTCCTGCTTTGCAAGAGGAAATTGATTATTTAAATAGATTCCAAATTAAAGTTACTGAAAGCGTATACTTAGAAAGTAAAACAACAAATGGTTATGGTAAACGATTTTTTAATTTAGTTTTCATGCCTTTCATAAAAGTTAATGGTAGTGTTCATCGAATTACGGAATTGAATTATTCACGTCAATCGATTGTTTCTAGTCAAACATATAACAAGAGTTATGTAACGAATTCCGTTTTAAGTTCAGGACAGTGGTATAAAATTGCAGTTACTTCCGATGGTATTTATAAGATAGATAAATCTTTTTTGAGAAGTATTGGTGTAAATACAACAAGTCTTAATTCTAATCATATTCATGTGTACGGAAACGGTGATGGACGTATTCCAGACTTGAACTCTTCTCCTAAACGAACGGATGATTTGGCTAAAGTTGCCATTCAAGTTGTTGATGGTGGTGATAATAGTTTCGATGATTCCGACTATATTTTATTTTATGCAAAAGGACCTAATCGTTGGGATTATGACGGGTTGAATTTCGTGAATGAACGAAATATTTATTCTGATGTGTCTACTTATTTTATACATATAAACGGTGCTACTCCTCAGAATCGTATTTCGCAAGCCCCAACTGTTTCTTCAGGGATTACGCATACAACCAATTCATATAATTATTATGCTGTTGTGGAATCCGATATTTATAATTATAAAGAATGTGGACAGCGTTGGTATGGAGATTTGTTTGATGTAGAACTTTCTAGAAATTACAATTTCACTTTTCCTAATCCTGTGGTTTCTGCTCCTTCTAAATTGCGTGTAATAATGGGCTCCGATAGTCCTGGGGGGTCGTTTGGTTCCGTTGAGTATCGTATTAATAATGGTTTTGTTGGTTCGACCGCATTGCCAAGTGGTGGTTCTGATGCTTTTGGAAGAAAGGATACCATAATTAATTTTGCAAATAGTGGTTCTGTTATATTGGGAATTACTTTTAATCGAATTGCAGCGTCTATAACTGGACGTTTGGATAAAATCGAATTGCAGTCTCGTCGTTATATTGTTGCTTCTAATGGGAGTGTTCTTTTTCGTGATGTCGCAACAGTTGGTTCGGGTAATGTTACTGAATTTTCTATTTCGGGACTTGGCAACAATGGTTTTGTGTGGGATGTTACAAATCGACAGCAGCCAACAATTATTCCTATCCAGCCAAATGGAGGTGGGCATACTTTTGTTGTGGAAACCAGTGTTTTAAAAGAGTTTGCAGGGAGTAATGGGTTCTCATTTCCAATTCCTTCTTTTGTTGAAGTTGTTGGTAACCAAAATTTACACGGACTACCAGTAATGGACTATTTGATTTTGACTAATGCGGAATTAATGCCTCAAGCTAATCGTTTGGCAGAATTGCATCGTTCTTTTTACGGTTATACAGTACAAGTTGTAGATGTTAAGTTGATTTATAATGAGTTTAGTTCTGGTGCGCAAGATTATGCTGCAATCCGTCATTTTATAAAGATGTTTTATGATCGTTCACAAAATTCAACAGGAGCAAAACTCAAGTATGTTTGTATGTTTGGGGATGGATCTTTTGATCCAAAAGGTCGCGTGACTGGAGTTAAAAAAAATTGTGTTCCAACGTATGAAATACTTGGACCTTCCTATGCAGAATCTACACAAGCCAATATTGGAACCGACGACTATTTTGCTATATTAGATGATAATGAGGGGTTTACGAGTATTGATATTGTTGATGTGGCTATAGGTAGGATTTTAGGTTCTGATTTGAATACCATGCGTGATCAAGTGAATAAAATTGAGCATTATATGAAAAATGGTTCACAGTTTTTTACGCAAAATAATATTAACTGTGTAGACGGAGTTTCGACTTCTACTTTTGGAGATTGGCGAACAAAAGTTACTAATGTAGGTGATTTTGAAGACTATTTTATTTTAACGGATTTAGAGCCAGCCTATGAAGTTCTAAAAGCAAATCATCCCGATTTAAATGTCAAGAAATTGTACCTGGATGCTTATCAAGTTGTCGCGACAGTGGGTGGGGAGCGTTTTCCTCAGTTAAATGTTGACTTAATGCAGAGTTTTAATACTGGTAGTTTAGTGATTAATTACGTAGGACATGGTGGAGTTGAAAAACTTTCAGATGCAACGATAATTAATTATTCGGAGATTCAGGCCCTGCGAAATATTGATCGTTTACCATTATTTATTTCTTCCACTTGTGAATTTACTCGCTACGATGATCCGCTGGCTATTTCTGCAGGTGAATGGATGAGCTTGAATGCTCTGGGCGGAGCGATAGGCTTGTTAACGACAACAAGAACCGTTTCCTATTCTCTCAATTCAACGGTTGTTAATAGTTTGTTTAGAGAGATGTTCCAACGTAATTCAGGAATGAAACCATTGACATTGGGGGAGGTGTTGTTAAAAACCAAACAGAGAATGGGAAGTGGTGGTTCTACTAGTCGGTCTGCATTTATTTTGGTTGGTGATCCTGCGTTACGCTTAGCTATGCCTGAGTATAAAGTGGTGATTGATTCTATAAATGGAAAAGCGGTAAATATTCAAGTTGATACATTGACGGCCCTAAGTAAGGTGTATGTTAGTGCGCATGTTGAAGATTTTTATGGTAATCGTTTATCAGGTTTCAATGGAGTTGCAACTACCTCTCTTTATGATAAAGTTAAACAAGTACAGACATTAGGACAAAAACCAGGTCCTGGAACGGTGAAAGTTGCTAATGTTCTTCCTTATGAGGAGCAAAAGAACGTGATTTATAGAGGGCAATCAACCGTTACAAATGGGGATTTTAAGTTTGAATTTATCGTTCCTAAGGACATTGATTATTCCTATGGTTTTGGTAAGTTTAGTTTATATGTTAATGGTACCCAGACGGATGCTTTAGGGCAGGAACAGCGAGTTTATGTCGGTGGGATAAATCCTAACGGATTAAATGATCAAGTAGGACCGTTGATTAATTTATACCTGAATAATGAAAACTTTGTAAACGGAGGTTTGACTAATGAAACTCCTTATCTTATCGCTAAAGTACGTGATGAGAGTGGTATAAATACGGTTGGTAACGGAATTGGACACGACATTACGCTTGTTTTAGATGGTGCCGTTGACAAGCCAATCGTTTTGAATGAATATTATAAAAACAACATCGATTCCTATAAAAATGGGGAGATACGTTTTCAACTAACCGATTTAAAACCCGGTAGGCATACTTTGGCATTAAAAGTTTGGGATGTGAATAACAACTCCACAGAGGAGACACTTGAGTTTTTAGTGGAAGAACAACAAAATTTGGCTTTGAAACATGTGTTAAATTATCCCAATCCATTTACGACACATACGGAGTTTTTCTTTGAACACAATCAATGTTGTGTAGAATTAGAGGCTATGATTCAAATTTTCACTGTATCAGGAAAGTTGGTTAAAACAATACTTTCACCGACTTACACCGTTGGGTATCGTTCCGAAGGGATTACATGGGACGGAACAGATGACTTTGGAGATCGGTTAGCTAGAGGTGTTTATGTATATCGTTTAAAAGTTAGAACACCCGATGGAGAGACTACTGAAAAATTGGAAAAACTAGTTTTATTATAAGTTACCATACAATAAAGGTGCTACAATTACGTATATTTGAAGTTATATTGATTAATAGAAGAATGAAAAACAAGATTTTAAGTTTACTTGCAACTGGTGCGTTATTTTCAATTAATGCGAATGCTCAAACTGGTGGTGGTGTAAATCAGAATAATATTGACGGGCGCTTGGGGTTGAATACTATTACAACAGCGTTACCTTTTATGGCTATAACGCCTGATTCAAGAGCTGGAGCAATGGGAGATGCAGGGACATCATTGAGGGGGAATGCAACTTCAATTTATTGGAACACTTCTAGTTTAATCTTTGCAGAAGAAAAATCAGGTATTTCGGTATCTTATACACCTTGGTTAAGAAATCTTACGAATGATATGCACTTATCCTATGTTTCAGGTTATTCCAAAATTGGTAAACGACATGTTGTAGGTGGGGCCTTACGTTACTTTAATTTAGGTGAAATTACCTACAATACGAGTGATGCAACTTTTATACGTACCGATAAGCCAAGTGAATTTGAAATCACAGGTTCTTATGCTTTTCGTTTAGGAGAAAAAGTAAGTTTAGGAGTGAATGGTAAATTT
Source organism: Taishania sp. (assembly GCA_045629585.1). GTDB lineage: Bacteria > Bacteroidota > Bacteroidia > Flavobacteriales_D > Crocinitomicaceae > Taishania. Next base: position 14,194 of record JAZQRM010000092.1, on the reverse strand, counting down.
GCACATTCGAACTTAACAGGCGGAATGGTAATCGAAGGTGTTGATTCAAAGGCAGCTATAGCAGGAGCTGCGGATGTGTCATTTACCTATTTTAATGATCAAGCGAAGATCGGTAAGTTAAGAGGTGACTATACTTTTGCTGCAACATTAAACAATATTGGTAATAAAGTTAGTTATGCAAGTGCTACTTTAGCTCGTGACTTTATTCCGATGAATTTGAAGATAGCGACATCTTATCGTGCACGTTTTGATAAATATAACACCTTATTGTTTGCTGTCGAGATTCAAAAATTACTTGTCCCTACTCCTGCAATCTATGCAAACATTAACGATCAGAGGACTCTGATTTCTGGACATTCAAATGACGTTGGTGTTATCAAAGGAATGATTCAGTCATTCTATGATGCGCCAGGTACTCCTGTAAAAGATGAAAGTGGAAACTATGTGCAAAAGGCAGATGGAACATTTGAAATTGAGAAGGGATCGAAGTTCAAAGAGGAAATGACAGAGATTAACCTAGCTTTAGGTTTAGAGTATTGGTATAATAATTTGATCGCGCTACGTGCTGGATATTTCGGGGAAGCTCGTAATAAAGGGAATCGTCAATTTTTAACTTTTGGAGCAGGTCTTAAATATAATAAATTTGGATTAGATATTTCCTACTTAGCAGCTATCGGAGGAAGACGTTCTCCTTTAGCGAATACGGTACGTTTTACTCTTTACTTAACATTTGGAGATAAAAAAGTTGCTGCTGCAGAAGGTGGTGATGCAAAACCTGAATAATAATGAAAGATATACGTATTGGATTTGGTGTAGATGTGCATCAGTTGGTGCCAGAGCGTAAACTGATATTAGGAGGTGTCGAAATTGAATCTGATCTTGGAGCACTAGGCCACTCAGATGCAGATGTGTTATTACATGCGATTTGTGACGCCATGTTAGGGGCTTTGAATTTAAGGGATATCGGTTTTCATTTTCCAGATACAGATCCAAAATATAAGGGAATTGACAGTACACTGTTAATGAGAGACACGTTTCTTTTAATTAAGGAGAAAGGTTTTGAATTGGGAAATATGGATTGTACAATTATTGCAGAGAAGCCTAAGTTAAATCCGCATATCCCCATGATGCAAGCCCGAATTGCTGAATTGGTAGAAGCGCAGGTTGATCAAATTTCCATAAAAGCAACAACGCATGAAAAAGTAGATTCGTTTGGAGAAAGAAGAGCCATAAAGGCATACGCAACTTGTCTACTAATAAAGAAATAAGATGAAAGCTTGGGTAACTCCAAGCTTTTTTTTATTTTCATTTTTTATTTAGGTCCATTATCATCAATTTTACTTTTAAATCATTTTATATAAATGGAAAAAAATGACGAATTACTTTTGATTCTTATTTTGATAGTTGTTTTAGTCATTCTTGCAATTTCGATTTATTTCTATTTGGCGAGTAAAGCTAAATTATTGGAAAAAGAGGCTTTCATTCAAAAGAGTTTAGATTTAAAAGAATTGCAAGTTCAAAATTTACAAGCGATTAATGAGACGCTGGAAATGGAACGTGAAAAATTTGCTACATCCATTCAGGATGAAATTGATCCACTATTGGTTACTTTACAACTAAACATAGGAAGGTACAAAAAGGATTTTTTAGCGAATAGGCTAAGAATTGAAGATTTGGACTATTGTCAACAATTTGTTGACTCGGTTGTTATGAACTTGCGTGCCACTTCAAATAGTTTAGCACCCCAAAAGAAGCTTCAGTATGGCTTGTCAAATGCTTTACACAATCATTTTAAGAGTCTAGAAAACTCGACTATTCATTTTTCATCTACTTATACGGACAGTCGGTTTCTTTCCAAAAATCAGATTTTGAATTTGTATCATATTTGTGTTGAGTTAGCGATTAGTATGTGTAAATGTGACTCTCCTGCTGCTCTATATGTTCGTTTGGAAGCGGATGAATCAGATGTATTGATCTTTTTTTCTCATGATAAATCTGTTTTAAATCTTTCTGTTTATCCGACAAAATATAGTGTCCTGGATCGCTATGCATTGGATTCTATTCAAGCGCGTATGTCTATAATCAATGCGAAGGTTTATTTTGAGAAGCAAGATTCCGGTACTAGCGTTGTAGTTAAGGTTCCTTTGTATTAATAACTATTTTAATTTATGGATTTATTTAAAGTCGCGGTTATAGAGAACCAAGAAGATATTATAACTCTTATCGACCAGAAGCATATTGAAGGAGAAAGAGCTATTTCCGCAACAAAGTTTGATATTTCTTCCGATCGGATCACCTCGATTACTAATGATTCATTTGATCTTTTGTTAATGGATGGTAGTTTTGAAACCGATTTTTTGACCGCGATCATTAAAAAGATGGAGGTAGACTGCAATCTATCCGCAGTTCCTGTTTTTGTGTATGGAATAAATCCAAATTTGGATCAGTTATATCTTCAGTATGGGGTGAAAGGATTGCTTTTTGAAGGTTTTTCAGGGAATGAGATGGTTTCAGGGATTTCTGCTTGTGCCGAAAAGGGATTTTTCTTTCCTGATGCCACAACTAAAAAGATGGTGCATTCTATTTTAACTCAAAATGATGTGATACCTCGTGGCGTTTTGAAGCAATTAACAGGTCGTGAATTAGAAATTATTCGTATGGTTTGTGATGGTTTTACGAATAAAGAAATAGCATTGGAGTTGGATATTAGTATTAGGACAGTTGAAGTACATCGAAAGAATATTGGAAAGAAAACCTTCACAAAAAATACAGCTGGCATTGTCGTGTTTGCTATTAGAAATGGATTGTATAAGGTATAAAATATGGTTACCTTTGTAAAAAGGGAAATAAAATGAGTGTAGAGAAAGAATTATCAGTTAGAAGTGGTGGGAATTGTGAGTTATGCGCAGTTAATCCAGGTTCTTATGTATATGTAGTTGCTCCTAAATTAGGTCAATATACGGATGAGTGTGTACATATTTGTACAACTTGCCAATCTTCGATTGACTCTCCTAAAGACAATATAAATCACTGGCGTTGTTTAAATGATGCTATATGGAATGAAAATGATGCTGTAAAAGTTGTCGCATATCGTCTGTTATATCAGTTAAAGGCAGAAGGGTGGCCAAATGACCTTTTGGATATGATGTATTTGGAGGAAGAAGCGTTAGCTTGGGCAAATAGTGGTATAGTTGATGAAGATGCGCCAAAACATCGTGATTCGAATGGTGCTATTTTAGAGAGTGGTGATTCAGTTGTCTTGATTAAAGATTTGGATGTTAAAGGAGCTACTTTTACTGCTAAACGAGGAACAGCTGTTCGTAATATTCGATTAGTACATGATAATGTGGAACAAATTGAAGGTAAAATAAACGGTCAATCGATTGTAATTTTGACACAATACGTTAAGAAATAATAGCGATTATACTGCAAATAAAAAGGGAGACATTTGCCTCCCTTTTTATTTTATTATCGTTTTATTAGAATTTATAGCTTACTCCTAATTTCGCTCCAAATCCATTTGTTGTATTAATTCCTAGTCCAAAGGAACGGTAATTAACTTCCAATCCTATCGCTAAGTAATCTTTGATTTTATATTCACCACCAATTCCTAATGTATAACGAACCGGATTTTTCCAAGTATCTAATTCCGTATTGAATTCAATTTCTTGTGTTTGTCTTTCTTGGTAGAAATAGGTTTCTGTTGTTACTTGGTTTAAAGGTACATTTACACCTAAACCAATACGCGCATACAAATCCCATTTTGATTTTGTAATGATGAAGTAGTCAAAATAAACTTGAGCTCCAACTCCAGAACGGTTGATTTCAATATTCATGGTTGAATCCATACCTATGATGGCACCATCTAAGTTACGATTCGTTAAATTGTAGTCTAGTCCAACCCCAATTCTTACACGATCGTTGATTTGATAGTCATAGTTTAATTCAAAATATTGGCTATTTGACTTATAGATTTTATCCATGTTTAAATAAGCAGAACCCGCCAGTCCAATTCTTGATTTGTTTGGTTTCTCTTGAGAATAAGTTCCGAAGGAAACAATAATAGCGATTAAGACAATGATATAACGCATTTGTAAATTGATTTATTCACCGCAAAAGTATTTTTTTTTAGAACTGATTAATCAAAAAAATCAAAATTAACACTAAATTATAGTTAATTTCACACTTCAGATTTGAACTTTATGAAAAATAATAAACTCTTCTTTGCCATAATTTTTGCTCTTATTATAGGAGTTTTGTTAGGTGGTTTTATCTATTATCAATATCCCGATTCAGCAGGTAGTTTTGCAACTAATATTAGTTTATTAGGAACAATATTTATTCGTTTGGTACAGATGATTATTGCGCCTTTGGTTTTTACCACCTTAGTAGTTGGAATTGCCAAGATGGGGGATATAAAGTTGGTAGGACGCGTGGGAGGTAAAGCTTTGATTTGGTTTTTTTCTGCCTCTATAATCTCACTTTTAATTGGAATGGTTTTGGTCAATTGGTTAAAACCAGGTGTAGGTGTTGATATTGGAATTGCTGCCGATGCATCTGCTGCGGCTGATTTAATGAATAATACTTCTAGTTTCTCATTGGAACACTTTGTGAAGCACATGATTCCAAAATCTGTTTTTGAGGCTTTTTCAACGAATGAAATTTTGCAGATCGTAGTTTTCTCTATTTTCTTTGGGATTGCACTTTCCACGATGGGTAAGACTGGTGAGCCTGTAATTAAATTGTTTGATACGATAGCACATGTTGTACTTAAAATGGTGGGATATATCATGTGGTTTGCTCCACTTGGTGTTTTAGGATCTGTTGCCAGTGCTGTCGCTAAATATGGATTCCAGATTTTTGGAGTTTATGCTAAATATTTACTAGCGTTTGTAATCGGGATAGCAGTGCTATGTTCCTTGTTAATCGCAGTTGGATTCTTTATTTTAGGTTCCGCTCGTATGAAAGAGCTTTTAAAACGTATTCAAAGTCCTTTATTAATTGCATTTTCAACAACATCTAGTGAAGCTGTTTTCCCTAAATTAGTTCAAGAACTTGAAGATTTTGGATGTAATAAGAAGATTGTTTCTTTTACTTTACCACTTGGTTATTCTTTCAACTTGGATGGATCAATGATGTACATGACTTTTGCATCTATATTTATTGCACAGGTTTATGGTATTGATATGCCTTTAGAGCAACAATTGACCATGTTATTGGTTTTGCTACTAACCAGTAAAGGTGTTGCAGGTGTTCCACGAGCATCATTAATTGTTGTTGTGGCAACTTGTTCCATGTTTGGAATTCCACCAGAAGGTATTTTATTGATTTTACCAATTGACCACTTTTGTGATATGGCACGTAGTATGACCAATGTATTAGGTAATTCATTGGCAATTGCAGCTGTAGATAAATGGGAAGGAGACAATATTCCAGACGATATGGAAATGCCTGATTTGGGACATTGATCAGCATTTTCCTTTCAATAAGTAATTTTTTTTAAGCGTATAAAAGTCATTAAATCAGATTTTTATACGCTTTTTTAGTTTTTTATTTGTATATTATTCAACTAATCAGTTACTTATGAGACTATTATATTGCTTGTTTTTCTTCTGTGGCTCCTATTTCCTTTTAGGACAAACAGTGGTGTTATCTCCATTTGCTACCGGTTTTAGTCAGCCTGTAGAGATTGTTAATTGTGGGGATAGTCGGTTGTTTGTAGCGCAACAAAATGGATTAATTCGTATACTACAATCCGATGGAACGATTTTGGCCGATCCATTTTTGTCGATTTCTTCTTTGGTAACAAATAGTGGAGAAAGAGGCTTGTTGGGTATGGCTTTTCATCCAAATTATACTTCAAATGGTTATTTCTTCTTGAATTATATTGATTCTGATGGAAATACGGTTATAGCCCGTTATCAAGTCAGTACTTCCGACCCAAACATTGCCGTTACACAAGGCGAAATTGTGATGACCATCGCTCAACCCTACAATAATCATAATGGTGGATGCATCCGATTTGGACTAGATGGTATGCTGTATATTGGAATGGGAGACGGAGGAAGTGGTGGAGATCCTAATAATTATGCACAAAATAGCGGCTCTCTTTTGGGTAAAATGTTGCGTGTAAATGTCGATCAATTACCTTATAGTATACCAGATGATAATCCATTTTTAGATGAAGCTGGAATTGAACCTGAGATCTATTATATCGGGTTACGTAATCCGTGGAAGTTTTCCTTTGATTATTCGACTAATGACATCTGGATTGCGGATGTCGGGCAAAATGCGTGGGAAGAAGTGAATCGTTGGGATGCAACTATTGGAGGTAGTAACTTTGGATGGAGATGTTATGAAGGGGATGTAGAATATAATATGAATGGCTGTCAACCCAACGCCTCGTTTATTTCACCAGTACATGTTTATGCAAACTCAGTTACAGCTTGTTCAATAACGGGTGGATATGTGTATAGAGGCGTAGCTTCCCCAAGTATAAATGGAACTTATTTCTTTTCTGACTATTGTTCAAATGCGATTTATGCATTAAATACAGAAACGTATGATGTACAAATCAATACGGGGTTTAGCGGTGGTTTTGCAACGTTTGGAGAAGATTATCAAGGTGAATTATACGTTGCGGGACGTAATAATGGGCGTATCTTCAAATTAACGTATCCTTATGCTGCAACAAGTGTAGTAGAAGATTTAGATTTTGAATTATTTCCAAATCCTTCAAACGGAATTGTTGAATTCAAAACCAATCATAAGTTAGATAAAGCAAATGTTTTTGATTTAGAAGGACGCTTGGTTTTACAGTTGGACTCTCCCTTACGCTTGGATCTTACTTCTCTTGATAAAGGATATTATTTGATCAGTTGTGAATTAGAAGGTCGTCAGAAAACCATAAAAATAATATTACAATAGAAAGAGCTCCGAAAGGGGCTTTTTTTAGGGCATGTCCTGTCGTTCCTGCGGAACTTTAGGTCGGGCTATTCGCTTTATCTCTCCCCAAGTGAAGTTGGGGAGAGGATGCCGCTGCTATCCCTCATGCATTTTAAATCTTCTTAATATAGCCAACTTTTCTGAACGTAAATCCATTCTTCTCATTTTGTTCTATTGGTATTCTAATTTCCAATCTACATTTATAAATCAGTTTTTTGGTGTAAACCAACAATTTCATCCATGCTCACATTAAAATAGATGCAAAATTTTGATAACCATTCAACAGAAGGGAGGGATATTGCATTCTCATAATTGTTGATTTGATTACGAGATACGCATAATTCCTTGGCGAGTTGACTTTGTGACAGCTCAGCACGCAAACGTATTAATTTCATATTTTCAGACAATCTTGACATGTTGATTAGATTACAATCAACAAAGTTATTAAAATCTAATCAAACAAATCTACCTTTGTTGAAAAATAATCAGCAGCTTTTTTTGTGGATATGGAACGAACGGTGGTACATATGGATTTGGATACATTTTTTGTGTCCTGTGAACGATTGGTAAATTCCAGTTTAAATGGAATTCCACTTATAATCGGCGGAAGTTCTGATCGTGGAGTCGTTTCTTCATGTTCCTATGAGGCACGTGTATTTGGGGTGCGTAGCGCGATGCCTATAAAGATGGCGATGCGACTTTGTCCACAAGCAAAAATCATTAAAGGGGATATGGAGTTATATTCCAGTCAATCTAAATTGGTAACTCAGATTATTTCAGAACAAGCTCCTGTAATGGAAAAGGCGAGTATTGATGAGTTCTATTTGGATATAACAGGGATGGATCGCTTTTTTGGTAACTATCAATGGACGCAAGAATTAACCCAACGTATTACCAAAGAAACTGGACTGCCAATCAGCTTTGGCTTATCGATTAATAAAACCGTTTCGAAAATAGCGACAGGAGAAGGAAAACCCGTTGGGAAGATTCAGATAGAACGGGAACAAGTGAAGCCTTTTTTAAATCCGTTGTCTATTCGAAAAATTCCACAATTAGGAACCGCAGCCTTTACCTTACTTTCTAGAATTGGAGTACGTAAGATTGAGACGCTGGCCCAAATGCCTTTGGAATATGTACAGAATCTGATGGGTAAAAAAGGAGGTGAATTATGGAAAAAAGCTAATGGGATAGATTTTACACCTGTAGAACCTTATTCAGAACGAAAAAGTTTATCGACCGAACGGACATTTGAACAAGATACAATTGATATTTATCAAATTAAAGCAATTTTAACTGCGATGGTGGAGCGATTGGGCTATCAATTGAGAAAAGAGAATTGGTTGACTTCGTGTGTTGTGGTGAAAATACGCTACAATAATTTTGATACCGAAAGTAAACAACATAAAGTGTATTACACCTCTAATGATCAATTGCTTATCGATACGGTTAAAGAGTTGTTTGACAGGTTGTACACGCGTCGTATGCGGATTCGTTTGGTTGGTATTAGTTTCACCGGGTTAGTTAGAGGGAATTATCAGATTAATCTTTTTGAGGATACTTCTGAACAAATTCGTTTATACCAAGCCCTTGATAAGATTAAGAATCGTTTTGGAGAAGATGCAATTAAACGTAGTGTCACTTTGTAATCTGTTTATCTCATGTTATTGAATTGTCATTCTTACCATAGTTTACGCTACGGAACTTTGTCTGTGGAGCGATTGGTTACAGAGGCAAAACAAATCGGATTTTCAGCTCTTTGTCTGACGGATATTAATTCCAGCGCTGGAGTTTATGCGTTTACCAAATTGTGTAGATCCGAAGGGATTAAACCTGTCGTTGGGATTGAGTTTCGGGTCGATAATGTCTTAAAATATATTGGGATTGCAAAAAATGTAGAGGGGTTTGGAGAGTTGTGTACTTTCTTGTCCAATCATAATCTAACTCAAGAGGAATTACCCGATTTTGCTCCAGATTTTACAGATGTATTGGTTGTTTATCCGTTAAATCATCATCCGAAGGAATTGAAAACCGATGAGTTTATAGGTGTTCGCGCAGATGAATTATCTCAGCTAATTTCTTTAAAAAATAGGTCTTATTTAACCCAAATGATTGCTTTGCATACGGTCACTTTTGAGAATAAACAAGATTATAATTTACATCGGATTTTAAGAGCGGTGGACAAAAATGTCTTGGGTACTAAATTGCCCGCTGACGAGTGTGGTGCTCCTTCAGATGTATTGCTTCCTTTGAAAGAATTACGTCATTTATTTAAAGATCATCCATTATTACTTCGAAAAACGGAACAATTGATGGAGGAATGCTCGTTTGACTTTGACTTTAAGGTTTTAAGGAATAAACGGAATTTTACCAAAAATAAGCAGACGGATTTAGCATTATTGACTCATTTAGCTTACGAAGGACTTCCAGTACGTTATCCAAATGAAGCGCAGCAAGAAGAAGCCGTAAGAAGAATTGAGAAAGAATTAAGAGTCATAGATGATTTAGGGTTTTGTGGTTATTTTTTGATTACGTGGGATATCATTCGATATAGTAAAAGCCAAGGGTTTATTCACGTTGGGAGAGGAAGTGGCGCCAATAGTATTGTGAGTTTTTGTTTGGGAATTACAGATATTTGTCCAATTGAGTTGAATCTCTATTTTGAGCGTTTTTTGAATCCGGATCGTAGTTCACCGCCAGATTTTGATATCGATTGGAGTTGGAAGGATAGAGATACTATTTTGGATTATATCTTTAGTAAATATGGTCGGGAACATGTTGCATTTTGTGGTACAACAGTCGAGTTTAAGTACCGTTCTCAATTTCGGGAAATCGGTAAAGTGTTTGGACTACCGAAGGAAGAACTGGACGTTTTAGCAAAGACCAAACCCGATCAGCATGATCTCAATTCGGTGGTAAAGCAAATTCATCAATATGTAGGAATGCTTCATCATTTTCCGAACCAAAGGAGTATGCATTCGTGTGGTGTATTGATATCGGAGGAACCGATTAGCCATTTTTCTGTTGTTGAACTTTATCCCAAGGGATATCCAACGGTACAGATTAATATGCATGACGCAGAGGCGATTGGGTTAGAGAAATTTGATATTTTAAGTCAGCGAGGAATTGGACATATAAATGATGCCGTTCGTTTGATAAAAGAAAATCAGGGGATTGATGTGGATATTTGCAATGTCAATTTGACTAAGAATGAACCTCAGTCTAATCAGTGGTTAGAAGTCGGAAAGACGATTGGTTGCTTTTATATTGAAAGTCCGGCGATGCGTGGTCTTTTACGGCGTTTACGATGTAAGGATTATTTGACCTTGGTGGCGGCTTCTTCAGTTATTCGTCCTGGGGTGGCGCAAAGCGGGATGATGAAAGAGTATATCTATCGGCACAATCATCCGCAGGGATTTGAATATTTTCATCCGGTATTTGAAGAACATTTGCGTGAAACTTATGGAGTGATGGTTTATCAAGAAGATGTGATAAAGATTGCGCATCATTTTGCTGGAATTGATTTAGCAAAGGCTGATATTCTACGTCGTGCTATGAGCGGAAAAACGCGTTCGATAAAGGAATTGGATACGATTAAGCAGACGTATTTTGACAATTGTCGCTTGAAAGGTTATCCGGATGAATTGGCAAAAGAGGTTTATCGGCAGATAGAGAGTTTTGCTGGATATTCGTTTTGTAAGGCGCATTCGGCTTCTTATGCGGTGGAAAGTTATCAAAGTTTGTATTTGAAAGCGCATTTCCCAATTGAGTTTATGGTTGCTGTGATTATTAATGAGGGTGGATTTTATCGTTCAGAGATTTACGTGCATGAAGCTCGAATGGCGGGGGCGGAGGTTATTGCGCCTTGTGTAAATAAGAGCACCTATTTTACTACACTTGAAGGGAAGACGGTTATTTTGGGTTTTCGGCACATTCAAAGTTTACCGGAAAAGATGGGAATGTTGATTCCTGAAGAAAGAGATAAATATGGTCCTTTTTTATCCTTAGAGGATTTTGTAGAGCGTATTCCTATTGGTTTAGAAAGTTTACAACTACTTATTTTTGTTGGTGCATTTCGATTTACAGGAAAGACTAAGAATGAGTTGATTTTGTTAGCTCGATTATTGTTGGTTAATTTTAAAGAGGAAAATCGTCATCCGAAGTTGATTTCATCGCCGCCAGTGCAATATCAGTTACCTCCTTTAGTGCGTTCTGCATTTGAAGATGCTTTTGATGAGATAGAGCTTTTGGGGTTTCCGGTTCAATGCAGTTTCTTTGATCTGTTACAGACTCGATTTAGAGGGACACATTTGGTAAAGGATTTTGTGTATTTGCATAAACAGACCGTAAAGCTGGTTGGTTATTTGGTGAGTATTAAGCATGTACCGACCAATAGCGGAATGATGAATTTTGGAACATGGATAGACGTAGAAGGTAATTATTTTGACACGACTCATTGGGCGAGTAGTTTAGCTAAGTATCCATTTCAGGGAGGTGGTTGTTATTTGTTATTGGGAAGAATTGAGGTGGAGTATGGTTTTCCTTCGGTGATGATTGAGAAGATGGCTAAATTACCTTTTATAGCAGATCCACGCTATACGGATCATCAAGATTTGGGAAGCAAGACGGCATCGATGATAAAGCCTGATATTAGCACTACCCATCGTCAGCCTTATCCTACGGAAGTAAATTTACCACGTTCAAAGTTTGATGCTACGGTTGAAATTGGAAAAGAAAGTAGGCAAGGGGGATATACTGTTTATTCGCGTAAATAAGTTTGTTTAAATTAGTTGGTTTGTCCTGCTTTTAGCGCTGATCCACTTGTTTTGTTATAGCCAACACTTTGAATTTCGAGGGTAAAGGAGGTGTAGTCAAAGCGGAGTTTGATCCATCCGAGTGACCCATTCGCTAGTTGAATGGCGATATATCCATCTCCATTGAAATCCTTAAAATTTGTTGTTAGGGAAGCGTCATCACGGTAGATGGTTGCCGCATTGCTGAATAGATCAAGGGTGCTTATGTTTTCGTCGTATGGAAGTGGGCTGATTGTATTTGTGGATAGGCTGGTTACTGCAATTTTTTGTTGAGGGTTAATTCCTTGTACTTTCACAACTGAATTGTAATTGGCACAGGGGTTATTTTCACTGACCAGTTGATATTGATTGGTGTAGGTGAATTTAAAGTCAGGGTTTCCATCTTGGTCTACATCTAAGGTTATGGAAGCGGTTGAATCTGTTGGAAAAGGGATGACTTCCTGACACATGCCAGAAGGATGAAGATCGAAGCTATCTACGGGGTGTAAGGTGTAATAAGGGTTTAAAACACGACTTTGTATGTCTGGCTTTTCTTTTTTACAAGCGATTAATGCGCAGCAAAGGAGGACTAAAAACAGTTTGAATACTTTCATAGGTTTTAAAGGAAAGGGTTCGTTTCTTTTTTAATAATAAGGTTGATAGTTTAATGTTTTATTCTGTTGTTCCAGCATGAATGGGTTTATCTTTATCGGTGTTGTACGCAAATGCTTGAATACTTAATGTGAAGGTGTTGTAATCGAGTTTAGTTTGTATCCAACCCAATGAGCCGTTGGCTAGTTTAACACCGATGAATCCTTCTCCATTTAGATCGAGGTAATTGGGTGTGTCTGCTATTTTTTTGAAGATGTAAGCTTTGTTATTTAGTGCTTGGTTTTTATTGATTTTATCACCTGTTTGATATCTTAAAGCGAGCGAATACTCTTGTTCAGAAACGATGATTTGATCGTGTGCACTTATGCCTTGGAGTTCTATTTGTGAATTATAGTTTGCGCATGGATTGGTGCTGCTGATTACTTTGTACGAATTGGTGTAGGTAATTCGGTAATCTGGAGTTCCATCTTGGTTGATGTCTAGTAGTGTGCTGACACTGGAATCAGAGGGGAATGGTATGTTTTGCGCACATTGATTGGAGGATTGAAAGCTATCTACAGGATGTAGTAGAAGAGGTATTTCTAGTGTTTTTGATATTATTTGACCTTGTGACTTTTCCTTTTTACAAGCGAATGTGAAGGCTATTAGAAGCGTTAATCCTACAAATATGTATTTCATTGTTTTACAATTGTTAAAGGTTCATTACTTGTAATTTACGTAAAAAAAATGATTGGTTCGTTGGGTGATTTAGCTGATGAAAAGGTAAAAGGCTTTTGATTGGGCAGTTTTACGTTTTACTATAACACTTTTTAACTTATTTGTTCTTTTTTTGTGGTAATTATTCGTGATGAGGTTGTGTTTATTTTAGCTTAAATGGGGGTGTTTTTTCAGTAGGATTTGAGTAGGCTTTCAGTAGGCTTTGAGTAGGCTTTGAGTAGGCTTTGAATAGGCTTTGACTAGGAGTCATTTTGGAGTTGAAATTTAATGATTATTTGTACATCATAATCGCGATTCATGTACGAATTGCGAATTATCCGCCAACGGTGTTGGGGACAGGCGAATTGCGATTAGGTTTTTAAGTGGTTAAGTTTTTAGGTGTTTAGGTTTTTAAGTGGTTAAGTTGGTAGGTGTGGGGTGTGTTTTATTCCATTGTTTACTTGATTGGTTTCTAATTTGTAATTTAAGATAAAGGTCGGAATGAGAGGGAACTTCTTTTTCATTAAATCCGTTGAATTTGAAGGGGAAAAGCATTATGAATTGGAACGCTTTCCGTTTAATTACCTGAAATGTTTTAGAATTTTATGGGTAAATGGAACTCGGATTTCACGGTTTTTCCACCCTCTTTAGCTGGTTTCCATTGTGGCATTAGCTTTACTAATCGGATGGCTTCTTGGTCACATTCAGGGCAATTGGGCATGCCTCTTAAGACTTGTATACTTGAATGATCTATATTTCCTTCATGGTCTATTACAAAACGTAAAGAGACTCTCCCATCAATACATGCTAAGGGTGGGTATTTGATATTTTCCTTCAAAAATTGCATCATTGCTTTTCGACCTCCTGGAAATTCGGGGTCTTGGCCATAGTTAATAAATATCAGATCTTCTTTTTCTTGTGCCTGTACGTGCAGACTTATTCCAAAGAGCACATGGACAAAGAGGAGTATGGAATAAATGGGTTGCATCTAATGATTTTTAATTGTTTCTGGTGGTTACTTCCCATTTCCCTTTACTTGGAGGGAAAAAAAACCATTTATTTTTAATTCGTCTAAATCCGATACGGAATTTCCATTCTCCTTGAAATCCGTGTTCTGTTTTTATTCCGGTATAATACAGTTTACGATGGGC
>JAZQRM010000091.1:0-29741 GCA_045629585.1 Taishania sp. | reverse complement strand
CTAACGGATTAAATGTTGTTGGTGTAATTTTATATTTTCACAAATCTCTTGGTGGTTGCTTTTCCACCGTTTGAATATAACTTTACGTTGTACACTCCTTGTGGAAGAGTTGAAATATCGATCTGAGAAACGTTTTGTCCTGCCGGGATATTAAGTTGGTGAACAACTTTTCCCATCATGTCATATACCGTTACCTCATTATTCCATTGATTAGATGGGATGTCAACTACTACAGTTTCGTAAGCTGGATTGGGGTAAACAGAGTAGGTAATCATATCTGAGTGTTGAAGGGATAATCCTTGTACGCAAACTTGGTCATGTGTAAATGTTGTTACAAAGGCAAAAGTTTCCAAAGCGGGGAAGTCACAGTGTCCTGTTGTTGGAACCATCATGTAATCTGCTGCGATATTTACATTCAAAGCACGTTTGTACATAGAAGAATCTCCGTATAAAGTCACTGGAATGGTTACCATCACATTTGGTTGGCCTGAAATATTTGGAACGGTATTGTCTGTTTGGTTATGTACTCCCACGAAAGGAACTCCACCAGCCGTCATCATTGTCGTATCCTTGATTGCACCACATAGGGAAATAACCATCTGTACGTCATCTGCAAATCCGGAGTTACCAGAATTTCCTGATAATCCTCCTTGCGCAGCTACGTATGTTGTAAGGTCCGTTGGAATCTTTGCATCTGTATCTAAGTAGGCAACATGGTTCGCCAAAATCGCTCCCGCAGAGTAACCTCCAACGATTACGATGTCTGGATTGATTCCATAAGGGTTGTTGTCTTCCGCATGTGTTTTTCTCAAATAACGAACCGCCGCACGCATATCATGCATAGAACGAACCACTTCCTTTTGGAATTCTAATCCAGGGTTCATTAAAACAGATGCATCAATTTCGAGTAAACGGTAGCTCATCGAAACCGAAACGTATCCTAATTTTGCCATGTTACGGCAAACGTCCGCAATGTCGGTTCGTGTTCCTCCGATAAATGATCCCCCATGTGCCATCAAAATGACAGGACGATCCGTATCTGTATCATTATCTGGTAGATAAACATCCATGAAAAGTTCTACAAGTGTTGTTTCATCTTGCTTGTAGTTCTCACCATATTTGATGTTAAGATGTTCAATAACGTTAGAAAATATGGGTTGGCTGTATCGGTTTCCCGTGCAATCTTGTGCTTGAACTGCAGAGAAGGAAATCAACGCAGCAAATAGAGCGTATAGTTTTTTCATAAGTAAGGTGTGTTTAATTAATCGTTTAATTTCTGAAAAATTAGTATATAATTAGCTAATTTCCTGTGATTTATTTATTTTTTTTTGCGTTTTGCTTCTTATCTGAAAATTTTTGGATGTAGTAGGTAGTTATACCGAACACAACACCCGCTGCCATCCATAGGAGAAATTGTAAAAGGAAGTATACGGGTCTGGTATTACCAATTTCCTTGATGTTGAATAAAAAAGTATTCAGTAAAAACATAAGTACTCCCCAAATAAACCCTTGTAGCAGCTGTTTCTTCATATTTACTTGAATTTATAATTGAACTCAGTAGTGTTTGGTGTCCAAATCGTGCCATCAAGTTCATAATAGACTGTGAAAGAATCTAATTTTCGTTCTTTGGCCTCTTTAGCATTTTTCCAATCAAAGGATTCATATCGGTAGTTGTATGTTATAGCTCGTCTATGATATTTTTTCTTAGATGCGAGTAATTCTGCCTTGTTTTTATTAGAAATTGCATATTTGTCGGGAATAGATTTTAAATCATTTTGAGGTCTTACATAGGTGAAATAATAATGATTTACTCCCGAATAACCTGCATTCCCTCGGCATGTTTGAAATGTAAAATAATCATAATGCATATCCAATCCATTATATAGATTATCCCAACAATCTACAGTGTTGCCATGTACGTATCTTTCTTTTGCGATAACTTCAAATTTGTTTTTATCAAATGGTTTAAGTTCTATTAAGAAATGAGCGGAAGAATCCTTTCGTTCTTGCGGGTCCCAAATACAAAATATATAATGTTTATTGTCGGAAGAACGCAAGTAACGGCCAATCGTATCTTTGTTAGAAACTAAACGCTTTTCTGTTGCTGTAATGTTTTTTAGCTCTAGTTTTTCGAGTATGTCAAATCCCTCATTTCTTAAAATATAACCTTTTTTATTCGTCCAATTTAGTTCAATAATTTCTTTATCAAGTGGATTGAATTCTTTGTTCTTACAAGCTGTAAATAGCAAGAATATTAATATTAAATAGACGAAATTAATTTTCATTTCTTTGTAGTTATACAGGGCAACTGATATTTTTATTTAGTTCAATCTTCTAAAAATAAGAAAGAATTTTACAATTTCAGGACAAGGAAGAGGTAAGTTTTCGGATCAATCATCTAAGGCTACTAATTTAACTAAGTATTTTCGCTTATCAATCAATTGATCTAATTGTTTTTCAGTGAAAGGATTAGAACCCTTTTTGATTATTTGTGGTTTTTCATTAATGAAATATTTTTTTGTTTTTCGTCCTCTATTCAACTCTATTTTCAATTCAAAACCTGGTTGAACATTCGTGAAAAACAATTCATTTTGTTTATTTATGACTAAATAAGGTAACTCGGATTGATATAAATAGCTTGTGAAAAAAGGTTCCAAATTTTGACTTAAATTGTCGGAGAAAAATTGAATCACGTCTTTCGTTTCGATGATTTGTTTCTTAAAATTTAAACTGAAATCCTTCAATGTTTTAAAGAAAAGGGAATCATTCTGCACGTGTGATCTTAAGGTTTGTAACATCATCGCACCTTTATAGTACATATCTGTATCACCTTTATGGTTACAGCTGTGGTGTCCTATAATCGGCTTTTGATTTAAAATATATTCTTGTACTTGGTCAACATATCTTAAAGCTGCATCTTTCCCCCATTTCTCTTCAACAAATAGGAGTTCAGCGTAGGTTGTAAAAGCTTCATGAATCCACATATCTGAAATATCTCTTGAGGTAATACTATTTCCAAACCATTCATGGGCCGATTCATGAATTAAAATAAAGTCAAATCGACGAGCAATTTCGTTACCATTTCCAGCATAACCATTTTTATAAAAATTGCTATAAGCGATGTTACTTTGGTGTTCCATTCCAGCAAATGGAGCTTCTACGATTTTATACGAATCTTCTGGAAAAGGGTACGGACCAAAATATTTTTCAAAAATGGAAAGCATTTCAGGAACTACAGCAAAATGATGTTTTGCAATCATTTCATTAGAGCGAAGTACCCAGTACGTCAATTCTAGGTTTTTATGTCTGGCGTGGATAGGAACATAATCGCCAATATTAAAAGTGATACAATAGGAATTGATTGGGTTTTTAACTTCCCAAGTCCATTTTTGTTTTTCATTTGGAAGATCAATGGTCGAAATAAGCCTTCCGTTACTAACTGCAACAAGAGGTTTCGGAACGATAATATTTGCAGTTACTCCTTCTTCCGGTTCATCCGATTGCCCATCTTTTGAAGGTAACCAAACACTGCTACCAATTCCTTGAACAGCCATTCCGATTTGAGGGAAAACATTTTTATCCAATTGCATTACATAACCACCATCCCAAGGAGCATTTATTGCTTTGATCGGGTTTCCGTGATGGTAAAAAGTTAGCTTTTGTCTAGTTTTTGAATTTATTTCAGGTAATTCAACAAACACAGCCGCATGGATTCTTTCATAGTGTAATTTATTGTCATCTAGAATAATACTATCTATTTTTATCAATTCATGAAGGTCAATTTGCATCCGAGAGATTGGAGAATTCAATTCGAATGTTATGATGTTATATCCTGAAATAAAATGTTCTTTAGGATCAATATCTATGGTGTAATCGTAATGAATTAGATTCCATTCTGTTCGTTCGGGTAGAAATCCTCCTAACAGCTCATTGCGATTCAGATTCGTTTGAGTAAAGGAAATAGTATAAAAAAAAGTAGCTAAAAAAAAACTGATAAATGGGTTTTTCATGGAAATAAATGTAGTGAAAATTACTCTAAAAGCAGAGATGACAAGTGATGTTATGCGTTGAATAGTTGTTAGGAGAGCTGTAAACCATTCAATTATCAATTCATTGTGTAAAACTGATGCGTAATTTTGATACATAGCATGACAATTATCTTAACTTTGTTGCTAGAAAATGTTACCTATGGCGAACAATTTATTAAAAGGAAAAAAAGGAATTATTTTTGGAGCTTTGAATGAGAATTCAATTGCTTGGAAAGTAGCAGAACGTGCTCACGAAGAAGGGGCAGAGTTCGTATTAACAAACGCTCCAGTTGCAATGCGTATGGGTGAAATCAACTCATTGGCAGATAAAACAGGAAGTAAAGTTATTCCAGCTGACGCTACAAGCGTTGAAGACTTAGAGAAATTGATTTCAGAATCAATGGATATTTTAGGTGGGAAATTAGATTTCATTTTGCATTCTATCGGAATGTCAATAAACGTACGTAAAGGAAATCACTATACCGACCAAAATTATGATTATACAATGAAAGGGATGGACGTTTCCGCTATTTCTTTCCATAAAGTATTACAATCATGTATGAAGTTGGACGCATTGAATGAATGGTCTTCCGTTGTTGCTTTAACTTATATTGCTGCACAACGTGTATTCCCTGATTACAATGATATGGCGGATAACAAGTCTTATTTAGAGTCAATTGCTCGTGGTTTTGGATACCACTATGGTGTTGCTAAAAAAGTACGTGTGAACACGATTTCACAATCGCCAACTATGACTACTGCTGGTAGTGGTGTTAAAGGCTTTGGTGGTTTTATCAGTTATGCGGAAATGAATTCACCGTTAGGTAATGCAAAAGCAGAGGATTGTGCTAATTATTGTGTTGCCATGTTCTCGGATTTAACAAGATATGTGACGATGCAAAATTTATATCATGATGGTGGTTTCTCTGCTACTGGTGTAACTCAGGCTGTTATGGATCGTTTTGAAGAGAATTAATTGTTTTCTTAAAAAATCTTAAAAAAAGGAGTGTTCATTAGTAACACTCTTTTTTTTGTTTTATATTTAGTAAAGACATCGAACTTTTCGATAAAAAGACCATTAATCACCTACACCTAACGACTAATTAATTTGTATGAGAATAAATGCTATTATACACAAAGACGCTGTTAAATATTTGGTTTTAGCCATAATTGTCGTTAACTGCGTATTTCTAGAAATTATTATAGTTTCTCTCTTAATCAATAACTTTGAGGATTTTCCTGCTAACTTCGCTTTCTTAATTGGATTGACCATCTTTCTTTCTTTAATTGCAGTGATGATTTCTCCTAAAAATTGGAAATCTGAAGTGGCTTTCAAAATTACTGAAAGCGGACTTATAGATGCTTCGACCTATCTATCTTTAGGACATGTTGCTTGGGAAGACGTAAAATCAATAAAGAGAGTTAAAAGATTTAATATGGATCAAATCCGTGTATATCTGTATTGTCCTCAAAAATATATCAGTAAGAAATCTATCTTTTCAAGATGTCTAATTACATTAAAAATGTTGCTCTTTAAGACACCGATAACGATTAGTTCATCTATGTATCGGAATAATATAGATCATACTTATGCGGTTTTGATAGATCATATTCAACCTCAAAGGATGACTTACATGTCATATGCTAATTGATGTTTAGTCAAGATGATTGTTGATCAGATTGTTTAGTACTTCTTTATAGTTCTCAGTAGGTTGCGCTCCAGATAAAGCATACTTATCTTGAAATACAAAGAATGGTACCCCACGTACCCCCACTTGTTGTGCTTCGTGAATGTCTTGCTGAATTTCTTGTACAATATGTTCATCTTTCAAAGCCGCTTCAATTTCCGTTTCGGTTATTCCTAATTCATTTACGACACTGGTTAACTGAGCGAGATGGCCTAAGTCTTTACCATCGGTAAAATAGGCTTTGAACAATAATTCTTGTGCTTCATTGGCCAATCCACGTTCCTTAGCTAATTTCAAAACACAGTGCGCTTTTGTGCTGTTTACCAGATAAACTTTATCGAAATTCATTTCTACGCCAGCGGCTTTACCCATTTGTGCAACATTTTCATGCATTTGAGCAACTTGGTCAGGTGCAAAACCTTTGCGTTTTGTGAAATAATCGGAATCTTTCATTAAAATAGATTCTTCCGGAAGAGTTGGTTCAAATTGAAAGGATTTCCATTCAATTTGAACATCGTTCTCTATTCCCAATTCTTTTATTGCTGTTGTTAAGTGACTTTTTCCAATGTAGCAAAATGGACACATTAAGTAGCTCCATATTTTAATAGATACCATATTCTTAGCTTTTAACCTAAGGTTAGGTGTAAAATAGGAGAGTTCTTTTGAAGAAAGGGCGATGTTTTGTAGGATGAAGTGACCCAATTAAAAAAATAGGACGTCATAAAATCACTTTAACGGAAAGTCATTACGATTTCACTTTGAGTTCGCGTTAGGGATAGTAGCTAGCTACCATGTAGCGCGGAAAGCCCGACCTCCAATTGAAGATTGGGGTAAACGCCCAACTCCTCTATAAACTCGCTACTTTATCAGCTATGAAAAGGAAATTCAGTAAAATTACAGCAATCGTTACTCCTATGTTTTGATAGATAGATTTATCTTTTCCAACCAAGAATAACCCCAAACAAATATGAAACAATTTGAATGCATGGAAATCGGAACCACTTGCAAATAGAATAATATATACAATCACAAAGTAGGTACCTACTGCTAAAAGTTTAATGTTTGTAGTAAGCTTGATGGGCGTAAAGTTGATTAAACCCGCAAAGGCAAACGTGAATATAAAATTCCATTCAACACTTTATGGTAGCACAAAGTGGAAAAAGTAGTTGAAGAAATTCAACAACAAAAGGAATACGATTAATGCCGCACATTTAACAATAATGCTCCTTGAGCTTTTGTCAGAAAGGGGGAGTGTAGTATTCATGTCTAATCTATTTTAAAATTATTAGTAAATTTCGGCAAAAATTTTTATTAAGTAAAATTCATCCTTTGAATTGTTTCTTAAGCAGATCGTATTTGATTAATATTTTTTAAATAGTTGAATTTGAGTCTAATGTATATGTTAAATTGTATTAGACATCTTAATTTTAATTTTTTTTTCAAAATTAGTTTCCTTGCAGGAAATTATGAGGTATAAAACACTTCCATAGGTAAAAGTTAGCACGTATCTTTGCAGCACTTATATTTATAATTATGATTACAGTTGCTGATTTAGGCGTGCAATTTGGTTCAACCACCTTATTTAGTGGAGTGAACTTCGCCATCAATGAAAATGATAAAATCGCCTTGATGGGGAAAAATGGTGCCGGGAAGTCGACGCTTATGAAGATTGTAGCCGGATTAAGTAAACCATCTAGCGGGAACATTGCTGCGCCAAAGGATGCTGTAATCGCTTACTTACCGCAACACTTATTGACAGAAGATGATTCGACGGTGCGTGAAGAGGCGGCCAAAGCGTTTAAGGAAATCTTCGAAATGAAGAAGGAAATTGAGGACTTGAACGAGCAATTGACCATTCGTACGGATTATGAAAGTGATTCGTACATGAAGTTGATCGAGCGCGTGTCTGAGGTGAGCGAAAAGTATTATTCTATTGAGGAAATCAACTTCGAGGCAGAGGTCGAGAAGGTGTTAAAAGGAATGGGATTTACACAAAATGATCTGGATCGTCCGACTTCTGAGTTTTCTGGAGGATGGCGTATGCGTATCGAATTAGCGAAAATGCTTTTGCGTAAACCGGATTTGATTCTTTTAGATGAGCCGACAAACCACTTGGATATTGAATCGATTCAATGGTTGGAAGACTTCTTGAAAAATGGTGCTAAGGCTGTGATGGTGATCTCTCACGACCGTGCATTTGTCGATAATATTACGAATCGTACGATAGAGGTGACGATGGGGCGCATTTACGATTATAAAGCGAAGTATTCGGACTATTTGGAATTGCGTAAAGAACGTCGTCAACAGCAACAAAAACAATATGACGAGCAACAAAAGATGATTGCAGAGAATATGGAGTTTATTGAGCGTTTTAAAGGAACCTACTCGAAAACTCACCAAGTGCAATCGCGTGTAAAAATGCTCGAGAAATTAGATATTATCGAAGTGGACGAAGTAGATTCTTCTGCTTTACGATTGAAATTCCCACCAGCACCAAGGTCTGGTCAATATCCAGTAGTTGTGGAGGAAATGACTAAAGCTTATGGAGATCATATTGTATTTGACAATGCACACATGGTCATTGAACGCGGGCAAAAAGTGGCTTTGGTTGGAAAGAATGGAGAAGGAAAATCAACCATGATTAAAGCGATTATGGGGGAAATTGATTTCAAAGGGAAATGTGAAATTGGACATAACGCTAAAATCGGTTACTTCGCTCAAAACCAGGCTTCTTTATTAGATGAGGATATGACCATTTTTGAAACGGTTGATCGTATTGCTGAAGGGGATATTCGTACACAAATTAAAGGATTGTTGGGAGCATTTATGTTCTCTGGTGATGATATCAATAAAAAGGTAAAAGTCCTTTCAGGAGGGGAGAAAACGCGTTTAGCGATGATTAAATTATTGCTTGAGCCATATAACCTTCTTATTCTGGATGAGCCTACCAACCACTTGGATATGCGTACAAAGGATATCATAAAAGATGCGTTGAAGGATTTTGAAGGAACAATCATCTTGGTTTCTCACGACCGTGATTTCTTGGATGGTTTGGCTGAAAAAGTATTTGAGTTTGGAAACAAACGCGTAAAAGAGCATTTTGAGGATATCAAAGGCTTCTTAGCGTATAAAAAGATGGAAAGTATTCGTGAAATAGAATTGTAAAGCAATTCATTTTCAATAGGAGATTAAACTCTCCCTCTATAAATTAGATAGGGGGAGAGTTATTGTTGTTTTATCCTACGATATTTACATTTTCAACTATTGTTTTTGGGTTAGGCCCGTAATTATTAGTCCCTCTATCTCCATCTTTAGCTAAAAAGATCAATAGGATAATTCCCCGACGAAAGGAATTAAACCAAGTAATAACATCCAACCACTTTTATCGATATCGTGCATACGTCTAACAGCAACCGCTAAACCAGGGATAATCATTACTAAAGAATATAAACCACTTAAAATTCCCAAACCTGATTCTGGATTTGACATTCCCGATATATTTTCAAGTATCATTAGGATAATTGAAATTATCATGTTAATTAAAAAGAACATCCAATATTCTTTTCTTCTAGCTCTTGAGTTAAAATCAAAAGCCGATTTAATCACTTTTAAGTACCAATTCATAATTTTGTTTTAGTTTATTTCCCTACTCTATATTGGCTTTTCGGTTCCGTCATCGTTGTTTGTTGTGATAAATTTACAAAGCATAATTGTTTGATTATCAATTAAGTGATGATTTATTTGTTGTGGTTTATGAAACCTCAATTTTGATTTATAAAACTAACAAGGCTTACTGTCTTTTTTTATTACAGTTTTAATTCGTTGATAAGTTTAAAGGATTGAACTTTCTTTTCTCCTTGAATAGCTGTTTATAGTAGTCTTTACATCAGTTTTTTTTCGTTGTTTTAAAATTCTATTTTTAGTTCCGAATCTCAGCGCTCGGCTCAAACCCATTTTTTTTGGTACAAGATTTGTTATACGTCTTTTATAAAAAATAAGTTAATTCAAAAAAGTCTATTTTTTAATCAATATTACGCGGTTAGGTAAATCAAATCCCGAATCTTTTCTGATTACGGGATTTTTTATGGAAATTATGCATGCATATATTTTGCTTTACTTATATAAATATGCGTGCATAATTAATTGTAAATGAGTTGATTTAGTTTTTGTTATGATTTGTAAGTGATAAAATGTTCTAATTCAATAAAAACAGAGCGTTTTTTTTCCGAAATTTGAGATGTTAGCTATTAAAATATATGGAAAATCAAACAGAAAAATTACCTGAAAGAGTATTTGATTTAGTATATGCTCAATTAGAAAAGTACCCCGATTTAGAGATGTTTGCAACTAAGAAGAATGGTTCTTGGGAAAAAATGCATACAAGTGAGTTCTTAACTTTTGCTTCACAGGTTTCTAAAGCACTTATAAATATGGGTGTGGAGCAAGGTGATAAAATCGGTCTTGTTACAGAAAATCGTGTAGAATGGAACATCATTGACATCGCTGTTCAACAAATAGGAGCGGTATTGGTTGCCGTTTATCCTAATATTTCAACCAGAGATTATCGTTATATTTTTAATGATGCGGGTATTAAATATGCCTTTGTATCATCGATTGATTTGTTTTCAAAGATTGATTCTATACGTAATGAATTACCTTTATTAGTAGAAATCTTCACATTCAATAAAATTCCAGAAGCTAAATATTGGAAATCAATTTTAGACTATCAGGAGACAAATGAACCTCAACTGCTCGAAAAGCGTAAAAATGCGGTTAAAGGAGAGGATTTGTTAACTTTAATCTATACTTCTGGTACAACAGGCGATCCAAAAGGAGTTATGTTGACTCATAACAATATGATTGCTGAAATAACAGGTACTTCCTTTGCTACACCTACAGACGCGTATGATCGAGCGTTGACTTTTTTACCTGTTTGTCATGCTTATGAAAGAATGTTTCATTATATCTACATAAATAAGGGGAATACAATTTATTTTGCAGAATCATTAGATACATTAGGTGAAAACTTCAAGGAGGTGAAGCCTCATATTTTTGGTGCGGTTCCTAGAGTATTAGAAAAAGTGTATGGTAAAATCATGGCAACCGGAAATACCTTGCCTGAAATGAAGAAGAAAATTTTCTTTTGGGCAATTTCTGTAGGTGAAAAATACGAAATTGAAAACAGATCACTTTGGTATAATTTACAATTAGCCGTTGCTCGTAAACTAGTCTTTAATAAGTGGGTAGAAGCACTAGGAGGGGAGGTTAAAGGATGTACGGTAGGCTCTGCAGCTATGCAGGAGAGATTGTTACGTTTGTTTCTTGCTGCAGGAATCCCTTTATTAGAGGGGTATGGATTAACAGAGACTTCACCATGTGTATCTGTGAATTGTTTAAAGCGCGGTCGAAAAATAGGAACAGTTGGTCCGATGCTTATTAATGCAGAAGTCAAATTTGCCGAGGATGGTGAGATTCTTGTTCGCGGTGGAATGGTGATGAAGGGGTATTATAATAAACCTGAAGAAACGGCAAAAGTAATTGTTGATGGATGGTTACATACTGGTGATATTGGTGAATTAGTAGATGGAAAGTATCTTAAAATAACAGATCGCAAGAAAGAAATTTTTAAAACTTCGGGAGGAAAGTATATTATTCCTCAACAAATGGAAAATAAATTTGGTGAATCCAAGTACATTGAGCAGATAATGGTTATTGGTGAAGGTGAAAAATTTCCAGCGGCTTTTATTGTTCCTTCCTATACAGAAATGTTGAATTGGGCCAAGTTTAAAAATCTGGAAGAGGCTAAATTATCAAAAGAAGATTTTTTAAGATCAGCTGTTGTTAAAGCAAAAATTGAAAAAGAAGTTTCTAGGATTAATCAAGAATTTGGAAATTGGGAGCAAATCAAGAAAATCGCTATACTTGCCAATGAATTTTCAGTAGAAACAGGAGAGTTGACTCCGACTTTAAAGTTTAAAAGAAAAATTATCATTGAAAAGTATAAAGCGGATTATCAGCTGATATTCAACGAAAATTAAAAAAATGATAAAATTAAAAAAGGACTCCTTATAATAAAGAGTCCTTTTTTTTTGAGTGAATTATTTCTCGTTTACTTTAAACTATTTACGGTTTCAAACAGTTCTTTCTCTCCAATGAAACCTTCTTGAACTTTTAATAATTGACCTTTTTTATAATATTTTAAAACCGGTAAAGCTGTGATGTTTTCTTGTTTACAAAGTGCTGGATTTTTATCGGCATCAATGCGTATCACTTTTACACCTATTTCATTATCTAATTTTTCTAAACTAGGTTTCATTCTTTTGCATGGAGCGCACCAGTCTGCATAAAAATCAATGACAACAATCCCTTCTTGGTTGATAAGAGCAGTGTAATTGATCGATTCATCATCTTTAGCTTCATATCCGACTAAAGGGAAATCATTGTTTTTCCAATTCATTATACCACCTTCTAACTCGATAACTTCAAATCCATTATTGGTTAAGATTTCAGCTGCTGCAGCACTTCTACCACCACCTAAACAGTAGAGTAGAATGGGATGTTCTTTATCTAATTTTTTGATGTCATCTTCAAATGTAGCTGATTTATAATCAATGTTAATCGCTCCTCTTATATATCCTTCATTAAATTCTTGAGGAGTACGTACATCAATGATTGTTACGTTGTTTTTTTTGATTTCTTCTTGGAATTGTTCTGCGCCAATTAATTGTGGGCTCAGCACTTTACTTGCTGTAGGTTGCGAGCATGCACTAATTGCGACTCCTAATGTAAACAGTAATATTAAACGTTTCATGACAATCTTTTTATGTAAAAATACAAAGGTTATTATAGTAGTTAAGTTAAAAATATGAGATTTTTTTGATTACCTTAATCAAGGATTTAATTTGATTATTCCAATATGGAAAACATTAAAATAGAGTTATGTGCAACTTCGGTGCAATCCATTAAATTGGCTAAAGCATTAAAGTTTGATCGTATAGAATTATGTGAAAATCTTATGCAAGGCGGGATAACTCCTTCTGCGGGTAGAATCATGTTTGCTATTGAACAAGAGTTAGAAACACACGTTTTGATTCGACCAAGACCTGGAGGATTTGCTTATTCGGAGGAGGAAGTGGAAATAATGATTAAAGATATCCGGTTAGTAAAATCCTTAGGTGGAAAAGGAATTGTCATTGGTATTTTGGATCAATTTGGAGCGATAGACCGTGTTGTTTTGGAACGGTTTATCAAAGAATCCAGTGGGCTGGAAGTCACATTTCACCGAGCATTTGATGATTGTGTTTGGGATTGGGAACGATCGATAAAGATGTTAGCCGATTCAGGGGTTAATCGCATATTGACATCTGGATTAGCTCGAAATGTAATGATAGGGATGCCTGTTTTAAAACAAATGGTAGATTTTGCAAGAGGGAAAATAGAAATAATGGTCGGAGGTGGTATCAACGCTGCAAATGTTGGACAAATATTAGCAGAAGTTAAACCCGATTCAATTCATTTTTCTGGAACCGTAAAAACAGTTGTGGATGAAAATTCGCTTTTCACAGAATCTTTTCTTGCAATAGATGAAAACCGTGTAAAGCGAATTTTAGATGCAATTAATCAAATACGATCCAAAACATATTGAATCAATTCTTCCATCGGTTGTGTGTAATCTTTGGAAAATTCTTTGGTGACACGATTTGCTAAGCCTAAACAGATCGCTGAAGCTTGATGTCCCATACCACGTGATAAAGCAAATATAGCGGAGGTTTCCATTTCAAAGTTATTCACTTTTTCTGGGATTCCTTCAAAATCCGTTAAGCGGTCAGCTAATCCTACTGAATGTGTTTTCAGTGTCAATTGCCGCGATTGTGGTCCGTAAAAACCGCTAGATGTTACTGTGATCCCAGCATGTACATTGGGTCCCATCAATTTAGCATTCAAATTTTCATCAGATGCGATCATGTAAGGTGCAATTGCAGTGGGCAATGCCATTGCTTTTGCTATTTTAAGTACATTCTCTTTTTCAAAATCAGTAAATGGAATGTCGTAAAAATGAGCAATATTATCTAATCCAACAGAATATTTGGATAAAATATAAGAATGAATAGCAATATCACCCTGCAAAATACCACAAGTACCGATTCGGATCATTTCCAAAACCGTTTTTGTTGGTTTTTCAGTTCTTGTTTTTAAGTCGATATTTACCAAAGCATCTAACTCGTTAAGTACGATGTCGATATTATCGGTACCAATTCCTGTTGAAATAACACTTAAGCGCTTTCCTTTGTAATAACCAGTATGAGTAACAAATTCTCTGTGTTGTTGTTTAAATTCAATGGACTCAAAGTAGGATGAGATTTTTTCTACACGATCCTGATCACCAACCAAAATGATTTGATTAGATATATTTTCCGGCAATAATCCTAGGTGATACACTTCACCTTTGGCATTTAAGGTTAATTCTGATTCTGGAAATGTCATATATTCTTTTTAGATATAACTGTTTAATGAAAGGAGAGATTGAGTTGATTAATAGGATTCTCTAATTTATTGAAGAAAAACAAATTTAACCAAAATAATAGCTTGCAAAATAGAAGAAATGCAAAAAAAAATCCCACTATTGAGTGGGATTTAAAAATTACTTATCTAATGAACCAAAGACTTTCTTGAGTAGTTCTGTAACTCTGGCTCCAGTGTCTTTTCTTATTTTATTCTCTTGTTCGTTAACCATTTTAAAAAGGCCCTCAGTAGCAAGATTTAATACATATTCATCCAAATCCGCATTGACACGATTATAACCCATAAGTGGTGCTGCTTGATTGTAGCGGGTCACTATTGGGTTCCAATACTCGGTTAGTTTCACTGTTTGGATCGCTTCTAAAACTTTCGGTCGAAAAGCATCTTTTAATTGTTGTTCTGTTGTCTTTTTTAAATAAGCCGTAGCTGCACCATCACCACCTTTCAAAATAGTAAATCCATCATGGATTGTCATTTGAGTGATCGCATTTTTAAAAATAGGTAAAGCTTCTTTAGCAGCTTGTTCTGCCGCTCGATTTAAGGTTTCTTCAAATTTTTTAACTTGACCATCTAATCCCCATTCTATCGCTTTTTCTTTCACTGCTATTGCATCTTGCGGGAACGGTAAACGGATGGCATCATTGTTTAAAAAACCATTTACAACAGAAGTCAAGTCAACAGAATTTGTTATTCCGATTGTTAAAGCTTCTTTTAATCCATTTACGACTTCTGGATTCGTAAGTGCATTTGAATTTAAAGTTGTATTATTTGCTGCGATTACATTACCGGCAACATCATTTAATGTATCACAACCGCTTAAAGTAAATACTAATAAGGGAAGTAGAAGGTGTTTGTTCATTTGAAATGTTTAAGAAAGCAAAAATACCAAAAAACTGTTAAAAAAGAAAAGGGAGAATGAATCTCCCTTTTCTTTATCTCAATAAATTAATGCCTCCATTAAAAATGTGTTTTCCGTCATTGTTTTTGTTTCTGACTTCGGCTTTCCAGCTATATTGTCCTGTGGGTACTAGATTTCCATTGTAAGTTCCATCCCAACCAACTTCTGCATTGTTACTTTCAAATATTGCTTCTCCCCAACGATTATAGATAACCATGTTGAAACTGTAGATATCAATTCCTTTAACATAGATTCTCCAAAGGTTATTGAATTCATCTCCATTTGGTGTGAATGCATTCGGTGCAAATAGTAATACTTGATCTTCAATTATTAAATCAAGTGTTAACGTATCCATACAGCCTAAATAAGACTCTACTATTAACGTAACAGGGTAAGTACCTTCGTCACCTTCTGGATAAGTGAAGATTGGGTTTTCTAATGTGGATGTACTTGGAGTTGATCCTGGAGCGTACCATTGCCATCTCACAACGTCTGGTGTTGATTTATTGTATGTTGGAACAACTGTTTCAAATACGGATGTTGGATTGTTTTGGAAATTAAAACGTGCAGTTGGTGGAGGTAACACGGTAAAGAAATTTTCTAAAACAGTTGCGTATTCACACCCATAAATTGAAGTGTTTGTTACTCTTAATGTATATGATCCAATTCGAGGATAATCGTGAGTTCCACCAGCTCCATTTAAAAATAGCCCGTTTTTATTATCTCCAAATTCAATATAAGTAGACGCAAGTTCTTCGATGTTAGGTGAAACATTTGTGAACTCTAGAATTCCAGGTTGACAGTTTTCATAGAAATTAGCGGCTAATTGAGGTGGAATAGGAGTAGGGAATGTGATCGTTGTACACGTATCTTTTGCTGGAGAAAAAGAACCACACTCTTCACTAATCGAAACACAATAGCTCGTGTTAGTCACCGAAGGGTCAACAATGATATTTTGTGTATTTCCAATCTGAACTCCATTTAAGTACCAATTGTATATATAATTTGAAGATCCTCCGTTTGCATTTGCTGATAATTCAATTTGGTGCTCGGGACAGATTTGTGTCTCTGGAGTTATATAACTAATTGTGATTTCTGATGGTTGATTAATTTGCTGTGTTAAGTTAAAGCTACATCCATTTGCGTCACTCACTATAATTGTGTGCTCACCTTCAAATAAATCTGTAGCACGAGAAGCATTGTTTGAGGTTGCGCTGTCCGAACCCGACCATAAGTAATTGTATGGTTGCGTTCCTCCATTTGCTGTAACTTCTATACTTCCATCATTACCACTATTACAGGTTACATCAGTAAAATTAGCAATTACTGCATTCAAGCCTGGTATTTCAGTTACCGTTACCGTTACTGTTCCTGAACATCCTGAGGTAGTTGAAATGGTACAAGTGTATGTTCCTGCGGAAAGACCAGTGGCAGTTTGCGTAGTTTGACCATTACTCCATAGGTAATTAGGTGTTCCTATCAATGGTGTCATGGTTGCCGTAGCTGTTCCGTCAGCTCCACCAACACAAGATATTAATGTACTTGTAGCTGCATAGCTTGCGTTTTGGTTGGGTACAGTAATGTTTGCATTACCTGTACAGCCATTGTTGTCACGTACTTGTACTTGATGTGTACCCGCTGGTACGTTTAATGCTGTAGGTGTTGTTTGACCTAGTGTTGGCCAGTTGTAAGTGTAATTCCCACTTCCTCCAGCTGGGACAACTGTAGCTGTTCCTTGTGATGATTGACAGATATCCGTCGTGTTACTAGTTGTTAATGTCAAGTTACCAACGGTAACCCAAGTTGTATCGTTTGTTATAGCTGCTACCGCAGAACAACCTGTTGCCGTTGATGTTAATATATATCCTATTCTACCTACTTGGTTAGTTGGCACAGTCATACGACCATTGTTGTAAGCATAAGTTTGACCTGTGGTTGACCTCCATTGGAAATTCACATTTCCACCTGTTCTGCGAATAATTTTAAGAGGAATATTTGAAATCGTGTAGTTGTTTGTATTGTTTGGTGCTGTTGGTGTATACAATTTAGCATCATTTACAGCTGTCCATTGTTGGTTGTTTCGACCTGGATGAATAACTCCTTGAGAACCTGCGTTATTTTGTACTCCTTGCGTAGCACGTCCACCGTTCCAAGTTACATTAACAGCTTTGTTGGAAATGTGGTACTCAATATTGTTACTACCTTCAAATAGGATTATAACTAGGAAGTTACAATCACTTGCGCTAAAGGATGGTACGTTGTCATAAACCACAAAAAATCGTCGGTTAGGTGCAACTCCTTCTGACTTGTAATAAACTTGACCACCTGCTCCTGGGTTGATATCCGAAAAAGCAATCATTGCAGTATTTCTTGTACCTGCATATCCAGTGTTTGGAAATGTTAAATTATTTGCAGTTGAGTACTCACAATAAGCACGTGCTCTAGAAATGTCAAAACCTAGAAGTCCATTAGATCCAATAAGACATTGCGTGTAATTTACACCGTAAAAATTGAAAGTGAAACCAATGTTGATAGCTGCACTCCAAACGTCATCACTAAGGCTAACATTGGTAACGTTATCTAGAACTACTGTTTGAGAATTTACGTTTGTCAATGCATCACAAACATTTAGAGTCAACGGTTGGTTTAGACAAACCGTAGTATCATTACCCAAACAAATTTGACTATAACTCACACTTGATGTAAGTGTTAAGATTAAAGCAATTAAAGGTTTTATTATATTTCTCATATAGTAGAGGATTAGAAATCTATTTCTTAGACGCAAATATGGCTATTTGGTTGTTTGTTTTCAGGACTTTACTACATCTTATTTGTACTATTTGAACAGACAGGTATTCTCTTTGAATATATCCTCCTTATCAATGATTATTTAACGGAAAGTAATAATAGCTGTTTTAAGCTGTTAGAAGTAAATAATTTGAATTAGATTTGTTAATCTATTAATCAAAACTTATGCAAGTTCAGCTAGAGAAAAGGAAAATTGAATTTGATCGTACCTCGTTTAGTGATCAAGAATTATTAGCTATTTATAAAAAATTAATCTTACCTCGATTAATTGAAGAGAAAATGCTCATCTATCTTCGACAAGGAAAGATCACTAAATGGTTTTCTGGATGGGGACAAGAAGGAATTTCTGTAGGAACTGCTTACGCAATGGATCAAGAGGAGTATATTTTTCCAATGCACCGAAATTTAGGAGTCTTTACAACTCGAGGAATTGAATTACCACGTTTGTTTTCTCAATTTCAAGGTAAAGCAAATGGATTTACGAAAGGTCGCGATCGTTCTTTTCATTTTGGAACCCAGGAACACAAAGTTGTAGGGATGATTTCTCATCTTGGACCACAGTTGGCTTTAGCTGATGGAGTCGCTTTAGCAAATAAACTGAAAGAAAATAAGCAAACAACGCTTGTTTTTACAGGTGATGGTGGAGCCTCAGAAGGTGATTTTCACGAAGCACTAAATGTTGCCTCTGTTTGGGATTTACCAGTGATATTCGCTATTGAAAACAATAAATGGGGATTATCTACGCCATCAAGAGAACAATTTAATTGTAAGCAATTTACGGATAAAGCGATTGGATATGGTATAGAAGGTATTCAAGTAGATGGGAATAATGTCCTTGCAGTCATTGAAGCAGTTCGTTCAATTCGTGAGAAAATGAAGCAGGATAATAAACCTGTTATTTTGGAGTTAATGACTTTCCGTATGCGTGGTCACGAAGAAGCATCAGGAACAAAATATTATCCAGAAGGTTTACAAGAGGAATGGAAGGATTATGATCCAATCGATAATTATCATTCCTTTTTGAAAGAGATTGGCGTTTTAACGGATGAATTGGATGAGCAATATACTAATGAGATAAAGCAATTGATACAAGTTAGTTTTGATAAAGCAAATGCCGAAGATAAAATTGTACCCAATGTTGAAACAGAGGTGGCAGATATGTATGCACCTTATGAATATAACCCCATTGAACCTTCAACTGATAAAAAGGAAATCCGTTTTATTGATGCTATTCAGGAAGGTTTAAAGCAGTCGATGGAAAACCATTCTGATTTAGTAATCATGGGGCAAGATATCGCTGAGTATGGAGGTGTATTTAAGGTAACCGAAGGATTTGTTGATCAATTTGGAAAAGAGCGCGTTAGAAACACACCAATTTGCGAAAGTGCAATAGTTGGTGCAGGTTTAGGTTTATCGATTGCAGGAATGAAAGCTGTCGTAGAAATGCAATTTGCGGATTTTGTGACGTGTGGTTTTAATCAGATCATCAATAATTTAGCAAAAATGCATTGGCGTTGGGGACAAAATGCGGATGTAGTCGTTCGTATGCCTACAGGAGCAAATACTGCTGCAGGACCATTCCACTCACAATCAAATGAAGCTTGGTTTACCCATACTCCGGGTTTAAAAGTGGTGTATCCATCTACGCCAGAGGATGCAAAAGGTTTATTGATTGCAGCTATAAACGACCCAAATCCGGTGATGTTCTTTGAACATAAATTTTTGTACCGTAGTTTAAAAGGAGAGGTGTCAACAAATGCGTATACGGTTGAAATTGGTAAGGCAAGAACCGTTGCTGAAGGAAATGATTTGACGATAATAACCTATGGTTTAGGGGTTTTATGGGCGCAAGAATACATGAACCAAAATCCAGAATTATCCATAGAGTTGTTAGATTTAAGAACATTACTTCCTTTAGATAAAGAGGCAATTTTTAAAGCAGTTCGCAAAACGGGTAAGGCACTGGTTTTCCATGAAGATTGTCTAACAGGCGGTTTAGGAGGAGAAGTAGCTGCGCTAATAGCAGAGCATTGTTTTCAAGATTTAGATGCACCTGTGAAGCGCCTAGCTTCGTTGGATACAGCTGTACCATTTACTCCTTCATTAGAAGCTCAATTTTTACCACAATTGAAGTTAGATCAAGCAGTAAAAGATTTACTAGCTTACTAAATAAAATTTGATATTAAAAGCAAAGACTTTACCTCAGGTAGAGTCTTTTTTTTTGTCTTGTATTTTTAACAAAGAACGGATAGTTTTGATGTGATAAGAATAGGAGGGACTTCTAAAGGTTCTAAAAAGTATAATGTAGCCGCTTAGATAT
Source organism: Taishania sp. (assembly GCA_045629585.1). Classification (GTDB taxonomy): domain Bacteria; phylum Bacteroidota; class Bacteroidia; order Flavobacteriales_D; family Crocinitomicaceae; genus Taishania. Next base: position 9,479 of record JAZQRM010000091.1, on the reverse strand, counting down.
ATTGCAACTACACCGCTTTCGTGTTGAGTATATCTTATAAAAAAGCCCTAACAATATAAAATCATTAGGGCCTTCTGTATTTTTGGTACAATTAATCTTCTACAATTTGATATCCAGGGAATTTTGATTTATCAAATACAAATTTCGAGTCATCAACAGGTGTATTGAATTGTAATTTGTTAACCGTATAATTCATTATCGTACCGTCTTTTCCTTTCATGGTTGCTTTTTTCAACTCATTGCCATTTTTAGAAACGTAAACGGTAATCGTATGGTATTCTGCTTTTTTTGGATCTTTTGGATATAAGCTAATCATATGTACAGCCTCACTACCTAATGTAGTCTCTTTTTCATATTTTGTTTTGAATCCAGAATCCCACATTGTCAATATTTGTTTTGGATTCATGGCGCCATCTGAAGCGTCTACATCAGAGATATAAACCATTTTATCTTCTTTTAAAATAGTCCAAACTTTTTTACCATTTGATAATCGGATTGCTTCACCATATGTAGCGTAATATTTATTTCCTTTCACCCAACCTTTTCCTGAGTTGTTTTCATTTAAGCCAGATGACGAGTTTTTGATATTAGCCGAAAACTCCATATAAAAAGAAGAGCTTGCTTTTACTTTATCGGATATAGTTTTTAAAATCGCATCAGCCTTAGCGTCCTGTCCATAAGCTACAAAGCCTATGAATGATAAAAGAATTAAAAGATATTTCATGTTTATTAAATTGCGTATTTATTACTTCTGAGTATTAACAGAAAGCGTGCCAAAAGTAGGGATATTTAGAACAGTATGCAATGTATTCATTTCAATATCATGCTTTCCTTTAAATAAGGTAGTCGTAAATCCTTTATTTTGATATCCTTCAATTGCTAGTTGAGCGTCTTCCTTTGTAAAAAAAGGATCTTCGTCGCCTAAAACAAAATTCAAATGGCTTTTTTTAAAATTGTCATTGTTTTGAGGGGTTATTTCTTCAGGGAAGGCACTTGCCCAACAAATGAAATTAAAAATGGGATATTGCGTTTGTGCAACAAATCGCGCTGCTGTTGCGCCACCTTGAGAAAATCCTAGTATGTGTATTTCCTTGTCGATACCGTACTTATCAAGCACCTGATTCAGGTAATTCATATTATCAGTAATGTCCCAATCACGTTTTTCCTTTGTCATCCATGATGCGCCCACACGACCTGAAAAACCATTTAAATAAAAACGGTGAGGGCCTTCTGGAGCTACGATAAAAAAGTCATTTTCTAAAGAAACGAATTTACGAATGAAATAATCGGCTAATTGTCCATATCCGTGCAATACAACGAGTAAACGCTTGGAATCTGGATTACCTAAAGTAAGTACTTTGGCTTGGCGTTGAATATACATTAATTATAAATCTGCTGTGTAATACTTGCCATCTTCCGGATTGAAAAAGAAACGTTTAATAACGGTTTCTTCGCATTCAATTTTAGCATCAATCAAATTGTAGTTTTCACCTTCTTTTAAAGGTGCAATCTTTGCTTTCTTCACAACGATGTCTTTGAAATCTGAACGCAATCCTTTTTCATATGAAAAACAAACAGCATCTGTATTTCCTTTATTCCAATCTTGGAAAACGATCCAATGGAAAGCGTAGTTAATCTTATCATTTTTATTACTGAATAAGAAATACTTTCTGAATTTTGCATCTCCGATTGTATAATCCACAATCATATCCTTATGTTGATAAGGACCGATGTTCTCAAAATGGAGTTCTAAAGGTTTGTAAGCACTAGATCCCATGATTATAGGATTGGAAAATTGCTTGGTTTTACTGTTATAAATAACGATGTAGTTGTAATTTCCAAAATAATCTACAGAAGATGCACGCGATACGCTATTATTTTTCTGCGCTTGCTTCAGCGCAAATTCTTTTCGATTTACCGTAATGATGATTTCTTTTTCCTTGTCATCATTTAAGTGTTCTTCATAGGTTTTCACCCCATAATTTTCACCTTCTTCAATTCCGATTGCATTTTTTAGATAATCCTTAAACCGAATATCAAAGGATTTACTAGTATCCTGATAGGTGAATTTAATTTCATCTAATCCTTTGGCTTTATCATCCGTTGAATTGGTGGAACAGCTCCAAGCTAATAATCCTGTTAAAGCAAATAATGTCCATATTTTCATACTACAAATATAATAGTAGTTCGCACGGTTTGTTTTTATTTCAAATCAATTATTTTTGAAATATGAAAATTAATTTAACACCTGATTGGAATGTATTATTAAAAGAGGAGATGGAACAGCCTTATTTTTTAGAACTCCTTGATTTTGTTTTTAAGGAATACGACACGTTTCCTAACCAGATTTTTCCGCCTCATGATCAGATTTTTGCAGCTTTAAATGCCTGTAAACTGGAAGATGTAAAGGTCGTCATTTTAGGGCAGGATCCATATCCAACAAGGGGACATGCAAATGGATTGTGTTTTTCATTGAACCCATCTGTTTATCCATTGGCAAAAAGTTTGATAAATGTTTTTAAGGAGGTTATGTCGGACGAAGGTATTGATGCACCTGATAACGGTGACTTGACTAGATGGGCAAATCAGGGTGTTTTGTTATTAAATGATGTTCTTACAGTTAAAGAAGGATTAGCGGGCAGTCATCAACGCAAAGGATGGGAGCATTTTACGAAGAAGGTGATAGAGTTGGTTAATAAAAAAAAGACACCTGTTGTGTTTTTTCTCTGGGGTGGTCATGCGCACAAAAAAGAAAAATGGATAACCAATGAAAGTCATTTAATTCTTAAAAGTGGACATCCTTCTCCGTTAAGTGCCAATCAAGGGAAATGGTTTGGAAACAGACATTTTTCAACTGCAAATACTTTTTTAATTAGCAAAGGGTTGGAGCCAATCAATTGGTAACATCCCGTATGTTTTGTTATATTTGTCTACGATGTTACAGAATGATTTAATTTTGAGAGCTGCTCGTGGTGAGCAGATTGAACGATATCCAGTATGGATGATGCGTCAAGCTGGACGTATTTTACCTGAATACAGAGCCGTTAGAGCTTCTTTAAGTGGATTCAAGGAATTAGTAGAAACTCCTGAAAGAGCTGCTGAAGTAACCATTCAGCCAGTTGATATTTTAGGTGTTGATGCTGCTATTATCTTTTCAGATATCCTTGTGGTTCCAGAGGCAATGGGATGCGAATATCAAATGATTGAAGCAAAAGGTCCTTGGTTTGAAAATACGGTAAAAACAGAAGCGGATTTAGTGAAGTTGGCAGAAGTGGATTTTGACGTTAATGATCGTTTAGGTTATGTCATGGAAGCTATAAAAATTACCAATAAAGAGTTGGCAGGACGCGTTCCTACAATTGGTTTTGCGGGAGCTCCATGGACAATCTTTTGTTATATGGTGGAGGGACATGGTTCAAAAACATTCTCTGAAGCTCGCAAAATGTTGTACACAAATCCAACTTTGGCACATGAGTTGTTAGACCGTATTACAAAGGTTACAATTAGCTATTTGAAAGCACAAATCCAAGCAGGTGCACATATGGTTCAGTTATTTGATTCTTGGGCAGGTATTTTGCCACATGAACAATACATGGAATTTAGTGTGAAATACATGGATAGAATTGCAAAAGCGATAACGGAAGCTCCAATTACTTTATTTGGTAAAGGTGCTTATCAGTCTTTAGAAGCTATTGCAGATCTTGATTGTAATACCGTTGGATTGGATTGGAATACAGACGTTGCCACAATTAGAAAATATGTAGGTGAAAACCGTACGCTACAAGGGAATTTAGATCCATGTGCACTATATGCGTCACACGCAGAAGTGGAAAGAATGACAACAAATTTGTTGGATTCGTTCACTAGTAAGCGACATATTGTTAATTTAGGACACGGTGTATACCCAGATGTAGACGCTGAGAAGGTTAAAACCTTTATTAATACTGTGAAAAACTATAACATCCAAAACAAATAACGTATGAATAAAACGTTCACTTTCGCAATGATGGGCCTTTTGGCTACAGGTGCATTTGCTCAAGACGGCGAAAATCTAGTTCCCAACGGTAGTTTTGAAGCTATTGAAGGAAAGGGACCTAAAAAATTAGGGAGTATTGAAATGGCAACAGGATGGGAGTCTCCCACTGAAGCTAAGGCTGATTTATTTGTCAACAGCAAAAAGACGCCAGATATTTCAACTCCATTTAATATTTATGGTGAAGAAGTGGCTCGTGAAGGTGAAAATTATGTGGGAATTGTTGCTTATTCAGCAAATAACAAAGTTCCACGTTCATATATTTTAACAAAACTTTCGAATCCTTTGAAAAAAGGAGAAAAGTATTGTGTACGTTTTAATGTTTCGTTAGCTGAGGCATCTGCTTATGCATCTAATGATGTTGGAGCTATGTTAACAAAGAAACCTTACGGCGTTGATGGAAAAGGTTTTATTGGAGAAGATAAAATTAATGTTCTTTCTGAAGGTAATCCGGTAATTGCTGGTTCTTATAACTGGGAAAAAGTATGTAATACCTATGTAGCTGAAGGTGGAGAGAAATTTATAACTATCGGAAATTTCCGTAAAGACAATAATGCAACTACAAATGTAAAACGTAAGAAAGGTACAAATGGAACTTTTGCACCAATTTTGGCCGCTTACTATTATATTGATGATGTAGTTGTCTCTTTAGTTGATGAGGATAATAAATGTGAGTGCTCTTCTGCAGATCCAACAGAAGGATATTCTAAAATCATTTATTCTAAAGCAATCAAGATTTCGGATGATATGCCGACGGCAAAGAAAATCGAGTTGCAACAAGTGTATTTTGCTTTTGGAAAAGCCGATTTGTCTAGCGCTGGAGAAGAGGCTTTAGCTTTAATCGTATCTTTAATGAAAGCAAATCCTGAATTGAAATTACAAGTAAAAGGATATGCTGATGAGGCAGAAAAAATCGCAGCAGAAAATGTCCCGCAATTTCAAAATGTGGATAATCAAAGAATTAATGTTGTGTTTGCCTATTTAACTGAAAATGGAATTGAGGAAAATCGATTGATTTCTTCTCCTCAAGGAACTTCGGAAACTTCTGCGGATATTCAAGATTCTGATGAAGAGGATATTAAACAAGCTAAAAATAGACGTGTTACTTTTAAAGTTCGATAAGTAGCAAGGAATATAATGAGTTTTATAAAAGGGGATGTTTTCAGCCCCTTTTTGTTTCATTATATATTTTTGTGAGCTACAAAAAAAAACATGTACTTTTGTTTAACTGTTACAAATATAATACTTAATTTAACGTAGAATAAAAGCACTGGGTTACCGATTTCGATCGTAGCTGAGTAAACATAAATAGTAGTATATAGTTAGGTTAAAGCCATTCTTTTAGAATGGCTTTTTTTGTTTATAAACTCAAATCCAATAATCAACGTCTGATTCCTTAGGTTTATTAAATTCTGTTAATTATTTATTTATTAATTACTTAGTTTTAGGATGCTTAAAATAACCAAATCATATTATTTATGATTTGAATAGTAGATGCTCAAAAAGATTCAACAAAAATGCTAAAAGTACTAGCCAGATTATTTACTGGACTTATTTTATTGTCTTCATTTACTAATTGTGATTTTTCAACGATTAATAAAAGTACTGCTGAAAGGGTCAGATTTTCGAATCTTAAAGAGGTCTTAAGAGAGAGTTTTGAAATAGAAGATCGTTTAGATGTAGATTTTAATCAAGACGGGAAACCAGATGAAATCTTAATTATAAGATATAATTCATCTAATAGAAGAAGTTTAGTGATTTGTATCAAAGAAAATGAAGAAGAATATAGTTTAAATGTACTTTCTTCTATTGCCGTGATAAATAGGCTTAATGAAACTAGTTTAGATCCTTATAATGGTATTCGTAGTGATATTGGTAGCTTTACATTGGTGCATACCAGTACTAACGAACCTTTTAATACGCTTGAGCATACTTTTACATTTGATCCACAATCAAAGCTATTTTATCTCACCAAATTTGTTGAAATTGGTCCTCAAGGTAACATCACCCGAACTGTGGATGACTTTGGAGAGGTAAATATTTTCGATTTTAATATACAAACAGAATATTAAGTATCTTCGTTTATACGACATCAAATCAATCGTTAAAGTGAGTAGGCCTATACTATTGCTATTTTTTATTTTATGTTTCTATAATGCATTTTTGTTAAATGCACAAAAGTCCTTTTCGATAAATATTAGTAAAAATCTTGGATTACCTTCTTCTACAGTATATGATTTGATGCAAGATACAAAAGGATTTATCTGGATGGCATCTAATCATGGACTATCACGTTATGACGGTTTTGAATTTATTACATATACTTCGCCCAGTCAATCATCCTTGCCAGGCAGTACCATCCAAACGGATAAGTACGGTCGGATTTGGTATCAAAATTTTGATGGGTATTTGTATTATGTTAAAGATGAACAAATGTTTTCTCTTTCTCAAAATGCCCCCGGAGAATTTGTGCCTTTCGGTATTGTTCAAAATTACCTCTACGTTGTACAACAAGATGGGGTAGATGTTTACGATCTCAAAACATTAGTTAGACTCAAAACGATTAAAGTCCCAACTTTTAATATTATTTCGTCTACGGTATTAGAGGATGCTTATTATTTTTTGGGTGAAAACACTGTCTATAAGTTAGATAGCAAATTCAATCTTACTCGTTGTGATTACTTTTTGAAGGAGGGGGTCAAAGTGAATCTTATGAAGTCCGACGGAAATGAAATCTTTCTAACCTATAAAAACAGGAATGACCATGAACTGTATTTTATGGATAAGAATTTAAAATTCCAAAAATGCGTAAAATTAGATTCTCACGGTTGGATTGTCAATGCTCAATTTTATAATGGCTCGTACTGGTTATATACTAACAATGGTTTCACCGTCTACGATAAAAATTGGAATAAAATCTTAACCAATCATACACTAAACCTCGATGGTAATATCAGCAAATGTTTAATTGATAAGAATGGTAATTATTGGTTCTCAAGCCTGCATAACGGTTTATATTTGATTACAGACTTCAATAATAAAATTTACACTTTTGAGAAATTTTCGTTTAGACATATTATCTCCAAAAAAGACGGCTATTTAGTGTCAACAAATTCCGGTCAAATTATTGAATTAGACATAAAGTACAACTTTAAGAAGATTTTGCTAGATCTAGGTGAAAGTACGATGATTAATCATTTTCAATATGATGAAGAAACAGATTTATTATTTTACACAACAACCCTAGGTCTTCATATAACACATAATTTGAAACCTATATATTATCAGGATATAGCAGCAAAAAGTGTTTTAAAATTGGATCATAAGTATTTTGCACTGTCGACAAGTGGTAGTGTATTACTACTTCGAAATCCCTTATCGAGTAGTGAATTTCAAAAACCGTCTATTTGGGATAAATTATATGAATCTGGCGTTAAAAAGAATGGATTATCGTCTCTAAAATCCAACCTTAGAGCTAAATCTATAAATTTTCATATAGACTCCACTAGATTTTTAGTTACTTCCAATATTGGTTTAGTCGAATTCACACCAGACGGTTATCAACTACTGATGATAGAAGGGGGGAATTTTTTTGCCAATGAAACTTACAGTTATAACAAAAAACTATTTATACTTGATAATTTAGGGAATCTAAATGTTGTTTATCGTTCGGGGAAGTTGTCTATGCTTAATACAGAGATTGGAATTACTTCAAACTCAATAAAATTTATTAAGCGACATCAAAATACTCTATACATGATTTGCCCCAATCGAGTATTTGAATATGACTTAACTTCCTCTACATCTAAAACATATTCATTTAATACCAATTTGATGAATATTAGTGATATGATACGTGCTGAGGATGAATTGCTAATCTTATCAGGTAATAGTATCGTGACTATATCATTGAATCGAAAGAGTATTCAAAGTAGTATCCCTGAATTTTATTTTAACTCCGTATTCATTCAAAATCAAAAAGTAAGGGATGAAGACTTGTTGTTTTTGTCGAATACTCAGAATAACCTTAGGATCACATTTTCCTTATTGGATTACGGAAGTAACGCTGAACCTGCGATTAGTTATCGATTAAATAAAGGTGAATGGATCAAATTATCTGCCGGAGCACGAGATATACAGTTGACTTCATTACAACCGGGTAATTACAAATTAGAAATTCGTCTAGGTACGACTGTTTTAAAACAATGTTTAAATTTTCAAATTAAAGCACCATTTTATTTACGTGCTTGGTTTTTGATTATATGTATGATGGCGCTGTGTTTATTAACGATTGGTGTATATACACGGAGAACAAAGAGTATGAGGGCTAAAATTAGTGTGCTTAACGATAAGGTGAAGTTGGAAAATCAACTACGAACCTCGATGCTTACTTCAATCAAGGCTCAAATGAATCCACATTTCTTCTACAACGCCTTAAACACGATTCAAGCTTACATTTTTACAAACGATAAGCATAATGCAACGAGTTATCTGGCTAAATTTTCAAAATTGACACGAATGATTTTGGAAATGTCTGGTGAAACGACCATTAAGTTGAAAGATGAACTGACGTCTTTAGATCTATATTTACAGTTAGAACAAATGCGTTTTCAAGAAGATTTTTATTTCAAAATTACAGTGGATGAAAATCTTGATCTAAAGGAGACTAAAATCCCTGCGATGCTCATCCAACCATACGTGGAAAATGGAGTTAAGCATGGCTTGTTACACAAAGAAGGGGAGAAAAAATTGCATGTTGATTTTATCGATGAATCAAATTATATTGTGGTTAAAATTGAAGACAATGGTATAGGTCGACAACGGTCCGATGAAATCAATAGACAGAAGACGGATAAACCACGTTCATTTTCAACTGAGTCAAACCAAAAAAGATTGGATCTTATCAATCACGACCAAAATGTGGTAAGCGTCACATTTGACGATAAATATGATGATGAAGGAAATGGTATTGGAACTATAGTAACCTTATTTATATCTAAAAAACATGAAACCAATTAAAGCTATTATTGTAGATGACGAGATTATGGCTCGTGGATTATTGCAAGGGATGTTAGAAACGTATTGTCCCGAGGTGCAAGTCGTGGATTTGTCGAAGGATTTACCAACTGCAGTGTTAGCGATACGTAAACTTAATCCTGATATAGTATTTTTAGATATAGAAATGCCTGGATTCAGTGGATTAGAAATACTCAACTTTTTTAGTCCCGATGAAATTAACTTTTCGATTGTTTTTACAACGTCCTACAATGAATATGCAGTTAAAGCATTTAAATTGTCTGCAATTGATTATTTGCTGAAGCCGATCGCTTCTGAGGATTTAATTCATGCAGTGGAAGTGTACAAGAAAAAGACAAATATTTCTGATTATAAGAAATTAAAAGAGAGCTTGGAAATGCCAATTTTGAAAAAAATTCCAATTTTCACA
>JAZQRM010000090.1:0-54077 GCA_045629585.1 Taishania sp. | reverse complement strand
CATCACCTACCACGATATTCAATAGATCAACTGTAGGATTTGGGAACAACTCAAACTGTACATTTTCTGTCTTTTTCAAGCCCAATCCTGTTGGATTTTCCAACCAATTCGATAAACCTTCACTTGTCAAATTAGTTACATTTAGGAAAAATGTTTGTGCGCCACTTTTAGCTACGAAATCGTTCAATTCTAGTTCATCGCCTGTAGCAATTTTCACGTGTATTTCACCCAATTGAATCGGTCTGTAAATTGCCTCTGGTTCCATCGTATAACTAAAAGCTACCAAACGGAAGGTTGTATCCCTGTTAGCAGTTGTCATATCCGACAATGCACGAACGTCGGCTTCTGTATCAGATATGTAATTCTTCACATATCCCATATTCATCATAAAAAGTGAATCGATCACTTGGTATGTTTTCCAGGCACGAATTTCCGGAAATGTAGGACCACTCACCGCTGGTTCAGCCAACAAAACCAAAGTATCTCCCGGCTGTAAATTTGAATTTTGCATGAAATCAATAGACTGCAAAAAGACATTTTGTTGCACTAAATACAAAGTATCATATTGACGTACTTCTTCAGAATAGGAAACCGTTTGTGCAAAAGAAGTCCCTGCAACAAATAGCAAAATAAATAGTAATAGTTTTTTCATCTTTTCGTAATTAAAATGCAAAGCTACTTAAATCCCTCAATACCACATACTTCTTATGATAAAATAAAGGACATCAACCCAACAATAAAACCTTGCGGAAAACATTTTATTGTTGGGTTAAATCTTATTGTTTGAAATAGAGTTCATATAAAAGCCCTAAAGATAATCTTCAGGGCTTTTTTTTATTCCTCCAAAAAAGGTTTCATTTCTTCTTCAATGGTATTCCGAATTTCCATCAAACGCTTGGCATACTCTTCCATCTTTAATTCATGTTCAGTAATCGGCGTCCATTTTTTGATTTTAAAAGGCTTTCGCTCTTCATCCACCGCAACAAAAACGATGATACAATGCGTTTTCTTTTCGTACTCAGTCTCCCGCACATTTCGCGAATAAACATCAATTGAGATGTGCATACTGGTTGATCCGGTATAAATCACCTTCGCTTCCACCTTCACCACATCACCGATTCGGATCGGTTTGTAGAAACGAATCCCTCCCACATAAACCGTTACACAATAACTACTTGCCCAAGCACTCGCACATGCATAACCCGCTTGGTCAATCCATTTCATCACGACTCCTCCGTGCACATTTCCTCCATAATTTACATCTGATGGTTCAGAAATAAATTGGAAGATGGTAGGTTTATTTTCCATTCCTTTCGATTTAGTATAGTTTAAGATACAAAATACTGCGCGATTACCAACGAATATCGGGGCAACGGGTTAAGGCGTATGCATATACTTTCGTTCCTTTCAATGCATCCCAATCTTGTTTTCGGACCCTTCCTTCACTCGTGATTGCTGTTGAATGTTTACAAAATGTTATCAAAGCTTTCAATTCGGAATTTTTGACGATTTGCAACGCTTTGTTGTAATAATCAAGTCCGTTTTCATTTAGATAATATTGTTTTTGCGCCTCTCTATTCGCCCAATAAAACCCAGCATAAGGTTTCTCTATTTTACCGTCGTAAAACTCACTTGTTGAATTGCCATAACCCGACAACATCCAAAACTCACCAAAATAGCCTATGTTGTAATACGCGTTGCCCAATTCTAGATAAATCTTGGCCAATTGATTTGCTGTGTATTTTTCCTTATTTTTCACTTTATCCAATAATCCCACCAACGTTTTTAATGGAATGGTCTTCGATATTTGTGTTGATTTTGCATACCTTTTCCAATTAACATCTTTAAGTTGGCGGATATCTTGCTTCGGCAAATAATCTTTGAATTCGTAAGCATTTTCCCAAAAATCAGGTTGAATGGTTTTCGCTACTTCATAGGCTTCCTTTATTTGATTCTTACGAACGTACTTGGTGACGATCAGATCTTTATAGAAGTCATCCGAACACCAGACATTGGGGGAGATTAACTTTTCAAAATCGGTTTTATCTTCCTTATGCTTCAAAGCAATTAGACTTTTCACATCATTAATTGAACCGTTATAATCAAAGTAAACAATATTCGGATAGACATTTATCACATCACTCTCGGCATTTTCAATATCCGCAGGTGATTGGTCAATCCAACGCAGATAATACCCATGATTACCTCTACTTATTTTAGCCTTTTGTGAAAACAATCCCGCAGTCACTCTATCTCCTCGTAACTCATAACAGCGCGACAAATACGTGAACAACTCATCCAGATCATCTTCCTCTTCAATGAAATTTTGTGCATATCCCCAGTAATTATCATTCCATCCCACTTGATCGTTTCCAAGCTGTTTATATGCTTGGATCAAATCCGCTAACTCTTGTTTCACTTGCGGTTGGGTAATATCCTTCAATTGACCGAAACACATAATTTGCTCCATCACATATTGCTCGTACAATTTGGTTCCCTTTTGCACAGAAACTTTCTCCAACACATGAAAACTGCTGTGCGGGTCGTCGTTTAATAGATGTAAATGGGAAAGTGCCAATTGCAAAACGGCCTTCTTCTTCGAATGGTTAATATTAAACTCACCAAAAGCAGCAATCAAATTACGGATATACCACTTAGAATTAGTGTGTTTTGTTTCTTTGTCTTCTGACCAATCCCACCAAATAAAATCGAATTCATCACTCAAATTTAGGTTACCCAGCAGTTGATTAGACCACAAATAATTTTCCGCCTTATTGACTTCACGTTCCAGCAAAGGTGGTAAAAACTCACTATTCGGATTAATCGCATAAACTTCCTTGATGATGTCCAACGCCTTACTTTGTTTACGCAAACCCTTGATCGCCCAATACGCTTCTTTCAATCGGTCATTTTCCAACTGATTGACGTCTACTTTCATGATCGTACGGTACCAATCCGCTACAATTACATAGCGTTTTTCCTGCGTACGATAAAAAGCCTCCAACAGATAATTAACTTTTTCCTCTTGCGTGGGTTGTTGCGTAGCAATATAATAATACGCCCAATCTGCAATTACAGACCTTTTATCTTTAAATGTCTGGCCAAATTCTCTTTGCATCGCAATTTGCATATCATCCGAACCACCCGTATAATGCATGATTTTGATCCATTGAAACAAATAGCGTTCTTTCAAAAAACCGTAATTGTTTTCCACTCCGCTTCGAGCCATCTGAACCAAATCACGCAAAGAGCTTAGATCAGGAGTATAAGGTGACCAATTATTTTCTTGTAAATACTGTTTTGATTCTACAGCCTTGGCAAAAATGAAATACTCCAATACCGCTTTGTTCTCTTTACGGTACAACCAATCTACAAAAGTATTTTTTTGTTTCTTTCGCCACGATGGTAAACGACTGTTTTGTACAAAATCGGAAGCGTCCATATTGTAATTGGCCTTGTAAATATCCCCCCAACGTACCGATTCATCATTTATAAACTTTTCCCATTCTTTTACATTTTTTAACCCCTCGGCATCGCCCGCGTCACTCTGATTACTATTGAAATCATACATGGAAGTATAATAAAAAGGTAAAAATGATTTATTACCCGTTAACGCACGACGAAACAACATGAATTCATTTTCTTGATCAAAATAATCACCACAAGCAATAGTGTGGAAGGAAGTAAATAAGAAAGCAAGGAGTAGACTAAATGGAGCGAATAACTTTTTCATAACGTTGAATATTAGCAGTATTATAATGAAAGAAGACAATACGATTTAAATTGGGATACAACTCGCGTACCTTCTGACACGTCGATTGGATAGCTTTATCGGAGGGAAATTCCATACGGATTTCATCCCCTTTTTGAAACAAACGTTGATCGGTTTCTATATCTTCCGTAAGCGTAAAACGGTTATTTCCTTTGCTCTTACAAGCATTCGCTAATTCCTTAAATTCCTCATCGTAAACAATCCCTTTCATTTTACCATGAGAAAACAAAACATACCAACCAAAAGTGGGCAACGCTAAATCAAGAGGAAGAGGATATTTGTTATGGGTCAAGTATTGCTTTGCTTCAGCGTAATCTAGAATCGAATTTCGCGTTTTTGAATCCTGGATCCTCCCTACGTTGTAAGCCATTAATATTGCTTTATCCACCGGAGGAATTCCCATTTTTGTTGCATATTTATACGGATACAACCGTAAAGTCACACTGAGTAACTGCTTCGGAAATGCTTCTTTAAATACACGCAGAAATTGGAAATAGCGATTTCTGGAACCTTCCGTCCAATCACAATCGATCTGAATTTCGGACCACTGATCACACATTGATTGGTAATCTTTCAATCCAGCTTGCAGATTTTGGACCAACTCAATCACTTGCATCGAATCTGATTTTATAAAAACTTCATTTGTGATATAGATTACCGGAATAATGGGCTTTTGAAATAGCGTATCTATGTTCTGGAAATTCAATTGTTTGCTTGCTGGATAAGCACCCGTTTCCTTCCATTTGACATCATACAATTTGACGTACATCACATCCAAATCAGAAACGATAGCCGCCCTCCCTTCTCCTTCCGTTTTCATCTTCCAGTAATACATCCCCAATTCTTTCTCCATAGGTTTGGAGCAAGCAGAAAATAGTAAAATGAGCAGAGAAAAAGAAGTGATTTTAATCATATCACAAACTTAGTAATTAGTTGATTTCAGGAGTGAAAAACAAAATATTTAATCAAAAAAAATCCCCCACAAATTGTGGAGGAATGCATGCTATATCAAAGAAGGAATTACTTCTTAAAATTTAATAACGTCACTTCGAAAACTAATGTACTGTTTGGTCCAATTGTTTTAGAAAGCGCCTCATCACCGTAAGCTAAATCCGCAGGAATCACGAAGCGGAATTTAGATCCAATTCCCATTAATTGCAAACCTTCCTGCCAACCTTTGATTACTCTGTTCAATGGAAAAGTTGCAGGTTTTCCACGTTCAATAGAGCTGTCAAACACCTCACCTGTAATTGATGTGCCATGATAATGACATTCTACTTTATCCTTTGGACCCGGCTGCCACCCGTCACTAGCCACCAAGACTTCATATTGCAAACCTGATTTTGTCGTTACAACACCTTCGCGCTTGGCATTTTCTTCTTGAAATTTGAATCCTTCCAAAAGGTTCAATTGTCCGGCTTCCTTCTTTCTTTTAGCTAATATATCGGCTACTCCCATTTGATTCTTTTTTACAAAAATACAAGAAGTCTACAAAAGAAGAGATATTAACAACTCTTATCATTCATAATGCGTCAAACTAGATTCTTGGCATAGCTTTTGAAATATCAGCATACAACTATAAATAGTACACCATGAAAAGAAAAAATTTATATCAACAAATTCTAGTAGCATTCGGTGTGCTTGTTTTTTTTATAATTGGTTTAGCCATTGGAAGTATTACATCACCATCTCGACAAAAAAATAATGAAGAGAAAAAATCGGATTATGAACTTACTGTCATGAACGTTAAAGTACAAGATTCGACCTCATCAACAAGAGAATAAAATGAAAGGCTTGTAAATCCGTAACCAATTTGTAGATATAGCTATGAACAAGTTTACCAGATAGGAAACAAAAAAGTTAATAAAATTGTATATTTGAAAAGCTAAAATTAAATCGTTATGAAAAACTTATTAATCGCTCTTGGAGTTCTTTTGTCAATGAATACCATGGCGCAAGAAAAAGTAGAGACTGTTCCAGTTCAACCAAAACCAGTAGAGGCTACCTCTCCAAAGGCAAATTTTGAAAAAACAACGGTTGAACGTGCAAAAATGGATGTAAAAACATTGAACACTCGTTTAAAAGTTGCTGAAATGGAGCAAGAAAAAAATGGAGAAGCAACTCAATCTGCACAACCAGCACCCGCAAAGAAAGATTAATTTCTAGATTAAATAAAAACAAGTAATACATAGAGGGAACAACCAGAAATGGCCGTTCCCTTTTTTTTTCGCCAAATTCAACGTATCTTCATATTGTATTATGGCACAATTAGACATCAACAATCGTTACCAACTCGTCGAGAAGTTTATTCATCAAACAAATCAGTGTATTTTTTTAACTGGGAAAGCAGGGTCAGGAAAAACAACCCTCCTCAAAAAAATTATTGATTCGACATTTAAAGAAACCGTTGTCGTTGCACCTACAGGAATTGCGGCTTTGAATGCGGGTGGATCAACCATTCACTCCTTTTTCCTGCTGCCTTTTTCGCCATTCATTCCTGAACACAAAGCAGAACAACAACTTGCAGGAAAAGTTCTATTTGAAAATAAATCCACTTTAATCCGTCACTTTAAACACACCAAACAAAGGAAACAACTTTTACGTAGTGTCGAATTATTGGTCATAGATGAAGTCAGTATGTTACGTGCTGATTTGCTAGATGCAATGGATTGGGTGCTAAGAAATCAACGGGGAATAAACGAACCGTTTGGCGGAGTACAAGTTCTTTTTATTGGCGATTTATACCAATTACCTCCCATCGTACGAAATGAAGAATGGCAAGTTTTAAAAGAATATTATGCTACCCCTCATTTCTTCTCCGCCAAAGTTTTGCAAGAACAACCAATGGCATTTATTGAATTGGATAAAATTTTCAGGCAATCCGACCCTACATTTATTGATATGCTGAATCAGTTTAGAACGAGTACGGTCCAACCAGAAACACTCCAAAAATTACAAGAACGTGTCGTTCCCTCTTCTGAAGATTATAATAATGGAATTATCACTTTAACCACACACAATCAAAAAGCCAATCAGATAAACACTAATGCTCTGGCTCAACTAAAAGACAAACCATTAACCTATCAAGCTACCGTGACCGGTGAGTTCCCAGAAAACATTTATCCTTTAGATTATACACTTGTTCTTAAAAAAGGAGCACAAGTGATGTTTGTAAAGAACGACCCATCTGCGGAGAAGAGATATTACAACGGTAAAATGGCAAAAGTTATTGAATTGGACAAAAACACAATAAAAGTCCAATTTATTGAAGATAATAATATCATTGAAGTGGAAGAATATGAATGGGAAAACAAGCAATTCACTTTAAATGCCAGCAATGAAATCGAAGAAAAAGTACTTGGTACATTTGTCCAATACCCTTTGAAATTAGCTTGGGCGATCACCATCCATAAAAGTCAAGGTTTAACATTTGACAAAGCACAGTTGGACATGAGAGATGTCTTTGCTCCTGGACAAGCGTATGTTGCCTTATCCCGCTTACGTAGTTTGGAAGGATTAACATTAACCTCATCTATCCGATCCAATTCATTACAAATTGACCCACATATTGTTGCGTTCACCCAACACATGGATCAACCTGATACCTTGCCTCAACATTTTAATTCAAGTCGCTGGTATTATGCCGTATCAATTTGTCAAAGAGCATTCGATTTAAGTGACCTAATCCGTGAATTGGATTTACATTCCATCTCTTATGTTAATGCTCCGAAAAAATCAATAAAAGCAGATAATCATCCGTGGATTACCAGTCAAATGGGGCAAATATTACAATTGCGTGAACCGGCTGAAAAATTTGTACGCCAATTAGCGAGTATTGGAAATGCTAACGATGTCACAAGATTGTTTGACCGAATAGAGGCTGCCAAAAAATATTTCCTACCCATACTGGATCAAGTTCACAGCAATTTTTTGAAGAAAATCATTGAAATACAAAAGACTCCAAAAGCTAAACAACTGGTTGATGAACTGTTAGAATTAGAATATCAAATTGTTCTAAGTATTCAGAAAATAGAAAAAACAGTCACTATCATTTCCATTTCGCTGGCAGAAGAACTACCCTCTGAATTTCCAACTTTGTTTAATATTGGAGCATTTAGATCAGACAAAATCAACTCTATTAAAAAGACTTTAGAACATCAAAACAATCTATTTTTAGAAACACTTCAAGTGGATGAGAGCTTGTTTAGTTTGCCTAATAAATCAAATAAGAAAACGAAAGAAAAAGCACTAACAACTTGGGAAAAGACATTTGAATTTATCCAAAATGGATACACCATAACACAAATTGCGCAAGAACGTAAACTATCCATTCCAACCGTTTACGGGCACGTTGCGAAATTAATCGAAGACGAAAAAATAGCCGTAGAAAGCTACATTGAACATGATCGTTTAAAATACTTGCGTGAAAACATTAAAGGTGATACAGAAACAGAATTGAAAGTACTCAAAGCACAACTAGATGACGAAAGTATTACGTTTGAAGAACTAAAGCTATTCAGAGCTTCGCTTTAATCAATACCCACTTGTTTAACATGCATTTGTTCCGTGGAAAAGAATCCTTTCTTTAATAATCTTTCCCAATCACGTTGTGTTGGATTTAATTGAAAATGAGTCATCCCTTCATTCGCCACTTGAATGTGATTGATTTTTTTCAAAAACTTAAGATCTTTATCACTCGAATAATCAAAATCAGCAACGTTAAGATTTCGTCCAACAAAAGTGAACAACCGCGGAAAGAATACATCTCCTTCTTTGATGTTAATCACATAATTATGTTCATCAATCCGTTTAAATACAGCACCTGATTCTTTCAAAGAAATTGATCTAATAAAGCCAAAATAATAGCGTCCATTATCCAAAATAACTGGAATTGGCTTCTCACTCATTCCGTACAGCAGGCTATCTATCACATACAATTTCAGATCAGCATCCATGTATTCTTTTGACATACTTTCATACTGCGTATAATGAATGATCACATCCTCATTAGTTACTTCATAACGCATGTTGGATTTTAAAGATTCATAAACACCTTGATATTTCTTCTGAAAATTACCTTCAACAGCATCGGGAGACATCGGAACTAAAAATTCAAATGTTTCTTGAGCTTGAGCAAGCGTAGAAAAAATACAAACACAAAAAATTAGGAAAATTGACGGGAATTTCATATTTTAAATAAAGTTGTTCACCTTTGAACTGGTTAAAATTAACAATAAAAGTACAGACTTCGCCTCATGACAAAAAAGTGGATTATCAAGGAACCGATTAACAGTACAATTACTGAGGATTTTCGTTCATCTTTAAAGATAAACGCAACATTGGCAACTTTATTAATGCAACGTGGAATAAATTCATTTGACGCTGCAAAAGATTTCTTCCGACCAAATTTAGAGGAATTACATGATCCTTTTCTAATGTCAGGAATGCAAGCTGCGGTTCAACGACTCGATCAGGCCATTGAAAATGAAGAAAATATTTTATTATTTGGAGATTATGATGTTGACGGCACAACAGCTGTTGCATTAATGTACGCTTACATCGGAGAAAAATATGGACACTTACACTACTACGTTCCTGATCGCTTTAAAGAAGGATATGGATTAAGTAAAGAAGGTATTGATTATGCGATAGAAAAAAAATGTTCATTAATAATCACATTAGATTGTGGCATTCGCAATGTTGACCTCATCCAATATGGTGTTGAACAGAAAATTGACTTCATCGTTTGTGACCATCATGAACCAGGTGAAACAATTCCAAATGCGATTATCCTTAATCCAAAGCAAAAAGATTGTCCATATCCATACAAAGAACTTTGCGGAGCTGGAGTAGCATTCAAATTTCTACAAGCATGGACCATTAGTCATAAGTGGGATTTAGAAAATCTGTATTTAAACCTAGATAGAGTTGCCGTTGCAATTGGTGCGGACATTGTGCCTGTAACAGGTGAAAATCGAATCTTAGCCTATCATGGTCTACGTTTGCTCAATCAAGAAAAACGTTATTGCTACAAACTTCTGGTCGATAACGCTAAAAGATCATTTCCTTTAAGTTTAACAGATGTCGTATTTACAATTGCACCTCGGATTAATGCAATTGGACGTTTAGAACATGCTTCAAAAGCAGTTGAATTGATGCTTGCTTCCAATGCAGAAGAAGGGAAATCGCTATCCAAAGAACTCGAAGAAGCAAATAAATTTAGGCGAGAACTCGATGCGGAAATCTTAGAAGAAGCATTATCAATTCTAGAAAATGATCCATTTTACCGCACTTCTATGTCAACCGTTGTTTACCATCCCACATGGAATAAAGGAGTCGTTGGTATTGTTGCATCCCGTTTGATTGAAAACCATTTTAAACCAACTATTGTTTTGACAGAAAGCGAAGATGGAATACTTTCCGGATCCGCCCGTTCAATAAACACCTTTAACATTTATGATGCGCTAGATAAATGCTCAGAACATCTAATTCAATTTGGCGGACATCAATTTGCGGCAGGAATGACCTTGAAAAAAGAGAACTTTGAAGCATTCAGAACAAAATTTGACGAGGTTTGTAAATCAATATTAGCGCCAAGCGAACTAATCCCCATCGAGATTGTTGACATTGAATTAGGCTTAAATGAAATATTTGAATCAGATGAAGCCCGCAACAAGGTTCCGAAATTCAAACGCATATTAGCTCAGATGGAGCCGCATGGACCTGGAAATATGAAACCTCAATTTTTATCTAAAAATCTTTATGCTACAGATTCTAAAATTCTAGGAGAACAACATCTAAAATTCAAGGTGATGGACACAGAATCAGATGTCATCGTTGATGCAATCGCATTTTTTATGGCTGATAAAATAGAATATATAGCCGACGGAGTTCCATTTGATTTACTCTACACAATGGAGATAAATAGTTGGAACAACAAACAGAGTCTGCAACTGAACGTTAAAGACATCCGCCCTACCTTATAAAAAAAAGCCCGAATTAATCGGGCCTTTTAGTACAAATCTTATTCTTCATCGTCATCGTCGTCGTCATCGTCGTCTGAAGAAGAAGTGTCATCATCATCGTCATCATCATCAGTAGAATCCTCATCGTCAACTTGGATATCCCCACCTATTGCATCGTCAATAAAATCTTCTTCCTCATCATCCATTGCGGAACGATAAGCAGCCTTATTGATCTTAACTAAATAAATAATTTCCTCTGTTTCCCAAATTAAAGCATCTAGTGTTTCGCCTGTTGGAGTTTTGATAGTCGTTAAATTACCTAAAAACCCATCAGGAAAATCGAGCTCAATTTTTTTCTTCTGCTCAATTGTTAGTTTCTCAAAGCTGATAATCGATCGTCGCTTAGCCATTGTTATATTTCTAATTTAATAATTCTATGTATTGGCAATACTACATTTTGTTTAAGTAAAACAGCTTTATCTGTAAATGCCCAAACGGTTGTATGTACCTTCTTTAATCCTTCACTATCTTGAAAAAAAATCTTTACCTTATGGTGTTCTAAATTCCCTAAGGTATTGGCTACTTCCAATTGTTTTAATAACATTTTATAATCTGCGTCCGATAAAACAACCGGTTCAGCAGGAAATTGAAGTGAACTAACGTCTTCTTTTTCGATTAAAACAAAAGTAGCATCCATTTAATTAGGGTATAAAAATAATGTAATTGATAATCTAGTGACAAATATTTAAAAGTTTTAGAGAATATCACAACATAACGAGCAAAAAAAAATTAAACTTTTAGTTAAAACATTAAAAAAGCGGACAAATTAACTTGTCCGCCGCACTTTCATTACATTGAAAATCATTCTTTTGCGATCTTACTTGTTAAATCATTTCGCAAACCATCCCATTCTACTAAATGTAACTTTACTATTCCTACTGGAATCTTGGCTTTCACCAATAAAGGGATTTTATTTTTATCCGCTGTAATCCAAAACTGTACGTCATCTTCACTTTTAAAATAACGTCCTTTTTGAACAACAGGCACAAATTTGTGTGTCTTAAATTTTCCTTTTCGGATTTTTAATTCTTCGTCTCCAACATATTTAATCTTCAAATTATAAACCTCTTCATCCATGAAAGCTTTAAATTCAAAAACCTGCCCTTTCTTCATATTGGAGAAATCTAAAGTCCTAGCTTTATAGAAAGATGAAATCATATCTTGAATGCCCATCGGAATAGCAAACTGTTGTTCACCATTATCCAACTTAGCGCGATCTTGATGAAACCAATATTTTTGGACTTTCTTGTAGCCTCCTTCGTTAATGTCTCTCAAAAACAACCACGGCATGATGGATTGTTGATCAATAAATGATTCATAAACATCATGAACTTTGTAGAAAGCATTAAAAGCACCCAAAGTACGTCCTGTTCCAACAATATGATACAAAGGTCTATTCCCTCCTTTTCTCGTCGTGTTTTTGACCTCTAAGATCGCTTCTCCTGCATCAACTGTTCCATAGGTAACTCTGTACCGCAAAACTTCCCCAGCGACAAATGCCGTATTCGTAACAGTAGGATATTTAACTGTTGAACTCTTTATCAATAAAGAACCAACGATAATTGCCGTAAATAGGAATATCTTTTTCATAAGACGATTAATTTGAAAATGTAAAAGCAAATCAAATGCCAAACTATTAAGATACAAAAAAAGAGGCCTAATAGACCTCTTTTAAATATAATTAGTTGTAGTGCTAAACTACGATATTTACAATCTTACTTGGAACAACTATCACTTTTTTAGGTGCTTTACCTTCTGTCCATTTTAAAGCTTCAGGCATTGCTAAAACAGCTTCTTCCACTTCTTTTGGAGACATTGCCGTTGGTAACTCGGCTTTAAAACGCATTTTACCATTAATCGAAACTGGATAGGCGTGATTCGCTTCAACCAAATAGCTTTCGTCAAAAATTGGGAATTGAGCTTGTGAAACAGTTCCAGGCTTATTTCCTAAAGTTGAATATAATTCTTCTGCAATATGAGGAGCGTAAGGCGATAACATTATCACCAATTGCTCTAAAATCGTCTTACTAACGCATTTTTGCTCCGTCAACTCATTCACACAAATCATGAAATTTGACACACCTGTATTAAACGAATAGCGTTCTAAATCATCAACAACTTTTTTAATCGTCTTATGTAAGGTCTTTAAATTTTCTTTACTTGGCTCCACATCCTGAACGATCATTTGACCTTCTTGGTTGTAGAACAAACGCCAAACTTTACGCAAGAAATTTGCCACACCATTGATTCCTTTGGTATCCCACGGTTTTGCTTGCTCAATTGGCCCTAAGAACATTTCATAACAACGTAGCGTATCAGCTCCAAATTTCAACACCAACTCATCTGGAGTTTGTACGTTGAATTTAGATTTTGACATTTTTTCAACTTCGTGTCCACAAAGGTAAGTACCGTCGTCTTCCAAAATAAATTCCGCATTTGCAAAATCAGATCGCCAAGCTTTGAAAACTTCAACATCCATCTTATCATTGTCAACAAAAGCAATATCTACATGTATTGGCTGTTCACCACCTTGTAATTTTCCTTTAGAAACAATTTTTCCTTCCGCATTTCTGTAAGCGAACGAACTTCTCCCCAAGATCATTCCTTGGTTAATCATTTTTTGGAACGGTTCATCAAAAGGAATATAGCCACGGTCATTCAAGAACTTCGTCCAGAAACGTGCATACAACAAGTGACCTGTAGCGTGCTCAGACCCACCCATGTATAAATCCACATTACCCCAATATTTAATGGTCTCTTCACCGGCAAATGCCTCTGTATTTTTAGGATCAGCATAACGTAAGAAATACCAAGAAGACCCTGCCCAACCTGGCATAGTGTTCAATTCTAGAGGGAAAATAGTTGTTTCGTTAATTTCTGTATTCGCAACTACTTTTTTGTTCACCGTATCCCAAGCCCATTCTTTCGCATTTCCTAAAGGCGGTTGACCATCTTCCGTTGGAAGATATTTTTCCACCTCTGGCAAAATGATTGGCATATCCTCCACATCAATTGGAGTTGGAATTCCGTTTTTATAATAAATTGGGAAAGGTTCACCCCAATATCGTTGACGAGAGAAAACAGCATCGCGAAGTCGGTAATTTGTTTTCCCTTTTCCGATTTGTTTTTCTTCTATTGCAGCAATGATTTTCTCTGTAGAATCTTTATAAGTCAAACCATTCAAGAAATCAGAATTAGTTAAAACCGCATCTTTTTCTGCGTAAGCCGCTTCAGAAATATCTTTATCTTGGAAAATGTTTTTGATTTCCAAGTTGAAATGTTTTGCAAAGTCATAATCACGTTGATCTCCACAAGGAACCGCCATCACAGCACCTGTTCCATAAGACGCTAATACGTAATCTCCGATCCAAATTTGCACTTGTTCACCATTGAAAGGATGAATCGCGTAAGCACCTGTAAATTGGCCCGTAATATTTTTCACATCTGCTTGACGGTCACGTTCTGACTTCAACCCAGCTAAACGCTTGTATTCTTCAACTTGATCTGCATACTCACCAGTGGTTATTATATCCACTAACGGATGTTCAGGAGCCAAAACCATGAAGGAAACACCAAAAATAGTATCCGGACGCGTCGTAAAAACCTCGACAGCCGCATCGTGACCGTCCACTTTGAAGGAAACGGAAGCTCCTTTTGATTTTCCAATCCAGTTACGTTGAATATCTTTAATTGAATCCGTCCATTCTAATCCATCCAAACCAGTCAACAAACGCTCCGCATAAGCTTTAATTCGCATGGACCATTGGCGCATCAATTTCTGTTCTACTGGATGACCTCCACGTTCAGAAAGTCCATTAATAACTTCATCATTTGCAAGTACAGTACCTAAAGCAGGACACCAGTTCACCCATGAATCTGCCAAATATGCTAAACGGTATTCCTGTAAAATTTCTTCTTGTCTTAACGCTCCATATGCATTCCATTCAGCTGCTGTAAAAACTGTTTCAAAGTCTGTAACCGCATTAACTTTTGCATTTCCTTCAGTAGAAAACGTTGTGACCAAAGATTCGATAGATTCCGCTTTATCCGTTGTTTTATTGTAAAAAGAATTAAACAATTGAACAAAAATCCATTGTGTCCATTTATAATATTCGGGAGAAGAAGTACGCACCTCGCGGTCCCAATCATAAGAAAAACCAATTTGATCCATTTGTTCGCGGTAACGAGCGACATTGTCCTCCGTTGTAATTGCCGGGTGCTGGCCTGTCTGAATAGCATATTGCTCAGCTGGCAATCCAAATGAATCGTATCCCATAGGATGCAAAACATTAAAACCTTTTAAACGCTTATATCTTGCATAAATATCTGACGCAATGTATCCAAGTGGATGCCCAACATGCAACCCTGCTCCAGATGGATAGGGAAACATATCTAAAACATAAAACTTCGGACGATCATCTTGTTCTACTTTAAACGTCTTATTGTCCGCCCAAAATTGGCGCCACTTACTCTCAATTTCGTTGAAATTATATTCCATTGCTATTCTGTCAAATTTTTTGCACTACAAAGATACGCTTTATTCTTATTTTTGCTCTCATTCCGCTAGATGTCCAATAATTGGACTGAAAATTGCTTTTATAAAGAAATGAAAACAAGAAACATGAAAAGAATAATATTCTTATTGTTGGGTCTTTGCACCGTTTTATTAACGAGTTGTATTGAAATTATAGACGACTTAACAATTAATAGTGACGGCTCCGGATCATTTAAATATCATGTAAATTTATCTTCGAGTAAGGTGAAAGTGAATTCAATACTTGCTTTAGATACTTTAGGAGGGAAAAAAGTACCCACTAAGATTGAGATTGAACAATTGATAAATGAATTTAAAAATCAACTTTCAAAAGAAGCTGGATTGACAAACGTACAAACGGAGGTTGATCTCAATAATTTCATTGTTAAAATATCATGTGACTTCAAAACGGTAAATCAACTTCAATCCGGAATAAAAAACACAATCCAAACGCTTTACAAAACCAAAGACAGTGAAATGGACAATTACACTTGGATAAAATGGGAGGATCAAACACTTTACAGATCAATCCCTCAAATTGCGCCACAAGAACTCAAGCGTCTAAAAAGTGAAGAAAGAGAACAACTAAAAAATGGAACTTACACCAGTTTCACTCGATTTGACAAAGAAATTGCAGAATTTGATAACACAAAAGGTCAATTATCAAAAAACAAAAAAGCAATCATGCTTCGAATTGACCCTAATTCTTTATTGTCTAATACAGGATTATTAACGAATAGAATAAAACTAGAACCGTAAATTAAGTTATTAATTCATACATTTGTTTTATAATTTTTGACATCATATTATGAAGCAAATAGTCTTCGCTATATTCACTTTAAGCACATATTTGTCTTTTGCACAATTATCGTATCAAATCATCCCAAAAGATGCAGTTACCGTATTGAGCTTAAACAACATGTCCGTATTCAACAAAATCACTTTAGATGAATTAATCCGATATGATTTTATGATGGATATCCAACAAGAAATATTTGATGGATCAACCAAAGGCTACACCATAAAAGATGCAGGGATAGATTTTAATCAAAAACTGAATGCTTTTTACGGCAAAAATTTCAATTATGAAATTTCAGGTTTCACATTCGGTGTTGAAAACAAGGAACAATTATTCCGAGTATTTGACGATTTTATAAGAATCCCAACCAATATAAAAGGGATTGAACGTTACACATCTTATCTGAATCAATTAATATTATTTGAAAAATCGGCTTTATTAATAAGACTAGAGCCGCTACAAGATTTCACAACACGAACAGCTGATTCTATTTGGTACAGTAGAGGTAATTCATTTTATTTCACAGAAAGTGAATTATGGGAAGACGAAGAGGCGATTGATAATACCATTCTACAAATTGAAGAAGAATCATTACGCGACGAAGCAGCAATATACCAAGATGATATCGACCTAGCCGTTGAATCAAACTTTGAAGTAAAAGATATCATTACAGGTAGGACTTATTGGGAATTAAGAGACAGCGTAATGTTTGCTTTACAACGCCAATATGCAAATGAATTGTTGAACGAACTGGTTACTCAAAAGATCAATCTTTATGATTCTGACCAACGATTTGCCAATCAATTAAGTTCAAATGCAGACGGAATGCTGTATTTGGACAACTCCCGTAACCTCGAAAAAGATCAAACATTTTGGTATTTCCGTACCATGTTTCCTTCACTCTATGAAGATTTAAATACATTATACACAGGTAATGTCATTTTAGGGGATATTTATTTGAATGATGATAACATTCAATTAAAAATAAAGGCACAATATGGTCAACAACTAGGTACGATTTATGAGAGTTTAAACAATGCTAAACTTGATAAACGCATTTTCAAACATATCCCGAATGATAATTCTGGTTTTTTCACCTACAATGTAAACCTGAAAAATGCTTACAACCAAACCTACAAGATATTATTTCCGATTTTGGATAAAGAGTCTAGTGCTCAAATATCAATGAATCTATTAACCTTGGAATTATTTGACGAGTTTGTAAATAAAGATGCTTTATTTAACACTTACAAAGGAACTGTTTTCGGAAGTTTCAACGGTATCCAAAAAGTTAAAACGCGCAAGTATGTATTCACGTATGATGAAAACTTTGAATACCAAGAAGAAGAGGTAGAAGCAGAGGAAGATATGCCGGTATTTACGGTAGGTTTAACGACAGGAAGAAATGATATTATGGAACGTTTCCTATATCGCCTATCTCGTATTACTCCACGTATTTATAAAAAAGACAATTACTACGTTTTTGAAGAAGCAATTCTTGAATCAGCTCCCATTTATTTCATCAACCAAAAAGGATTATTGTTGATCACAAATGATCTAAATATAGCGGAAAATCATAGTGATGGATTTGGTAAAAATGCACTGAACAAAAAAACAGCATCAAAAATAAAAAAGAATGGATTTGTCTATGGAGAAATTGATTGGATGAAAACAATTGACCAATTACCTAGAGATTTCTTTACTGCTGAACAAAATGAAATCGTTGATGCATTAAAAGGCAAAGGTGGATTTATGTCAATCACTTCATCTAAAACTACGAACACAGAAACAAAATACGACGTACTTTACCAATTTGATGCTAGTTTAGGCAAATCTGGTAAATACCTTTTAGACTTTGTAAACAGTTTATATCTATTATCGAAGTAAACTTAGATGCTCAAGAATTTTACAATCATCTTTATCATCGCCACCCTATTTGGCGCTTTTCTTATTCTCCGTCCTTACATAAACAAGACGAAGGAAAAACCTGTATTGATCGATCGTTTGCCTGACGCTGAATTCATGGCTCAAATCAACCCTTTGCAGTTAGCTAAAGAGATAAAAGGATTATTATTTTATCACAAGATTCCTTATCGCGATTTTATTTCTGAGGAATTCTTTTTAAGTCAAGCAAAAGGATTTGGAATTAATTTCCAGAACCCAGTTTATTCTTTTGCCAATCAAGAAGGTGAATTTGGAATAATTTGTGAATTAACCGACAGTTCAAAAGTGCTTAATGGGGTAAAAAAATTGATGCACTTCTTTGAAATGACGGAGCGAAAAATGGACGGAATAAAAATCTATAAATTCAAGGATTTTAATGGTTACATTACCTATTCCAGTGATTTTATTCTATTCTATATTGGAGAACACCATAAAACCATATTTGAAAGAGTTTACAATGCAGAGCTGAATCAAGTATCTCCAAACTGGCTAAATTTTTTAACACTAACCACAAATAACACACAAAGTTTTAAGATACTTTCACGCCTACCAGATTTCCAAACGGCAGAAGTAAACTATAT
This sequence comes from Taishania sp., assembly GCA_045629585.1. Taxonomy (GTDB): domain Bacteria; phylum Bacteroidota; class Bacteroidia; order Flavobacteriales_D; family Crocinitomicaceae; genus Taishania. The sequence continues at coordinate 35,422 of JAZQRM010000090.1, read as the reverse complement.
TCTGAGCACACCTTATTTTGACAGTACAAAGGTTAATATCCATACCGCTTTTCATTTCAATGATCAACTTCCATTTCAGTTGAAATCAGAAAACAAAGGGATCGCTGTAAATAATAATTCGGCTAAAGAAGCACAAATACACATAGACCCTTCCTTTTTGAAAACTCACAAAAATCATCCTATTAATACTACATTAGCTAAGTTAGCGCGAAAAGTAAACTTTCCCTACTGGGAATTTCTTCGTGCTTGGCAGGGTGACCTTAGCTTACAACAAGGTGGTTGGGTAAATGTAACAGAAGAATTTATATCAACCGAAATTGACGATGATTTTAACATAACAGAGGTCATTAAAACACAGGAAACTACTGTACCTGGCTTTAATTGTTTTGTTACATTAGATAATAAGGAAGTGAATATTCAGAAAGTTTTACTTAATCGAGGAATACTAACAGAACAGGAAAATGATTTCTACTTTTTGTTTTCACCACCGTTAAGATACATTCAGAACAAATTAGAACATCTTTATTACGCAACAAAACGGAAACCAAAAATTGAAGACGTCAGCGAGAACTTTGTACGCTGGCCTTATGATGGCACAGAATACACCTTCAGAATCGATAGTTTAGTAAATTCAACGATTTACACAAATCTGTCTTTTGCACCTGATAAAATCTTAATTAGGAAATTAAAAAATTAACGCGGAAAATATAACTTATCTCCCGTTTTTTGTTCTTGCAAAAACTTTTCACGAACAACTTCCTGCACCGACTTACGTTCAAGCTTACATTCTAACCATGAAATAATATCTAAATACAAGAAAGCACGTTTTTCATAACGATCTCTCATCAATACCGTTAGAGAATCCTTCAACTGCACAAAAGCAAGTCGTAAGCTTCCGGAGGTGGTATAAGGCATATTTCTTAAAAAAAGAATGATTTCTTTCTGTACACCACGCATCTCCTCCTTCTTTATTAAATAACGATACACGCTTTTAATCTGATTTTCTAACAAATCCTCATTTCCTAATTCAAAATGCGCTATCAAATTCAATATACGAGCAAAACTCTGAATATCGTCCCTAAGCGTATTACGACCAAATTGTATGACATAGCTCAAATAGAAAATGGTCTTCCTATTATTTCCCGCTCCAAAATACATACAAGCAATCTTGTAATAAAGGTTCATAATCCGATGGTCATCTAAGCGCTCCGAGTTTTGTTCAATAAACCCTAAAATTTCAGGAACCAATAAAAGACCATCATCAAATCGCCCCTCCAAGTAGTATCGATTAACAATATTTGAATAATAATAAAAATCGTAAATAAAAGCAATACTTTCATTATCGTGATGTAGATCTCGTTCCGAGCCATAGCGCGTCATTGCCAAATCAAAACGCTTATAATTCCGCAAATTGTGCAAAGCAATTAGATAATTATTAAAAGCTTTTAAATACAACTCCTTTCTCGTCTGAATCAACACTGGATTTTCATCAAATAGATCCAACCATAATTTAGAATACTTATAACTCAACAAAAAATCTTGAACAATCAAGTGATACCACACCATCGCAGAATATAGATTGTTCTTCTCCTCAAACCCAAGTTCATTCGGCACATAATGTACCATTCGAGCATTCAAAAATCGTCGAGCAGAAAGATATTCACTTTCATCCCGAACATATCCATTCTTCAAATACAAACCAAAAATTTCCAAAAACAGATTAGAAAAAGTTACAGAATAGGAAACACGAACCTCCGCTGATGAGCTCCTCTTGGTAAGCATACCAACGCGCCCCACCAAAGACCGAGTAAAATACTGCGTTTCTATATTTTTCGCCAGTTCCGTAATTTCCAAAGCAAGAATATTATGTCCTCCCTTTTGCGCTAGTTCGAAACCTTTCTCCAATTGCTTTAACGCTAATTCCGTAAAACCTTTATTTTGCAGAATTAAAGCAAAATCAATTTTCTCGCGAATCTCCAACTCATTAAATCGACCAACAGAGATACTCCGCAAGGAAACCAACAACAAATTATATAGATGTGCCTTAATATTCGATAATTGCGCCCTTTTAATTTGCGGATATTTGACTAAAAAACGATCATCATCATAAGAAACAGACCTTTCGATATAATCAAAAAGTAACATAAACTTTAGATCATCTTTACTCGTATTTCGAGTAGCATAAAGTCGAAAATTTCGCTTCTCTGACTTTGTCATTGATAAAATAAAATCAATTAGACCTTCTGAATATTTCTTGGACATCGTAAATGAATTAAAGTAAAAGTACTAATAAACATAACATAAATGTCTATAATTAAAATAAATTAACGCTTTGAGCATCGTAGATTTTTAAAAACATTATTTATGCACGCAGAACAAATTACGTAACTTCGTCCTATACAATTAGCAACAACGGTTGATAATTAAAAATCTTTTCAGGAGTAGGGGTACTCTTGTTTATTTTCGATTAATAGCTAAAATCCTGTAGACCTAGTTTACAGGATTTTTTTTTGTTTACATAAAACCGAAAAAGGAGATCCTCAATTAATAAAAGAAATTCTTCGTCCAATAAGTAAACAGCTCCCCAACTATACTATCATTCCTCTTTTTTCCTTTACAAATCGTAAAAGTGAATTCATTTTTTTCCTATCTTTTAGAAAACTAAACTATTATGACTAAAAGAAAGAAAACCTTCGTTCTTGATACAAGTGTTTTATTGCACGACTACTCCGCGATAACAAACTTTGAAAATAATAATGTGGCCATCCCCATAACAGTCCTTGAAGAGCTTGACAAGTTTAAAATAGGAAACGATACTAAGAACTTTAGTGCAAGAGAAGTTATTCGTTTCATCGACAAACTATCCACCCACGCCAATCTGCAAGAATGGATTTCACTAGGAGAACATAAAGGAAGTTTCAGAGTACTTTTAAATTACTCACCGTTACAAATAGACGCTGAAACCGTCTATTCAAACATAAAGAATGATCACAAAATCATTAACGCTGCGTTATGTTTAAAGGAAAACGAACCAGACAATGAGGTTATATTAGTCACAAAAGATATCAATCTACGTATAAAAGCAAAAGCCTTAGGTATAGCAGCGGAAGATTATGAAACAGGTAAAGTAGCTGAAAATATTACAAAAGAAAGCAGTGTTATTACTCTAGAAAATATAGATGCTGAAACAATAAGAAAACTGTTTACACAAGGTAAAATAGAGGAAGACGGTCTATTAGGAACAGCAAAAATAAATAATGGTAAATACATCTTAAAAAATGAAAAATCATCCTCTCTAGCTGTTTATAATCAATGGGAACACCTAATTGAGAAAATTGAGAAAGAATATGTTTACGGAATAAAACCAAAAAATGCAGAGCAAGCATTTGCCTTTAACGCTTTACTCAATCCAAGGATAAAACTTGTCGCCATGCAAGGAGTTGCGGGAACGGGTAAAACACTCCTGGCACTCGCAGCTGCATTAGAGCAGCACAATCAATTTCAACAGATAATATTAGCCCGACCTCTAGTTCCATTATCAAATAAAGACATTGGTTTTTTACCTGGGGATGCAAAAGATAAAATTGGTCCATATATGGAACCACTTTGGGATAATCTAAAATTCATAAAATCCCAATTTGGAGAAAATGAGAAAAAGAATCGAAACATTCTTGAGATGGAACAAAATGGAAAAATCGTAATTACACCTCTTGCCTTTATTAGAGGTAGAAGCTTAACAAATGTTATGTTTATTGTTGATGAAGCACAAAACTTAACTCCACATGAAGTTAAAACGATCATTACAAGAGCTGGGGAAAACACTAAGATTGTATTTACAGGTGATATTAATCAAATAGACACCCCATACCTCGACGAGCAAAGTAATGGATTGGCTTACTTGATTGACCGTTTAAAAGGACAAGAACTTTTTTCTCATATTAAATTAGAAAAAGGAGAAAGATCAGATTTAGCAAATCTGGCTAATGACCTATTATAAACGTAAGCAACTACGTTTTATAATTATGTTTTAAAACATCAATTACAGTAGGGTATTTAAAAGAAAAACCAGCAGAAACAATCTTCAAGTTAGAAGCACTATTACCTTCTAGCAGTAAAATACTACGTTCACCAAAAGCGATTTTAAGGATAAAGCCTGGAACAGCAGGAGGAGCTAATCGTCTTCGGAAGAACAAACGCAGTTCAGTCATTAATTGTCTATTGGAAATATTTCCTGCATTGCTATTAAAAACACCTTGCAAACGTTTGTCAATCACAAAATGGAAAAGCCGTACAAGATCTTCCACACTTACCCAAGGCATCATTTGTTTCCCCGTTCCAACAGGACCACCTAAATGAGCATTTGTTAACTTAACTAATAAAGGAAGTGCACCACCGTGTTTCCCGAAAACCACTGCGATTCTAATTTGAGCAACTACAACAAACTCCGAAAAAAGAGCTGCAGATTGTTCCCATTGCTCAACTAATTTCGCAATATAAGCATCCCCAAATTGCTCATCTTCTTTCCACAAATGTGAACCATCATCAAAAGGATAGGCAGTTATACCACTAGCAGATATGAAATGTTTTAGATTAGGAAACAATAAACGATTATTAAACAGGCAGATATTTGACCCAATTCTAGAATCATAAAGCTCTTGTTTTCTAGCAGAAGTCCATCTCTTATCATTAATTCCAGCACCAGCCAAATTCACAATGACATCAATTGTAGCATTAAACTCACTCTCCGAAATATATCCAGCTTTAGGATCCCAAAGAATTTCATTCTTCTGTTTAGGACTTCGTGATAAGGTATAAACAGTATGCCCAGTATCTCGCAAATATTTAGATAGTGCTTGACCAACAAATCCAGAACCACCTGCAATAAGTATGTTCATATTAAAAGAATAATCGACCATTGATCCATTCCGGATCTAAAGTGGCCTGTTTATTTTTATAAAACTGTATCGCATCCACATTCCAATCCAACACCTGCCAATCCATACGTCGTACTTTATTGCTTTTAGCCACTTGCACAACTGCATCAAATAACTGACTTCCCAAACCTAAATTACGAAAAGAATCCTTTACATATAAATCTTCTAAATAAACACATTTACCCTTCCATGTAGAATACGAGAAATAGTAAAGAGCAAATCCAACGACCTGCTCTTCCACTACTGCTACAAAAGCAGCACAACATTTTTCATCAAACAAATCCACTGTCAATTCTTCCACAGAACTAACAACCTCGTCAAGAGCATGTTCAAAAACTGCTAACTCTTCTATTAAAGACATGATAGCAGCAACATCCGTTTCCGTAGCTTTACGAATCATTACTGAACTCCCGCTAAGTTATAACGTAGTTTAATCCCTGTGCTCATGTTACCCGTTGGATATGCTGTTGCGATCCTAGGCGTATTCAATGTCTGATCGTAATAAATCTGAATAATCACAAACTTACCGATATTGTAATCAAACGAAGCTTTAATAGACATCACTTTTTGACCTGCCGTTGGGTTAATGGTTTCCTCTACCACCTTACGAATTACTGTCAAATTATCTCTAATTGAGAAATCCAAACGGAAATTCGCGTCACTTGGTTTAATTTTCTTAAATGGTAATTTAAGATTCTTAAAGCGATAACCTGTTCCAAAAACATAGGTTGTCCCTGTTACTTCAGTAATTTGACTATTGTTCAAAGATAAAGTTGCGGTTCGATCTTTAGATATTTCGAACTTGGTAATTAAACCTTGTCCTTTCACTGTCCAAGTAGCATCAAATCCAATCAAAGGATTAAAACGCTCACTTAACGTAACATTCTGAACTTGATTTCTAGAGATAAAATTATTATTAATATCTACAGAAGTAGCTTCGCCATTCTCGTTCCAAGTTGCATTAAGATTCGTTTGCATTCCACTTACAGAAATTGTAGACATGTACGCATGTTTAATAACAAACTGTTTAACATACTTCTTCATGAATTCAAACTTTGTAAGACCGTTATAATTAATTGACCAGTTTGGCAACGGCATGTTACGTAAAGGACTAATCCCTTTATCATTGATACTACGATTAGTATAAGATGTAAGGAACGCTCCGATTAACACATCCTGTTGGCTACCATTATACCCTGAGAAGTAACCTTGCCCCACTTGTGAAGAGTTTGAATTTTGTTCACCTAACAGACGAGAAACTTCCATTCTAGAATCCAACATACTTCTAAATGTTGAATTACTATACGTACGTTTATCTAAAGCTGCAAAAGCTGATCCGATAGAAACATTACTATAAGTTAAGTTCATTACATCAATAGGACTTTGTCCTTCGAAAGCCTGTGTTGTTCCATTCCAACGGAAAAATTCAGTACTATTTTGAGTAAACTGTCTTGTCATTGTTAACTCTATAACCAAATCTTTTATTGGCTCCAAACCAGCTCGCAATTGCATATTTTCTGTATGCGTACGTGTATATTGACGATTAAGATCCTCATTACGTACCAGCCAACCATTTCTTGCAGCAATTTCGGCAAAATTATATCCTGTTTCTTTTCCTGTAACACTAAAACGCTGACGACCAAACAAGAAACCACCCAAATCACCACTAAACGCAGGATTAAATCCAAGAATAGAAGTACTTTGATTGTAACCCGGAAGAATCGTACCATCATTTTGAGTGTAGGTACCCGACACATTACGAACAGACATCAATAGTCGTGCTCCAAATCCTACAACCGGATTAACTTGACCTTCACGTTTCTTAGCACGTTCCACTTTCTTTTCCCATTTTTTAATCACCTTTTCCCATTTTTTCTTTTCCTTATCCGTCATTTCATCTTCCGGTTTAGGCGGAACAGGTTTTGGGAAACGTTCTTCAATAGATGGTTTTTTGGCTTCTTTAGCATTAGGTGTAGGAGTTGGTTGCGCTGCAGCTCCACCTACTTTACCTCTTTGCGGTGCAACACCAGGACGAAGACCAGAACCTTGCGCTAATACTTTTTTGAAGAATGGTGATTTATTATAGAGATTAACGAAATTCAATTGAGCTTGTCCATTGATATTTCTATTATTCTGGATAATATTTCCATAATTAGGTTGTGATAACGGTGCGCGCTGCCAGTTAAATGACCCACCATATGAAACCGTCGAAGTAATCCAATCTAGAGCAGGGAACTTACTAAAAGGAAGTGCATAAGTAAGATTATAATTATGCTGATAATCTTGCGTTTTACCAAAGGTCTTCATCTGAGTCCATACAGAATCTTTAAACTGACGATAAAGCTCAGGATTTTTACGACGATCCACCTGTCCATCTGCTTCTTCAAAGAAAGAACGGTTATTAGCTGTAAACGTACCTTTCAAACTTTTTGTGAAATCCCAACCTATATTATAAGATCTATTCCATGTAAAACGTTTTACATAAACTGGTGCAAATTCATAATCTGGAACAATTTGATTTTTCACTTGTCGTTCATTGTACGAACGTAAAAGATCATTTGTCCAGCTAATATTTTTAGGTAAATACCCGATATTAAAATCACGAATAAATGCTGTCCACTTCGATTTCTTTAGCTTTTCATTTTTATCAAAAACCGTCTTAAAAGGTTCCCAAGGTTTAGCTTGGAAAGTATAATTATAGTTTAGGTTACCCGTCCATAATTTAGTACGGTCATAATTGATATTAAAATCACGACTAAAATTTTCAGAATATGCATAGGAAGCTGACCAGTTAGCCAATCGCCAAAATTGAGGCTTGGCACCAGCTGCTAATTGTTTTCGAACATTTGTGAAATTATACGATTTTCGTTCCTGAAATTGTTGCCCTTCTTGCTTACGTGAACGGCGATCTGCACGATCATAATCGCGTAACTGTACATCTGGATTATAAGGATCAAATTCAGGATTAACAATTCCGACTGTATAACCAAAAAAGAAAGGCAAACTTAAGCCGAACTTTTTACCAAAGAATTGCCCCAATTGGAAATTGGAATTCATATTAAAGTTAATACGTTCCTCTCTTTGTCGTTCTTGAACACGGCTATCAACTGCTCCCCAATTATAACCATAATAAGAACTAGATGCCGCAACGTTAAAGAAATCTGCACCTTGTATTTGTACCTGTGCGATAGCTGCAGAACCACCTGCATCCACGAAGTCTGTCAAACGTAGTTCATTGACCCAAACAATTCCACAATGAGACATTCCGTCATCCGGATTTGGATTACCTTGCTTTTTAGGATTACGAATACCGATCATAATCGTTTTCAAGGAATTCAAATTTGGTGCTCCTTTTATTTTCAGGGTACGACGTGGATTTTGAGGGTCAATCTCGGAATATTCCAAAGTAAGTGCAACCGCATTACTACCTGATTCAATCAAACGATTACGTTTTAATTTCAATTTAATTAAATCATCAAAAACAATCTCCACATTATTTCCTTCTGGCCATATCTCCGTATCTACAGTTGTACCAAATGGAGTAACTAACAACGGTAATTCGTATTCGTAATAATTTTCAACAAAGTCGGTCCCTAAACGGATGAATACAGAAAGGTCATCATTCTTCAATGGCATTTCCCCTTCTTTTGATTCACCGTGAACAAACATTTTCATTTTTTTGTAATTACGTACATCAAATGAAACTGTCTTGATTGCCGCACGCGCATCACCATCTTTTAAATCACAAACTTCAAGTGTCATTGACTGTTCATTCATTTGACGCTGAATCTGTTGAGAAGGATCTATTTCACGCGTAATTCCTGGAGGCAAAACATAATTAATGGGATAACGAGAGGAGTTTTCATTTATATTGACCGCTCCAATATCAAAAGAAGTAAGATTTGGATCGACAACAACACCTTCACCGGGTTGATTAAGGTTTTGATTGAAACGTCTCCATTCACCTCGAACCAATTCTAATTTGGCAAAACGCAAAAGTACTTCTTCATCAAAATTTTTCATGAACATCCGCATGAAACGAATAGATCGGAAATCGCTAATTCCATTAACTGCTGATTCAAAATCACGAATAGGAATTTTAAACTGATACCATTTTTCTTGAACACCATTACCCTTCGTATAGACTTGTTCATTGGTGATATAGTTTCTACCTACGTTCAAATCTTGAGGGCGTAAAGAGATACGATATTGAAAATAGTTTTCGGATTCCTGCAAGTTATTATCTTGGTTGATATCTTCTCTATCTGGATCTAAACGCGGACCAACAGTAGAATACCCATTCACATTCATCGTGTCATACATTTCCGGCGTAGGCGAGTTCCCCTCCATACCGTTATAACGTTTATAACGTTGCAGTACACTTAACTTCTGCGTATCATAATTGTCATCCAAATAATAGGTATAATCATCCGAAGAAGGATCGGCAATCATCCGTGATTTAGCATCTGCGGACAAAGTGGTACTAGCTTGCACCCATGCGACATATTCAGCAAAATGAATTTGCTCTTGCGCATTATTAAATCCATCTAAACCAACATCCTGATTAATACGTGTAGCTGGATCATTATCAAAAGCGTTAACCACCACTTGCTTGGTTGGAACTTGAGCCCATATTGTTGTATCAGTTTCAGTAGGTAAAGGTGTACCTGTAGGTGAAAGCCCATTTTCAAAAGACTTACGACCATCCGGCAAAATATCCTCGGAAATATTTCCTAAGTTGAAATATAAATCCCCTCCAGACAGCGTTCCATTTGCAGAAGCGTCTAATGCATCTTGATTAAAAGGATCAAGTACCCAGAATTGTATATACTCAATATTGGCTAATTCAAAATCTGTGGTAGTCATTGCACGCATGATACCTCCCCAACGATCTTGTGGATTAGTAAACATACCATTTGCGTCAATATAAGGAGACATATCATAATTATACATCCCTCTCTCTTTTGGATAATAAGCAACCTCAAAAACCTGTAGATTAGGAATTTGTCCATACTGATTATCCTGTAAAGGAAATAAATCCTTATACAAAATATTACGCGTACGTGAATCCGAATTTACTGTAGGATCCTCTGCGATATGTTGAGGCGTATTTTGTATTTGACGGTAAAATAAATTATCAATACGATACCAAGCAATCTTAGAACGGTTACGAGTTTTAGCCAAACCTTGTGCGGTAGATTCAGGAAATAAAGTAGACTGACCGGTAGGAACAGAAGCTAAATACCATGCATTTAAGCTCGATAAATCTATGGTACTTTGTGAACCTTCAAAATCATCTAGGTAAGAAATACCTGCAGCACTAATCGCTTTTGGTTGTCCAGGAATTAAGTGAGCAAACTCACCAGAGAAATTCAAATACGACTTTTCTTTTGTAGAGATGACAGGTAACATATCTACCAACTTCGTTAGAAAAGGAAGTTCCGTTTTATATTGAACATCAAAACCAATGATATTGTTTTTGTAAGGCTCTGAGCCAATATCGATTTTAGGCGTTGTAGGGCGCTCCATCATTCTCATCCATGTAGCACCAACATTTAAATCTTTATTAAAACGATAAGCAACACGAGATCCCATCAAGGATTTAGCCTGATAACCAAAAGCAGAATTACTTTCCACGGAAACTTTAATTTGCTGATTAGAAGCCAATAAACCTTCATTCAAAATACGAACGCGACCCAAATTATAATCAACCGTATAATCTACTCCTTCCTGAAGTGAAACACCTCCAGCTGTTACTTTAACAGCTCCTTCAGGAACATTAAGTGCATTTAAAGGAATATCACCTGTTACAGAAGATTTGTACTCGCCTTTAAATTTGAATCGATTTTTAGATGGAATTTGCTGCGCAGCTGTTTTTGTAGAATCATAAAGTTCCATAAAAGCAATGCGATCAGCAGTTTGCGGTGGAATATTATTTGAAACCAAAGCATCTTTTAATGTTCTACCGAATGGTTCAACTGTCGAAAAGTAAATACGTCCATTTCGAGGATTAATAGTACCACTTGTCTCAAAACGATTTCCATTAGGAGTCATAGGAACAAAATCAAAAACTCCATCCGCAAAAGGTTGCCCCATGGCATTCAATTTATCCATCCCAACTAAAGTCACGATTTGTTTATCCTCAACAACTGGCTGAGGAATGAAAGGGATAAATAAAGAATTTTCTGGATTATTATAAAGGATATCCATTCTGAATCCTGCTTGATCCACTTGGTATGCTCCAATGGAATAAACGTTTTTCATCATCAAATCCCATACCTTATGACGCGGGTTAGTCATTGTAGGTTTTAAAAGCTTTAAGATTAAAGCATCATTCCCTGCAATTCCATCCGTTGATAATTCCCCTACTTGATAAGTCTGTCCACGGTAGGTATACTCATAAGCTACAGCCAACACCTCATCGTTATTGATTGCAGAATTTAAGGAAATATAACCTAACTGCGTATTTACACTAAACTCAGAATCGTTTAATTTCTTAGCACTTTCTACCTTTTCGTAATGTACAGATTGCGTAAAAGGGCCAGGTATTCCCACTTGAGACATTAACGCTGGAACAGCTCCTGAGAAAGAACGTACACCGGGATTGTTAGCCGCCCAATCGTACAAACCATTTGCTTGATTATATGGCAAATCGCCTTCTGTAAAAGGTTGAGGATTTCCTTCCGCATTGGAAGCCTTACCTTCACCTAAATCGGCAAATGCTATTAAGTTACGAGTATTTTCGGTGGTATTTGTTCTATTTGTTAGCCACACCTCAATACGAGTAATCATAACTCCAGAAGCGACGTTGGGCAATTGTGTCATCGCCTCATCATAATGTTGCTGATGGTATAAGTTCAAAAAGTAGTGGCGATTGGCTTCATAATTATCAGCCATCAACTCAAAAGGTTGAACTTGTGAACCACCTTGAACAGTAATTTCTTTACGTTGTCCTTTAGCAGATGCTGCGATTAAATCAACCGTCGTCTTACCAAAACGCAGTTTAGTTGTAGCACCGAAAAGGGTTTTTGAAGAAGGTATTAAAGTGGTTGGTAGATTAAGTTGGACGTTTCCTAAAGCAATACGTTGAATAATCTGATCTTCATCCCCGTTATATTCTAGTTTTGTTTGGTTATCAAAATCAAATTGCGCCTGCGTATTATAACTCATTCCTAATTTCAATCGTGTTCCGATTTGACCAGTAACATTCATATTGATGTTTTGATTAAAATCAAAACGAGTCATTCTACGTTGTTTTACTGGCAATAAAGGATTATCATATCTAGAGGAATTTACCCCAAGCGATAATTCCACCATACCTTGAGGTTTGATGGTAATTTTGTCGGAGCCAAAAATATTTTGAAATGCCTTTCCAGGGATTTTAATGGGTAATTCAAAAGGTTGAGAGCTTTGTGTTTGCTTATCAATCTTTGATTTCCAGTTATCCGCTAGGGCTTTTTTACGTTCGTATTCAAGATACTCTTCCAAAGTCATCATGGAAGGTTGTCTGTAGTTGATACCTGTATTTCCTATTGTTTCAGAAAAAATATAATTTCCGGTTACAGGGTCGTAGGTAATTGTTTGGGTTAGGCCAGAAGGATCCCCCAAATCGAAACTACTTTTTTTAGTTTGAGTAGGGTCATAAGTAGGTGGAACGGGATATACCAGTCCACCAGGCTGTGCAAAAAGCAAGGAGGAAAATAGCAAAAAAAGCACGGTCAGTACGTGGCGTCTATCTCCCATAAGTAGATAATATAAGTTGTTCTGTAACACTACAATATTCTCAATGCGTCTTTAATAATTTTTTCAACTGTGTCCTCTGGTTGTGCAACCTTATCAACAGCTTTCTCTGCGGCTTTTTTGTCGAAACCTAAAGAAATCAGAGCATTTAACGCATCAAAACGAATTGTATTGTTTTGCACCGTAACATTTTCTGTCCCTAAATCCAACTTGAGCATCTTGTCTTTTAAATCAATGATCACCCTTTGAGCTGTCTTTAGCCCAATTCCCTTCACGGATTGAATGATTTTAACATCTTCTGAAATAATAGCAGACGCGACTTCTTCTGGGGACAAAGAGGAAAGCATAATCATTGCAGTATTCGGTCCAATACCGGACACACTGATTAGCAAGTCAAAAACTACTCGCTCTTCTTTGGTCACAAAACCGTACAACAATTGCGCATCTTCTCGCACAATAAAACGTGTAAATAAACGAAGGGACTCCTCTTTTCCTATTTGAGAAAAAGAATGCAGTGAGATCAGAACATTATATCCGACCCCACTACATTCAATAACCACATTCGTTGGATTCTTTTCTACTAATCTTCCGTTAAGATGTGTAATCATAATTTATTTATCTTCCAGCGTCAACCACTGCCACTTTTACCATATTGATAATTTCACGAACAGATGCCCCCATTTGCAATACGTGAATTGGCTTTTTCATTCCAATTAAAATCGGTCCAATTGCATCTCCTTCCGTAAATTGCTGTAACAGTTTGTAAGCAATATTTCCTGAAGAAAGATTTGGGAAAATCAATGTATTAACAGAACGATTTGCCAATTTAGAGAAACTAAATTCTTCTAACATCAACTCTTTATTCACTGCAAAATTTGCTTGAATATCTCCATCTACCACTAATGACGGATATTTATCATGCAAGATGCTTGTTGCTTTACTCATTTTTTCTGGATCTTTTCCTGGAGAAGAACCGAAGTTAGAATAAGATAACAGAGCAATTTTTGGATTTACGCTAAACGACTGCATTGTCTCTGCCACATTAGCAGTGATTTCAGCAATTTGCTCAGCTGTAGGATCAACATTTACGGTTGTATCCGCCAAAAACATTGGACCTCTCTTCGTGTTTAAGATGTACATTCCCGCAACGGTTTTTCCATCTTTTGGCCCGATTACTTGCAACGCAGGTTTTACAACCGAACGATAGCTTCTTGTTAAACCGGAAATCATTGCATCAGCATCTCCACAATCGACCATCATTGCTCCGAAATAGTTTCGATCACGCATTAACTGATTGGCTTCATACGGAGTTACACCTTTACGAGCTCTTTTTGTATGGAATTTCTCTCCATAAGCTGTACGTCGACTTGTTTCTTCGTCTGATTTAGGATCTATAATAAGAACATCATTTCCTAAGTCGATGTTATACTCTTCGATCAGACCTTCAATCACGGCTTTTCTCCCTAATAAAATTGGTAAAGCCACCCCTTCTTCATAGGCCGTTTGCGCTGCTTTTAATATTTTAACATTATCACCTTCAGGGAAAACAACACGTTTTGGTTTACGCTTTGCTTTTTCTGTGATAATACGTATCAATTTATTGTCTAAACCTAATCGGCTTTTCAATTCCATTTCATAAGCATCCCAATCAGTGATAGGCTCACGTGCAACACCTGATTCCATAGCTGCTCTAGCGACTGCAGGAGCAACATAATAAATCAAACGAGGATCTAATGGTTTAGGTATTATTGATTCACGACCAAAAGAGATACTTTTTTCGCCATAGGCTTCAACAACTTCTTCCGGTATAGATTCTTTAGCCAAAGAAGCAATTGCCTTAACAGCAGCCAACTTCATTTCCTCATTGATACATTTAGCACGAACATCCAATGCTCCACGGAAAATGAATGGAAAACCTAAAACGTTGTTCACTTGGTTAGGATGATCAGAACGACCAGTAGCCATAATAATATCCTTACGGCTATCCATTGCTAATTCATATGAAATCTCAGGTTCTGGATTAGCCAAAGCAAAAACGATTGGATCAGGAGCCATTGCTTTAATCATATCTTGATTAACCAAACCAGCTCGAGACAAACCAAGGAAAACATCAGCTCCATTGAAAACATCTGCGAATTCAATATCATTTTTATGAACCGCAAAGTTTTGCTTGTATTTATCCAAATCCGATCTATCGGCATGAATCAACCCTTTGGAATCGTACATGAAGATATTTTCAACCTTAGCTCCAAGTGCAGTATAAAGTTTAGCGCAAGACAAAGCTGAAGCTCCAGCTCCAGAAACAACAATCTTTACGTTATCTATACTTTTACCTGTAATTTCCAACGCATTTAACAATGCTGCAGCAGAAATTATTGCAGTACCATGCTGGTCATCATGCATAATTGGAATATCCAATTCAGCCTTTAAGCGTTCTTCAATTTCAAAAGCTTCAGGGGCTTTAATATCTTCCAAATTGATACCACCAAACGTTGGGGCAATCGCTTTTACGGTATCAATAAAACGTTCTGTATCCTTTGTATCTACTTCAATGTCGAATACATCGATATCCGCAAAGATTTTAAACAGTAACCCTTTCCCTTCCATCACTGGCTTTGAAGCTTCTGGTCCGATATCACCGAGACCTAAAACAGCTGTTCCATTTGAAATTACTGCAACCAAGTTACCTTTAGACGTATATTTATATACATCCGAAACATCATCTGCAATTCTTAAACATGGCTCAGCAACTCCTGGAGAGTAAGCTAAAGACAAATCTCTTTGTGACGAATAAGGCTTTGTGGGGACTACCTCAATTTTACCCGGTCTACCCATTGAATGGTAGTCTAGAGCATCTTGTTTTTTGATTTTAGTCATATTTTTCGATTAATATAAGCGGGTAAAGATAAGAATTAACAATCACTAAATACTTGTATTATTAGGATATGTTGTTAAAGAACGATTGTTAGAAACAAAAAAGCTTTTTTCTAAGCTAGAATGTACCTAAAACTAAAAAAGCCTCAGATAAACTGAGGCTTTTTATTATATTAAGTTCGATCTTATCTAACAACAATATTACGAGTAATTGATGCGTCGGCACCTTTTACACTAACGATGTATGAGCCAGAAGACATACCGTCAGTCGGAACTGAAATCTTTTGCTCTCCATCGACACCAGAAATCATATTGTTATATACTTCACGTCCTTGTAAGTCAAGTACTGAAATAGAATAATCAGAACCATTACCTTCAAATGAGATATTGATACGGTCAGTTGCTGGGTTTGGATAAACTGTAAATGAATTTTCTAACTTAACCGATTCATTAGACAAATTGGACACAGTAAATAATTTACGTGAAAAATCTGAACTGAAAGCAGAATAAGGAACTAAAACTCTTCCGTTCGCATCAGTAACGTTAAACGAACCTTGTCCATAACCACAACAGATTCCATCTCCTGCTCTATCAGCAATATAAAACTCGTAACAACTATTTGGTTGTAAAGTTAAACTAACAGGTGGCTGAGGGAAGCTAGCTGCTCCTGTACTACTCTGATAAGAACCAAAATTAGCCAAATGAAGATTCCTTTCACCAACTAAATCTCTGAAATACCATCCTGTTTCAGCTCCATAGTTATCAAGTGTAATATTAACACTAACTGTACGAGTAGTAATTTCTATCGCTTCATTAATCGTAAGGTTCAAAGAATTATTTGTAGTTACCGCATCAGCAGCACAAACAATCTCAACATCCAAAGCTCCACCGCTAAAACCTGTGATAG
This sequence comes from Taishania sp., assembly GCA_045629585.1. Taxonomy (GTDB): domain Bacteria; phylum Bacteroidota; class Bacteroidia; order Flavobacteriales_D; family Crocinitomicaceae; genus Taishania. The sequence goes on along the minus strand of JAZQRM010000090.1, from coordinate 18,967 downwards.
CAGAACCTGTCACCTCTAATTGAGTTAACGCAGCTAAAGAACCAACCGTCGCAGAAGAAAGAATATTACCGTTTCTTTTGAAATTAACTGTGATATTAGAAGCTGCAACCGTACCTTGGTTATATACCTTAACAGATGGAGTGTAAGATTCACCGATACAAACCTCCGTTTCAGCTGTATAAATTACAGGGCGCAGATCAACATGCTCTTCCAATTGATTAGTGTTACAAACACCCAAACTTGACACTAAACCACTATAAGACAACTGGCCAATCTCTGAAACATTTCTGTTTGGACAGATACGGTAAATTGTTGGATAATAAGCTAATTCATAATCTGCTGCAATTTGGTTAGCGCTAGTAGTACCTGGATTAGCCATTGGGAACATTACATTCCCGGTAGCACCAGTCGCAGGCATTACTCCAGGAGTCGCGCTTGTATTCAACCAGTTACCAATTGTTCCATTACCATCTAAAATAGTCGCATCAGCAGTAGCTGCGTCAACATCAATCCACAAAACCAAAACTTTATCTTGTGTATTAACAGATACCCCTGGTTCTCCAGCTACACCGTAGTCTTTCCACAACTCATCCAAAACATGTTGGTTATGATAACTATAACAAGGTCCGCACCAAGTTGCTGAAAGATCCAAGATAACTGTATATCCTCTATCTAAATAATCATTTAAGTTATAAGTTCCATTATTATTAGCACCTGCTGTCGAAAGCCAAGGTTGATGAGCTGTAATAGTAAAGTTTGTAGCTACACTATTATTAGGCAATTGTGCATTTGCACTCAAAGCTCCAAAAAGCCCTAAGGAGAGTAGTAATTTTTTCATAAGTAATTGTTTAAGTAATAAGAATTAAAAATAGTCTATAAATCGTCAACCGATAGATTACGCATTCTAAAAAAACAACCTATTATTGGATTACTAGATATAGCAGAATTGCTATTAACTTCCATAACTAGAAGGAAAAAGTGGGAAAAGTGGAAATTAACATTGGAAAGCAAAGAAAAAAAAAGAGTCACTTTCGTGACTCTTAAATTATTTATTTTCTTTTATGTACATCTCAATTGCCGCTGGCATTGAGGGGGCGTTAGGCTGAGGTGCACTAACATCAACCCTTAAATCATTTTTCAATACAGCCTGTGTTGTTGTAGGTCCAAAAGCCGCGATTAGTGTATTGTTCTGCTTAAAATCTGGGAAGTTTTTGAACAAAGACTCAATACCACTCGGACTAAAAAACACTAACATATCGTAATAAACATCCTCAAGATCAGATAAATCAGAAGCAACCGTTCTATACAAAACTGCTTTGGAGAAGTCCACTTTGTAACTTTCTAAAACCTCAGGAATCTTATCGTTTAGTAAATCAGCACATGATAGCAAATACTTTTCACCTTTGTGCTTTTTCATTACTTCTACTAAGTCAACAATCGTCTGTTTACCAAAGAAAATCTTTCGTTTACGATACGTAACGTATTTCTGAAGATAATACGCAATTGCTTCTGTAATACAAAAGTATTTCATGGTATCAGGAACGTCGAAACGCATTTCTTTAGCCATTCTAAAAAAATGGTCAACACCATGTTTAGATGTAAAGATAACTGCAGAGTAATCCGCAAAATTCACTTTTTGAGCACGAAAATCTTGCACATCTACACCTTCCACATGAATGAACGGTCGGAAGTCAATTTTTAAATTGTATTTCTCTGCTAAATCGAAATATGGAGATTTATCTCCTTCTGGTTTAGGTTGAGAAACAAGAATCGTCTTGATAGCCAATTTTAAGTTGTTTTAAATTAAACAATTGCAATCTATTCTAAACAAACATCTTATCAAAAAAAGCATTGGTAGAATTTCCAGCGTGCAAAAATACAAAATTAAATAATACCATGGTGCACCATTCATCAATGCAATTACAAAACACTTAATGAAACGCAACAGAAAAAGACCGGCAACTAACCATGGAATCCACAACTGAAACAAAGGAGAAAAATTAGGGTTAAGCACCCACAAAAGAGCTGTAACAAAGGAAACTAAAGCTACAAATTGAAATGAAATCCACGTCTGCTGCCTAGCTGTTACAAAGAAGGAATGTGCACCAGTAATCCACTCTCCAATCGCTAACGTTAAAAAAGGATAAATAATTATTCCTAGAGCCAAAAACGACCCTCCCACTAATAGTTTCCAAACAGCTACACTTTCTAAAAAGCTTAAATCTAAGTAGGGCAAACTAAGGTTCGAATGATTGACCCATTCATACAAACAGACACCAAAAGAAAAAAGAAAAGACAATGTGAGCAATAGATATTCAAATGAATTTATCCGAACATCATTAGACTCCAACTCTTCCTTTGTACCAGCTTGAAAAAAAGTTAAGCCAGTAGCCTTTAAAATTACTGGTTGCATTCGCTGGGCAAGAGCAATTAAAAAAAAAGCTAAAAATAAAGAAACACCGATTAACCAAGCTTCGCTTGTTTCGATTCGCTCCAACTGAAATGGAACTTCTACATGAGAATTCAGAACAGGTATAAACACACTTTATATTTTATAAAATATAGGCTAGTAATAGATAAATTGGTTGCTACTACAAAATTATATTATTTTTGCCTCACAAACTCGAAAATATCATGAGAACAGATTTATATGTACACCCCGACTATTACAATCTTGACGATTTATTAACGGACGAGCAAAAATTAGTTCGCGACGCGGCAAGAGCATGGGTCAAAAAAGAAGTATCACCAATTATTGATGAACACTACGAAAAAGCAACATTCCCTAAACAAATCATTAAAGGTTTAGGGGAAATTGGTGCATTCGGACCTTATATCCCAGAACAATATGGAGGGCCAGGATTAGACCAAATCTCCTATGGGTTAATCATGCAAGAATTAGAACGTTGTGACTCTGGTTTACGTTCGACAGCTTCTGTTCAATCTTCTTTAGTGATGTATCCTATTTGGAAATATGGTTCTGAAGAACAACGAATGAAATACCTTCCAAAATTGGCTACTGGTGAATTTATGGGTTGTTTTGGTTTAACTGAACCAGATCATGGATCAGATCCAGGAAGCATGATTACCAATTTTAAAGATGCGGGAGACCATGTAATTCTAAACGGTGCTAAAATGTGGATTTCTAACGCGCCATTCGCTGACATTGCAGTAGTTTGGGCGAAAAATGAAGAAGGTAGAATTCACGGTTTAATCGTTGAAAGAGGAATGGAAGGATTTACAACTCCAGAAACTCACGGAAAACTATCTCTTCGTGCATCAGCAACTGGAGAATTAGTCTTTGACAACGTTAAAGTTCCAAAAGAAAATATTTTACCTGGACGTTCAGGACTAGGAGCACCATTAAGCTGTTTAGATTCTGCTCGTTTTGGTATCGCTTGGGGAGCACTTGGTGCAGCTATGGATTGTTATGATCAAGCACTACGCTATTCTCAAGAACGCATCCAATTTGGTAGTCCGATTGGTGGTTTTCAATTAATTCAAAAGAAATTGGCTGAAATGATTACTGAAATCACGAAAGGTCAATTACTATTATTCCGCCTAGGTCAATTAAGAGATGCTGGGAAAGCAACTTCTGCTCAGATCTCAATGGCGAAACGTAACTCATGTGAAGTAGCATTGAACATCGCACGTGAAGCACGTCAAATCCACGGAGGAATGGGAATAACAAGTGAATATTCAATCATGCGCCACATGGCAAATTTAGAATCCGTAGTGACGTACGAAGGAACACATGATATACACCTTTTAATTACAGGTATGGACATCACTGGTATTCCAGCATTTACTCGTGAAGCTTACAAAAAATAGAATTACATAATTCATGAAAAACGGGGAGTTATATACTTCCCGTTTTTTTATTGCTTAACTTTTCGAGATAAATCTTGCGCTGGTTTTTCAACTAATCGATAAAAGATTGTTGCAAATGCAATAGAAGAAATAATACCTGCTACCAATACCAACAGTTGAATCAAAAAATGATTATGCCACCCTTTCCAATACTGCAAGACCAACCCGAAACAAAAGGTTAAAAAAAGACAATGAGTGATGTATAAAGAATAACTTATATTTCCTAAAAAACCATTAACAGGACTCATGTGTTTAAAAATAGGAAAGGAAATTAAAACAAGTACACCCACTGCAATAACCCATGGATCGATAAGGTAATATTGAAAGCATAACAAACCGATTAAAGCTATTTGCATAACCAGATATTCCCAATTTCTCCATAAACCTAAAAAAGACTGAGCCATGAGTATCCCTACCAAAAACAAGGAAATATGATTCGATAAAAGTCCCTCAAAAGAGATAAATACAGATGAAAGAGCCAATACTGTAAATACTGCTATTCTCACCCATTTCCTGATGTTAAATAACAAAGGTAAGGTCAGCATGATAAGAATATAGAACTGAAATTCAATAGCCAAAGTCCAATACGTGACGTTCAACCATTGGGCATCTTTCACAAAAGGAACTAAATAAGTAAGGTTATAAAACAAATCATCAGCTGTCCATGGAAAAGACCACCCTTTCCAAATATGAAGTAATAGGTATCCAAAAAACATTAAAAAAACACTTACCATATATGGTGGTTCAATTCGTAGTAAACGACGCTTCAAAAAAGAAAACCATTTAGAATAAGTGTAACTGCCTTTGTATGCACTATAAGACACCAGAAAACCAGAAAGAATAAAAAAAACATGAACTCCTAAGTAACCTTTGGACAAAATACCCTTCAACCAGAAATCATCGGGAAGAACACTTACACCATTGACTTCAAACATTGCAAAATGAAAAATGCAAACAGATAATGCTGCCCCCCCTCTGAGAAGATGTAAATATTGAATCCGAACAGGAGCCTTCATGTAACTACTTTAATGGAATAAATACATTTTTCGGTTCGGTAAAAAAGCGTAACGCTTCCCAACCACCTTCCCGGCCTACTCCTGAAGCTTTAACACCGCCAAACGGCGTTCTCAAATCACGTACCAACCAATCGTTAACCCAAACAATTCCGGTTTCTAAACGATCAGCCACAACATGAGCTGTTTGTAAATCCTTCGTCCAAATAGTTGCACTTAATCCATATTCTGAATCATTTGCAATAGCAATCGCTTCATCCATTGAATCAAAAGGTTGTAATGTAACCACCGGCCCAAAGACTTCTTGCTGATTGATACTTGCTTTATTAGCTAAACCTTCCAAAACGGTAGGAGTGTAATAATAACCTTTTGGAGTAATTGATAAACGTTCACCACCTGTCAAAAGAATTGCTCCATCCGCAATCGCTTGCTGAACGTGCGCCGCCACTTTATTCAAATGTGCTTCAGAAACCAAAGCCCCCATATTCACTTTCTCAGAAGGCAAACCTACTTTTAGACTTTTAACTTGAGCGACAAAAGCTTCTTTAAAATTATCATAGATAGAAGAGTGAACCAAAATACGGGAAGAACACAAACATATTTGACCTTGATTAGCAAAGGACGAACGAACCAAACCTTTAACCGTTTGATCAAAATCACAATCTGCAAAAACCAATGCTGGATTTTTACCACCTAACTCTAAGCTCAATTTTTTGAACATCGGAGCTGCCACTCCTGCAATGTGTTTCCCTGTTGCTGTTCCGCCAGTAAAGGAAATCGCTTTAATTTTCGTATGTCCAACCAAGGCATCACCAACCGATTTCCCCGTTCCGTTTAAAATATTAAAAACACCATTTGGCAATCCAATTTCCAAACAAACCTCCGCCAACAAATATGCGGTATATGGCGTAATTTCGGATGGTTTTGCAATAACGCAATTTCCCGCTGCCAAAGCAGGTGCAATTTTCCAAGTAAATAAATACAAAGGTAAATTCCAAGGAGAAATACAACCTACAATTCCGATGGGTTTTCGAGTTGTATAATTAATTCCTACGCCAGGCATGTGATGCGATTCAGATGGAAATTGTTCAATCGCAGAAGCAAAAAATTGCAAATTACTTATTGCTCTTGGAATGTCCACATGACCTGCTAAAGCAATCGGTTTTCCATTGTCCATCGATTCGGCCGCTACAAACTCATCCATTCGATCAGCTATTCCTTGAGCCATTTTTCGAAGATATTGAGCACGTTCTTCAGCGGATAAATTGGACCAATAAGGAAACGCATTTTCAGCGGCGAAAACAGCTTGTTCCACATCTGCTAAAGTAGAATTAGGTAATTGAGCATAAACCTCCCCAATCGAAGGATTAAAAACGTCTATGTAACCTCCAAGAGCAGGTGCAACCATAGCACCATTAATATAATTTGTAAGGGTTTTCATTTATTTACGATTCGTAGCTTTATAAGTAATATTTTGATCCATTTTTGGAACATTAGGTAAAAGATTACTCCAATTAAAATACCTGCTGCATTGGCAAAAACATCAAAAATAGAGACGGTTCGACCTGGAGAGAAATTTTGCAACAACTCCATCGTTATGCTCCAAGCTAAACTAAAAAGAGCAGCACCTTTGATTTTCCATTTTGGAAAAAAAATATAAGTGGCAATAAATAAGGTAAAGTAGGCCAAAAAATGACCTACTTTATCATTAACTTCTACTAAGTTGATTGAACTTGCGGGTTTTAAACTCAAATAGGCAATTACCCCTAAAAGAATAAACCAACTACTCCTCCACCAATTCATATCGCATCTCTTTATCTTTCAATACCGCTGGAACACCTTCTTTCATCCAAACTGGCATGGCTGTATTTTTCAAATAATGATTAAAAAACTGCATCATTCGAATACTTAAATCATAACGATTGGCTGTCTTCATCAAATTGTGATCATCTCCGTTATAGTTTAACATCCAAACAGGCTTTTGTAAACGACGCAATCCCATAAATAATTCAATTCCTTGATACCACGGAACTGCTCCATCTTGATCATTCGCCATAATCAATAAAGGCGTTTTTACTTTTGGCAAATGAAATAAGGGCGAATTCTCTGTGTACAATTCAGGTGCCTCCCAAATGGTTTTTCCAATTCGCGATTGCCCCTTTTCATATTGTCCCATTCGGCTCATTCCTGTTCCCCAGCGGATTCCTCCAAATGCAGAGAACATATTTGAAACAGGAGCACCTGCCATTGCCGCTTTAAAACGATTGGTTTGTGTAATCAACATTGCAGTTTGGTAACCTCCCCAACTTTGCCCTTGCAATCCCATACGATCTTTATCAACATTAGGGTATTTCTTTAAGACTGCATCCGTTCCGCTCATAATACAATCGTAAGCTCCACGCGCTGGATAACCCGGATTATAATAAATATCTGGTATAAAAATAATGTAATCATTCGACGCATATTCAGTCGGGAAAACAATCGATGCCGTTGGACGAGCACCGTGATATGCATGCAAACTTTCCGAATACGTTTCGTAATAATAAACAATCATCGGATAAGACTTTGTTGGATCGAAATCTTCTGGTTTATATACCAAACCTTCTAACTCCAACCCTTTATAGGATTTCCATTTAATCAATTCAACGGTTGCCCATTTGTATTCTGATTGGAAAGAATTGGCTGTTGATATTTGGCGGAATGCTTGCTCATTTGCAGAAACCAACAAATTAGCGTATTCACTTACGGTGTTTTTACGTAACACACGTACATTTCCATTTTTAGATGAATTGAAGTAAACAATACTCGCATCTTCTGAAAGGGTTGGAACAAATGCTCCATTACGGTATTCATAAATCGCACTTCCTTTTGTCGTTTTATCAAACACTTTTAAAGCTGTTCGATTCAAATCAACAAATGAAGAATCACTACTTAACTCCAAAAATCTAAATTCTTTTTTAGTTATTTTACCTAAATCCTTAGATAAATTCTTCAATGATTTTGAAATTAAATTGTATTCAAAAACATCCGTTTCGTCTGCAAAAAAATAGCATGAACCATCTTGATTGAAACCAAACGCTTGAACAGGTCCAGCCTCCATAGGCATCCCATTTACATCTGAAGACCAGTTACGACCTTTCAAAGCACAAGTAATACACTCTTCTTGATTTGTCGTTAAATCCAACGAATAATATTGCCCTTTTTTAGCATCAAAAGAGATTACACGATTCCCCGAACGATCCATTTCCAAAACGCCATCAGTAGCCCTCTTAATTGGTAAAATCTCTCCTGTCTTTAAGTTCACTTTATAAACATCCTCTAATGAATTATAGTCCCACATAGAACTAAGTTTATAAGGAGTGGAATTACTAGCTAATGTCCACGTTGAACTTTCCTTATGCGATCCATTCAAAACAAGTGTATCATTTCCTAGAAGATAAATGGAATTGTTGTCAAAATTATAGGCATATAAATCCGCATTTTTTAGATCTCGTTTTAGACGAGCTAACTGAGTTGTCTTCAAAGTTGGTTCATCATAATGCCAAATATCCAACTTAACTTTTTCAGATTCAGTCAATGTATCTTTTGGTGATTTTTTAGGAATGTCATTCACGTAGAAGAACAACAAATTATTGTTTGCCTTTGAGAAATACATGGATTTGTTGTCCACAATTGTTTTACCTGCAGGCAAAGTAGTCAAAGTGGTGTCAATCAAACAACGTTTAACTTTCTCCTCCAAATTGTATTTAGCCAACTCATAAACTTTAACTTCTCCAGTATCTAACGCTGTCAAGAATACAAATTCGTTTTTAAAAGGATTTTTTACAACATCTTTGATTTCACTGTACAAACCTTCCACTGGCTCAGTCGTACATTTTTTCAAATCATAAATATGAAGGGCTTTTTCTTTGTTCGTTTCTGTCACCAAAGCAATGAAATCAGAATCATCAAAGGTGTAATAAGCATCCACATTTCGTTTCACTTGAACGGTAGAATCGTCCAAATGATAAATATGTAAACGTTTCCCTTCAGAAGCTTCTTTTTTCGGCTTTTCAACTTCCTCTACTGGCGATTTTTTCTTCTTTTTATCAGCTTTCTTTTCCGCTTTTGCTTGTGCTTTTATTTCTTTTTTTGTCAAGACTTTTTCTTCCAAATTCTTAACAACAGGCAAAGCATCATTTGTATTAACCAAATAAGTCAACACGTTGTGATCCTGATCAAATTCAAACGATTTTACATCCGCTATTTTTTGAATAGATCCCGTTTGAAGGTTGTAAATACCGATAGAATCTTTCGGCCATTTCTTCTTATTGACTTTTTCTAATTCCAGTTTACGTAACGTATCATAACCCGTTTCAATTTTATATACCATCCATTTTTCATCTTTCGAAAACTTAGCGCTCTTTGCTCTATAAATAGAATCCAATGATTGATTTTGAACATTATAAATATACAGATAGGTATCCCCTTTTAAAGGTTGAATTTCATAGGAAACATATGATCCATTTTCAGAAATAGCGGTATTTTTAAGCGTTTCCCACTTTGCATAATCCGTATGATCAATGGATTTCTTTTGTGCAAAAACACTGCTGTTCAACATGATAATAAACAATGCAAACAGAAAATAAAATATAGATTTTTTATTATTCATGCCTTAAAGTTAAGTCTTTCATTTAATATTTAATTGGAAATTACACCCTCAATGCCTAATCTACTGGTCTGATTTAAACAATTCACTTGCTATAAAATCAGCTTGTAAGCGTCCTGCAATAGTTAGAACTATTTTGTTAGCATCACTGATTAGCAACTTATCGTGTTCAAATAGCTGAACTAACTTCCAAAAATCACCATCTAATTCAGCAATATTGGCTAATTGATTTAAATCAACCCCTTTAACTGTTCTTAACCCAGTAAGCAACAATTCATTAAACTGGTTTATCTGAGATAATTCTTCCGACTCAAACCAATTGCCCTTCTTCTCAATCTCCTTCATGTAAGTAGCATTATTAGCTACATTCCACCGCCTCACATTTCCAGAGAAAGAATGTGCTGAAGGACCAATACCTACATAGGGTTTTCCACTCCAATAGGAGGAATTATGTTTCGATTGAAAACCAGGTAAGGCAAAGTTTGAGATTTCATATTGCTGGATTCCATTCTTTTGAAGCTCTTCAACAAGAATTTCAAATTGTCGGGCTTGCTGCTCTTCATCTAAGGGGCAAATCTCCTCATTTTCAACTTTTTTAGCCAAAGATGTACGTTCCTCAATCGTTAGACAATAAGCAGAAACATGTTGAACCCCCATCTTCACAACCGTCTGAATATGTAAACGCCATTCTTCATCCGTCAAGCCTGGTAATCCATACATCAAATCAACGGTGATATTATCAATCCCACCTTTTTGCGCAATTCCTACACAACTATAAGATTGTTGAGTATCATGGGCACGATTCATCCAAATGAGATCTTGTTCTTTAAAAGACTGCAAACCTATACTCAAACGATTAACGCCCAAACGTTTCCAAAGAGCAACCTTCTCTTCCGTGATGTCATCCGGATTAGATTCTAGTGTACATTCTACATAAGTTTTACCAAAATGAATGTTAATCGCTTCGAAAATTAAAGTTAATTCTACCTCTGTTAACAAACTAGGGGTCCCCCCTCCAAAATAAAGCGTTTCTAGCTCAAAAGAAGTTTCCTTTGCTACAAGTTCAATTTCAGTAACGATTGCTTTAATCATGCGCTCACGATAAGACTCGAAGGTGGTACTAAAGTGAAAATCGCAATACGTACAACGTTGTTTGCAAAAAGGAATATGAATGTAAATGCCTGCCAATTAGATAATTATTTTAATGTTTAATAACAAACAAAAGTTTGTCGAATGCTAATAATTTTCATAAAATTACTCATTAATCATAAAGCTGGAACACCATGAATTCAAATGTGAATAATGAAAACCTGCACCGGCATCTATATAATTTAGAACTGGCCTTGGTTGAGATTATCCCTCAATACATTGCGCTATTGAATAAAGAGAAGCTCAACAAAAAAGATTTACTAAGACTCGGTGACTTAGAGTACCTTCTATTTGATATTAATTCCCGAATAAAACACATATCGTCATTACTCCAGCAAGAGCTTTTTGGCACTTCACTTGATCAATTGTTTAAGATGAAGAACTTAGCAAAAAAAGGTAGCTTACATTCCAAACTGAAATACGATGAGTTACGAAAGGGATACCAAGTACTTTTAAAGAATGGGTCAATCTTTGATTGGAATTAAACAAAAAAAAGGCGGTCAAAATAGACCACCTTTAGTTATATATAGTGTGTGATTAGAAATCAAATTTAATTCCTTGAGCTAGCGGTAAGCTATCAGAATAATTAATTGTATTTGTTTGTCTTCGCATATAAACTCTCCATGCATCAGAACCAGACTCACGTCCTCCACCAGTTTCTTTTTCACCACCAAAAGCTCCACCGATTTCTGCTCCTGAAGTACCGATATTTACGTTTGCAATACCACAATCAGAACCTTGTGCAGACAAGAATTTCTCTGCTTCTTTTAAATTATTGGTCATAATTGCTGAAGACAATCCTTGTGGCACACCATTTTGCAATTTGATCGCGTTTTCAACAGAACCGCTATATTTAATTAAGTACAAAATTGGAGCAAACGTTTCGTGTTGAACAATAGCCATTTCGTTTTTAGCTTCAACAATAGCAGGCTTAACGTAACATCCAGATTCATATCCTTCACCCGATAATATACCACCTTCTACAATAATATTTCCACCTTGTTCTTTAGCTTTTGTTAAAGAATCTAAATACATATTAACGGCATCCACATCCATTAAAGGACCAACGTGATTATTCTGATCTAACGGGTTACCAATTTTCAATTGCCCATATGCCTTAACCATTGCCGCCTTAACTGTTTCATACACGTCTTCATGAACAATCAAACGACGCGTTGTAGTACAACGTTGACCTGCAGTTCCAACAGCTCCAAAAACAGCTCCAGGAATAACCATTTTCAAATCAGCAGAAGGAGTAATAATTATCGCATTATTTCCACCTAACTCCAATAAAGATTTCCCTAAACGACCAGCAACAGCTTTAGCTACTTCTTTACCCATACGAGTAGATCCAGTTGCTGAAACCAATGGCACACGAGAATCATTAGAAATCAATTCACCAATTGAACGGTCACCAATTACTAGGTTAGAAACTCCCTCAGGCACGTCATTTGCGTCAAAAACCATTTTAGTAATTTGTTGACATGCAATAGCCGTAATAGGTGTTTTTTCAGAAGGTTTCCAAATACAAACATCACCACATACCCAAGCTAGTGCAGTATTCCAGCTCCAAACAGCAACAGGGAAGTTAAATGCTGAAATAATACCTACAGCTCCAATAGGGTGGTATTGCTCATACATTCTATGTCCTGGACGTTCAGAGTGCATTGTCAAACCATACAATTGACGAGACAATCCAACTGCAAAATCACAGATATCAATCATCTCTTGAACCTCACCGTAACCTTCTTGTAAAGATTTACCCATTTCATAAGAAACCAATTTACCTAATGGCTCTTTAAATTCTCTTAATTTTTCACCTAATTGGCGAACAACTTCACCTCGTTTAGGAGCTGGCCAAGTTTTCCAAATCTCAAACGCTTCTTGGGATTTTAAAACAACTGCCTCATAATCGGCTTCTGTTGCCGAATTAACTTTAGCAATTACATTTCCATCAACTGGTGAATACGAGGTAATCTCTTGCCCACGTGTATTGAACCAATGTCCACCAGTTGAAGCTCCATTATTAGAAACTTCGATTCCTAATTTCACTAAGATCTCTTGAATCTCAGCTGTCAGTATCTCTTGCGTCATCCTTTATTTACTTTGCGATTAATAACACTTCAAAATTAATCACAATTAAATAATTGACAACAAAATTTCATCATACTATACATATTCAAAAAATGAAAAATCAATCATTAACAACCATCACTCAATGAAATAGACCATTAACAATCTTAAAAAAGGAAGTTATTTTATAATATTGTATATTTAAAATACTTAAGAATAGGGCGCAGCGATTTAAATACATAATGTGCTTAATATCTTTTGTATTGAAAATGAATAGGTTTTAACATGAAAACGACAAGCTTTCTTCGAAAGCTAAAATAGAATGTTTTTAGAGTTCTATTTAAAAATGAAGTGAAATACAGAAAGTTTTGTAATTTTAACACAAATTAATCATATTATGAAAAAACTATTATACTCTTTACTAGCCATTTGCATGGCTTCAGGTACTAGTTTTGCGCAAGACAATTGGTGTTCAGCGGATAAGCATTATCACCAATTATTACAAAAAGATCCATCCATTAGACATGATGTTTCTAGATTGTTTGCGAACGGAGTATCAAAAAGTGACGATACGACGGTATATATTATTCCAATCGTGTTTCACGTTGTACATGAATATGGACAAGAATACATATCAGACGCTCAAATTCAAGATGCTGTTGATGTATTAAATAGAGATTATCGCTTGAAAAATGCAGATACTTCTCAAGTAATCCAAGAATTTAAAAGAGTTTATGGAGATGCTAGAATCGAATTCAGACTAGCAAAAATAGATCCATTCGGAAACTGTACAAATGGTATAGACCGAATAGTATCACATGAAACAAGAAATGGGGATGCTTACGTAAAGTTATCTCAATGGGAAAGATCTAAATACTTAAATGTATGGGTTTGTGGTAACATGGAAGACGGTGTAGCTGGTTATGCTTTATACCCAACTGCTGTTAATGGATCCTCATTTTGGTTAGATGGTATCGTAATTCGTCATAATTATATTGGGCGCTTCGGAACCGGAAATGAAAACGGTTCACGTGCATTAACACACGAAGTAGGTCACTGGTTAGGTTTACCTCACGTTTGGGGAAATAACAATGATCCAAACGTAGCTTGTGGAGATGATGGTTTTGAAGATACACCTATCACAAAAGGTTTTACTTATTGCCCAACACCTGAAGACGCACAGATTTGCAACCCTGGTATAATTGAAAACTATCAAAATTACATGGATTATTCCTATTGTTCACATATGTTTACACATGAACAAATTGCTGCCATGCGTTATTATGCAACTGGACCAGATGGACAAAGATTTAATCTAATCACACCAGAAAATCATGAGGCAACAGGGATATTTTTAACAAATAGCCATTGTGAGCCAAAAATTGATTTCACTATGAATAAACCAACAGTTTGTGAAGGTCAACAAATAACTTTAACAAACCGTTCATGGAATGCTGAGATTCTTTCTTCTGAATGGACTTTCCAAGATGCAACACCATCAACTTCTACAGCAACAAATCCTACAGTAGTTTTTAATTCTCAAGGAAACAAGACTGTTACATTAACCGTAACAACTCCTTTAGGAACATTTTCAGAAACATTTGAACACATTGTGCCTGTTTTACCATCATGGGCAGTGCATACGGGACCATATGAGTACACGCTTAATTCATTAGAACAATTTCAACAATTAAGATTTAACTCACCTAATGATGCCGACAATAGATTCCAATGGTCTAGTTCAAATGGTAAAGATCAAACAGGTGCGATTGCTTTAATTAATTATAGAGAGATTTCACCAAATGCTTTACCTTATAGTCCTGAATCAATGTATTATAACACATTAGGTAAACAATTAAATGAAATCATTATTCCTGCGACTGACCTAAGAACATCATCAGGTTTAAGCTTTTCGTTTGATTATGCATATGCAACAAACGCAACTTTAGTGGATGATATCACAGAAAAAATGATGGTATATATCTCTAGAAACTGTGGTAACACATGGACATTCTTAGCTGGTCAATCCAACTCTACAATTACAGGAGCTGCAATAGTATCAGGTGGATTTGCAGGAGGTGCTAACTTTGTACCAAATAGCCAATCTTGGGGAACATACACAAGAACGTTTAACTCAGCAAGTAGTGATGATAGAGTAATGTTCAAAATCGTTTTTGAATCATCTGATTACTCTAACAATTTATACATCGATAACATCCGAGTTACGGGAACATTAGGAATTCAAAACTTAGTTGCTAATGAGATGGAACTAAATGTTTATCCAAACCCAGTTAACGCTTCGTCTTCAATTAAAGTAGATTACGTAGCAGGAAACGAGCCTGTAACATTTAAATTACGTAGCTTACAAGGTGAGGAAATTAAATCAATTACTCGTAATGAAAAACACCAAGCGGTATCATTCGAAATTGAATTAAACAACGAGGTAGCTGCTGCATACTATTTCTTAGAAGTAATTACTTCAACAGGAACAACTGTTAAAAAGATTGCTGTAGTAAAGTAATCAAACCATAATATGATAAAAAAGGCATTCAGAAATGAATGCCTTTTTTTATTCCCCGAAAAGTCATAATAGAAAAAACTATCCTAAAAAAATAAACAACTGAAAAGAATTACCACTTTTAAACTGCAAACCAAAAGAAATTTCAATAAATAAAAACAGTTCACAAGCCAACAAAACCAACACTTTTTCCAATTGTAACCGTTTACAAACGACTAATAAACGACATTAAATACTTAATTATCGAATAGAATTTTGAACCTGTCTCAACTTTGCTCTGTCAACGATAACGAAGACAAAACAAATTTGAAACAATTAAAATCTATCCGTATGAACAATTTAAGAAACAAAGTCAATTTAATCGGAAGACTAGGAGCAGAACCAGAAGTAACAACTTTTGAAAAAGGAAGAAAACTAGCACGATTCACACTCGCTGTAAACTCATCTTACAAAGACAAATCAGGCGAATATGTAAAAGACACCCAATGGCATACAATCACTGCTTGGGGACCTCAAGCAGATTTAGTAGCAAAACTGCTTCAAAAAGGTCAAGAAATCATGATCGAAGGTAGACTCATCAATCGATCTTACGAAACAAAGACAGGCGAAAAAAGATATACTACAAATATCGACCTACAAGAATTTTTACTAATCGGCTCTAAGCCACAAACTGCAACAGTATGAATCATGTAAATCTAATTGGTAAAATCGTTTCTACTCCTAAAATAACAGAAAACAATAATGAAACGAAGGCACACTTCACTTTAAAAACTGCAGAGTTAGTGCTAAATAAAGTAGGAGAAGCAGTCACAAAACAAGACTGGCACCGTGTATATGCATGGGGTAAATGGGCCAAAGTACTAATAGAACTTGGGCACAAAGATCAACAAGTAGCAATTGAAGGGAAATTGAAGACCCGCTACTTTGTTCAAAATGGCCGGAGAACATCCATATCCGAAGTTGAAATAAATGACTTAATCATTCTTTAATATCTAGGCGTATGAACTTAAATAATAACATAACACTGGTAGGAAATATAGGTACTGAAACTCAAGTAACGCAATTTGAAAACGGAAGTAAAGTAGTTCGTTTTAATTTAGCTACCGACCAAAACTATACAACAAAAAAAGGTAAACAGAAGAAAAATACCGAGTGGCATCGTGTGTTCGCTTGGGGAAACCTAGCAAACTTCTTAGAAAATTTTGGACAAAAAGGTAAGAAAGTGGCCATTCAAGGGAGATTAGTAACTCGAAGCTACTATACCAAAGCTGGAGAAGAAAGAAAGATAACAGAGGTAGAAATAAAACATATCCTCGGTCTATAAACAACAAAACCTACATATGCAAAAAAGTCCTTCGGAAACCCTGAAGGACTTTTTTATTGTCACCCCGGAGGGAAACGTGAATAATACAATAACAGCTACATTAACAAGACTTTAGAAAAATGAAAAAAAAATCATAGGTAACACAAAAGTATCACATATTAAGCGTCATAAAATCTTTCTTCTACATCATTATACAAGAAACGAACATTGTCATCTATTTTGTACTGTCTACCACTAACAATTATATCATTAATATTAGTAGCAACTTCTGTACCTTCATAAGAAGCTTTAGTTAAGAAAAACCTAATATTGTAATCCAATTTCTCTTTTAAAGTCAATTGTTGATTATCAAAAGAGCTTTTGACCTCAAGCACCGTCTGTGAAAGCTTATTTACATCATTATAACTTTGTAATAGCTGCTCGTTCAATTGTACTATTTCAGTATTGAGCTTTCTATTTTCATCTTCCAACAAATTAATCTTCTCAATCTTCATTAAATTATCCCTATACTTAAATTTTGCAACTTCCGCATTAATAAGTTTATGATGTAAAGGATTCATAACTATATCAATTTTATGACTTAACCATGGCAAAAGCATTGTGTAAATAAAAGCACATATAAGAGGAATCCAAAATAAAGTCAAACAATTAGTTTTATCACATGCTAGAGCAATTCTTTGCGTAATGTAATACTTGTCATCAACCAAAAAAAAAAGTATTGCTTTCCAATTTGTAAAGATAAATGCAATCAAAAATGAAAATATTAATGGATGTTTAAACCTGTCAAGGATTACATTTTTTAATTCTTTACTTATAGATTTAAGATTCTCAATTTCACTCATAAATAGTAGTATTTAATTTATTTATTACTCCAATCTAACAACCCCGACAACCATAGCCATTTTGCAAATATCCATTTTAGGTATTTCAAACGGATCATAGCTTTCATTATCGGATTTACAAATATATGCGTATCACAAAAGTATCACAAAGTTTGTTGTTGCACATTGTTTCATTTTGTTTTAACACGTATCAATAAAGGGATTGAGCGATTCGATGAAACAAAAAAGGATGGCTAAAAACCATCCCTAGTGACCCCGGAGGGTAATATAAAAAAGAAATTAACAGCCTACTTAACAATGTTTTAACTACAGTCAAAACTCATAAGTAACACAAAAGTATCACATACGTAATTTATCATTCCAATCTAACAACCCCGACAACCATTGCCATTTTACAAATATCCGTCTTTGGAATTTCAAACGGATCATAACTATCATTATCGGATTTACAAATAACCATATCTGAGTTTTCAGAAGGCTTTAATCTTTTCAGGATAACGCCTTGCGACTTAGTGTCAAGAACGTACACCTTGTTCCACTGGATAAAAAGTACCTCGTTAATTATACGACAAGCCACCACATCCCCACTATTATATTTTGGGTACATCGAAGAACCTTTTACACTGATCATAAAATCAACCTGTAATCCTTTGAACAACGGAATATCATAACGCTCCGTTACACGTTGCAGTTCATCACCAAAGACAGAAGAATCACCAGGACCCGCAAAAGCTTCCATACTTAAAAGCGGATAACCTTCTTTAGGCAGTGTCTCTGAAGAAGAGCGCAACATTTCACCCTTACCAGTTAATAACCATTCTGGATTAATATCAGGATAAATTTCTAGGATATGCTCTATTTTAGAAGACCCAATATCTTTAACCTTATCTAAAAAACCATTAGAAAAACCTGTTTCCTTGTAAAATCTATTCTTATTAAGCCCTTTAAACTCAAGTATTTTAAATATTCTATCAACAACCATAACTAGAAAACTAGATTATTTACTATTTTATTTTGCTTAATTAGTTTTTACTCTATATATTTGTCTCAAACAGTCCTTAATTGTTTCAGTTTGTTTCAAAACTAATCTATAAAAATATGGAAAAAAACCATACCGTGTATACACTACAAGAAGCGTGCAAACTACTAAAAATTAGTCGTTCTACTCTTTGGCGTTTATTAAAGAATCATAAGATTCAATCATTCAACTATCCAAACTCAAAGCGAGTGTATTTTCTAAATGAAGAAATACAGAGATTCTTAAATGATTCAAGTTCGCAAACCTCACAAATTGAAGTAAATGTATAAATACAACTTTCATTATCTCTTGTGGAAATTAACCTATGAAGATTACCAAATCGCTATGAAATGGATTCCAATGAGATTAAGCATTGCACCATCAACTTGGAAATCATGGATATATGCTAAAAAGGATTCGCAATTAGAACTAACGCCTAGCAACTTGATATTGTTATCCAGTTTTTTCAATTGCTCAATAGAAAAGCTCATCAACACCCAACCACAAAAACA
>JAZQRM010000089.1:0-3982 GCA_045629585.1 Taishania sp. | reverse complement strand
TTGATTGACCACACTAACAATCCCTGGATTTTTCTTTAAAATCTGATCCATCGCAGCCAAAGCAACCAAACGATTGGATAAAGGAACCGTCTCTTTTTCCTCCTTAACATCCATATTCGGAAGCGCCATCAAAACATGCCACATCGGATTTTGAACGTAGTCTAAAGTCACTTTCAATTGACTAACATCACCTTTCGGTAGGATACTGGAATAATCAATGACCCTATTACCCGATTGATCAATTACAAAAGGTAAAGCTGCCGTCACCAAGGTTTTATTGGATAAAATTGGAAGGATCATTTGTTCTCCATCGGAAATTGAACCAGCCTTAGCTCTAACACGAACGCCTACATTCGATAACTGATAAGGCACTATCACCCACCATTCAACCACCTCAGAACCATTACTTGGAACGGATATAGATTTAACTTCTTGCTTCACTTCGAAAGGAAGATTTAAACCTTGTTGAGTACTTAAATCAAACAACTCCAACTCAACCGAGGCGTTCAAAACGGAGGCCGTTGTATTAGAAATGCGCGCGCTCAACGACAAAGCATCTCCTTCACGCACAAAACGCGGCACCAATACTTCTACCATTAAATCTTTTTGAGTAACGGTAGAGCGTTCAAATTTCAAGTAGCCCAAATCCTTTGTATGCGCCAATCCCAAAACCCGCCACTTGGTTAACGCTTCTGGTGCAGAAAAAGAAAGGATTACCTCTCCATTCGCATTGGTTTCAAGTTGTGGAAAAAAGAAAGCCGTTTCTTGAAGGTTTTCACGGAAATTATCCGATTTTACCACAGCTATTTTTGTAACGCTTTCTTCCGGAACAGCACTATCCTCCGGAACAATTATTTCCTCTTCTTCCATGTCTGACATAGGAGCGTACTGAGCAACCATAACGTCATTTGTTGAAACTCCTTTAGTTCTTAAAGCATAACCACCCTCCGCGCTTTGTAAACCATTACCACTTTCAACACTATAAATAAGTTTAGGCATAAAATCTAACAAAGCTTTAAGGAAAGGAGATCCTGCAAAATGACTTTTCCAATACAATTGATCCACAGAAGAATGAATCACTCGAGGCGGCATATCATTCGAATCATAACTCTTTTGCCATGTATAAAAATGATTCGCAAAAGTCTCTAAGGACTGATCATACATTGCGACTAAAACTTCCGCTTGAACAGGTTTCCCGGCTTTATCCGTAACCTTCAACTTCCACTTCTCTTTACTATTCGGTTGAATACGATCTCTAAAAGAAATCCACTCTACCTGTAACTCTGGAATAGCAACTGAGGGAATAAAATGCGTGGTGGCAGTAAACAATTGTCCATTTTGAAGAACAGAAACTCGAACATCCAAACGATCGGAACGCAAAGGCGGAACAGCATAATTAATCAAATCTCTATCCCCTTGCAAACGCATAGTTTGAACCAAAAGTAAACGCTCTTGATCATAGTATTCCACTAAAACAGAAGCGTCCTTTAATAAAGAAAATAGTTCGAACTGAAGCATCACGTCGTCCACCTTATTACGGACAACATCTGTTTGAAGATATAATGCAACATCAGTATTCACACCATCCTTGGTAATCCGTACTTCAGTGGTTTGTCGGATATTATTTTTCTTGGAATCAACAGCATGAGTAACGAGCAGATAGTTTCCTGCTGCAAGTTCTTTTAAAAACAAAGAAATGGACTCATTTGTTTTCCAAATCCCACCCATTACTTTAACGGTATCCATCAAAGATTCCCTTCCCGCATAAGGTAAATACGGATACCACTTTTTGAAAGCGACCTCGCTAAATAAAGCTGAAGCAGGACGAGACCATTCTCGAACAAAAGGAGTTTTATTTTTCGCAACCAATTGATACAATGTGTAATCTCCAGTAGTGGGAATAACCACACCGTTTGAAGCCTTTGTATTCACCGTAAAAAGTCCTTCATCTCCAAGCCAAGTCGACTTTGTATCAACAGAAACCGAAAAATCAGCTTTGGTCAAATGCAATTCATATTGCGCACTTACATACTCCCCTCCGATATCAATAACCTCCGCGTAAATCGCATAATCAATCATTTTTCTTGACCCAATTTCAATCGCATCAATAGGAATAGTAAATAACCCATTGGCATCCGTTTCAACGCTTCCAGAATAAGAAATCAATGGTAAATCAATATGATCTTCATCTGATCGATAATCGTGATATAGTTCTTCATTCACCGAATAATTGACCACGCGATTCACAAGAGGAACACCTGCATACGTTTTTAAGACACCAACCAACACCTCATTTTGATCCATTTTTAAAGCTTGCGTAGGTTTTTGCCATTCCATTAAAATCTTTGGACGCTTGTACTCATTTACCGCAAAATATATGGTATTAGAATCATCTCCTCTTTTTACAGTCAACGAATAACGACCCAATAAACCACCTTTTGGTAAATCAAAATAACCTTCAGCGCTACCAAATGAATTGGATTTAATTTCCTTACTAGAAACCGTTTGCCCATTAGCATCTTTCAATGTCACAACTGCCTTTTCATCCATCAAAACCTTTCCTTTAAATGCAGAATTATAGGCTTTAAATAGCGTTTTGAAAAACACCTTTTGCCCTGGTCGATAAATAGCTCTATCGGTATAAATATCTAAAACGACAGTCGCGCTTTTTTGATTATCATCAGAACGGCTATAATAATAACTTCCTGAAGGAACGGCTTGTCGCAATCCATTGAATTCAAAATAATTTTGAAATTGTTTTACAGATCCGTTTTCATCCGTAATCGCTTGTTCTGCTTGTAACATCTCATAAGCTTTCGACTCTTTATTCCATGTTTCTTTGTAAAAAGTGACGCTTTTTTGCGACAAAGGTCTTCCAGTCACAAAATCTGTAAAATAAATGGATGGACCTACGGCCGAAACAGAATAATTAGTGACAATAAAGGATGTGAACACAAAATGATCATTCCTCTGTTTATCCAAAACCAAATAATACGCCCCCAGTGGTAAGGAATCAATAAAAAACTCTACGGCATGACTTTGATAATCATCCCACTTAGGCAAGCGTACATTTACCGTTCGTATAGCATCTGTCTTGGACAATTCCTCAATTGCTTTATCTCCCTTCGGATAAATAAAATAAGTAAAACCCTCCACATTTCGGGCAGTGATCAATCCTAATATTGGGCGGCCAACAGCATTTTGATTCACCACTTCCAATTCAATTTCTTGCTGGAGTATTTGCTCACGAATCGTCAGCGTACTGGGTAGATAGCGAAATAATTTTCGTTCATTCTCTAACTCTTCTACGCGTTTTAAAAAAACTTCGTAATCAGCCTTTGTTTTAACTTTTTGTTCTTCAAATCGCGTAAAATCGCGTTCCAAAATCATGCGTTTTATTTCTAAACGAATGGGTTTATAAGATGATTGCTCGGCCAACTGCGCTACTTTATTCCAATAATTATCTGAACTATATGAATAACGATAAGATCCTCCTTCTGTAATACGGTAAAGATTGAACCACTCAGCAGCATAATCTTCCTTCCGCTCCATACTGAAACGAATAATCGATTGATATAAATCCAGCACTTTTATTCCATTTGCTTGGTCAAGTTGTAACTTCGTCAAATCCAACTGCGCAAAAGAAGAATAATCCATCAACAACAGTTGTCGCTCTGCATCTGATAAATCTAATTTACTTTCAAAACATTTTAGATCATAAAACTTTAATAAACGCATCGCTACATAGTGATATAAACTCGGAAAAAGAGAAGCTTCATAGGTCGTATGCTCAAAAGCGATTTTATAATCCAATAATCGAGTGTTTTTTAAGGCATCCGTATGGTCATTCAAAGCTAAATCACCAAGACGAGTCATTTCTTTCTTAAAGCGTTCCCTATTCCACAAACGCACATCAACTTCTTGATCATCCTCACTTTTTGGCCCCCAACCTCTATAATTATCACGTAAAAATTGAATTTTT
>JAZQRM010000088.1:0-41345 GCA_045629585.1 Taishania sp. | reverse complement strand
TGCGGTTCTTTGAAAAAGAAAATAGCAGACCACGTCGGATGAACCGCGGTGCTTTGCAAACGCCTTATATTGGTTCTTGACTTTTTGATACTTTTGGGTCAAGCCAAAAGTATGAAAGAAACCCTTTGGCTCAACCTTTCCAAAAGGTTGAAGAAAATCATGTACAGAGTAAAGACTTTCTCAATCGCTTGTCCCCAACGCAATTGGCAGATAAATCGTACTTCGTAAATCGTAAATCGTCAATCACCCTTCACATTTCGTACATCGTACATCATCAATCATCAATCGTACATCGTCAATCATAAATCGTCAATCACCCTTCATCCTTCACATTTCGTACTTCGTAATTCGTACTTCGTAATTCGTACTTCGTAATTCGTACTTCCTCAAACCTTCCCAATCATCGCATTAAATCGCCCGTCCGCAAAAACATAACGCACACCATTCACCTCCTGATAAAAACTCACCTTAAGCAAATACAAATTAAAAGCCGCTGGTACTGGAACATGGCTCGGGGTTAACGTAAACGCCGTCAACGTCGCATCGGGTGTGAAAACAGTTGGTACGGTGAGCGCCAGATCATACGACTCCGTAGTAAAATCAATACCCAACCAAGCTCCCGTCAAGGCTGCATGGGTCGCCCCCGGAGGAAAAACAATCGTATTGGCAACAACCAAAGAAGGGAAAGAAAATACACCTGAAACAGGGTCAAGATCATAATGCTCCATAAAAACCGACGAAAAAGCACAATTCGGATTAAATTCAAAACCATTCAGAGGCTGACGTCCTGGCGCATACAATAGCCCCTGAGCAATCGTTCGCTGACCTCGAGCATGAACTGTATCAAATGCAAGGATAGGGTAGAGCTGTTTAACGAGACGGGAATGAGCATACCCTCTAGTCACATTCTGCGTCAAAGAACGTAATGCCAAACGAAGCAATTTACTCGCTTTCGTAACCGTTGTAAATTCCTGATTATTCTCCCGTGTGCGCCTAAAAGAAGGGTCCGTACGTATCCGTTTAGCCGTTAATGTACCCCGTCTTCTAACCAAATCACCATGTTCGGTACGATAAAACGTTAATTCATCAATTGTACCAATAAATTTTAAAATACCCGCTTGCTTTGCCATAATTTCTTGTTATTAAATGTTAAATTTATGAAGCAAGTAAAGACGATTTTTAATCATTTCCAAATATGGACTTTTCTAATCCTTAGTGAGTTAAAGGGGTTTAGTAGGCTTGAAAACGTTTATTTGACATTTCCAAATTTTTCTAGCAGCAAAATAGTGTGAAATCGGAACAAAACGGCACAAATTATTTCCCCTTAAAAGCAATTTTTAACTAAAAATTAACAAACAAAACGATGTGAGAGAATAGTTTAGGAGAAATCAAACGGAAGCACGATTTTTTTCAGAAAGAGCAGTGGAGTAAAGCCTATTCAAAGCCTATTCAAAGTCTATTCACACGCTATTCAAAAGGGACGGATAAATACGATTTATACTACCGCATCGCGCTTTATCTTCAAAAAACACAGAAGTATGCAACTCAGCAGAAGGAGCACATTCTCGTAACCAAGCCAAAAGAAAATGAAACGTTAAAAATGATCTTGTGTAACCTATGTAACGGTGCAGTCATTATAACCTTCCCAATTTTGCAGCACAGCATTGAAAAAAGTAAAAATGAAAATAGAACAAATGTATACAGGATGTTTAGCACAAGGAGCCTATTACATCACATCAAAGGGCGAAGCCGCAATCATTGATCCATTAAGAGAAACTCAACCCTATTTAGACCGTTTAGCTAAAGATAATGTAAAGTTGAAGTACATTTTTGAAACCCATTTTCATGCTGACTTCGTATCGGGTCACTGGGATTTATCAAAGCAAACCGACGCACCAATCGTCTACGGACCGCTAGCCAATCCAGCATTAACCGCAATCATCGCTGAGGATAATCAACTGTTTTCAATCGGTGATATAACGATTAAAGTGCTGCATACTCCCGGCCACACAATGGAAAGTACGTGCTACCTACTAATCGATGAAACAGGGAAAGAAGTCGCTCTTTTCTCCGGCGATACCTTGTTCTTAGGGGATGTCGGGCGCCCAGATTTAGCGCAAAAAGCAGCCAATCTTACGCAAGAGCAATTAGCTGGTCATTTATACGATAGCTTATACAACAAAATAATGCCTTTAGCCGACGAGGTGACTGTATATCCAGCGCATGGAGCAGGATCGGCATGTGGTAAGAACATGATGAAGGAAACAGTGGATACTTTAGGAAATCAAAAACGGATGAACTACGCACTAAATCAACCGTCAAAAGAGGCCTTTATCGCTGCTGTAACAGAGGGTCTTACTCCGCCACCTGCCTATTTCGGAATGAATGTAGCATTGAATAAAAAAGGTTACGCTTCTTTTGAGCAGGTCAAAGAAAAGGGATTAAAAACCCTATCACCAAATGAATTGGAAGAGGTCGTGGAGCAAACAGGCGCCTTGGTATTGGATACGCGTACGAATGGCGCTTTCGCAAAAGGGTTCATTCCTCGTTCGGTAAATATTGGCTTAAAAGGAGATTTTGCCCCATGGGTAGGTGCAATGCTGGTAGATGTCCAACAGCCCATTGTCCTTGTTGTTGAAGCAGGCGAGGAGGAAGAGGCCGTAACCCGTTTAGCGCGCGTAGGTTTTGATAATGTGATCGGGTATCTATACGGTGGTTTTCAAGCGTGGCAAGCAGCAGGTAAAGAAATCGATACAGTAAATCGCATTACAGCTAAAGAATTTGCTAATCTCGTACAGGTAAACTCAGATAAAATAATCGACGTTAGAAAAGAGACCGAATACGAAGCCGAGCACGTTTCAGAAGCCTTCAATCGACCTTTAGCCCAGATTAATGAATGGATGCCGTCCTTAGGGGAGGAAACCTTCTACCTACATTGCGCGGGTGGGTACCGAAGCATGATTGCCGCAAGTATCTTACAAGCAAGAGGCATTCGCAATTTTATGGAAATAGAAGGCGGATTTGGAGCTATTGCACAAACGAATGTACCTAAAACAAATTTTGTCTGTCAAAGTAAAACGACCTTCTAAACAGGGAAAATACAGCAAATAAAAATCCCCAAATACACATTGCATTTGGGGATCTTTCTTACCATATAAATGGAAATATCTTTTTTCGTTCTTTGGGATAATCGTCAAACTTCTCCAAATACCATTTATGGTGGGCAATAGCTCTAGGCACTAAATTAGCAAATGTCCATAGGAAAAACGCTAATCCAGGTAAGCTCCAAGTAAGAATAGCAAATCCAAACCATTCCAACACTTCACCAAATAAATTCGGGCAACTTACATATTTAAAAAGTCCCTTTTGCGGAATCTTATAACCGGTTTCTCCTGGTTTTCTCAAATTAATCAAAATAGAATCCGATTGCCAGTTAATAAACATCCCTGTAAAGAATAGAAGAATTCCAATGATAAACTGTGGCGTTTGTAACCAACTATCCGCATACATTTTTAAATCACCTAAGTAATAACCAATCAAAAAACCATTCATACTATTGAAGGTAATCGACATTAACATGATTGCAATTGGCATTTTCTTACCATTCGTTTTGATACGTAGAGGGAAAATAAAACTACGATTAAAATAATGTAAGGAAAACAAGGTAATGATGATTCCATTAACGAGAGTAACCGTATTGGTTCCGTGATAAATGAAATGGAAAAGCACCAAAAGCACACAAACTTCCATCAAAAACCAACCCAGTTTATTATCAATCAAAGGCCCCCACGTCGATTTAGTATGACGTCCATAAGGCGCAGTGATAAATAAAAGGGCAAAAAAGACAATTACAGCAATAATGGACCATGATATCGTCAATGTATTATACCATTCAAGGGTTAAATACTCGCGTAATAATTCCATCATAACACTCCTCTTGATTTAAACCATTGTACCGTTTCAACCAACGTCTCTTTCATTGGTCGCGGTGCATATCCCAATTCTTCCTTTGCACGATCGGATGAAGTGACTTCATTTCCATCTAAAAGTACGTCAATATAAGCCTTGTCATATAACGGAGGGCGCTTTGTAGTAGCTGAATAGAGTTGAATGAATGGTAATCCTACATAGGCCAAAAAGATCGGTAATTGAATCAATCGCTTTTTTGAACCAGATGCCTCTAAGGTCAAATTACCAAAACTCTGAATAGAATGGTATTCATTTCCTAAAATATAACTATGCCCCGGAATTCCTTTCTCAATTGCTAAAATCGCTCCTATGGCAACATCCTTAACATCTACAAAGTCAAAACCTCCTTTTACCGAAGCAGGAACATTTCCTTTAACGATATCAATAATAGCTTGACCTAATTTAGAAATCTTATGATCTGGTGCTCCTAAAACAGCAGTCGGGCATACAACCATCACTTCTTGACCATTCTTAGCAGCCTCTAAAGCCAATAAATGACCATCTCTTTTCGTTTGATCGTAATAGATAGATTCCCCATCATTGATAAAACGACTTTGATCCGTAACCGGTTTGTCATGTGGCTTTTGACTGTATGCATGCACAGATGAAAACTGAACAATACGTTTAACATTGCATTCTTTTGCAATCTCCAACACATTCTTTGTTCCTACCACATTGACATCATACATCCTTTGGTTGAATTTGTAACCCAATGTAATCTGTCCAGCTGCATGGATAACACCGTAACAATCGTTCATTAAGTTTTTTAATGACTCACGGTCTAAAACATTGCCCTTTACAATTTCGATATCTAATCCTTCTATGGCTTCTTTATCGTCATAAACCAAGGCGACAACCTCATAACCTCTTTCCATCAATTCTCTACAAATGTTGGAACCAATATGACCTGATGCTCCTGTTACTGCAATTTTCATTTTCTGCTAATTTGGAGTCGCAAAGAAAAGTAATTAATCTGATTTTAAGGGTATGCGAACCTTGTTTTATCCTTGTAGGTAGTCCAGAATACACTAAAAATAAGCATATGTAACAAAAGTAGCGGTAAAAAGATCTCTAACTAACGACCTTTGTAAAGTTCAATCGCAATATTGAAAGAATGAAAAAAATAGGATTAATCATTTTAAGTGTAGTCATTATGTTTGGGATATTTAAAAAGCTAATGGGAGGGAATTCATCCCAAGAAATAAAAGAAGCGTTGCATAATAATGCTCAACTGATAGATGTACGATCACCAATGGAATTTGCGTCTGGATCAGTAAAGGGTGCGGTAAATATACCCTTGGATCGTATTGCCTTAGATTTCAATAAAATAAGAAAAGAAAAGCCAGTTGTGGTGTTTTGTCGAAGTGGCAATCGCTCTTCACAAGCTAAATCAATTTTGGAATCCAAAGGATATACAGTTCTGAATGGTGGAAGTGTTCAAGCGGTAAAAGCTTTGCAATGATTGAGATTCTTGTTAACTTTAGATACAATCTAAATGACAATGACGGATAACCGATATAGACAACAAACCGCATCCTTGGACCGATTGTATTGGAACCAAAAATGGATGGAAAATCAAACAGGGTGGGATATAGGATTTACATCGCCTGCCTTAATGGATTATTTCAAAAGTATTGAGAATAAGAATGCTAAGGTCTTAATTCCAGGTTGTGGTAACGCCTATGAAGCCGAAACCTTAATCCACCTTGGGTTTACAGCCATAACCTTGGTGGATATCGCGGAAGAATTAGTGAAAAATCTGCAAGAGAAGTTCAAAGATCAACCGCAAATAAGAATTTTACATAAGGACTTTTTTGATTTAGAAGAAAAGTACGATTATATAGTAGAACAAACCTTCTTCTGTGCCTTAGCTCCTGATTTAAGAGAAGCTTATGTGAAAAAGATGGCCAGTCTGTTAACCGATCAAGGGGAGTTATTTGGATTGCTGTTTAATCGCATCTTCACTCAAGATGGCCCACCTTATGGGGGAACAATGGGTGAGTATTTTCCATTATTCAAACAAGCGTTTTCTTCCATTGAAATGGATATTTGTGAACAAAGCATTGGCCCAAGAGTAGGCACCGAACTGTTTTTTAAATGTAAAAAATAAGAGTAAAGCGTATGAATTTTAAAGAAATAATAAACGGAGACAAACCCGTTCTTGTCGATTTTTTCGCGACTTGGTGTGGACCATGTCAAACAATGATACCGATTTTAGATGATCTTAAAACCAGAGTCGGGGACGAGGCAACCATTATTAAAATCGATATCGATAAAAACCCGCAGGTGGCTGCCGCATTTAATGTGCGTAGTGTTCCAACCTTGATGGTGTTCAAAAAAGGAGAAGTGCGTTGGAGACAATCAGGCGTTTTTCCAGCAAATGAGTTACAGCGTCTTATTAATGAAAATAAGTAATATAAAGTAAAAATGAGTTTTTTAGATTGGATTAGAGAGCCATGGCCTTGGTACGTGGCAGGCCCTGTTATTGGATTAACGGTACCTGCATTATTAGTTTTAGGAAATAAATCATTCGGTATCTCATCGTCCTTGCGTCATGCATGTGCAGCCTGTTTACCCGGTAAAGTTCCGTTCTTTCAATATGATTGGAAAAAAGAAATTTGGAACTTAGTTTTCGTGTTTGGAATCTTTATCGGCGGATTTATTGCAAGTCAGTTCCTATTTAATGGGCAACCCATTGAAATTAGTCCAAAATTAGCCGAGGAATTAGCCAATTATGGAATCACTGATTTGTCTGATATGGTACCTAAAGAATTAATGAATTGGGAGTCTTTATTTACCTTAAGAGGGTTTATCATGATGGTAATCGGAGGGTTCTTAGTTGGTTTTGGAACACGTTACGCAGGTGGGTGTACATCTGGACATTCCATCATGGGATTATCTAACTTACAATGGCCTTCTTTAGTTGCAACAATGGCTTTCATGATTGGAGGGATTTTGTTTGCAAACTTAGTATTACCTCATATTTTAGCACTATAATCATGGCAGACACTCAAGAGTATGATGTGCGTTCTACGGACGCGATGTGTGTAAATGAAAGTCAATTGACGCATAAATGGTATCACAATGTGAAGTATTTGATTGTCGGGATAATCTTCGGAATTGTATTTACAAAAGCAGAAGTAATCAGCTGGTTTAGAATACAAGAGATGTTCCGTTTTCAAAGTTTCCACATGTATGGAGTAATAGGATCTGCTGTTGTAACAGGATTAATTTCCATGCAGATTATTAAACGATTCAAGACAAAAACCATGTATGGAGAAGATATCGTTGTTTCACCTAAAAAATTCAACAAAGGTCAAATCTATGGAGGCTTAATTTTTGGATTTGGTTGGGCGATTACTGGGGCTTGTCCTGGGCCTTTATTTGCTCAAATAGGAACTGGTGCAACCGTTGTTTTGGTTACTTTGTTAAGTGCCATTTTAGGAACATGGGTTTATGGTTATTTTAGAGATAAGTTGCCACATTAAATAATAAAAAGATGAAAGGAATTTGGTTGAGTGTGTTTCTGATTGGATTTGCACTCAACTCCTTCTCTCAACCTGATTTTAATCATTGGTCCCGTTTTGCTTTGTTTCATAAAATAGCCGGGAAATGGGAAGCGCAACATGAGCTACAATTTAGGTACGGATTTTCACAACAGCGGTACCAAACCGTTTTGTTTTCGGAAAGAACCTGGTTTACTTGGAAGCAAAATTCGCTTCATCAACTGCATATTTCACCCATTGCTTTTTTTTCTCATCCTTTCTCGGATTCTTTAGCTCATCGAAATAACGAATGGCGTATATCTGTTTGGGATGAACTGAATCCTAAATGGGGGCAATGGAGTTGGCTAAATAGATTTGGTGCTGAAGTTCGATTTTTGGAAGGAAATTGGTTCCGTTTTCGCTATCGAACTGGGGTTAAATGGCAAAATGAAAAATGGGGAGAATGGAGTATAACAGATGAACTATTGCTAGGAACAGGAAATAAGTCCGTTTCATTTCAAAATCGACTGTTTTTACAATGGGATCACCGCATTTTTTCTAAGCATAAAGTACAATTGGGTTTTCAATGTGTTCACGAACGTCAAAGATGTCAACGAGCGGTAGTTTTCTCGGGGTTAGTTTTTAGGTTGTAGGTTAAGTTTGATGTTATCACATCATCAGATTTATTGAATCTCCTAAATGTTTGAATCTGTAAATTCTACCGATTTTAGTATCTTTAACCTATGAATAATGCAATAACAGAAGTTGTTTTCCCTTTTCTAATAGAGTTGTCCAAAAACAACGACCGAGATTGGTTTGCGGCTAATAAAGCGCAGTTTGAGGTGGCTAAAAAGGAAGCACAACATTTTTTTGAGCAAATCGGGAATGAATTAATTCCGTTTGATCACTTAGAGAAATGTAAGATGTACCGTATTTATCGCGATACTCGATTTTCACAAGATAAAACACCTTACAAAAACCATTTTGGTGCCATATATAAAAGAGTTCAACCACATAACAGAGGAAGTTTTTATGTTCATTTAGAACCTGGAGATACCTTTATTGGTGCCGGTTTTTGGGGGCCAGACAAAGACGATTTATTTCGTATTCGAAAAGCCATCGAAGTGGAGGATGATTTACTGGGGATTTTAGAAAATGAAGACTTTAAAAATTCCTTTGGAGAACTTTATGGTGAAAAATTAAAAACAGCTCCGAAAGGATTTGATAAAGCCCATCCAAGAGTAGATTTACTTCAATTTAAACAATTTTTATTGATTAAGCATTTTACGGATCAAGAGGTGAAATCTCCCGAATTTGTTCATGAAATAACAAAAAACTATCAGTTATTAGCTCCATTTTTTGAATATATGACCTCCGTTTTGACAACAGATGAAAATGGAGAATCTATAATCTGAAAATAATCAATAAGTACAAGTGATCTCTTGTTTTTTTGATTCTTAATCTTCGTCAATATCTCCCTTTAATCTATTTTCCACAATAAGATAGATGGCAATGCACATTAGGATTAACGATATGATTCCAATGGCTAGTCCGGTGGTATTTGTCATAGGGATGTAAACCATTCCGTAGGTTAGACCAGTATAAACCATGCTCATTATAATTAAAACTTTAGATGCATAGGTTTGTGCAAAATTCCAATTTCGTTGACTTTGCATAGATGATTCGGTACGGTATCCATACCAAGCATTCTTTTTTTTCGGAGGAAATGCATAAAGAATTGCACCTGCTAAAAAAAAGATTGGACCGACAATAAAGGATAGAAACATTAAAGGGATATCAAAACTCATAATTCTTAAATTTTAGTTTATATTAATCATTGGCACCATAATCACCAGCTGAAGTTCTGTCTTTTTCATCCGATATCCATTTGGTGTTGATTATGGTTATGCTATTATCTGTACTTATTTTCTTTAGATGAATAATTGTATCGCTAATGGTTTTCAAGAAAGTTTCTTCACTACTAAATATCACCCAGAAAAAAATCTCTAGTTTAAAACTACCATCACTCTTAATGGATTCAACATAGAACTTGATTTCTTCTGACTCAACAAAATTATCTATAGTCTTTAATTTGTTGATTAATAAAGATTTAATCTTGTCTAAGTCAAAGAATTGCTGAATCTCACAATGTAAACGGATAGCTCGCTTCTCAAATGAGGAGTAATTAATGAATGTCCCACTATAAATTAATTGATTAGAAACAAAGATTAATTGCCCTGATTTATTCATAACTGAAGTAGTTAAAACACCTACTCTTACAACTTTACCACAATGGGAATCCACTTGAACCCAATCTCCTGTTTTATATGGTTTTTCGAAGAATAGAAGCAAACCAGAAAATGTGTTAGAAGCAATATCTTTCAGAGCAAAGCCTGCAATGATTCCAATGATTCCAGCTCCTGCCAGTAGCTTAACAAAATACTGTTCGAAGCCAATTACTTCAAGAAAAATATAAAAGCCTACAAAAATGAAAAAGAAATAAATTAAGTAAGATAGTACGAGTTGTAAATCCTTGTGTTTGACAAGAATTTTTGAATTTATTTTTGAAAATATATGTTTAGATATTTTCCCAAAAATCAAGAAGATAACAAATACAGTAATTCCAATAATGAATTTTGCAAGAAATGCTTTGAAATCAATCTCCCAACTTTCAATTATTTTAATAATTGCCTTAATCATTCTTGTTAATTCATTTAGACTGTGAAAATAAGGTCATTTATTCTTGTCTAGTAGAATATTAACTTTTTTTTGGAAATGATTCGTTATAAAGGTAGTTTTATCGTTTCATGTGATTCTGATCCATCTTCTGTATATTAATAATGATTACCATTAATAAAATAGCTTCGATAAGTTGTATAAAATCTATAAACTGCATCCATTGTAATCGCTGTATGCCTAAATCTTTTTGTGTAGAATTTGCATGGATATGAATAAATAGACGACCAAAGAAATTAGTGATTAGATAAAGGAACCACCATGTTGTGATGATGATCTTGCCGTTCCTTTGGAATACATTAGCAGAAGAAGTAATCGTTTTTTGAGTGGATTGATTCCAAATTTCAAACATGATTTGAACCGGTTTAAAAAGGTTGTATACAGGAATGAACCAGCTCCAAATGGCCAGATTACTTTTTTTATTAGGTTGATTTTGTACAATAATATTGGAATAGGCTTTTTGAAACCAAATCAAAAATAAAATTATTGAACTGATATAAAGGAGTGCCTTAAAAGAGGTAATATAACTTTGAATTTTATGGTGTAAACTAAGTTCTTGAAAAGGAATAAACTCCTCAAGTAATGTTTTTCTAAGAAAGTCTATTTTTTGATAATTTAAAAGCACACCGAATGTTTCAACAAAGGAAAATAAGATTAGAACTACAATCAAATACAAAGCGATTTCTGTGTTTTTTTTATGTTTTGGTAGCGTGTTTTCCATATGAGCTTTCTGAAAGGATTATTATAAGAAGCTAAATATCTTAATTTAGATTTTGAAATGAAGCATTTTTAGATTATTTGATGATTTATCTATAGTAGTTCATAGCGGTTTTATTGGGTGATCTAGGTTTTTATAGTGTTTTATTCTTGATGCGATTGTTCTTTTTTATATATTTGACAGACTATTATTATTAATTATCAGTTATTTATGAAAAAACTACTACTATCTATTTTATCTATTGCTATAGGTACTACTTTGTTCGCCCAAAAAAGCCAACAACTAGAGCAAGCTTCTGAAACAGTTAACTTACAACATCGTATGCAAATGCAAGGAGCTCCTAGAGCAATCACTTGTGTGGATACTTTGTATTATGGGGAATTGAAACAGCTAAGAGTAGGGCGTTCAATTAACGCTAGTTATACGGGGCCAATATATTTTTTCTCTCTTTGGCAAGTTGATCAAGAAGCAATGAGCCAAATTTTTCACTTTAGTGGCGGTACTTTGTCTCTTAATAAAGTTATTGTTCCTGGACGTATTAATCCAGATTTAAGTGGAGTTTCTTCCGCAACCGTTGCTGTTGAAGTATTTAATGTGGGTGCTAATAACGTTCCAACGACCTTAATAGGTTCGACAACAATAACGATGTCTTCCTCTAGTCAACAGAATTATTATGCTAATTTTTCTACCCCACTAACGATTACAGGTAATTATGCAATTTCCATCCGTCCTACTACAAGTACTGCGGTTATTGATATGATTATTAGTGATTTTGTAAATAATCAAGCATGGGATGAAGATTTATGTAAATTAAAGTCTGCAGACATCAATTTGAATTCATATGGAGAGTGGGTATCCCCGCAAACTTATACGTCCAATTATTCACAAGGTTCAATGAATTTTGACCTTTGTGTTGCACCAATTATTAGCTATTCCGCAGACGCTACGCTATCAGCATCTTCCACTGCTATTTGTTTAGGTGATGAAGTGGAATTTAATGCTGCAATAACGCCTAATGGTGGCTTTTCGAATAGAATGATGAGTTACCAAACAATGTTAAGTTATTTTAATGTTGCAGCAGTAGATTCAACATTTGCATGGAATGTTAATACCGCAAATAATGCCGTGCTATGGGGAAGTGCCAATCTTACGCATGTTTATCCAACAGCAGGAACGTTTAATACCCGTTTTTATGGTATTGGTGGTTTTAGAAGTACTTGTTTAATAAATATGGCAGGACCTTCTATCAGGGTTGTAGATGGAGCTAGTTTAGAAAGTCAAGTTCAGTTTACTGCTGCAGCCACTGCTGTTTGTGAAGATGCTGAAGGTATTTCGTTAACAGGTCTTCCTGCAGGAGGTACTTTTGGTGGAGATTTTGTTTCAGCGTCTATATTTTCAGTCGAACAGGCAACTATTGGAAGTCATAATTTGACGTATACAGTTATGGTAGATGTTTGTGAAATTACAAAGACATTAGCCATTGTCGTGAATGAATATCCAATCGTAACTTTTGGTTCTGTTGATGACTTATGTATTGATGGTGCAGCACACACTCTTGTGACAGGTCTTCCTGTTGGTGGTTCATATACGGCTTCAGTAGTTAATGATGGTGTACTCTTACCTTCACAAGCTGGTATTGGAACACATACTGTGACTTATACTTATTCAGAAAACGGATGTGAGGCTTCAGCTGTGCAAGATATAGTAGTTGCGGAATGTTTGAGTATTGGTCAATTAATTGAAAACACAACAAACGTTTATCCAAATCCAGCGACACAATCTTTTACAATTGATGTAAATACTACAGACGCGATTGATTTCACGTTGATTTCATTGGAAGGTAAGATTATTTACAATAACATGACTTTAAATGCTGGTGTAAATACGATCGATGTTAAAGGTTTGACAGAGGGAGTGTATATTGTCCGTCTTCAGTCAGGAAACGAAGTACAAATTCAAAAGATTACGTTGAATTAATTGTTCTTCAATGAAATCAAAAAGCCGATGTCGTTATGATATCGGCTTTTTTCGTTATGAATATTACGTTTTCACTCCATTCTTCAATACGAAAAATAAGTTGTACAACTAGGGCATTGAGTGTAGGGATAGCAATGGAGAGTAGTACAGCTTTTTTCATGGAGCGAATATATACATACGCTATAAAAAAGTGTAAAGAATAATGAATTAACTACTCTTATTGTTGGTAAATAGTTGCTATTCCATTAATAGAGCGATTAACAAAAGTTCAATCGCTCCAGTTCATTTATATTTTTTCTGCCTTCAACTGTAAAGAGAACTTCTTCGTTGGGTAAGATGGAAACTTTGTAAAACTTTTTTGCAGATTCAACCCTGGAATATAAACGGCACACATCGTATTGGAAACATGGTAAAGGTCTTTGTGCATCTCTTTTGGCATACCATCTAAAATGGCTTTCAAAGTCGTATAGCGTACATCTTCCGTGTTAAAGGAGTAATCGTGCCACACTATGATTGATTTATCGTCCTTTAATAAAGGAAGTATTTTTTGCGTATCATTTAAAACACCACCATAAGAGTGATCTCCATCAATGAAAATAAGGTCGAACTTTTTGTTTAATGAAGTAAAATCAAAGGTTTTGGAGTCATGTCCATGTGCCTCATAATTGCAATCTTTTGAAAAGATTCCGTGTACTTTGATAAAGTCATTTGAAAAACCGTAAGCTTGCATTTCTTTTTCAGAAAGTGTAACAGAAACGCAATCTTCTAAAACATCATTTACATTTGCAATGCTTTCACCTCTCCAACTACCGATTTCTAAATAGGAGCCACCTTTTTGTTTTCTAGCTAATAATTTCAATAAAGCTAAATCGGTGATTAATGATGTTCCAGATAGAAAGCTATAAGGGGAAACAGTCTCGTCCAAGTCTGGAAATAAATCTAAAAGATCTATAGTTGGTAGTTGATTTAGACCATATTTAGTTTTTAGTTGCTTTTGGTAGTCTTTTTGTTCTTGCATTCGTATTCCATCCTTTAGAATTTGAAATGGATACTTGATTAGCATTTTAATCGCTTCAGTTTTGTTCATAGTTCAAGGGTATTATTTGTAGTAAATGTTTTTATTTTTCTAAAGTAATAATTTTTAAAGTATTGATTTAAAGAATGGTTATGATTTATCAAGTTGTGTTCATTTATCCAAAAAGGGTGGATAAGGATGTATATCTAAATGATTGATCAGCACTTGATTGTTTGGTAAATATAATTACAGTGTAACTATTTGTAACTGTGTCATTTTTTATTTGAACAAAATAATTTAGAGCTACAGGTTGCTAAACTTTGCTTTGATGAGCAAGAACGAAGTCCTGATATGAGCTGTACTTACAAAGCCAGTAATTGAGTAAATACATTATAAAAGGTTGACTCTTTTTTTATTAAAAAAACTTTTACAGGGACAACTTTTTTATTTTAAGCTTAATTTTGCTCCACTAAATAAAAAAAGACCATAATGTATAAATTTATACTAATTACACTTAGCACCATCTTGTTTTTGTCATCCTGTCAAAAGCATAAAGATAAAAAACTCTGGAAATCCTATCATGGTATATACACAACTGTGAATAATGAAAAATATACTATTCTTGATTCACTCGAATTTAACCAAATTGAAGTAACAGATGCAGGGATTAGTATTCTAACACCAGTAACAACTTTTAATATGAATGTATATACTCGTGATTTGAATGACAATCCAAACTATGAGTATAAATGTGAATATAATAATATGATTTCT
This sequence comes from Taishania sp., assembly GCA_045629585.1. Classification (GTDB taxonomy): domain Bacteria; phylum Bacteroidota; class Bacteroidia; order Flavobacteriales_D; family Crocinitomicaceae; genus Taishania. The sequence continues at coordinate 26,671 of JAZQRM010000088.1, read as the reverse complement.
TATTCTTTTACAGAAGGAGGTTTAAATAACAGCAGTATGAGTATTGATGAATTCAATCAAGGTCGAAAATTCTATTTAACCTTTAGTGATAATCAATTGCTATTTACAATTATTGGCACAGAATCCATTGAAAACATTAAGTTAATAAGATAGTGAAAAGGAACATGTAATGTTAATCCTATGAATCTGATTTAGATAAACATTAAAGAAATTCTGTCATTTTTGATCTATAAAATTTCTTTAAATGTATAGGATTGTTTGGGCTACGTTACTCCAATTCCCTTTTAAGAGGATTATTTAGCTTTCATTTCCCAAGGACCTGTAATGTGGTAGGATTCACCATCATCATCCAACCATTCAATATACCACATTCCCTCATAGTGTTTTTTGGGTTCGAACCACTCTCCTTCATATACGACTGTATGACCTGTTGTAGTTTTGTCTAGGAAAAGTTTACCTTGTTCATCTGTTCCAAAATAATAAGGATAATTTTTACTAAATCGTATGTGCTCCTCTTCAATAACTCCTTCTATTTCAACTTTTTTATTACAAAGCTGTTCAAATTCAGGATCAGTAGCAGTTCCATGGAATAGGATTCCTTCTTGGGTGGCTTGGATTTCGAAAAATTCGGTTGGACTTATTAAGTCTTTATCTAATAAGTATGCAAATTCTACTACCCAGTTTAATGCTGACATGATTTAATTTTTTTGAAATAAAAAAAGGGACTTACAAAAAGTCCCTACAAAAATACGTTTTGATTTATTATAGTCCTAATGAAGTTTTATATACTTGTACTTGATCAGGGTTTAAATATTGCATAATATAAGCTCTTTTTACCAGGGTATTTTGTTCAATATTTTCTTGTTTTTGTGCAGGGGTTAAATATTGATCAACCTCAACATATGCAAACTTCTGATGAATTCCATCCAATACAAGTTTGATTTTTTCTTCTTGTTGAGGTGTAAGGCTTAACTGTTGTTTTAAGGCATTTAATTCCGTAGTTGCATTATTTAATGCAGAATTTAATTGATCTGCACTAATTTCTTGTCCAAAAACACTTGGACAAATGGCTAATGCTAAAATGAAGAAAATCTTTTTCATATATCAGTTTTTTTTAGAATCTTAATTATAAGACGAATATACAAATAACTTGGTTGCTTCAAAATCAAAATGAATATTTATATGCTTTACTTTTTTGTACCCATTTTTTTATTTATATTCTTTTTTGAGGTAAAACAAATTTAGAGATACTATTTTTGCTTATATGAAAGATTTTATCTCAAATTGGATCGGTGGATTTTATGGTAGTAATACTGTCCCTGGGAATCAACAGTTACTATGGACACTTATCTTGGTTGGAATTTTACTCCTCACCTGTTATCTCTTATGGCATATTTCAAGAGTTGTCTTAGTACATACGTTGGGATTGTTTATTAATCGAACGGAATCTTTATGGGATGATTATTTAATCAAAAATAAATTTTTTAGAGCGTTAGCACAATTGATTCCTTTGATTTTTGGGGAATATTTTTTAGACCTCGCTTTGATGTTTTATTCTGGTGTAGCGGATAAACTAGATATCTGTTTGAAAATTGCAATCATGTATGTGGTTTTATTATGTGTCAATCGTTTTTTGGCGACCATACGCGATATTTTAATGGATCAACCTCGATATAGCGACAAACCTTTACAGTCTTATTTTCAAGTGGTGCAGATTATTTTGTCTTTGATCTGTATAATGGCTATTATTTCTACTTTGACAGGTGTAGAACCGTCTACTTTTTTAGGTTATTTGGGGGCTGCATCGGCTATAATTTTATTAATATTTAAAGATACAATTCTTGGATTTGTGGGAAGTCTTCAGATGTCAATGAACGACCTCGTTCGAATTGGTGATTGGATAACGATGGATAAATATGGAGCAGATGGAATAGTCGAGGAAATCAACCTTGTGACCGTAAAAGTTCGCAATTTTGATAAAACGATTTCAACAATCCCAACTTATTATTTTATCTCTGATTCTTTTAAAAATTGGAGAGGAATGTTTGAGGCAGAGGGACGAAGAATAAAGCGTACAGTAAGGGTGCAGTTGCAAAGTGTCAAATTTGCGGATGATGAATTGATAGAGCGATTAAAGAATATAATAGTATTACGAGAGTTTATCATTCAACGACAAGCAGAAATAGATGCTTATAATGAAAGAAATGGATTTGTTGGTCAGAATGTCATTAATGCACGTAGACAAACCAATTTAGGACTTTTCAGAAAATACATTTTATATTATTTAGAGCATAAAGTCGAAATCAGAAAAGATTTGCCTTTGATGGTTCGGCAGATGGAAGCCGATCCCAATGGTATGCCTTTAGAAATTTACTGTTTTACAAATACGACCATATGGACTGAATATGAGGCGATACAATCCGATATTTTTGATCATATTTATTCGATGGTACAATACTTTGAATTAAATATTCATGAAAATCCAACCGGAAAAGATGTTTCAGATATATTAAAGTTTTTGAAGAATTAAACGGTTAGAAGTCTTTTAATAATATTACTGTTGAGGTAATCTGCATTAAAGGTTACCTCTTCTTTTACAAAAGGAGGGGTTTTAAATAATTCCTCTTCATGACTAAGTTCTATTTCAGCTAATATGAGTCCTTCGAGTGCTCCTTTAAAGACATCAACCTCCCACACATGTCCGTGGTAGTTAATCTCATATCTTATTTTTGAGAGGTAAGGTTGGGTGTAGGATTCAAGCATCTGTTCAGCCTCTTCTAGTGGTATCTGATACTCAAACTCCTCTCGACTTAAACCATTTCCAGCGCCTTTAATTGTTAAATAACCTTTAGAACCTTTTGTTCTAACCCGGACAGCAAATTTCTCATTAGAGACAAAATATCCTTGTTTGATAAATAATCCTTCTTTGGGAAGAACGGTTTTTAATTGATCTTCATCGACTAAGTACTTTCTTTCAATTTCCATTTCACGTTTTTTGGTAAATTTACAACAGAAGTTGAATATGGAAAGAACAGATTTAAAAATTATCAAGCGAAATGAGCTTGATGAAATAAAATATAACGATTTACTAGCGAAGACCTCTGCTGCTAGTGTTTACAATCATCTAGACTATATTGATTACTTAGCGGATCAATCTTGCTTTTTGGTGATCAATGATTATAAAGCTGTTATTGCACTGCCTTTTACAAAACGTTTAAATTCAAAAAAGCTGACAAATCCAGTTTTTTCACGAATTCAAGATTGGTTAGGGGAGGTACCGTGTGACCTCGTTGTTGTTCGAGATTTTCTTAGAGAAAATTTTGATCGCTGTGATTTTTCCATTGGAAATATTATCCTTGATGACGAATCTAGCAAGGAGATGGTTACTCAATATATTGAAAAAAATCAGTTGCTAAGATTTAATACCCAAGCGAAGAGAAATTTAAAAAAAATCCCAGAAGGTAGTTTTACAATCGAAGAAATGGATAAGACAGAGGGATTAAATTATATAAATCAATTGTTGACCTTTAAAATAGGTGGAATAAGAGATATTGAAGTTACACGTTTAAATCGACTTATACATGACTTCAAAGGAGCTACGATTCATGTTAAGGGCTTGAAAATGGAGGCAGAATGGCTAGCTGTAGGGGTTTTTCTAAAATGGCGTTCTGATTATTTGTACTTAAAGGGAACAAATACGGATTTAGGTAAAGATTTTGCGGCTATGCAAACGTTAATTTTGTCCGAGATTCAACTAGCTCAAAGTCAAGGGTTAAATTTTCAATTTGAGGGCTCGAATGTGGAAAGTGTAGCTCGCTTTAATTATTCATTTGGAGCTCTTGATAAGAAATATTACAATTGGTCTTGGGATGACTCAAAAGGAATATTTGCTTGGATAAAAAAATGGATGTGATGACAAAAAGACTTATGCAAATAGCTTAAAATTCAGGGATAAAAACTACATTTGAATATGCAAATTTTATTTAAAAATACGCCACGACCTGTAGTCTTTTTTGTAGATTTATTTACATGCATCTTTGCATTGTTATTCTCCTATTTTGTGCGCTTTGATTTAAAAGCTGACAAAGGGTTAATCAAGAGTGAATGGGAAATATTATCTAAATCAATATTAATTTATATAGCTGTTCGTTTAATCATTTACTTGACACTGAGGATTCAAAAATCCGTTTATAGACATACGAATACCGTTGACATTGAAAGGATAGCATTATATAATTTGATTTGCTTTGCTATCTTTTTTGTTTTAGGTTTAATTCGAAACCAATATTTTGATGGTTACTATTTGTTTCCAACGACAGTGCTCGTATTAGATTGTATTTTTTCTTTTATTTTCATGCTTTGCACGCGTTTTGTTGTTAAGGTAATTTATCTGGAGTCCCTAAAGCCTAAGGATGTTAAACATAAAGTTTTGATTTATGGAGCAGGAATTTCTGGGTTAATAACCAAACGAACGATTGAAAAAGAAGTTATTCTTACTACAAAAATAGTTGGTTTTATTGATGACGATAAACGAAAAGTAGGTACTGTGATGGAGGGTGTAACTATTTACTCCACCGCTGACCTCAATAAACTTATTGAAGATAAGACCGTGGATCAAGTTATATTAGCCATTCAAAAACCAGATGAAGAAAATAAAGCAAGGGTTTTAGAAACGTGTGTAAAACATAATGTTAGTTTGAAAAAAGTACCCGTAACAACTGCGTGGGTTAATGGTGAGTTTTCTACGAAACAGATTCAAAACGTTCGAATTGAAGATTTATTGGGACGTAAATCCATTCATCTGGAACAAGATTTAATTAGAGAGGATTTACATAATCGTGTTGTCTTGGTGACTGGAGCGGCCGGTTCCATCGGTAGTGGGATGGTTACACAAATTTTAGAATATCAACCCAAACAAGTTATTTTATTGGATAACGCAGAATCTGGCCTTTATGATTTGATGGTCGATTTAAAAGCAATAAATCCATTTTTTCCTATCGTATCTGTTATTGCTGATATAAGAAGTAAAGATCGAATAAAAAAAGTTTTTAATACTTATAAGCCTGAATATATACTGCATGCTGCCGCATACAAACATGTTCCTTTGATGGAAGAGCATCCTTCAGAAGCAATACGAACAAATGTACAAGGTACTATGAATCTGGTGGATTTAGCAAAAGAATACCATGCTTTAAAATTTGTGATGATTTCAACGGACAAAGCGGTTAATCCTACAAATGTGATGGGGGCTAGTAAACGAATAGCTGAAATGTACGCACAGTATAATAATAGTGAGAATGGAACTAAATTTATCACAACTCGTTTTGGTAATGTGTTAGGTTCGAATGGATCTGTGATACCGTTATTTAAAAAACAAATTGAAAATGGTGGTCCTGTAACAGTGACGGATGAAAGAATTACACGATTTTTCATGACAATACCTGAAGCTTGCCAACTGGTTTTACAAGCAAGTACTTTGGGACAAGGTGGTGAAATTTTCGTATTTGATATGGGCGAGTCGGTGAGAATTATTGATCTTGCTCAAAATATGATTAAGCTAAGTGGACTTGAATTAGGTAAAGATATTGAAATTAAAGTAACAGGTTTGAGACCAGGAGAGAAGTTGTATGAGGAATTGTTATCCAATGAAGAAACAACATTAGCGACTCCGCATCCAAAAATATTGAGAGCACAAGTGAAATCAGTTGAAAGTTCGGAGATTGATGAAATAAAAGAGCTGATTCAGCTTTTTGAGGCACAAGATAACTTTTCAATTGTTGCAAAGATGAAGACCATTGTTCCCGAATACATAAGTAACAATTCCATTTATTCCCAACTCGATAAATAAGTAAATCTTCTTAATATTTATGATTTCACCGCCTAAAATACAAGTACGCTTTACCGATCTCGATTTAATGGGGCATGTCAATAATTCAGTTTATTTATCCTATTTTGAATATGCACGTGTGTACTACTTTAATAACCTTTTAGGAAAAGATTGGGATTGGAAGAAAAACGGGTGCTTAGTCGTCCGTAATGAAATAGATTATCATAAGTCGATTTTATTAAATGATGAACCAACGGTAATTGTATCTTTAGTAGACATTGGTCGAAAAAGTTTTACGATTGATTACGAAATTAAGGTTAAGCACGTGTTGACCACAACAGGAAAAACCACCTTGGTTTGTTATGATTCTGAATTGGGAATAACAATGGAGGTCTCACCCGAATGGAGAGATGCATTAAATAGATTGAAAAAATAATTATTATGTACATGAAGAATATATTTTTGGTAGTGCTGCTCACTTTGGTTTCTATTTCTGCATTTGCTCAAATTGAATCGAAACGAGTGGAGAATATCACTGAAGAACCTTGTTATGTAAGGGGTAAAAAACTTCGGGAAGCTGCAAAAGGTTACATGTGTGGTAAAATGCCCAATGTTATTAACTGTGGAGAAGAGTTGGAGTACAATCATGATGCTGATTTATTTACAAAGAAAGCAACTTCTAATGTGGATCTTAGTGGGGTAGGTAAGCCTTTTTCAGGTGCTTGCGAAAGTTGTTTTTTTAACGGTGGATTGGAGCGTAGGATTTATTTTGTTAATGGAAAAGAGCACGGTCAAGACACTACATATTATGAGAACGGATGTATTCAAGTAATTCGTTCGCACATGCAAGGCGCCGAACATGGAACTTGGACATTTTATTTTGATTCAACACAAAATATAGCATGGGAAAATAATTACCAAATAGGTGAAAAGCATGGGAAGCAGGTTTATATAAAGAATAATGGTGACACAACAAAGTTGGAACATTATAAAATGGGAAAGCTAGATGGTGTAAAGAAAGACTATTATAAAGGAAATAAACTCTATAAGGAAGTGCATTATAAAGACGGGGTAATGCATGGGAAATTTAAGCTTTATAATAGGGATACAATCTTGGTTGAAGATGCGAATTACAATTTGGGTAAAAAGCATGGTTTCCAAAAGATGTATTATGATGATGGTACTTTATTACGAACGGAAAATTTTGATAATGGATTAAAACATGGTGAGTTTAAAATGTTCTATTATCAAGGATTTGTTCAATCGTCAGAAGTCTATAATAAAGGTGTGAAATCGGGGAAATGGGAAGAGTTTTATTATGATGAACGATTAAAAAATGTAAAGTTTTTTGACAAAAACGGAAATTTAATCGAAGAACATCGTTTTGATGAGCATGGAAATGAGACGTATACCTTCGGTGGCAAAACAATGTCGGAGAAGGAAGATGATGAGTTGATGAAAGCGGAATCAAAAAAGAGTAAGAAGAAAAAAATAAAAAAAACAAAAAAATAAGATGTCATTTGACTTTGATGTAGCAGTGGTTGGGGGAGGAGCCGCTGGTTTTTTTTCAGCAATACAAGTAAAAAACGAAAATAAAAAATTGAAGGTGGCCGTGTTTGAAAAAACAGGCCATTTTTTGTCTAAAGTTCGTATTTCTGGTGGTGGACGATGTAATGTGACGAACCATACTTTTGATAATGAGTTATTGGCTAAAAAGTACCCTAGAGGTGAGAAACAATTGCGAAAAGCTTTCTATCAGTTTGATGCGAAGGATACTATAGAGTGGTTCGAGTCTAGAGATGTAAAGCTAAAAACGTATCCAGACAATTGTATTTTCCCTTTAGCCAACGATTCCCAAGTAATTATAGATTGTTTTCTTAAAGAAAGTATAAAATTTGGTATCGAATTACATTCTAAATGTGGAATTCGTTCGATTCGGTCTTTAGAACCTGGTTTTGAATTATTGACAGATACGAGCAAGATTACTGCAAAATCTGTTATTATTACTACAGGTGGACAACCTAAGATTAGTGGTTTAAAATGGTTGGAAGAGCTAGGTTTGAATATTGTGCAACCAGTACCATCCTTATTCACATTTAACATGCCTAAAAATCCTATTTGTGAATTAATGGGTAATGTTGTTGAAGAAGTAACGGTAAAGATTGAAGGGACCAAATTAACAGGTAATGGCCCATTGTTGATTACACATTGGGGAATGAGTGGTCCTGCAATTTTACAATTATCTGCTTGGGGGGCACGTGTGTTAGAGGAGAAGGACTATCAATTTCGAATACTTGTTAATTGGCTGAATGATGTAAATGAGGATTCTTTAAAGGTATTGTTAGGAAGGAATATAAAGCAACAAGGTGAAAAAATGTTAGTAAATGCAAATCCTTTTGCGATTACCAATAAATTATGGCATTTTTTATTAAACAAATACGGTTTTTCTCCGACTTCTCGATGGAAAGAGGTGAATGGAAAATTGTTGAATAAAATGATCAATTTACTCTTGTATGACACTTATGAAGTGAATGGGAAGACAACATTTAAAGAAGAGTTTGTGACTGCTGGAGGTATTTCTTTATCTGATATTAACATGAATACCATGGAGTCTAAGGCTATATCAGGATTGTTTTTTGCTGGAGAAGTATTAGATATAGATGGGATTACGGGTGGTTTTAACTTTCAAGCTGCTTGGACAACTGGATTTATAGCTGGTAGAAATGCAGCCCTAAGATCGGAGTGATTTAAAAACATATTTATAAAAATAAAGCCCCAAAAAATCTTTTTGGGGCTTTATTTAGCTAGTTTTTGATTTATTGAATATTTTGTAATTGTGCCATTTTACTTCGTGCAAATTTTTGTTTTGCATAATCTAAAGTAAGTGTAAATTCCTTAATATCCGAAGATGGTAATTCAAACATTGCATCAGAAAGAATTGCTTCACAGATTGAACGTAATCCTCTAGCACCAAGTTTAAATTCAATCGCTTTGTCAACGATAAAGTCAAGAGCAGCGGCATCAAATTTTAATTGAATATCATCCATTTCAAATAAACGAACATACTGTTTTACCAATGCGTTTTTAGGTTCAACAAGTATGCGTCGTAATGCTGCTTTATCCAACGGTTCTAGATATGTTAGAACAGGGAAACGTCCTAATAATTCAGGAATTAAACCAAACGTTTTTACATCTGTAGGATTAATGTAACGCAGTAGGTTCTCTCCTTCTACGTGTTCCTGCTCATTAGAGGAGAAACCAATTGTTGTTCGGTTAACACGATTGGCTATAATTCGTTCTATTCCATCAAATGCACCTCCACATACAAAAAGTATGTTTTTAGTGTTAATTTGAACCATTTTTTGCTCTGGATGTTTACGACCTCCTTGCGGTGGAACAGAAACTACAGCCCCTTCTAATAGTTTTAACAAAGCTTGCTGGACACCTTCGCCTGATACGTCTCTTGTTATAGAAGGGTTATCACTTTTACGGGCGATTTTATCGATTTCATCAATGAAAATAATTCCTCTTTCAGTGGCTGATACGTTGTAATCAGCTGCTTGTAATAGACGAGAAAGAATTGATTCTACATCTTCACCAACATACCCTGCTTCTGTTAATACTGTTGCATCAGCAATTGCGAAAGGTACATTTAGCATCTTTGCAATTGTTTTGGCTAACAATGTTTTTCCAGTACCTGTTCGGCCGACCAACATAACGTTCGACTTTTCAATTTCTACTTCGTCAATCTCTTCTTGTCCTAAACGTTTGTAGTGATTGTAAACTGCTACAGCTAAAACTCTTTTGGAATCTTCTTGTCCGATTACATATTCGTCTAATCTTTCTTTTATTTGATTAGGTTTCACCATATTTAGCTCGTTAAGAACTTCATTTTTAGTGCGATTTTGTAGTTCTTGTATAACTATAGCATGGGCTTGTTCTACACATCCTTCACAGATGTGACCAGACACACCCGTAAGTAAATTGCCAACTTCTTTTTGCTTTCTTCCACAAAAGGAACAAGTAATATCGTTTTTCGACATAATTAATGAAAAAAGGCCCGTTTTACTTGACCTTCTATTTTAGTATTATTTGATTTATCTTGGGTTGCGAACTAAGACTTCGTCTACCATTCCATAGTCTTTTGCTTCTTCTGAAGTCATCCAATAATCACGATCTGAATCGGACCAAACTTTCTCATAAGTTTGTTTAGAGTGGTAAGCTATTATATCGTAAAGTTCTTTTTTCAGCTTTTGAATCTCACGGGCCGTAATTTCAATATCAGAAGCTTGTCCTTGAGCACCACCTAATGGCTGGTGAATCATTACTCTTGAATGCTTTAGAGCAGAACGTTTACCATCAGCTCCTGCACATAATAGTACAGCTCCCATAGAGGCAGCCATTCCAGTACAAATCGTTGCAACATCTGGCTTTATATACTGCATCGTATCATAAATACCTAAACCTGCATATACCGATCCACCTGGTGAATTCAGGTAGATTTGAATGTCTTTGTTTGGATCTACTGATTCTAGGAATAATAATTGAGCATTGATTACATTGGCTACTTGATCATTGATTCCTGTTCCTAAAAATATGATTCTATCCATCATTAAACGGGAGAATACATCCATTTGAGTCATATTCAAAGGGCGTTCTTCAATGATATAAGGAGTCATTGAGTTTTCGATATAATGATCAACAAACATGGAGTTTATTCCCATGTGTTTAGTTGCATATTTTTTAAATTCGTTTCCGTCAAACATATTTGCGCGATTTAATGGTATTCTACAAAATTAATAATAATAGGTCTAAAAATGTGCGGTTAATGACCTTTCGCTGCTAAATAACGTTCAGCATCTAAAGCCGCCATACAACCAGTTCCTGCTGCTGTAATAGCTTGTCTATAATTTTTATCCGCTGCATCACCAGCAACAAACACCCCTGGTACATTGGTTAAACTTGTGCCTGGTTTTTCGTAGATAATATATCCTTGCTCATCTAAGTTAATATAATCTTTGAAAATTTCAGTGTTTGGTTGGTGACCAATTGCCACAAAAAATCCGGTACAAGAAACTTCTGAAATTTCTCCCGTTTGATTGTTTCTTACACGCACACCTGTAACACCTTGACCATCACCTAACACCTCTTCTGTTTCAGTGTTAAAAAGTATTTCAATATTTGGTGTGTTTTTCACTCGGTCAGCCATGATTTTAGAAGCTCTAAACTCTTCTTTTCTAACTAGCATTGTTACTTTACGGCATAGCTTAGATAGATAATGAGCTTCTTCACAAGCAGAGTCTCCAGCGCCTACGATTACCGTATCTTGTCCACGGTAAAAGAAACCATCACAAACAGCACAAGCAGAAACACCTCCACCCATTTTTAAATATTTCTGTTCGGATTCTAAACCTAAGTATTTAGCAGAAGCACCTGTTGAAATAATTACAGTATCAGCATGAATTTCTTTTCCATTATCTAACCATGCTTTGTGAATGGGGCCTGAAAAATCAACCTTTGCAATAAATCCAAAACGGATATCTGCCTCAAAGCGTTGTGCTTGCTTTTGAAGTTCAATCATCATTTCTGGACCTGAAATTCCTTGAGGATACCCTGGGAAGTTTTCAACCTCATTAGTTGTGGTCAATTGTCCGCCAGGCTGCATCCCTTGGTATAGGACTGGTTTCATGTCAGCTCTTGCTGCGTAAATAGCAGCTGTGTATCCAGCTGGACCAGAACCAATTATTAAACAGCTAATTTTTTCGATTTCACTCATTTCTTATATGGGATTTTTTAATTCTAAAATTTAAAGAATAACAAAAATAATAGGAATTATAAGTTATTTATCAATCTTAATTGTTTGAATGTGTCAAAAGCAGTTAAAATTTTAAATATTTAGAGTTTCATTCTTTTATTTAAGGGATTTAGCATCAGAAAAAGCAAAGTGGCATAATATACAAATAAAATATAGATTATTTGCATAAAATAATGCTTGCTTTAAACGATTAAAGGAGGTAAATTTGTTCCCCTTTTTTAACAAGATAATGATAGAGTCAGAGATTAAGCAGAATAAGCGATTATATCCATTTCAAGAGAATACTGTTCAAGCAATTATAGCAGAATTGGAGAGCAATGGAGAGAATTTTAATCTGTTGTACCAATTGCCTACAGGTGGAGGAAAGACGGTTATCTTTTCGGAGATAGCTAAAAGATATTTGGAAAAGTGGGGTAAGAAAGTTTTAATCTTAACTCACCGAATAGAACTGTCTAACCAGACATCAAAACAGTTAGACCAAATAAATGTAACAAACAAGATTATTAATTCCGAGGTTAAAAGCATTCCTGACCAAGAAAATTATTCTTGTTTTATAGCAATGGTGGAAACACTAAATAATCGTTTACAAGAAAATGAGAATTTTGTTGAAAATGTGGGGTTGGTGATTGTCGATGAAGCTCATTATAACAGTTTCCGTAAAATCTTTCAATTTTATACGCAAGCAAATATTTTAGGCGTTACCGCAACACCTTTGTCCAGTAATAAGGCACTCCCGTTAAATGATAATTATAATAAATTATTAGTTGGAGAATCTATTTCTTCATTGATTGAGGGTGGTTATTTGGCGGATGCGGATACATATACCTATGATGTGAATTTACATGGATTAAAAATTGGATCCAATGGTGATTTTACAGTAAGTTCTTCCGATGTAGTTTATAGCAACTATTTCATGCAGGAGAAACTTTTGTTTGCTTTTGAAGAGTTGTCAGTTGGAACAAAAACGTTGATTTTTAACTCCGGAATTGAAACATCAATACGGGTTGAAGAGACTTTTAAGAAAAGAGGCTACAATGTGCGTCACCTTGATTCTACTTTTTCAGAAAGAGATCGAAAGGACGTTTTGCAATGGTTTAAAGATACTCCAGATGCAATTTTAACATCTGTAGGAATTTTGACCACTGGTTTTGATGAGCCTACGGTGCAGACGATTATTCTAAATAGAGCAACTCGTTCATTAACGCTTTATCACCAGATGATTGGTCGTGGATCTCGTCGTTTACCTGAAAAAGATCGCTTTAAAGTAATTGATTTAGGAAATAACGTGAGACGATTTGGTATTTGGCAAGAGTATATCAATTGGCAGGATGCATTCCGTTTTCCAGATCGTTTCTTAGAATCCAAGATTTCTGAAATGGAAGATGCTCAATTTGAAATCGAATTTGAGTACGGTAAGCATCTTGTTGAGAAAATGGATACGGCGAAGTTGGACGGATTTAATATTAAAGAAGTTTATTACGATTGTGTAGATATGGGCCGCAAAGGAAAGGATGCAGTTGACATGTCCTTAGAAAATCATTACGAAGTAATTCGTGAAGCAGTGGATAATCTAGATGATGCAATTGAATTGGTTGACGGCTTAAATGATCATATTGAACATAGACTAAAATTATACACCAAATGTATAGCAAAGTCAACACAAAATTATTTTAAGTTTATTCAAGAAACATATGTTCGTCAATTAAAGCAAAGACTTCGTTTGGAGTTAGAAGTGGTCGACGAAGAAGAATAAATTAATACTGAATATCAAGGTAAGCTGTCTCGCCTGGGGCAGCTACTGTTGATATCGTTCCAGATGTTTGAGAGCCAATCACATATAGAATTTCATAGGGTTCATTTGCATTGTTGACGCAAGTGGCAGAGTTGTTAGGTTGAATTTCGAATCCATTTATACAACATTCAGCACAATTTAATTTACCTTGTACGGAATAGATCTTAGCGTTGGTTTGTGATGTTGAATTTATGTATCTAATGGTTATATAACTTTTCATATTTAGATTTTGTTGAATCAAATTCATTTCATCTGTTCGTAAATCTTTAAACGAAACTGTTTTTGTTTCAGTAAAAAAACCTTCTTTTTCAAATACAAAAGTCAAACCAATAGCCTTTGTTCTTTCTAGTTTAAATACAAATTCTCCATTTGAAGCAGTAGCACTTTCTTCTATCAAAGATCTTTCAGCTAATGAAGTGTTCAAATAAACCTTAACGGATACGTCTTTTTCTATCTCTTTTTTAGTATCATTAAATGCGATAACCTTTAATGAGTATTCAGGTGCATCTTTTTTACATCCTAAAAACAATAGAAGCGAAGCACACAATAACGTGAAACTGCAGAACATTTTTAAAGACTTCATAGCTATATTTATATGTATTACAATAGTATAAAAAAAATGAATATAGCAATCTTTTATGATAAGTTATACCTTCATTTTTTTTGTTAACTTTAGATTTCATAATTCACAATAATGTCAGACGATAAGAAAATTATTTTTTCAATGGTCGGTGTTTCAAAGCAAACACCAGCAGGAAAGCAAATTATTAAAAACATCTATCTATCCTTTTACTATGGTGCCAAAATTGGTATCATTGGTTTAAATGGTTCAGGTAAATCAACGGTAATGAAAATTATCGCAGGATTGGATCAGTCCTATCAAGGGGATGTTGTTTTTACACCCGGATATTCAGTTGGGTACTTAGCCCAGGAACCAGATTTAGATCCAAAGAAGACGGTGAAGGAAGTGGTGATGGAAGGTGTACAAGAAATTGTTGACGCGCTTAAGGAATTTGAAGAAATTAATGCTTCTTTCATGGATGAAGATGTATTAAATGATCCAGATAAAATGGACAAGTTAATTGCTCGTCAGGGAGAAGTTCAAGATATTATTGACGCAACAGATGCTTGGGAGTTAGATTCAAAGCTAGAGAGAGCAATGGATGCTTTACGTTGCCCACCAGATGATCAATTAATTGAAAGCCTGTCAGGAGGAGAAAAACGACGTGTTGCATTAACACGATTATTATTGAAAAATCCAGATATTTTATTGTTAGATGAGCCTACCAACCACCTTGATGCAGAATCAATTGATTGGTTAGAGCAACATTTACAACAATACAAAGGAACCGTAATCGCTGTAACCCACGATAGATACTTCTTGGATAATGTTGCAGGATGGATTCTAGAATTGGATCGTGGTGAAGGTATTCCATGGAAAGGAAATTATACATCTTGGTTAGAGCAAAAATCAACACGTCTTGCCGAAGAAGAAAAGTCCGAATCAAAACGTCAAAAGGTTTTATTACGTGAGTTGGAATGGGTACGTCTAAACCCGAAAGGACGTCATGCTAAAAATAAAGCGCGTATTGCTAACTATGATAGAATGTTAGCCGAGGACGTGAAAGATAAAGAGGCGAAGTTAGAAATTCCAATTCCTAACGGACCGCGTTTAGGGCAAAATGTTATCGAAGCTGTAAATGTTCAGAAGGCATTTGGAGATAAATTGTTGTATGACAACTTAAACTTCAAATTACCACCAGCAGGAATTGTTGGAATTATCGGGCCAAATGGTGCTGGTAAGACGACAATTTTTAAAATGATTATGGACGAATTACAACCAGATGGTGGAACATTTGAAATCGGTGAAACGGTAAAAATTGGTTATGTCGATCAAACGCATAAAGATATTCATCCAGACAAAACCGTTTTTGAAGTGGTGTCTAATGGATTAGAATTTGTTGAGGTAGGAACACAAAAAATTAACTCAAGAGCCTATTTATCAAAGTTTAATTTTAGTGGTTCTGATCAAAATAAAAAAGTTGGGATTTTATCAGGTGGAGAACGTAATCGTTTACATTTAGCGATGACCTTAAAAACGGAAGCAAACGTTCTTTTATTGGATGAGCCGACCAATGACATCGATGTTAATACACTTCGTGCTTTGGAAGAAGGAATCGAGAATTTTGCTGGATGTGCAGTAGTCATCTCCCACGACCGTTGGTTCTTGGATAGAATTTGTACACACATTCTTGCATTTGAAGGTAATTCTGAAGTTTATTGGTTCGAAGGTACTTATTCAGATTATGAAGAAAATAGAAAAAAACGTTTAGGTGATTCTGGGCCAAAACGTGTGAAATATCGAAAATTGACCAATTAGAAAAATTAAATATACGAAAGAGGCTGTCGATTTAAGACAGCCTCTTTTATGTTAGAACAAAAAGACTATTCTTTCATAAAGCGATGATTAACTAAACCATTTTCGCTTTTAAGAGTGAAAATATAGATACCTCTTTGTATACCTTCCATGGTTATTTGTTTAGACAAATAGCCTTCCTTTATAATTTGACCGGCTATATTTGAAATTAGGTAATCTCCTTTTTCTAAAGTGCTTTCTAAGTACAATATTTCCTTAACTGGATTCGGGTAAATAAGAGGAGTTTGATTTTGAATTGATGCATTAGACATGATATAATCACATTCTTCTGTGAAGTTAAAAGCTTTATAGGTCGCAAAATCATTATCTGAATAGCATCTAAATACTCCTCCTTCATTGGCGTCAAGTTGAGAATCTCAATTGTCAAACGTAAGCATGTAAGACGATACTAGACCCATGCGTTGATAAATCGTATCAGCTTGTATGAGGTTGTCTACGTCATTCATGTATGTGATGTTAACCAGTTGGTAATTAAGGTTTATGCCATTAATACTTCGTGTTCCTCCTCCTGTAACGGTTATAAAACTGTTGGTGTCGCAAGCCGATGTAACGGGATTTTTTGCGATTTTCCAATAGTCACCTGCTACAGCGTTAAAGTTATATAGTGTATCCCAGTGCGTATTATGGTAGATATAGACTAAACCAGCATTTTCATAGACATAATCAGGAACTTGAACATCATTAATCGGCTGAAGTGTAATCTGATCAACTCCTATAAGACGTTTTTCCAATTTTTTGGCTGATATTGTTCCAATTAGTGTGTCACCAGCTACACTAATCTGAGTATATCCTTGCATCCCCATGAAAGAGTAATAGGAATATTTCCATTCTGCTCCAGGTAAAGCAAAGTTTTGGGCAAAAGTAGGCAGAGCGATAAGCCCAAGTAGTAAAGTAAATAGTTGTTTCATAGTCATCGTGTTTAATTAATGGTCATCCATTTTGTGTACTCCATCTAAATTTAAAACAATTCACCCTATGTATTGATGCTTTAGCGGTTAATCTGTGTGTGTTTTTAACGTAGATTTATATGTTATTGAAGTGATAAGAAATTAATTTCCCTTTTCCTTTCCCATTAAATCGACGATAGTTTTGAAATGCTGGTTAATTGCTGCTATTTGTGTAATCATTTGGATTGAACTGTCAGAACTGTCCATTCCTGCAAATTGATTGTTTTTTTGAAATGTACTAACGATATGTGAGTAGCGTTCTTCTTCGGAGGTTGACATAATATTCATTAAACTCTTTAATTTTAATAAGTTCGCTTCAGCATCAGCGGTAAGAGTTTGTGCATCGGATTCATAATGATTGAGTACCATTTCTTGAATTTCAAAATCATTCATCAAAGGAACAATTTTGTTTGCCATTTTATTCATATTTCGATAAGAACCCTGCAGTTTAAAAGCAGGCTCAGTACGATAGGCGTCTTGCATCCCTGCACTTTGGATATAAAGATCATTCACATCCAAAATGGTTTTTCTAACTTGAATTAAATTTTGTAAAACTTGCACAGCTTCTCCAATCTCATTGTTGGTGTGATTGGATTTAAGTTCTGGTAATGTAGCTTCTTGTAAAATGACGTACTGAATAAGTGCGTACAAGTCGTCCATGCTTTTATGTGCAATCCGCTGTAGATATGGATTTTCATTAATTGCATTTTCAATTAAACTCAATTCAAAAAGTGGTCTACTTGCTCCAGCTACATCTCCCAAATTGTAGACATCTGCACGATTAGCCAACATATCAGGTATTTTAAACTTGGTTCCACTTTCTGTATAAGGATTTCCTGACATTATGATACAAAAACGTTTACCTCTCAAGTCATAGGTCTTCGATTCGCCATTGAAAATTCCATCAATCTTGCGTTGTCCATCCGCAAGGGAAATAAATTGTTGTAAAAACTCGGGGCTGCAATGTTGAATATCATCAATATAAAGCATAACATTATCTTCCATTTCAAATGCTAAGTTTAATTTTTCTAGTTCGGCTCTTGCTCCAGAAGTTTTTGCTTCGGATGGATCAATACTATAGATCCGATGACCAATTGTTGGGCCATTGATTTTTACAAAGTGTAATCCCATTGTAGCAGCCAGATATTCCATCAATGTTGTTTTACCATATCCAGGAGGCGAGATTAAAAGAAGCATACCCATGCGAGCCGTTTTCTTATCTGCACCAACTGTTCCCAATTGCTTTGATAAATTTGCTCCAATCATCGGGAAATAAACCTCGTTAATCAATTTATTACGCATAAAGGAACTCAAAGGTTTTGCTTGCATTTCGTGGATCTTTAATTTACGTTCGTATTGAAGAACCAAAGAACGTTTTAAGTCTTGAAATGCATTAAACTGAGGAACGGTAAACTGATTGAAATGAGCCAGTAATTTCATATACAGATGATAATCAATCTCCCATTTTTCGTCTATAATGGTGATATGACTACCTTTTATATTCTCTACAACTAATCTTACATCATTTGTTTTTTTCTCAAAATGAGTTTGGTTTTGAAGAATTAATAAAGTAGCTGCTTCTTCAATATAGCCATCAGCAATTTCAGTGTTCGAGTATGAAGTGTAGGCACTTAACCAGTCGTAGCAGGTGTTCCATTTTTCATTTTTACTCCAATTACTATTTAGAACGCTGTTTTCAAAAGTATTCCACTCGTTTTTATTTAAAAGATGATGAAAAAAGTGATCTTTTAATTCGGTTGCTGTTGAACTGGCTATAAATTGATGAGGATTCTTCAATTCTTCCATCAAATAATCAGCCATTTCTTGAAGTATTGAATGCGCTATGTTTGGTGCTGAGATAGTCAACGCTTGGTCCAAGAGCGTGTAAGCGTGACTTTCTGTTAATGGGCGGCCAAATAATTGCTGAACCTGGTGTGCTTGCTGGATTTTACCTAGTACCTCATCTTGGAAATCCGTAGAGCAATTAAACCAATAACGTAAAGCGTTTGACCGTACTTCAGGTGAGTATCGTAATAAACCTAGATGTGTTTCGGTGCGCTGGATGGTTTCAACTATTTGTAAGGCATCGATATTATGTACGCCTTTTATAAAGCCACCAGCATAAGATTGTTCAATAGTCGTGGATATGAAATCAGTAACATTTATTGAAGGATCTTCTTTCCATGCCATATAGGCTTGATAAGCTAAATAACTAGCGCGATAAACTTGTTCGTTTTCGGAAACATAATCTTGATTCCAAACCGCTTGATAATTGCTTAACTCTTGATCATTGATGGATTGATAGAAATTGGTTCCCATTAAGTGGTAAAACAATTGCCCATCACGTTGTACAATGGTTAGAGAAAGTACTTGTTTGTTTACGGCAAATTTGTAGGTTCCTAAACTGATTATATTTTGTCCATCTACAAACAACTCATTTTTGTCTTTCCACTGGCGGAGCGCTTGTTCTTGAGTTAATTTAAGCGCGTTTTGTAAATTTTCAGCTTTCCCAACATCACCTAATTGTAGTAATTCCTTACTTAGATTACGGATTTTTTCAATCATTAAATCTCCAGTAAAGAAGCTTAATATTTCTTCTGAACTGTTAAATGTCTGTGCTTTATTTTCGATGCTTTTAAGTACCCGAAGTCCAATTTGCTCAAGGTTACCTGTTCGTTTGTTTATCTGAGCAAGTAATACCTCTTTCTTTCCTTGAAATGCTTTTAGTACTTCATCTCTTTTGTCCGCTATTTGTGCAACAAAATCTTCGAAATCAGCAAATTTACTTTCCAATTCTTCAATGTGAACGCTGATTTTTGTTTGATAGTTTTCACATTTATCGACTGTATCAGATAAATCTAAAAAGTTAACGATACTTTGTTCTAATAAGGTTATTTGTGCGTGAAACTCACCCACTGATTCTTTGGTTTTTAGACCGTTAACTTTACGTTGAAGTTGGGCTTTAACTTCGTTGATAGCGGAAAATAGAACCGAAATCTGTTCTATTATACGAGTGGTTTGTGTTGTGTCATCAATTTTTAAACTGTTCAGAATATCAATAAGCAATTCCAATTGGGAAGCAGTTTGCAAATTTATTTCCTCTATTGGCTTTGCATCAATGACTTTTGTTAATGCCTCAATTTTGACCTTTTGTTCCTCGATAGAAGATCGATAGGGAATGAGTGCATTTTCTTGCAATAAAAATTCAATAGTTTGCTGGGAAAGTTGATCGTTGAATTGTTTTACATTTTCAAGTAAGTGTTCAACTGCCGAGCTATCAATGTAGCGAATGTCATTTAAACGAAGTACACTTCCTTGCAGCAAACGCACTTGGTGTAATTGTGCAACTAGTTGATCTATTGCTGTAAAATTTTCGTTACGCAGTTTTTGAGATAATCCTTCAACCAGTGATTGCTTTTTTTGCATTTCTTCCTGCGCAAATTTCACTTGTGCTTGAACTTTGGCAAATTCATCCACGGCGGTTTCCGCAATTGTTGCAATTTCTAAAAGGGGCTCTGATAGAGAAAATGTTCCTTCATCATTTAGCCAAAAAAAACTATCCACCAATACTCGTGCTTGACGAGCAATGTCTTCGTATAATCCATCATAACTATCTTCTTTTTTTAGTAGTTGTAGAATATCATTCGCTTCAGCCATTGCGGAAACGATATCCTTATTTCCAATCTTGTACAAAACATTATCTCGCATTGCTATATTCTCAACCAATGCTGCGGTATATGGAGTCTGCCATATTTGAACTTGATGGTGACGGATCGCCTCTTGTTCTGTGCGGAAGTAAGTAAGTTTTCCGTCGTTAAATATCGTAAAACCGTTACAGATTATTGGTGTGTTAACGGCTTGTTGAATGACATTATAGGATAATAAAACGTAGGTGTTGGTGTGTTTTTGATAGTAAATGTACAAATGATCCTCTCCATTAGGAGCGGAGATGGTACGCATGTATTCAAGTTGATCGATATGATTTTCGAATAACTTAAAGGTCCCATTTTGGAGGTAATATCCATTAGAGAATATGATACCTTGATCATCTGGTAAAAGAATTCCACTTTCCAATAAACTTGGAATATTGTGAACTTCCTTAGTGCGCACATTGTAGATGTAAGAGCGGAAATCTTCTTGATAAGGTTGAATTTTTACCGCAATCAAATTACCTAAATCAGCATAAAAGTAATTAGCATCATCTAATTGCTGATCTTTATTTTCAACTGGTTCAGAATAGATTCCAAGTCCAGTTGATGTATTGTCTTCAATCTTAAAGGTGATGTCTCCACCGACCGCTTCGATAAAGAGTTTATCCTTGATGGACATATGAGGATGTGTACCTAAACGACGATCTTCCAAAGTTGTTTTCACAAACTCAAAATCATATTGGGACGCTGTTTTAACTTCGTGAATGCTGCGGTCATCAATATATTTCAATCGATTACCATCAATGTACCATTTAAAGGCCTTACGATCGGAGACGTCTTTCGAAGTCTGAAAGATCATGTAAAGATAGTTTGGGGTACGATAGAATTTAGAAAAAAAAGCTTCTCTGTAATATTTGTAAAGATTTTTGAAGTCGCCTTCAAATTGTTCATCAGCAATAAGGTCTAGTGTAGTGGCTTCAAAGTGATTGTCCTTGAACTGATAAATACTAAAAACATCATTTAGATTGATTTCTTCTCTTAACCCAAAGTGAACATTATAAGCAAAGATGCATAACTCTTCCACAGCAATTATACCACGTGCAACACCATTGTGTTCTGTGGTGATTCGTTGGTTGGCAATTAATTCAAATTGTTCTGTATTGAAAATGGCTTTTCTCCCTTCATTCAGTTGCTGTAGTCGTTTACGTAGTTGTGCGCTTTGCTCTTGCAAACGATTTTTGATGATTTCGTATGTACCGGTTTCTAATGAGACTTTTTGATTTGCCATAATTGGGTATGGATTAAAGAGGGGTGAAGAGGTAAGGTCGGCGCTAGAAGGTTGAGTGGCCATCTAGCGCTTTCCTAATTGATTATTTGTGGTTTATCCTATTTTACGATTGTTAATTCCAAGATTGCTCGCCATACTCATCAATTTTTTGATGAAAGGTTTGTCTTCATCGGAACTTAAGTTTTGCATTTTCAACAATACACTAGAGATGGTTAGGTTTTTTAAATCTTCAGTGCTAACATTGTACTTGTCAGCAAATGATTTTATTTTATCCATTAGATCCCCATTATTAGATCCATCACCAATTAAAGCTTGTTTGATGTGTGTTGCATTTTCACTTTCGTTGATCAAGCGGTCGAAACCTTTAGCGTTGGATATTTGGTTGACAATGTTTTCGAAGAATAATGTCTCTCCACCAACGATATCGATTTTAGCTGTTTTCAATGCTTCAGAAAGTACTTCTGCTTGAGAAGATGCAATGTCTTTTTGAATGTTAATTTGAGCCAGTGCGATGTCTTTGTCTTTTTGAACCAATATTTTGAATTCTTCGTGCTCTTTTCCAACTCCGTCTAATTTTTTCATTGCTTCCGCTTTCTCTTCAATTCCTGATGCCTCCGCAATTGCTTTCATTTTCATCACGTCCGCTTCCATGGTTCCTTCTTTCAATTTAGCTTCGGCCATTTTTTCAACGATATTTGCTTGAACAATACCTTGACGCTCTTCTGCAGCTGCTTTCGCTAACATTACTTCTGCTTCAGATAAACCAAGAGTTGCTTCCTCTTTGGCTTGTGCATCCGCTAATATTTTACGTGCTTCAGCTTCTTTAACGGCTGATTCTTTACGAGCATCTGCATCAATAATCATTTGTTTAGCGCGTTCTTCAGCTGCAATTTTTTCACCTTCGGCTGCTTTTACAGTTTTGATTAATAATTCTTCTGCTAATCTAGAAGCTTCAGTTATACCAACTGTTTTTGTGCGTTCTACCTCACGTATTGCTTCTACATCTTTGATGTTTTGTTGCTCTTCAACTACACCTTTTTCTAGCTTCACACGCTCTTTGATAACGTCTTGAATGTTCTTTTTTTCTATTTCTAAGGTTTTCTCTTTCTCGATTTGTGCGAGTGTAACAATCTTTTCACGTTCTGTAACCTCGAGCATTCTATCTTTTTCTACACGCTCAGTTTCGACAGCATCGGTTCGTAGTTTGTTTTTCTCAGCGATTAATACTTGGCGAAGTTTGTTTTCTTCTTGAATAGCAAGTTGTTCTTCTGTTTTGATTCGAACGGTTTCTGATTTTAAGCGTTCTTCTTCACGAACTTTTGCTATCTCAGCTGCTTCACGGGCACGTATATTGTCAATTTCACGACGTTGTTTCTCTTCTTTCTCAGCCATTTGACGATCCAATTCTAAGATTGCTTCGCGTGCTTCCACATTTTGCTTTCGAATCACTTTTTCTTCTTCTCTACGGATGAAGTTTGCATTAATATTTTGAGCAGCGGTTAATTCAGTGATTTTTTTAATTCCTTCTGAATCTAAAATATTCTGCGGACTTAAGAATTTCAATTCTGTTTGTTCGAGGTAATCAATGGCGCAATCATCAAGAATATAACCATTCAAATCGGTTCCTATTACATTGAGGATTTCGTCTCTGAATTCCCGGCGAGCTTCGTATAACTCAGTAAAGTCGAATTTTTTTCCGGCTGTTTTTAAAGCTTCTGAAAATTTTGCTTCAAATAGGAGGGTAAGGGTGTTAACATCACTTGCGCGGTCGCAGCCGATTACTTGTGCTACATTTAAAACATCCTCTACGTTTTTATTTACACGTACAAAGAAAGCTACTTTTATGTCTGCACGAATATTGTCTTTACAGATTAAACCATCGTGTTCCATACGGTCTATTTGCAGTTTCTTCACGGAAATATCCATGATTTCCATTTTGTGAAGGATAGGGATGACATACATTCCTTTATTGAAGGCAACTTTTCCGCCCCCAACACCTGTTCTGACAATTGCTTTTCCTTGAGGGATTTTTTTGTAAAAAGTTGCAAATGCAAAGAGAATAATAACTAGAAAGAAAAGTATTCCTCCGATTATCATTAAAGTAAGACCTCCAAGGTTGTCTAATAATTGATTCATAAGATTGAGTTATTTATATTGTTTAAAATTGTTTAATTAAGTACGTTTTTAAGATTGATTTCTTCTTTCACCCAATAAAAGCGTTTATCGTCAGATTCTTCCATAATCGTTACAGTAGTGTCAAATTCGATTGGGGTTCCATTTTTACTTTTGACAAGTATTTTGATCACATCATTTTGAATTGTTAGTTCTGCTGTTCCTAAGTTTTCAGCGCGAATGTTTGATTTCAATACAGCATCTCTACCAATCAAGTCCAGCGCTTCTTCTCCGTTATAGCCCATGTGTTGATAGATTTTGATGAAAGGCTTTGTTGCCCAACGTGTTATAAAAAAAACGATTATGAAAATTGGAATTAAGATTAGAGCCGATTTCCAACCCCATTGATTTAAGTTCCATAGCATGCTTGCGGCAAGCGTGAAAATCCAAGAGATAAATTTGAACATTGTAATAATGACCATTATAGGCACTTTACCAACGTTTATAAAGGATAAAGCCTTTTGAAAGAAGGAAGGTTCTATTGCTAAATCACCGTCCATATCCAAATCCACGCCGAGGTCTGGGGCAACATCTAGATCTGCCAAAAAATCACCAGCAACGAATGTTAATAACCAATACAGTACTGAAATCCCAAGTAGTATGGTCATGATTGCATTGGAGAGCGGATGAAAGAGAAGGGAAATTATGCCTATCATTATTGTTTGTTTTAGGTGACTATAATCCTAAATTTTTCTTGAGTTCTTCAAATTCCATATCTACCGATAGATTTTCATTGTTAATGTATTCATCTATCGCTGATTTTTTTTCGTTTTTTGCACGACCAATTTCACCGTAAGCTGTAGCGAGCGATTCTTGTTCTTCTACTTTATTTTTCATTCGTTCTAACATAGAAAGTGTGTTATCTCCATCGATTTGTGCTAGTTGCTTATTCACTAAAATTGTTGCATCGCTTACTTTTGCTCGTGCTCTAATTGTTTTTAGTTCACGTTCCCATTTTGTGAGATTTTCTTGAAGAATTTGAATGTTATTAAGCATGTCAAGGCTGGTTTGCGCGTGTAATTTAGCTTGCTCATCTAAGCGTAATCCTTCTTCTGTTAGATTTCTTTTTAATGTTAATGCTTCTTTTGCTAATTCTTCGGCTTTGCTCGTATCTAACTCTTGTCGTTGCGCTTTTTGTAGAATTAATACAGCTTTCTCCCCATAGGAATTAGCCTCTTTTATTGCTTTCTCTTGTTCGTTTTGCGTGCGAATGGCTAGTGCTTTAACTTGAGCATAAGCTTCTGTAGCTTTGGCTATATCCTCTTTTAGTTCACGCAGGCCTTGTTCGGTCATTTTTACCGGATCTTCCATTTTGTCTATGGCTGAGTGGATTTCAGCTTGGCCAATGCGAAATAGTCTTTTGAAAATTTTCATATGCTTAAGCGTTTAAATGTTTTTTTGAAAAGGAAATTAATGTATCGGAGTATTCATGTAATAGAAGACTTAGGGAATTTAATGCAGCTTCAAATTCATTATAATCCAAATTTTCTATTTGAATACTGTATCGATATAAAACTTTTGTCCCGTCTTCGTTCAAGACGAATGCGCCAT
The DNA here is from genome assembly GCA_045629585.1 of Taishania sp. Taxonomy (GTDB): domain Bacteria; phylum Bacteroidota; class Bacteroidia; order Flavobacteriales_D; family Crocinitomicaceae; genus Taishania. The sequence continues at coordinate 1,192 of JAZQRM010000088.1, read as the reverse complement.
GTATCATGTCTCGATTCTTTTGTAATAGAGCTTTGTAAATGGACAAATCATCTTGTTTTATATTGAATAGAAAACACTCGATAATTAGGATTGGAGGTACAACGCCCAGAATAACTTGGCTAATTCCGTCATCCTCGTTACTGATTTTCAGAATTCCCGTCTCACTATTTTTATAAAGTATTTCGTATCCCGATTGTTGTGTGAAATCTATTACTTTTTGTAAATAATTTATTTTCATAAGCTTCTAATTTTTGAAAGAAGTGTAATGTTATTATCTTTACTCTAGTAAAATTAGCATAAATGTTTTGTTTTGCAAATATTTTTTGCATTAATTGTAGTTTTAATTTACTAGTATGACCAAGATTGGAGCAAATATCAAAAAGATACGTAAGACTAAAGGGTTGAGCCAGCAGGCTTTTGCAGATCTATTTGCAATCAGTAGGGGCAATATTTCATCCTATGAAGAGAGTCGAGCGGAACCCAAAATTGAAACGGTTATTAAAATTGCTAATTATTTTAGCATTACTTTGGAGTGTCTTTTGACCAAAGACTTATCCATTAATGAAATTTTACAATATAATGCGGATAAATTGTTGGAAGAGGAACAGCACTTGGCGCACCTTAAATTAAAAGAGGTTCCGTTTATCAGTGAAGATATACTTGCTAAAGTATGGCATAAAGAAGAAGTTTTTACTCAATTTGAAACCTTTCCACGCTTATTGCTGCCGGTGACTAGTTTTGGGAGAATGTTAGGGGTTTCTTTTAATGTTAACATTCCTCATCATATTGATTTTGAGTCATACAAGCCATCTGATGTTTTGATTTTTCAGCAAATGCATGTCGATAATGCTCATTTATCTAAAGAAAGATTGGGAATGTATTTGACGGATAGTCGTGTGAAATTAGGTAGATTTAACACTGTAGAAGGGAAACTATTCTTAGAGATAAATAAGGAAATAGTAATAGAAGTAGATGAATACTTTCACTTTTGGATTTTAACAAGTTGTTATAAAGGAAATTTATACTAGTAGCAGAGCTGTTTATCAATTGTTTGCTGAAGTTTTATAAGTTGATTGAGCATACTCGTCGAAACACCAAACGAAGGGAAGTTAACCTAAAAAGCAACCTTTTCTTAGTGAATAGTTAATACTACTTCAATTTCCCCTTAGATCTTAAGACTTAGAACTTAGAA
>JAZQRM010000087.1:0-45985 GCA_045629585.1 Taishania sp. | reverse complement strand
CAGCAAGACAAAGTCAATTACAATTTAAAGTTTCCTTCTTATTTTAAGAAAAATAGTGAATACACAATTAGTTGCAAATCATATTGAAGCCTGGTTAACGGAATACATCCGTACAACTGGGCTTTCAGGTTTTATTATTGGTATATCTGGTGGTATTGATTCGGCAGTCACCTCATTACTTTGTGCAAATACAGGATATAAAACCATCTTAGTTAACATGCCTATTCGGCAAACCACAGAGGAGTACCAACGTGCAAAGGATCACATTTCTTCACTTACTTCACACTATAAAAATGTTATTAGCTATGAAGTTGATCTAACTGATACGTTTGATTTATTCCAGACACAGATGCCATTTGATATTGAGCAAAATCATTTAGCAATGGCCAATACACGAGCACGATTACGCATGACTACGCTATATGCTATTGGACAAGCTAATCGTTGCATAGTAGTCGGTACAGGTAATAAAATTGAAGATTTTGGCATTGGATTCTTCACAAAATATGGTGATGGAGGTGTTGACATATCACCAATTGCGGATCTAATGAAAACACAAGTTTGGAATCTTGGTAAACATCTCGGTGTGATTCCATCGATCCAAGATGCCAAACCTACGGATGGTCTTTTTGCAGATGGTCGATCAGATGAAGATCAAATTGGGGCATCCTATCCAGAATTAGAATGGGCAATGACCTTTAAAGGAGATTTAAATGAGTTAACAGCACGTGAAAAAGAAATTTTAACTATTTTTAACCACTTAAATAAAATCAACCAACATAAAATGGTATCTATACCTGTCTGTATCATACCTTCAAACATAAAATAAGATAATAAAAACTACATGAAAACCATCTTTTTTTTAACTCTAGGTATGACCTTGAGTTTAAACTTAATATTTAGTCAAGTAAATTTCAACAACTATAAACCGCTTAGATCTAAAGGTGAGATGCCAGATGATTTTAGATTAGCAGCACAAGCAAAGGTTAGTAATAATGAAATAGATTTAGGTAATTTAGATAAGAAAAAACAAACTGAATTTCTTGAAAACATACACTATGGGTTAGATCAACTACTCAACTCTGGTATTGTCGTATATGGAGATGAAGTGAGTAAATACATTGAAAAAATAGCTGACAATCTATTAAAAAATGATAAAGAAACACGAAAAAAGCTTCGCTTTTACGTCTTAAAATCTGATGCTGTAAATGCATTTGCAACAAACCAAGGCATGCTTTTCTTCACAACAGGTTTACTTGCTCAATTTTCGTCAGAAGCACAACTTGCATTCGTATTAGCACATGAAATTACACATTTTAAAGAAAACCATGTTTTACAATCCTATGAAACTACATTAGACAAAAAAAACACAGTTGAGCAATTAAGTAAATACTCAAAGGAGCATGAATTAGAGGCTGACAGAGCAGCAGTAAAACTGTGTCACGATGCTGGATATGCGAAAGAAGAGATTTATGGAAGTTTTGACGTACTAATGTTTAGTCATTTACCATTTGATGAAATCCCATTTGACAAAACATACTTTAACACAGATTATTTTTATGTTCCAGAATCTATCTATTCAAAAAAGGTATACAAAATCAACATGGATGAAGATTACAATGACGAATTGAGCTCCCATCCTAACATAGAAAAACGCAGAAGTGAAGTAGAGAACAGTATTAATAAATTTAATAACTGGCAGCAGAACAGCTTTCGATTTGATAAACAAGAATTTTATGAAATTAGAAATATTTGTCGTTTCGAAACAATTCGCCAAAGAATAATCACAGGAGAAATTCCATATGCCTTATATGAGATTTATATTTTAGAACAGGAATTTCCGAATAGTGAATCCTTAAAAGCATTCAAAGCACATGCTTGGTATGATTTAGCACGTTTACGGATTGATGGCAATTGGAGAAACATTGTTCCTTCAGAAAAAGAATTAGAGGGGGAAAGTGGAACATTTTTAGAGTTTATCAGTAAGCACAAACCTGAACAAACTTATGCATTTGCTTTAAGAACGATTTACGACATCAAAAGAAAATACCCAGACAACGAATATATAGACAACATTTACAATAAAACAATAGCCCTTATATCGTCCAATAAAAGATTTCAAAAATCAAAATATTACGACATAAGCTACAAGAAAGCAGAAGAACTATATTTAGCCAAAAAGAATGAACCAAGAACAAATACTGTTGAAACAGTTGTTGAAGAAACACCTAAAGAAACAGGTTCAAAGTATTCAAGAATACGTAAATCAAGTTCAAAGCCAACAGAAAAAGGAGATGTTAATAGCATCGATACATTGAATTATCATTATTACGGTTTTGTTGACATACTGGCAGATGAATCTTTCTTAACAAAATTAACAGAGAAAACAAAAGGCAGTGAGGATGAAGACGAAGATACTAGTTCGACATCCACTACTTCCAAACAGAAAAAGAAAAGAATAAATTCAAAAACAGAAAGTATACAAATTAATGGTTCTATTGCATCTGGAGAAAAATTAATTATAACGACTCCAATTATCTTAACCAATACAACCTCAAACAATGCAAAAAGAAATGCAAACATCACTCCGGATGTAATTGACGCGATTGATTATGCATTGACTACGACAAAAACTAACTACGTTAAAGTTGGTGGGAAATCAGGAGCTAATGAATATTCTACAAAAACGTATAATCAAAATTCATTTGTGAATGAATTATTATTACAAATAAGCGACTTGGAAAACAACTCCCTTCCTATTGTACCAATAGATTTTGATCAAGCACAATTAATAATGAGCCAATTAGGGTCAAAAAAAATAGCTTATTTTTTCTATGGAGAGAATAAAGAATATAGAATCAGTTATGGGAAAATATTTGGTTTTGTTTGGTTTCCACCATCCTTTTTAATGAATATTTTAGCAGAAACGACTGCGCGTCAAAATGCATTGGCTGCAATTTACACATTTGATTTAGAATCTGGATTGTATCAGACCTCTTCTGCACTGCGTATAACAATGAAACCATCCAAGATGGTGCTAAGAAGCTCCATGTACAACTTAATCAATCGCCCATAAAACATCACTTTAATGAGAACTCTAATTTTAAATATTTTTATACTAATTAGCTGTACACTATTTTCTCAAGATTACGGATATTTTGGAAAAAAGAATACAATAAGTATGTCAGGCACCTTTTCGCCACGATTTATTGCCAATTTACTAAATCGTAATCAAGGTAAAGACTATTACACAGACTATCAATCAACAAACGCCAAGTCTTGGCCTGTCAGTTATGGTGGGACCATTTCTTATGAAAGACAAATTAAAAAAAACAAATTTATAGGTGTTGAATTTTCATATACAAATACAGCAAGTCGTTTAAAAGAAGCTAGTCCATTATACATTCCAATTGAAGGTTGGTATGGCTATAATAATGAAGTTATTGTAAGAACTTTCGACATCGATCCCATACGTCTAAATGTTTACAATCCAACTGTAACTTTTTCCAAAGTGTACAGTGGTAACATCGCTCCAATCGGTCTAGTTAATACCATGGGTGTTGGATTATTAATTGCAAAACCTATAAGTAAAGAATATAATTTAAACTACGACATAAGTATTCCTGAAAATTATGACATTACCCTAAGCGAAAATGAACTAAGGAAAAGTGTTTTCGAGCCAGCTATATTTGATAAGCCCATCTGGGGAGCTCGCTTTTACTGGCAAACTGCTCTAAATGTTCCATTAACAAAAAATCTTTTATGGTCTATTGCCATTAAAGGTAATATCAATGTTTATCTACCGTTGTTGAATCCAAGCACACAGGATTATTCGACAACTAACTACGTAATTACTCGAACAAACCTTATTAGATCGTTTGCACAATCAGAGTTATTTAATATTTTGGAATTGAAAACGGGTCTTAAATTTGCTTTTTAATAAAGAATCGATTTTAAAGGGAGCATTTAATCAGCTCCCTTATCTCTATTTTTTAATGAAGCATTTAATATACTTTAGATTAGTAGCCAGCCATCTAAAATGTTGGTACTAAAACAAAAGAGGCTATCCTTACAGACAGCCTTACCTTCTATTACTTGTTAGTTTATGCTTCGGGTGCTAAACGTAAACGTATTCCATCAATCTCCTCCGTAATCGGAATTTGACAACCCAAACGACTATTTTCTTTAACATGAAAGGCCTGATCAAGCATATCTAACTCCGCATCAGATTGCTCATCCAAAACATGTTCAGACTCAACATAACATTGGCACGTTGCACACATGGCCATACCACCACATTCACCAGCAACTGGCAAATCATACGATTTACACACCTCCATGATATTCATATTCATGTCAGTTGGAGCTATTAACTCATGCTCCACACCTTCTCTATCTATAATATATACCTTAATATCGGCCATTCCGTTTTTTCTACAAAGATAAACTTTCCAAATTAATTGTATATACGTAAGTTGCGTATTCCGTCATAATAGCAAATATACATACGAAGACCAAACTTGGAACCTGACATTGGAGATCCATCATAGAGCGAAAAAGTTGCCCCACTGCAAAGATCATCTAATTGTAAAAAATTATCTTCATTAATTGCCAAAGGAGTAGTACAAGTACCATCTTCCGCTGGTGACTGCAAATCAAAAGCAACAAATTCGTTCAAATTTCGTCTATAAACAACTACACCATTATAACCTGCATTATTTACAATAGCATATCCACCAACACCTAATAAATTATTATAAAGTGGCAAATTAATATCTACGATAACATCAAATGGAACACTTGGAACTGGATGAACTTTATTGACATTACAATTAGAAAACAACAAAAAAATTAGACCAATTGCAAAAAATAATCTTACATTCATATTAGTTATATTACGAATAAAATTCAATTTTATTATGCGTTTACTCTCTTATAGTTTCATCTTGTTCGCAATTTTAACATTTCTACCTTCGTGTGGATCTTCCAAGATTAAAAATCCAGAGACCGAAGCTGCAGCAGAAAGTATGCTTGCAAAAAAAAGAGCCCAAGAGGCAAAAGCCGCAAAAAAACATCAGCAAGAGGCTTACAAGGCTCACCATGATCGTCAATCAAAAGCATATAAGGCATCTCTAAAAAAAAATAAAAAAGAGAATTTAAAAAAAATTAAATTGCAAAAAAAACAGGCCAAAAAGCTAAAAAGAAAAAGACGTTAAGTCTCCATCTAGACTACAAAGATTCTAATTCTTCTGTTAGCTCTTCCCACTTCATCATAAATTCATCCAAACGAAGTTTTTCCCTTTCAAATTGCTTCAAAATACGATCTGCCTTTCCTTCGTCTGAATAATCAATATCTGCTACCTCTAACTGCAACTTACTGATTAATTCCTCTTGACTACTAATTTCAACTTCTATTTTTGATATTTTATTTGCGATTTGTTTCTTCTGTTTACGTACTTCTTGAGAATCTGAATTTACCACAGTTGCTTCAACCGCTTTAACCTCTTCCTTTTTGGTTCCAACGTTGGATTGCATTCCTACAGATTCCATTTTTCGTGCCAAAAACTCTTTCACTCCAAAATGGTGTATTTTCAAAGTTTGCTCTTCAATATCCCAAATTCTATTTGTTAAACCATCCAAAAATTCACGGTCATGCGACACGACAAGAAAGGTACCTTCATAATTAAGTAAAGCTTTCTTAAGGACTTCTTTACTTTGAATGTCAAGGTGATTAGTTGGCTCATCCAGAATTAAAAAATTAGAAGGTGATAAAAGCAATTGACAAAGAGCCAAACGTGTACGTTCTCCTCCTGACAAGACTCCTACTTTTTTATCTACATCTTCACCTGAAAACAAGAAAGTTCCTAAAATAGATCGAAGATCCTTTCGTATTTCACCTTTAGCAATATCATCAACGGTTTCGAATATTGTTTTATTCTTATCTAAATTTTCAGCTTGATTTTGAGCAAAATAGGTAACCTGAACATTGTGACCATAATTAACGACACCATCGCCTTCCAATTCGCCCATAATTCTTTTCAATAATGTTGACTTACCAACACCATTGGGACCTAGAAGGGCAATTTTTTCACCCCTACCAACCGTCAAGTTAATATTTTTGAACAGCACACGATCACCAAATGTTTTACCCATGTTTTCCATTTCCAACACCCATTTACCAGGATGAACACTTAAAGGAAAAGAAACATGCATACGTGCGCTGGCATCACTCTCCAACTCTATTCTTTCTGTTCTATCTAACTTCTTAATCAATGATTGTGCAAAGGCCGCCTTATTGGCTTTAGCACGATACTTATCAATTAATTCTTGCGTTTGCTTAATCTCTTTATCTTGTTGCTTTTTAGCCAAAGCCATACGTTCAATTTCTTCCGCGCGCACTTCTTTATATTTTGAATATGCGTGAGGAAAATCAAGTACCCTTCCTTGTGCAATTTCTAAGGTACGTTTAGTTACATTATCCAAAAACAATCGGTCGTGAGAGATCACAATAACCGCACCATCAAACGTTTTCAAATAATTTTCAAGCCATGCAATAGAAATAATATCCAAGTGATTCGTGGGCTCATCTAATAATAAAACATCTGGACGATTGACTAAGATTCGAGCTAACTCAGCACGCATTTTCCAACCACCTGAAAAAGTATCTAATGGACGTTTCATTTCTTCCAAACTAAACCCTAAACCACTTAAAGCATCGACGATACGTTGTTCCCAAGTATACCCATCAACAATAGCAAACGTATGATTAAACTCATTCAAATCATCCAGTAACTTCATATAACTATCCGATTCATAGTCTGTACGAGTGGTTAATTGATGATTGATATCGTCAATTTTTTCTTTCAAATAAGTCAATTGTTCATTAGACGTATTTAAGAACTCATAAACCGATTGTTTGGTATCGATAACAATATCTTGTGTTAAAAAACCGATTGTACAATCTTTAGGTTTATGCACTTTCCCTTCTGAAGGTTGTTGTTTGTTCGATAAAATCTTTAACATTGTAGACTTACCGGCACCATTTTTACCAACCAAACCAATCTTATCACCTTTATTGATTTGTAGATATATGTTGCTAAATAAAAAACCTTGCGGAAGAAATACTCCCAAATTTTCAAATGTAATCATTGGAATGCAGCTGCATTAAATACAAAAAGAAGATCCATTAAGAATCTTCTTTTTGTAATTATTAAAATACTATAATCTTATAAATTATCAATCACTTGATTGACACGTAGAGTAATCTCATCCATTGTACCAATTCCATCCACTTCTTGATACTTATTTTGACTTTGATAATACGTCTTAACTGGCATTGTTTCAGCTCTATAGACGTTAATACGACGTTCAATCACTTCGATATTTGCATCATCTGGACGTCCAGAAACTTCAGCTCTTTTAAGCAGCCTAGTTTTAAGTTCATCCTCCTCTACATTAAGTGCAATCATTACACCAATTTCTGTGTTTTCTTCCTTCAAGAATGCATCCAAAGCCTCTGCTTGCGCAGTAGTACGGGGAAATCCATCAAAGATAAACCCTTTTGAATTATCAACCTTTTTGAATTCTGATTTTAGCATATTTATAGTCACTTCATCAGGCACTAACTGACCTTGATCCATGTAGCTTTTTGCCAATAAACCAAGCTCTGTTTCATTCTTTATATTTGCCCTAAAAATATCTCCTGTTGAAAGATGTTTCAAACCGTACTTTTCAATAATACGTTCAGATTGTGTTCCTTTTCCTGCTCCTGGAGGGCCAAATAATACAATATTTAACATAGCTTCAGTAAATTTTAGTCCATTAATTGATAAATCGCATCATAGTTTCGTCCTTTATGATCATAATCTAAACCATAACCTACTACAAAACGATTTTGAATTTCAAATCCTACGATGTTTGGTTTTACCCGTCCTTGATGTGCATCGGGTTTATACAAAAGAGTACAAATCTTTAAAGATTTGGGATTGTTAAGCTCGAGTAACTTATACATTTTATCAATCGTTATACCTGTATCTACGATATCTTCTAAAATGACAACATCTTTATCTACAATACTACGATTCAAACCTATGATTTCATCTACACGACCTGTCGTTGACACACCTCCTTCGTATGAAGAAACCTTAACAAAAGAAATTTCACAAGGTACCTCAACGCATTTAATTAAATCAGAAGCAAACATAAAGGCACCGTTCAAAACAACCACAAAGACTAAATCTTTATCCGAATAGTCTTTATTTATGATTTGTGCTACCTGCTGGATTCTATCCTGAATCTGCTCCTTTGAAAGAAAAGGCGTAAACTGCTTATCGTTAATTTGAATCACTGTAATGTAAATTGAATTCAAATTTAATAAAAATCTCTCGGTAATCTATCAAAAACTTGTCAATAATGATTCATTTCGCCGTTTTCCCGTCTATATTTGTAGTATGAAAAAACAATGGTATAGTTCTACATTCAAGTTAGGAATGCTTGGCGGAGGTCAATTAGGCCGTATGATGATTCAAGAAGCAATCTCCTACAACATTTCAATTTACATCTTAGATGGTGATGCTAACACACCTTGTCAATCCATAAGTTCTGGTTTCACTCCTGGTTCAATTACGGACTATGACACTGTTTACAACTTCGGTTTAGACAAAGACCTCATTACTGTTGAAATTGAGAATGTAAACATTGAAGCTTTAGAACAACTCGAAAAAGAAGGTAAAAAAGTTTATCCACAACCGCACATCCTTCGAATCATACGTGATAAAGGCATTCAAAAACAATTTTACATCGACAACAATATCCCCACCGCGCCTTTTGCTTTGGTTGAAAATCAAGAAGATCTAAAAAAACACTTAGATTATATCCCTGGTGCTAATAAAATTAGAACTGGCGGCTATGACGGTAAAGGGGTACAAATCATTAAATCAGAATCTGATCTACATAATGCCTTTGACGCTCCATCGATTATTGAGAAATTAATACCTTTCGAAAAAGAACTATCCGTGATTGTTGCCCGTTCAGAGTCTGGGGAGATAAAAACTTTCCCAACGGTTGAGTGTGAATTCAATCCTGCTGCCAACCTAGTAGAATTTCTATTCGCGCCAGCAGCAATATCAAAAGAAATTGATTTAAAGGCACAAGAATTAGCCAAAATGGTGATTTCTAAATTAGAAATGGTGGGTATCCTAGCAGTAGAAATGTTTTTACTTTCTGACGGCACTATTTTAGTGAATGAAATCGCACCTCGTCCACACAACAGCGGCCACCATACCATAGAATGTAATTCGACTTCACAATTTGAGCAGCATCTTCGTGCCATTTTAGATTTACCATTAGGAGCTACAGATATAATAGCCCCAGGGGTAATGATTAATTTACTTGGCGCTGAAGGCTTTGAGGGCGATGCATACTACGAAGGATTAGAAGAAGCTATGCAACAAGAAGGAGTTTACGTGCATTTATACGGTAAAGAAAAAACCAAATCATTCCGCAAAATGGGACATGTAACCATTCGAAAGCAGGATTTGCAAGAAGCGAAAAATTGCGCAAAAAATTTACTCCAATCTATTGTCGTTAAAACAGCTTAATTAAAATCAAAATAATTAGTACATTGGATAAATGAAGTCTAATACTACGACTTGTAGAGCCTTATTAATAACGCTGTTAAATGTGTGTTTTCTATACCTCTTAGGACACACACAACATTTGACATACACAAATTTCACCTACAAAGATGGATTACCAACAAATAACATAACATCCGTTTATGCAAACAAATTAGGTACTGTTTTTTTAGGATCTACACACAACTCTCTTTTCTCCTTCGATGGCTCTCATTTTAAGGAATATAGACACTCTTTCAATAGATCGAGTAATTCCATCATAAAGTTAATAGAGCATGGCCAAAGTATTTATGCTTTAAGTTCGAGCGAAGGAATTCTTAAATTAGAAGATGGTCTAGTTACACTTTTTTACAAGAATACTAGTAACTCAAATCAAATTGACTTTTACTATTTTAATAATCACTTTTACCTTTTTAGTAGCGAAAGTTGTCAAATTTTAGATCAATCAGGGAAAGTACTCCGTAAATTATCCTATGCACAAAACGAAAACATAAGAAACATAAAAACAATTATCCCCTTTCAAGATAAACTGCTAGTGTTAGGGGATCATTCCAATTTAATTGTTTCACAAAACCACATAACACCCTTATCTACATTCTTCAACTTGAGAAATGAGGATAAACATAATTTCACCTATGGTTATAATGTCGAAGGCGTACTACATCTGTATAATTCAACTTTATCCAAAGGAATTATCATTTACTATAATACAAACAGAGTAAATGTTAAATACAAAACAATTGCATTTGATTTAGGAAAATCAGAGGAAATAATTGGTCAACAATATGATTCTATAAATTCGAGATCCGTTTACCAGTTAAATAATGGAGATATTTTGTTTGAAAAAAATTACACCGTTGAGCGCTTTCCAAAGAATTACAATGAACACCTAAATTTCACCTGCTTTTATCTTGACTTTGATGGTAACATTTGGTCAGGAACAAAGGAGAATGGTCTAATAAAAGAGCATTTTTCTTTCTTTACCAAATTAAACTACAAGCAAGAATATAATCAAAAAAAGCTATCCTTCACACATTCAACACCTAACAACACATTACTCTTTTCGTTGAGTGATGTAAAAAGTACATGGCTTGGAAACATCTACGAGGGGGACTTTAAAGTATTCCCGTTTCAAACATTTGACAAATATGTCACCTCAAACCAAACCTTACTAGCTACGTCAAATGGAGTTTATACCTTTAATGAACAAGAAAATACGATTGCTCCCCTTACCAAACGACATTTACTGAAAGGCAAAAAAATCACTTCGATCGTTGAATTTGAGAATGGCTTTCTGATCATTGAGGACCACAAAAGAAGTTATTATTACTGCTTATCATCGAACATTATAGAAGATATCACAATTCCTAAAATTGAAGAAATAGGTTCCATCTTAACATTAAACTACAACAAACGAAAAAAGATTTTATACATAGGAACAAACAAAGGACTGTATAGCTGGGACAGTACTACGAATACCATTAATCGAATTTCCAATGCGAAAACCAAAGAAGTATTTAGCGGTACGACCACAGACATTTTTGGAACAATTTGGTTTATCAACGAAAGAGAGCTAATCGGAATAACAGCAAGTGGCAAAAAAGTTCATTTGAATGATCCGTTTGTTTTTAAAAACACCATATTTCACAATATAGAAGCAGATTCATACGGTCAACTTCTATTGGGCACGAATAGAGGATTTAATGTTGTAAAAGTCAACAATGTTGGGACAATAATTAGTCATAAAAATTTCGATTCTGACAACGGCTTTGAAGGTTATACAACAAATCTACATTCGAGTAGTATCTTAAATAATAAGATATTAATAGGCACCTCAGATGGATTATTTTGCATCGATCTTGATTTTCACAATAACAATTTCACTCCGTCTGCTCCAGTCATTACCGACTTACAAATAAATGAAAACAACGGTTCACTAACCTTTAAAACAAAATCGCTTCATTCAAAATATAAAGAGATATATTACTCGTACAAGATTGCAGAATTACCTACAACTTGGTCCGATTTCTCCAAAGATGACAAATATACAATTACCGGTTTACTCCCTGGTAAATATACTTTATTGGTTCGTTCTAGCTTTGATAAGGAGAAAATTAGCGATACAACAACTTCCAATTTTAAAATACATCAAACTTTTAATTCCAACGCTTACATAGTCTATATCAGTGCAATTTTAGGCGGCCTTATCACCTTAATAATCTTTTTACGCGTTCGCAATCGAAATTTAGATCAAGAATTTTATAAAGAAGACTTTTTCATATTACAACATATCTCCCCTTTCCTCATTCTGGCAACTGGCCTACTTAATTTCCTTTCCCATTTAATTGGTTATCTCTTTATCCCCAACTTCTACTTTAATTTCCCCTTACTACTCATAGGACTACTTGCTGTAATTTTACTTTACCTCTATGCTAGACGTATTTCTCCAATAAAGAGATATACACAGATGAAAGCAGTGGTCATTGCAATTTTTTTGGTGATACTTATCCAAAATGAATACATCCTTTATAAATCAAACTTGGATCCATTCCTTTGCATAAGTGTCTTAATAATCGCTAATTTTTCTCCATTCATTTTTGAAAAAACAATAAACATTCTTCTCTTTGGGGTAGTGTTTTTTTTCACGAATGTCACCATTGCATTTGCACTACCTGAATCCAAATACAATCCAGAACTCTACACTTTAGCAATAACAACAGCTATTATAGCCTTCTTTTTCATTAACACCATCCGTCACCAATCGCTCAATAAATTAGCATACATTTCAACCATAATAAACAATAGTGACATCTACTCCGTTGCTTTTGACAAAACAGGAACAATAATATATTCAACTGCAAACTTGAATGATCTTTTATACAACGATATTGAGCAATTAACAGGCCAACCCATCAACATACTGTTACAATATGTACCCAAAGGAATTGAAATCACAACAAATGATATAGCAAAAGAATTTAAAGAGGGTCATGATTTTTACCTTCCAATTCAATTTAACAATGACCCAATCAGTTGGATTCACTGGGAATGTAAACTTCTAAATAAAAATACACTTGTACTATTAGGTACGGACATTACTGAAAAAATAGCGTTAGAAAATACCTACGAGATTTTAGTTGAAAATGCAAAAGATCTCATCTATAAGTTAAACACAGATGGAGAATTTCAATTCTTAAACAAAAAATTCAATGATTATTTAGAAGAAGATAAAAACAACTTCATTGGTCAAAGTATACTTGAAATTATTCATCCGGATTACAGAAACAATTTCTCCAAATACTTTAAAAGTATCCTCACAGATACTGATCCAAACACTTACTTTGAATTTCCAGTCCTTGATAAATTTGGAGAAACACATTGGATTGCTCAAAACATAACTGTTGTGAGAGAAATTGGTTTTAATAAAAAAATTGAGGGCTTTTTGGCAACTGCTCGAGACATAACAGAAAAAAGAAAACAAGAACAAGTTATCACCAAACAGAGTAACAACATCAAGGATAGCTTAAATTACGCAAAGCGTATACAAAAAAATTTAATGAATAGTGGAACACGCTTTTCCAACTACTTCGATGAATACACCATTATTTTCAAACCTAAGGACATCGTTTCTGGCGACTTTTATTGGTGCATACGAATAGAAAATAAAATCGTTATTGCCGTTGGAGATTGCACAGGACATGGAGTGCCAGGCGCTTTCATGTCTATTTTAGCAATCAACCTGTTAAATACAATTGTAATCACCTCTAAAATAACGGACTCCGGGGCAATTATGAATGAATTAGACATTCGACTAAAGAGCATATTAAACAATCCTGATGACACGAATTTTAGAGATGGAGTTGAGCTTACAATTTGTACAATAGATAATGATTCAAATCTTTTACAGTACAGTTGTGCGGGATCAAAATTCATCATTCATAATGGTCAATCATTTGACATCTTTAGAGGTGATTTAAAACATATCGGTGATGACCAAGATTATTTTGGAGGATATGTAACGCATACCCTTGCATTAGAAAAAAATAGTACAATCTATCTATTTACGGATGGTTGTCATGACCAATTTGGTGGACATCAGAATAAGAAATTTACGATGAAACGGCTCATTGACATGATTGCCGATAACATCAACTTGCCTTTAAAAAATCAAGGCATTATCTTTACCCAAGAACTGGCAAATTGGCAAGGAAATCAAATACAAACAGATGACACCACTTTGGTCGCTGTTCGCCCCAAAAACAACGATTAAAATGATAGAACCACAAGTAATACTTGTAGACACAGACGATAAGCCTATTGGACAAATGGGAAAACAACAAGCGCACATTGAAGGACATTTACATCGTGCCTTTTCAATTTTACTTGTCAATTCCAATAAAGAACTTCTTCTACAAAAAAGAGCATCTAGTAAATACCACTCGCCAGGTCTATGGACAAATACTTGCTGCTCACATCCTCAACCAGGAGAAAATTTAAATGATGCAGTTAACCGAAGACTACAAGAAGAATTAAATATTGTAACTTCGACAGAAAGTATTGGTGCTTTTATTTACAAAATAAAATTTGAAGACGGAATGATTGAACATGAGTACGATCATGTCTACATGGGTACATATAATTCACCACTACCTGCCTTTAATTATGACGAAGTGGATGATTTAAAATGGGTCAAATGGGAACATCTGGAAGAACAAATATCCGTTACACCAACAGAATATACATTTTGGTTCAAAGAGATCTGCAAAAAATTTAAAACTGAAATTCAAAAATACATAGATGAAAATTTGTAGAAGAGAAACATTTAATGCTGCACATCGACTATTTGTAAAAGATTGGTCGGATGAAAAAAACAGAGAAGTCTTTGGAAAATGTAGTAACCCCAATTACCATGGACATAATTATGTACTTGAAACATATATCGACGGTCCTATTGACCCACTAACAGGTTACGTTTATGATTTAAGTTTACTAAAGAAATTAATCCACGATACAATTATTGATCGTTTTGACCATCGCAATCTAAATCTAGACTGCGCGGAATTTTATGGTATAAATCCAACGGCAGAGAACATAGCTGTTGTATGCTTTAATCTATTAAGACCTCATCTTTCAGAACAACTCACTCTTACGATAAGACTATACGAAACAGATAAAAATTGGGTCGAATACTCAGGTTATTGAACATAATCTTGTTTTTGAACCAACATATATTGATCATTTTCTAGTTTCAGATAACCATAATCGTAGCAGAAAAAATAGATGGATCCTTTTTTGGTTTCGTAAACATTTGTGTAATAGTGAAAATTAAACCCCTCCTCTGCTAAACGTAATCCATCCACTGTAACCTTCCCTGAAGGATTGCATTTTTCCAATATACGCCTATTTTTTCGCAAGATGTGATTCACCCTTCTTACATAATTATTCGCATCTTCATTGATACGATTATTAAACGTATTACGACATTGATCACAACAAAACTTCTGATCTTTTCGACCTGTTAGCTTATAGCTACATTCTAAACAAATTCGTTCGACAGTCATAAAAAAAAATATTAAGTACTTGATTTTAAGGTTTATTAACAATTCAAAAGTATCCACTTTTTATTTTTTCGTACTTTCAAATAAAAAAAATGAAGTCGAATGAACTGAGTAACAATCCATCATTAAAAATAGAGCAATTATCAATAATCGTCGACAATGAACGAATATTAATTAAAAAACTTCAAACAGAGATCTCTAAAACAATATTTGGACAGAAGTACATGATTAGTAGATTATTAATTGCTTTATTTACAGAAGGTCATATTTTACTTGAAGGGGTTCCTGGCTTAGCAAAAACACTAGCAATAAAGACGCTTTCACAGATAGTAGATGGACAATTTAGTCGCATTCAATTTACTCCTGACCTTTTACCTGCAGACATAACGGGTACCGTAATTTACAGTCAAAAGAAAGAAGATTTCTCGGTTAAAAAAGGACCTCTATTTTCTAACTTCATTCTTGCAGATGAAATCAATCGTGCTCCAGCGAAAGTACAATCAGCGTTATTAGAAGCGATGCAAGAAAAGCAAATTACTATTGGTGACGAAACCTATAGACTGCAATCACCTTTCCTCGTTATGGCCACTCAAAATCCAATTGACCAAGAAGGAACATACCATTTACCGGAAGCCCAAATGGATCGATTTATGTTGAAAATAAATCTAACCTATCCGACACAAGAAGAAGAATTACAGCTACTCCATCAAAAAGTAAATCAAATAACAGAAGAAACAATAATTCCTGTTTGCCACACCGATGACATCATACGTTTGCAAAAGATTTGTAAATCGATCTATTTAGATCCAAAAATCGAGAAATACATTGTTGAAATTGTTCGTGCTACTCGTGAACCTGAAAACTATGGTTTAGAAAATTTAAAAAATATAATTGAAACAGGAGCTTCACCGCGTGCAACGATTAATATAGCAAAAGCAGCTCAAGCATTAGCTTTAATTAGAAATCGATCCTATGTAATCCCTGATGATGTAAAAGCGGTCGCTAATGACATTTTGAATCATAGAATATCGATTAGTTTCGAAGGAGAAGCTGAACAAATAAAATCAAAACATATCATAAGTACGATCTTAAACAAAATAGAGGTGCCTTGATTATGAATACAAAAATAGAACTGTCTGAACAAATTATAGCATTAGAAATAATATGTTCAAGGATGTCAAGAGAAATATTTCCTGGGAGCCATAAATCTGCTTTTAAAGGAAAAGGAATGTCCTTTGACAAAGTCCGTGAGTACCAAATCGGAGATGACACAAGACATATTGATTGGCAT
The DNA here is from genome assembly GCA_045629585.1 of Taishania sp. Lineage (GTDB taxonomy): Bacteria > Bacteroidota > Bacteroidia > Flavobacteriales_D > Crocinitomicaceae > Taishania. The sequence goes on along the minus strand of JAZQRM010000087.1, from coordinate 29,501 downwards.
GTCACTGCACGTTTTAATTCAACGCATATAAAAGTATTTGAAGAAGAAAGGGATTTAGATTTTTATTTACTCCTTGACCTCTCTCGTTCAATGGATTTTGGAGGAAAAAAAACAAAAAAAGAGATCCTAATTGAGCTAGCTGCAATCTTTATTTTTACTGCAATCAGAAACAATGACAAGATAGGCGCAATTATCTATACAGATAGGATCGAAAAATTTATACCTGCAGGAAAAGGAAAAAAACATGGATTACGAATCTTAACCGATTTAATACAATTTAAAACACAAAGTAAAACAACTGATTTTTCACAAGCCCTAAAAAGATTAAATTCCTACCTGAAAAAACCAGCTTACGTTTTCTCTATTAGTGACTTTTTAGACACTAACATTAACGAGCATGATGTAATTATTTTTAGTAAAAAGCATGATTTCATTGCAATAAAAATAGAAGATAAACGGGAGAAAAAATTGCCTCAGTTTGGTTTTTTACATCTCTATCATGCAGAGACACAACAAAAATATTGGTTTAATAGCTTGAACATAAGAAACAGACACTTATTCGCAACAGATTATCATGAGAACTCAAACAAAACAGTTCAAACACTCATGAGATGCGGCGTGAATAGCATATCCATAAATACCGAACAAGGATATATAGAACCCTTAAAAAAACATTTTTCCAAAAAGAAATGAACCGATTTATTTATTTGTATTTATTCCTGTGGACATTTCAAACCAATGCTCAATACCTCACTGCTACAATAGTACCAGGAAAAGGACAAATTGGCACACTATTCACTTACACATTAACTTATCAATCGCCCCATATTGCTAACATAGAATTCCCCAATTCAAACAAACTGAAAAAAGCCATTCAAGTAGAAAATAAATACAATAAAAATGATTTTGAAATCAGATATCACGACACAATTTTCACCATGAATAACCAATTTGTTTGGCAACGAAAATTCGAAATCACCCCGTGGGATACTGGTTTTTTTATCATTGAGCATTTAAGTTATGAATTTGACAAAGTCGCCAATTCGATACCACCCATTTTTTTTTCGGTAGAGACGGATTCAAAACCATTAAATCATCTCACTCAACTAAAAGAATATTTTATTGTTCCTCCTCTGAGAAAAGAGACTTATTGGTCCACAATAGTTGCAATTGTAGCTTTTCTTTTTATAATAATATACTGGAGATATACAAAAACAAAAAGACTAAAAGCTACTGAATTTCCAAAAAAAGAATTCAACCTTAACGCCTATGACAAAGCGAAAATACAGCTAACCTACTTAAGGTTGAGTGAATATTGGTTATCAGGTAAAGTGGAACAACATTACCAACAATTATCACAAACAATAAAAAACTATTTAAGTGATGTATTGCTCTCTAATAGTCAAGAATTAACATCTGAAGAAATAGCAATACTATTTACAGAATACAACCTCCCGACTGAAATAGAACAGCGATTTTTGGCTATTCTCAAAGAAGCTGACAAGGTCAAGTTTGCAAACTACATCCCCTCCTATTTGGATATCAAAAAAAATCTTTCGGACACCGAAGAGTTAATTAATGAAATGAATAAAATTACAAATCAAAAACAAATGGGATGACATATCTAGATGCATGGTACTTCAACAATCCTAAGTGGTTTTTTTCATTATTACTGGTTCCAATTTTGGCCTACCTGATATTCAGAGTAGAGTCATCGAAGAATGGTTTTTGGAAAGTAACTCATCTCAGCGATCCAGTTTTGATTGCTCAGTCCACCCAAATAAAAAGACTAAGAATGGCATTGTATACATTAGCTTTTATAGGTATAAGTAGTCTATTAATCTCCTTAACACAACCCTACAATATAAACTATGACAAACAAAATGGCCTCAACAAGAATGAAGGAATTGACATTATCTTAACCATTGACATCTCGAAATCTATGCTGGAAAACGACTTCATTCCGAATCGAATTGAAGTAGCAAAAAAAGTAGCAAGTTCATTTGTTCAAGGTAGAAAATATGATCGAATAGGCTTGGTCGTTTATGCTGGTGAAGCATTCACCCTTTGCCCCCCAACAACTGATTATCGTATCATTCTAAATAAGATAAAGAACATTTCACCAGAAATAAATCTAGCTGATGGCACCGCTATCGGGATCGGATTAGGTACAGCAGTAGCGCGTTTACGCACGAAAAGCAAAGCTTCTCAAGTAATTATATTACTAACTGATGGAAGTAATAATTCAGGTGAAATAGCCCCCATCGAAGCAGCAACTTTAGCAAAAGAAAAAGGGATTAGAGTTTACACCATCGGAATGGGAGACAACACTCAAATAATAAATAATTACAACCAAGACACACAGAAAACAGATATTCATCTAGATGAAGCAACACTTAAACAAATTTCCAGAGAAACTGGTGGTCAATATTTTCACGCTTCGAACGAAGAAGTTCTAACAGAAATCTATGATAAAATTAATGACCTAGAGAAAAAAGAACTGGAAATAAAAAATCCACTCCTGAAACAAAAAGCAACCCCCGAAATATTTATATGGGCAGGATTAATCTGCATAAGTATTTTTTGGTTTTTGAATATTACCTTATTCAATACGTATGAGTAAACAAGTATTTAACTATAAAATAAAAGAGCTCATCCTCTTTACTATCATTTGGGAAATCCTATTCTGGTTCATCTTATGTGCTATATTATTTATATTTGGATATTTTGGAAATCATACAGGACAGTATTTAGATTTTGAAAAACCCCATTATCTTTATTTTTTTCCCTTTACACTTCTTATTACACTAATCTTCTTTTTTACAGTAATCAATAAAAATAAGATCTTTCTTTATCTCGGTGAACACAGTGATCAGACATACGTCAAACAATCAAAAAACACCTCCATATTTGTAAAATATTGGTTTTTCAAAAATACCGTTTCATTCTTACTCCTTGCGCTAGCTCAACCTGCGTTTGGAATACGCAGTTATTCAACACTTGCGGAAAACACACAAATATTATTAGTAATCGACGTGTCCAATTCAATGAACGTTGACGATATAAACCAAACCACTCGGCTAAATATAGCGAAACAAGCATCTAAAGCACTCATCAACCAATGTACCAGCGAGACAATTGGTATAATACTCTTTGCAGAAGAAGCCATAGACTATCTTCCCTTTACCAATGACTATTATTCACTCAATACATACATTGACGAAATTAATACCGACCTCATCACCAATCAAGGTTCATCGATAAACAATTGCATAAAAAAAATAGCATTAACTCTACCACTCTTGAAGGGGATTTCACAAAAAATATTTATAGTGACGGATGGCGAATTCCACGATCATCTCGATGAAAAAATAAAACACACCATAAAATGGAAAGATTACGAAATGGCTATCATTGGAATCGGAACAGAAAAAGGTGGAATCGTACCCAATGCTTTTAATAAACCCCAATTAGGAGCGAAAAGAAATAAATTCGGACAGATAGTATATTCCAAACTTAACCGATCTGAAATACAAAAGTTAGCCAAAGAATTTGATGCGTATCATCTAATCGTAGAAACACCTTACCCTGATTTTTTCAAAATATATTTACAATTAAAAGAAGGTAAAATAGTTAAAAAAAACGCTGAAATATTTATTGCGAAAAATCAAAAATACCCACTCCTAATAATCATCGCTATTCTACAATTTACAGCGTACCTTCTTTGGAATGAAAAATACATCCTATTAATTGACAAATTACTACAACGAAAATGAGATTATTTATCTATTACTGCCTCTTTCTGAGCCTTACATCTTGCCATAAAAACAAATTGAATAAGCTGTATGAAGCGAGAACACATTACATACTAAGTAATTATAAAGAAGCGAATGAATTGTATGAAGAATTATATAATGAAAAATGGAACAACTATGTAATTATCGAACTTGCGCAAACAGCGTTCAAAGCCGGAGAGTACCCTAAAGCTATACGCCTTTATAAATCAGCAATATCCATTAATAAAAACAAAGCGTTTATCAGTGAACTATACTACAACATAGGTGTTTGTTACACCGCTAATAATCAGAAATACGAAGCGACAATGCACTATAAAAAATCCATAAAAATTCATCCTACAAAAGCTGCTAAACACAATCTACTACTACTAAAACAGATGGAAGACCAAAATAAAAAAAACAAAGTAGAAAATAGAAGCTTACCAAAAGATAAAACAACCCTTAACTCACAAAAAATATCACAGAATAAAAGCAACTTAAAGGAAATAAAGATTGACAAAACATTAGATGAACTAAATAGAATGGACGTACAAAGCAAAAAAAATGCTTATTCAAAAATGAAGCCCTCTAATAGAATAACAGACAAAAAAGATTGGTAATATGAGATCATTTATTAACTTCCTATTCGTGTTTTTCCCGATTTTGGCATATAGTCAAAATCTAGAAATAAATATTACTGCAGAAAGAAGCACTGTTTACACTAATCAGCCAATTAAAATAATAATATATACCAACCATAAAGGCCTCATCAATGAAAATTGGCCAAAGGACTTTGTCTTAAAAAACACACCTTCATTCAATTCTAAGTTTATAAAAAATCCACAGAATTCTTCTATTGACCAAGAACACATCGTTACGTTTATAGGTAGTTTTAGTGAATCTGGCCGTAAAACAATTGGCCCATTTGAAATTAATTTGGATGGAAAGAAAAAGAAATCAAATGTTATTGAAATAAACGTTTTAAAAGAGGGCGAAAAACAACTACAAACTAATACAATAGAATTCACAACTACAGAACATCTGATCCTAAATAAAACAAGTATATATGAAGGTGAAGCTGTTCATTTACTAAATTATCTCACCTCTGACAATCCATACGGAAAGCTCTCCATTAAAGAACCATTAAAACTTTCTGGCACTATCGACCAATTTCAACTTCCAATTATTTCAAAATGGTACCAAATAAATGTGAATGGACAAATAAACTGGCAATATCCCATCAATTCCGTCTTAATATATCCCTTAATTTCAGATAATTTTAAAATAGAGCCTTCCGAAATTATCTATTCGAATGTCAAGGGTACAAAAACGATGAAGCCCACCATACCAACACTCAAAATAAAACCGCTACCTCCCTTAGCTCCAAATTCCTTTTATGGTGCTGTTGGAACATTTGATATCAAACAAAACGCAAAAAATCAAAACCTGAGACAAGGTGACGTCACACCTTTAGAACTAATAATATCTGGAGAGGGAAATTTTCATCAGTTTACAATTCCAAAATTACAACTTCCAAATGGAGTACAAATTTACGGTGAACCTACACTATCAGAATCAATCGAAAACACAGAAAATGGAATGATTGGACAAATAATTTACAAATATAATTTACAAATTTTTGAAATTGGAATCGTCAAAATCCCTTCAATTGCCTTCACCTATTTTGATGTGAAAAAAGAAAAATATATAACAAAAAAAGACAGTACAGAACTCATTTTCAACGTCCTTTCAAATACTGATTATCAAAGAGATTATAATAAAGCTATTCATCTCAATAAAAAAGAAAATATAGCTCCATTCACGACCATTGAACCAATTACAGCATCGAGATATATAGTAAACAATCCCATCTACTGGATACTGTTAATCGGTATCCCAGCACTAACATTTACCATTTTAATATTAAATAGAAAAGAAAATGAATTCTTAGAAAAACGATTTAAAAAACTGAAACGTAAACCAAATCACATTAAAAGAAAGCTAAAAAAACTATATCATAAAAAAGACTCTCTCTCAGAAGAAGATCTAAAAGATGTAATTCTCCTAATAACATTTATGATTAATAAAAGACGAAGCAATACAATAGTATGTCCGGAAAATCTATTCGCACAACTTAACAACCCTGAAATACTATTACCACAAGATGCAACAATTAAAAATGAACTAACAGAAATAGTAGAACTCATCTATAAAAACTTGTACGCCTTTTTTGATCAAAAAACAACCAAAGAAATAATCGACAAATTGAAAAAAATAGCTGTAGCATGGAAACAAATATAACTAGACTAATCCTGTTTATTATTGCCGTAAGTATAAATAGCATCTCTTATTGTCATTACAATAAAATCAATCATGCAATTGCATTAAAACAATATGATGAAGCCATTTTCCTCATGGAGAACACGCTTTTAAAAGACTCGTCAAATTTTGAATTATTTTATAATTTAGCCAATGCTTATAGAGAAAAAGAAAACTATGGATTAGCATTATGGGCGAATGAAGTTACACTCTATCAGAACCCAACGCATGAGGGAGCTTTAAAGAACAATCAATACATTTATAATTTATTAGAACTTGGTGATTATAAGCCCCATTTCTCGACGATTCTAGCTCATATATACAGTTTTGGAATAAACAGACTCGCAAAAATTGCTCTAACAGCATCCCTATTAATAACCCTAATATTACTATTAACACCACAGATTAAAAACAACAATACAAATCGATTAACCTACTCATTAATTATCGTTCTATGCGTCGTAATAATTGGTTGTTTGTCCTTATCCATCTATGCGGTCAAAGAGAAAACATCACCTAATGAAAAGATAGGAATTGTGATCTCCCCTTTGACACCTACCTACCTAAATAGTTTCGAACTAGCTCCCTATCAAATACCTCTAGGCACAAGATTCGAACTGATAGAAGAAATATCAAAAAACCTAATTAAAATTAAACTAGAAGATGGCAAAATAGTTCTTTTAAATAAAGAACATACACGATTAATTAACTGATTTTACACCTAAATGCTTTAACTTTGTACAAGCTATGGCACAAAAAATTAATATTCGTAATTTGAACCTTGATGAATTGGTTCAAACTTTAGTTGGTTTAGGACAACAAAAATTCCGTGCAAAACAAGTTTATGAGTGGCTTTGGAAAAAAAATGCACATACATTTGAAGAAATGAGTAACCTATCCAAAGATCTGAGAATTGTTTTGGATGAACATTTTTTTATTGATGCCATAAAGGTAGAGGATCAACAAATAAGTACGGATAAAACAATTAAATGTGCATTTGAAATTGAGCAAGGAAAAGTTGTTGAAGGAGTTTTAATCCCAACAACCTCCCGCACAACAGCCTGCATTTCGTCACAAGTTGGATGTAGTCTATCCTGTACATTCTGTGCAACAGGTAAATTAAAACTAATGCGTAATCTGACTGCAGGTGAAATTGTAGATCAAGTCGTTTACTTAAAAAATCAAGCTGAACAACGCTACAACACCCCTTTGACCAACATCGTATATATGGGAATGGGAGAACCTTTATTGAACTACAAAAATATGTTGCGTTCGACAGAACTTATTACCTCACCTGAAGGTCTGGGGATGTCACCACGACGAATAACCGTATCAACAGCAGGAATAGCGAAAATGATAAAGAAATTAGGGGACGACGAAGTAAAATTTAACTTGGCAATTTCTCTTCATGCAGCTAATGACGAAAAAAGAAGTAAAATAATGGAAATTAATGACACCAATAATTTGGAAGCATTAGCTGAAGCATTAGAATATTTCTATGACAAAACGGGAACTCGAGTAACATTTGAATATATCATTTTCAAAGATTTTAATGATAGCATTGAAGATGCGCGAGAACTCGTACAATTTTCACGTTGCGTTCCATGCAAAATCAACATTATTGAATACAACCCTATCGACGATGGAATATTCCAACGTGCCGACAGTAAAAAAACAGACGAATTTGCAGCATACCTTGAATCTAAAAATTTAGTCGTTAATATTAGACGTAGTAGAGGGAAAGATATTGATGCTGCATGCGGACAACTAGCCAATAAAAATAAAGCTCCAAAAGAATTGGTATTTAAGTAATATGGTACACACTTTACCGAATGAACTAAGAACAGTTACAGTTACACGCTACATCACACCTTTACGAGAAGGTGGGTCACTCCCTGCCTTAGCGGAAGCGGACGATGATTTTAAATATGTCATCAAATTTCGTGGTGCTGGTCATGGAGTAAAGGGAGTAATCTCGGAGTTCTTAGGTGGACAAATTGCAAAATATTTAGGCTTGCCTATCCCAGAGTTAGTATTTGCAGAACTACATGAAGCCTTCGGGAAAACAGAAGCAGATGAGGAAATTCAAGATCTACTCGTCTTTTCAAAAGGTCTAAATCTGGGCTTACATTATTTACAAGGAGCACTAACTTTTGAAGCTGCAGTGAACACATGCGATAGCTATCTTGCATCAAAAATTGTATGGTTTGATGCATTCATAACTAATGTAGATCGAACATTTAGAAACACCAACCTACTTATTTGGCATAAGGAAATCTGGTTAATTGATAATGGCGCGTCTTTTTATTTCCACCATTCTTGGGATAACTGGGAACAATCAGCAAAAACAAATTTTCCTTTTATAAAAGATCACGTCTTACTACCATTTGCATCAGAATTAGATCGAGTTCATAAGGAATATACACAAATTCTAAGTCCTGAAATACTTCGTGGAATTGTCAACCAAATTCCCGACACGTGGTTACAATGGGACGGCAGTGAACTCACGCCAGATGAAATAAGGGAAGTGTACACACAATTCCTTTGTATCCGCTTAGCAAACGCTACTAATTTTTTAGAATTCGCAAAAAATGCAAGATAGATTTATATATGAATACGCTGTAATTCGTGTTGTTCCGCGTGTTGACCGTGAAGAATTTGTAAATATTGGACTAATCCTATTTTGTAAAAATCAAAAGTACTTAAGAATTCAGAAGCAAGTAAATACTAATAAGATCCTAGCTATTTGTACTGATTTTGATATAAATCAATTACATAAAAACCTAGAAGCTTTAGACATCATTTGTAAAAGATCTAATTATACAGGTCGTTTAGATGATCTAGATTTAGGTGAGAAATTCCGATTTATCACAGCTGTTAAGAGTTCCGTTATACAGACATCGAGACCACACCCTGGCTACTCTTCAGATCTAGACAAAACCTTTGATCGCTTGTTTACGGATTTAGTACTTTAACATAATAATTTAAGAAACCTCACTCAGGAGGCGCTGCTAACTCATTCAACTGTATTGAAGAAGTAGCAGAAGGAACAATAACTTGTTGTGTTCGAAAGGTGTGATTATTTCTAGCTTTCTCTTTGAGAAAAATGGCAAAAATAATCCATAAAAATAAAACCAAAAATGCCGTATTTGGAACTATCCTAGCTCGTGATTCGGTTGCCATTGGCGGAGGTTGACCTGATTGAAACATAATTCATAAATTAAGATACTGCTTCAATATAAACATTAAATATCTGTAAAACAAATATTTAATAAATCCTTATCCAAATAAAAAACTTTCAAAAAAGAAACATAAAAAATCCCCTAAGTAAACCTAGGGGATTCGAATATCAAAAAAAACAATAAACTGTTACTTCAAGGATGCAAGTTTTTCTTCCAAAATTGCAATTTTACTTAATGCATCAGCCTCTTTCTTACGTTCGATAGCTACCACTTGCTCAGGAGCACTTGCTACAAACTTTTCGTTTCCAAGCTTTTTCATAACACTGTTTAAGAAGCCTTTTGTATAATCAAGCTCTTCCTGCATCTTTTTACGTTCAGACTCTACGTCTACTTCCTCTCCAAATGGAATGAAATACTCATTATTTAGAACCAAGAAACTATTCGCATTGGCAACCTTCTCACTCACGTATGTCAATGCTGTAAGATTACCCATTTTACTGATCACAGAATCAAACGTTTCATCAATGGCTTCATTTTTCTTAACCCTTAATTCCAATTGAATTTTATTTGCAATGTTATTGGATTTTCGAACATTACGAATACCAATAATAACTTCTTCTGCAATTGTAAAATTCTTCAAAATCGCTTCGTCAATCGCTTTAATTTCTGGCCATTTAGCGACAATGATATCATCACCTTCTACTCGATTGCGAAGTAAATGCCATAATTCTTCAGCAATAAAAGGAGTAAACGGTTGAATTAATTTTAAAATACCTTCAAAGAAATCCTTAGTGGACTCCAATGTTTGAACATCAATTGGTTGTTGATATCCAGGCTTTACCATTTCTAAGTACCAAGAACAGAAATCATCCCAAACCAATTTATAAATAGCTTTAAGCGCTTCCGAAATCTTGAATTTATCCATCAAGTCATTGATTTCAGCCAACGACTGGTTGAACTTCGCTTCAAACCATTCAATCGCTTTAGACGAAGATGCTGGTTGAGCAATTTCAGCTACTTCCCATGCATCTACTAAGCGGAAAGCGTTCCAAATTTTATTGGTAAAATTACGTCCTTGTTCACATTGTGAAACATCAAACGGAAGATCATTTCCTGCAGGCGACGAAATAAGTATTCCCATACGAACTCCGTCAGCCCCGTATTGATTAATCAATTCAATCGGATCTGGTGAATTACCTAAAGATTTAGACATCTTACGGCCTAATTTATCGCGTACAATTCCTGTGTAATAAACATTTTTAAATGGAAGTTCTCCCATATATTCATATCCAGCAATTATCATACGGGCAACCCAAAAGAACATAATCTCAGGAGCAGTCACCAAATCATTTGTCGGATAATAGTATTTTATTTCTTCATTACCGGGTTGAGTTAACCCATTAAATGTAGATATTGGCCACAACCAAGAAGAGAACCAAGTATCCAAAACATCCTCATCTTGATTCAAATCACCAATCTGGAAAGTTTTACCCGCTTTTTCAGAAGCCAAAGCAATCGCTTCTTCCTCCGTTTTAGCAATTACAAAATCAGTGTCTCCCTCTCCAAAATACCATGCTGGAATGCGGTGTCCCCACCATAATTGGCGTGAAATACACCAATCTTTTACATTCTCCATCCAGTGCTTATAGGTATTCTTGAACTTTTCTGGGTGGAAACTAATATTTCCATTCATTACATTCTCCAATGCAGGCTCAGCCAATTCTTTCATCGATACAAACCATTGTAAAGACAAGCGTGGTTCTATAACTGCATTTGTTCTTTCAGAATAGCCAACTTTATTGATGTGTTCTTCCGTTTTCACTAAAAAACCTTTCTCAGCCAATTCTTTCTCGATAGCTTTACGAACTTCGAAACGATCCATTCCTTCATAATGAAGACCTGCCGCGTTTAATGTTCCATTAGCATTTAATATATCTATGGTTTCCAAGTTGTGACGTTGTCCTAGATCATAATCATTTACATCATGAGCTGGAGTAACTTTTAAACATCCTGTACCAAATTCCATATCCACATATTCATCTAAGATGATTGGAATTTCTCTTTCAACGATAGGAACGATAACACGTTTTCCGTGTAAATGCGTATAACGTGTATCATTAGGATTAATACAAATTGCGGTATCTCCTAAAATTGTTTCTGGTCGCGTTGTTGCAATCACCAACCATTCGTCTTCAGAACCTGCAATTTTGTAACGAAGATTAAATAATTTAGAATTTACTTCTTTATGTAATACTTCTTCGTCAGAAACAGCCGTTAAAGCTTCTGGATCCCAATTCACCATTCGTACACCGCGATAAATCTTTCCCTTATTAAACAAATCAATAAAGACATCAATCACCGATTCTGAATATTCTGGATCCATTGTAAAACTAGTCCTTTCCCAATCACAAGAAGCACCTAATTTTTTCAATTGTTCTAAAATAATCCCTCCATGCTTATCTTTCCATTCAAAAGCATGCTTCAGAAATTCGTCACGAGTCAAATCAGATTTTTTGATTCCCTCTGCGCGTAATTTCTGCACAACTTTAGCTTCAGTAGCAATAGATGCATGATCCGTTCCTGGAACCCAACAAGCGTTTTTACCAAGCATACGTGCACGACGGACCAATACATCTTGAATTGTATTATTCAACATGTGTCCCATATGCAACACCCCTGTTACATTTGGTGGCGGAATCACAACTGTATAAGCTTCTCGTTCGTCTGGTTCAGAGTGAAAATACCCTTTATCCATCCAATGTTTATACCATTTTTCTTCTGCTCTTTGCGGCTCGTATGTCTTTGGAATTTCCATTAAAACTTATTTTTTTAGATTACAAAATTAAACATAAAAAGCGAGATTTTAGCTCTTCTAGCCCCCTCTGCTTAATGCAAAACTGATATTTATTTAATGAAAATCAACTCTAATCAAATACCTCTTTCCATTTTTACACCTTTCATCCCATCCTTTGTTCTTATTTTTGTACAAAAAAAATGTTTATGCGTCCATTCATTATATACTTTCCTCTTTTTGTTTTGTGCTTTTCCTCCTGTATGAAGAGCAAGAAAATAGACTTAATCGTTCACAATGCAATCATTCACACTTTAGATGAAACAAATGTAGAATTTGAAGCAATGGCCATTTTAGGTGGGAAAATATTGGAAGTAGGTCCTGAACGTCAAATCCTAAATAAATATCGTGCAGAAAAAATCATTGACGCGAGAGGGAGACATATTTATCCTGGACTAACGGATTCACATGGTCATCTTAAACTTGCGGCAACATCACGAATGGGAATTGATTTAAAAGGAATGAAATCGTTTGAGCAAATCCTTTTCAAACTAGAACAATTTCACGCTAAATATCCTAATGAGCCAATTATCGCAAGAGGATGGTCTGAATTAGATTGGTTAGATCAAAATCTGCCAACAAATGAAAAAATAAACACACTTTTTCCGAATATTCCCGTTTGCCTATTCCGTATCGATGAACATGCTGCACTAGCTAACAATTACCTTCTACAAGCTGCGAAGATTGACGAAAACACAAAAATCGAAGGTGGAGAAATATTTAAAATCAATGGAATATTAACAGGACTACTCGCTGATCAGGCTTTAGAACGCCTGCGCCCATTTTTACCACGTCCAACAGAAGAAGACCTAACAAATGGTCTATTAGAATTACAAGAAGAACTATTTATGTACGGCATCACAACCGTTCATGACGCAGGTTTTGAAGACGGCGACTATGCGTTTTATAAAAATCTAGTCGATTTAGGAAAGTGGCATTTACAAACACACGGAATGTTTCTACCTACAAAAGCAAATTTTGAACTCGCAAAACATGGAAAATTAGATCATAAAAACTTGCAAGTTGGAACCTTTAAGTTTTTCCTCGACGGAAGCTTAGGAGCACACGGAGCTTTATTAAAACAACCTTATTCCGACTTAAACACATACGGTACATTAGCTGTTAATTTTACTGAATTAGAAAAACAATTACTAAAAGTAAAAGAATTAGGGTATCAAGCTGCTTTTCATGCGATTGGTGATTCTGCTGTAAAAATCGCGATCGATTACACTCAAAAATTAAACAATGGAAATCCGGATCATAGGTGGAGGCTTGAACATGGAATTGTAATCGACCCTACAGATTATGAAGCATTACTAAATTCTGGGCTCATCCCTTCTTTTCAACCTTTACAAGCTAGTAGTGATGCAAGTTTCTTAGCAAAACGTTTGGGTGACATTCGCTTAAAATCAGCTAACGCCTTTCAAACGATTTTGAATCAAACAGGAATAATCATACTTGGAAGTGATTTCCCAATTGAGTCTTTCAATATACAGAGAACCATTCATGCGTCACTATACTCCACACCTCGAAACGAATCTATCACAATAGAAAACTGTCTAAAAGGACTAACAATTTGGCCAGCTATAGCCGTTTTTGAAGAGAGAAATACAGGGACATTAGAGGTAAATAAAGATGCAACATTTGTAATTTTCTCACGAGCATTAACTCAATATGAAGAATTTAGTGAAAATTTTGCGATGCATACCTTTATAAAAGGAAAAGAGGTCTATTCTGCAGAATAGACCTCTTTAAATATAAAAAAAATACTTTTTAAAAAGATGGACAAGAAATTGTTCTAAATTGCTGTATCCTTTTTTTACAAGCTAAATTTAATCCTAAGGAAACTTCATGAGAACCTCCTGATACATTGTTATTTAATTTTGAAGTCGTTACATCATAAGAATATCCTATTCGGAACATATTTGTGCGTACACCAACCGAGATAATAAAGGCATCACTTGTACGGTACCACACTCCAGCTGTGAAAATTCCATACTTAAAATAGGTACCAATATTTAACTCTTGAAAACCTCCCATGTACTGATATACAACATTAGGCATGATGGAAGCTTTGGTAGAATATTTGGATTTTGATCCAATTTTAATTTCAGCACCAGCATGTCCAGTAAACCGCATAGGTAAACGACTTTCCCCAATAATCATTGACTCATCTGGCATATTTAAATGATGTACTGCCGCCCCAAAAAAGAAATTCTCTGTATACCCAACAATTCCTGCAGAAGCATCAAAGAAACCTCGATTACCATCCCTCCTAACATCTGCCGTTTGATAAATAAATCCTTTACGAGGATCAATTTGATCTCCAAAAGTCAACTTATTCCAATCTAATGATTTTTGAGTCCAACCTGCTTGAGCACCAAATAAAATAGAGAATTTACGATTAACCTTTAGATGATAGGAATAAATTAAAGACAAAGAAGTTGTTTGAATTGTCCCTTGTCCTTGTACATCGTGCGTTGCTATAACACCAATACCTCCAGATATTTGCTTGATATATTGGTCATAGGACGCAGAATAAGTGACATAATTCCCTGACAAGCTTGGCCATTGATTACGATAATTCATCGCAAACCTTGGACAACCATGAGAACCAGCAAATGCTGGATTTAAATATAACGGATTGGCATAAAATTGTGTGAAAGTGGGGTCTTGAGCTAACGCTTTAAAACTAATACACAATAATATCAATCCAAAAAAAATATTTTTCATTTCTACGTATTTGAGATCAATAGCACTACTCTTTTTGTAGTTCTTAAATATATATTCAAAAAAAAATCTATTTGTTATAATTGAAAACTTTCCGCATCTCTACGATTTTACAGCGTGATTCAATTATCAAATCATAAACTTAGTCACAATATTCTTATTCATTTTTAACTTATTCGTAACATTTTTTTTCATAAAAAAAATACTATAGCAATTATTTCTATATTTGACTAAATCGAAGAATTAAAATTATGGAAGCAAGAAGACTGTTTGATCTAGCGTATCTACAGCTTAAAAAGTACCCCAACGAGAATATGTTTGTCACTAAAATAGATGGACAATGGATTGGTACTTCAACAAAAAGTTTTTTAGAACAAGCTAAAGATATCTCTAAAGGATTAATTGCATTAGGAATTAATGAAGGGGACAAAGTGGCGGTCATCTCATCCAATCGTGTTGAGTGGAACATCATGGACATTGCCATACAACAAATCGGGGCAATCATGGTACCTATTTACCCCAACATTTCTGTAAATGACTACCGCTATATCTTTAATGACGCCGCAATTAAACTTGCGACTGTTGGTACGGATGAATTATATCAAAAAATAAACAGCATCAAAGCTGAAATACCAACCTTGGGAAATATCTATGTATTTGATGATGTAAATGGGCTACCGAGTTGGAATGATATAAAGACAAGTGGGATCAATATAGATGAAGCTGAAATAACTAAAAGGTCACAACGTATCGACTATGAAGATATGGCAACCATGATCTACACATCAGGAACAACTGGAAACCCAAAAGGAGTTATGCTTAGTCATAAAAACATTCTATCTAATGTTGAAGGATGTCTACCACGTATACCAGCAGACAATTATTCTAGATGTTTATCTTTCCTTCCTGTATGTCACGTTTATGAAAGAATGTTACATTATCTATACATTCACATTGGGGCATCCATCTATTTTGCAGAATCTTTAGATACAATTGGGGCAAACATGCTCGAGGTTAAACCTCACGTTTTCACGGCTGTACCTCGTCTACTTGAAAAAGTATTTGACAAAATAATGGCAAAAGGTGATGATTTAACAGGGATCAAACGTAAATTATTCTTTTGGGCAGTTGAAGTTGCAGAAGAATACGATACTGTTGGGAAATCAGGATTCTATAAGTTTAAACTAGGGATAGCTAGAAAATTAATCTTCTCAAAATGGCAAGCTGCTTTAGGAGGAGAGGTAAAGGCTGTAGCATCAGGAAGCGCCGCACTTTCACCAAGATTAGCCCGTATCTTCTTAGCTGCAGGTGTACAAGTTCTAGAAGGATATGGATTAACAGAAACATCACCCGTTGTATCTGTGAACTGCTTGATCAATGGAATCCGAATCGGCACTGTTGGCCCTCTATTAGACAATGTTCAAGTTAAAATAGCGGAAGATGGTGAAATACTAGTGAAAGCTCCATCGGTAATGTTAGGTTACTACAACAAACCAGAGGCAACAGCCGAAGCAATTGACGCAGAAGGTTGGTTCCACACAGGAGATATCGGAGAGATGATAGAAGGGAAATTTTTAAAAATTACAGATCGTAAAAAAGAAATTTTCAAAACATCCGGAGGTAAATACATTGTCCCTCAAATTATGGAAAATGATTTCAAACAATCCAGATTTATAGAACAAATCATGGTTATTGGAGAAAATGAAAAATTTCCAGCAGCTTTTGTTGTTCCTTCCTTTACTTTTATAAAAGAATGGAGTGAGCGAAAAGGTTTAGGTTTGAAAAATGCTTCTAACACAGAAATTGCGAACAATAAAAATGTCATAGACCGAATTCAACAAGAAATCGAAACGTTAAATAAGAAATATGGAAATTGGGAACAAATTAAACGTTTCAAATTACTAGAAAATGAATTTACCGTAGAAACAGGAGAATTAACTCCTACACTAAAATTCAAACGCAAAATAATATTAGAAAAATATAAAGATTCATATAACGAAATTTATAGTATTTAAACGTAATTTTAAAAGGTGGTTGTTTTCAAACCACCTTTTTTTATGTACAAGATTGGAATAATTGGCTGTGGATGGTTAGCTCAGAAATGGATTAATTCCAGCACTAACCATTTTAGAATCACCACAAGAACAGGAATACCACCTGTATCTTCAAAAAATATAATTGAAACCATTTCATTTGATGCTTCAAGCGAAACTCTTAATGTACCCAATTGGAAAGATTGCGATTATATCATCTGTTCCATCCCTTTTTCAAAAAGGAATAGTATAGTTCAAAATCAACAAATGGCATTAAATGCCATTTCAGGATTAATCAATCTTAACAAACCTATAATCGTTTTATCATCAATCGGCGTATACACGCAAGAAAAAGGCGTTATCAGAGAGATTAATAAATCCTTAAACGAATCGATACTAACCGCTGAAAACCATTTTAAACATCATTTGAGAACAACAATTCTTAGATTAGGAGGTTTAATGGGTGAGGATCGGTACTTAAGTAAATATCTATCAGAAGGAGATAACCAACCTGTCAACCATATACATTACCAAGATGTTATTAAAGCAATAGAATGGGTTAATTACAATGCAAAATGGGATGAAACTTATAATATTGTTGCACCTGAGCACCCAACTAGAAAGGAAATAATAACACTACAAAAAACGGGGAAAAGTCTAAAGGACAAACCAAACAACGCAAGAATAATAGACAGCTCTAAAATCATCAAACAAGGTTTCACTTTTGACAAACCAAATCCTCTTTTATATAAATAAAGAAAGGGGATTATTAATCCCCTTTCTTAAAGCTCAACTACTATCTAGAACTTAAAGGTTAGTCCTGCTGAAGGTAATGCTGGTAACTGATAGATAATTTCATTAGTAACGCGACTTACGTAGAAAATATTCTTCCTATTATAAGCATTTGTTATACTTGCAAAAATCTCTAATTGTAAGTCCTTTTTAAACACAAATTTATGTTTTACAGTAATATCAAGTCGGTGATAATCAGGTAAACGTTTTGAATTAAATTCACCTAAAGTGTAAGAAATATAGTCTGGATTTGTTGTTGTATAATCCGTATTAATTCCACCTTGGAAATCATCATTTTGATAATAACCAGATGTAGGTGTATAAGGTAAACCTGATCCATAATTCCAACGAACATCAACTTCGGTGTTTTTCTTTTTGCCAAAAGCGTAAGAAACAACTAGGTTAACATTGTGACGTCTATCAAAAACAGGGAAATAATTATTGTAGCCATCCCATCGATTAGTCTTCATCAAAGAATAAACTGCCCAAATATGAAATCTTTCTAAGTTATACTTTAGTAATAAATCAGCTCCATAAGCTTGTGCTGATTCTATCAAGAAATCTTTTTTCAATTCATCTGGAACATCATAAAATTGAGGAAGATCATCATAAACTTTATTGATATTAATATTACTTAACTGATCATAAAACTTATAGAAACCTTCCACATTCAAAGATAAATTTCTAGCCAAATCAATTTCAAAGCCTAGAATTGCATGCCATGAATATTGCAAACCATTTTTTACGTTTTTTACGTTCCCATTTTGGTTAGTGAAATTTGCTTGTGTATTGTCTGGCGCTGACAACATTCCGTTAAACAAATTAACAATGTCTCTATCGGATGAAGCAGATGTAAAGTTTTGAGAAAATCGTCCTCCTGACATTTTAAGTCTAAACTTTTCGGTCGCATTATATTTAACACCTAAACGAGGTTCTGGCGAAATAGAAGAAGATGATGGATAAGATTGTACACGGAATGAAGGCTGAACGACCCAACGACCTTTAATCAACTTATAGCTGACATAAGCACCAACTTCAGTGGAGAAATTACGATTCTGAATCTTTCTATTTAATGCATTAAACGTATAATAATCCGTTGAGAAACCACCTAAATTAATACCATATGTTAATTCAGATTGACCACGGAGAAAATAGGAAAAGTCAAAGCCTAAATCAAAACCACCTATCGAAGAATAACGTTTTTGGCTACCTACTTCCTGAAAAGAAGTTCCGTAATGACTTCCAGTCAATCGTCCTTTAATCACTGTCTTCGAACTAGATGGTACTAAAAGAAAATTAAGTCCACCACCAGTTGATTTCCAATCTAAATCAGCTACTCCGTAATTAACACTATCTCTATTATGGAATGCAAAAGCAGAAAATTTAGTTCCACCACCACCATTAAAGGTAATCTTACCATAAACATCCGTAAAATTATATGGCATACCTGTACCATTATTTACGTTTTTGTATAAACCTTTGGTCGTGTAATTGAGCAATGAATGTTTTGCAGAAACAATAAAAGAACCACTTCTCAAAGAACCATCTTCTTTCTTCTTACCCAAAGGTCCTTCCAAAACAACTTTACCAAGAAAAGGAGAAACGGAAACCTTCCCACTAACCTTTTGTCTATTTCCGTCACGATAAGTAATGTCCATTATGGATGAAATCCGTCCACCATATCTTGCATCAAAACCTCCTGTATAAACATCCATTGTTTTCACTAAATCGGTTTCAAAAACAGAGAAAAAACCAATGGAGTGAAATGGTGAATAGATAGTCATACCATCAAGCATAACCCGATTTTGAATGGGAGTACCACCACGCACATACATCTGTCCACCTTGATCACCTGTTGTTACAACACCTGGAGTAACACTTAATGCTGTAGCAATATCGGGCTCACCACCAATACTTGGAATACGTTCAATTGTCGCTCTGTCCATTGTAATAACTGAGGTTTGAACTTGAGTTTTTGAGCGTTGTGACTGAGCAGAAATTTGAACATCATCTAACTGCGTTTTGTTTTTCAAACGCTCCATATAAATCATAACTTCAGTAATACCCGAACTTTTAGCGATAACAACATCTCGTTCAAATTTCTCAAAATCATAAATATCAACAACTACTTTATAAGTACCAGGGGACAATTTTGTAATTACAAACAAACCTGAACCGTCAGTCGAACCTCCACCGATCAATATACCCTCGGAGTTAAATAGCTTAACTTTTTCATCTGAAATAGCCTCACCATTAGACTTATCATACATAAAACCACGGATGTCAACATTTTGAGCATTTGCTACACCAGCCAAAAAGATCAAAACAAAACCGACAAGATACTTCATAAATTTAGAATATTTTCAAGATTACGAATATACAACATATCCATTAAAATTTAATATACATACAGAATTAAAGCTGTTTAATTATATATCAAACAATTGAAATCTTAACTTCCCTTAAGATGTGCTTTCACCTTATCCCAATACACATCCATTTGATCTAAATTCAAATCTGAGATACTTTTACCATCTTCCAAGATGAAATCTTCCATTAATTGAAATCTTTTTTTAAACTTTTGATTAGCCTTTTCAAGTGCATTCTCAGGATTGACATCTATAAATCGAGCATAATTTACTAAGGCAAAAAGCAAATCACCATATTCTTCTTCTTTCAAGGACGAATTTGCAGCGACCTCAACTTTTAACTCTTCAATTTCCTCTTCCACTTTCTCCCAGACATCCGCAGCAAGCTCCCACTCAAAACCAATCCCTTTGACTTTTTCCTGTATGCGCTGTGCTTTAACAAGTGCTGGTAAACCATTGGGTACACCTTCCAACACCGACTTCTTTCCTTCTTTCAGTTTTAATTTCTCCCAATTTGCTTTAACCTCTTCTTCACTTTGAAGCGCCATGTCACCATAGACGTGAGGATGCCTATCCACTAGTTTATCACAAACTTTATTTAGAACTGAAGTAATATCAAACACTCCTTTTTCACGACCAATAACCGAATAAAACACAAGATGCATAAAAACATCGCCTAACTCACCTTCTAACCCCTCCATATCCGAAGAAAGAATTGCATCACCTAATTCATATACTTCTTCAATGGTCAAATGTCTTAACGATTCAAAGGTCTGTTTTTTATCCCATGGACATTTTTCCCTTAAATCATCCATAATGTTAAGTAGTCTCTCAAAAGCAATTAAACGATTATCCATACTTTTATATATTTTAAGTAAAATTACTACTTTTGATAAGTAATGTAACATTATGAGTCGCTTACTATTTTTCCCTTTCCTGTTTACTCTCTTAAATTCTATAGCGCAACAACCCAATTGGTCTATTGAAGCAAAATGGCGTTCTGGTTTTTTACTTGCCCACAGATCCGTTATGGGACATCTTGCGCAAGAGCACTCACATGGATTGGAATTAATCGTTTCCAAAAGGATGTCTGGTAAAAAGCTATGGCATCAAATCTATGGAAACCCAACAATAAACCTTCATCTATTTTACGGAGGTGTTGGCAATAGAGCTATTCTTGGTAATTATTTAGGATTGTACAACTCTATCGAATTCCCTATAATGCAAAAGAACAATTGGAGATTAAACCTAATATGGGGAGCAGGACTAGGCTTCACCACCAAAGTTTACGACAAAACAGAAAATCCGAAAAATGTAGCCATGTCATCTCCTGTTTTTGCGATCATTAACCCCGGAATAAATACAAAGTACACATTCAAAAAAAATACAATTGGACTTGGAATAGATATTCTTCACTTCTCTAATGGCAGCACAAAACTACCCAATTTAGGATTAAACCTACCTTATATTAACCTCTCGTATGCTCGGGTTTTAAATACACAAGACACCATTCACGTCTCACAAAAAACTAGCTATACACCTCGAAAAATATTCTATGGTTTAACGATGACAGGAGCATTCAAACAAGTATATCCAACAAGTTCCCCGATCTACCCCGTCTTTACACTTAACCTCCATGCACGAACGATTCTAAAACCAAAAATGGGTTGGGAACTAGCCATTGATATAATAAGTAAACAATCCATAAAAGGTTTCAGACCAGAAATTGATAAAACACAATGGCGGATGTTACAAATTGGTGTTTATGCTGGTTACATTCTTCCACTGGATCGTTTTCATTATCTTTTTGGCGTAGGCTATTATCTAAAAGACTACTATAAAGTGGACGAACCAATCTATTTGAAAATTGGAGGAAGATATTACTTCAACAATGGCTTACATGCACAATTAGCGCTAAAGACACATTATGGAAAAGCCGACTACATTGAACTAGGATTCGGTTATTCATTTAATTACAGTAAAAATGCGAACTAATTTTATTCTACTCATTTTATCAATATTTGTCTTTGCCTGTAAAAAACCAAGCGACCGAAATTGCTGGAAAGGTGCGGGAAACCCAAAAATAGAACGAATAGAAATCGAATCTTTTAATTCGATTGCAATAGGTTCAAAATTAGAAGTAACATTAATTCAAGATACAGCTAATTACATAGAAATTATTGGATTCCAAAATCTAAACTCGAAGGTTAAAATTGAAGTAGAGGATCAAAAACTAAAACTAGAGAATACCAATAAATGTGACTTTCTAAGAAAATACGATGCTAAAACACTGCAAGTTCGCATTCATTTCATAGAACTAAACTCTATCACATTTAAAGGCACAGCACCTCTATACACAGAAGGGATAATAACAGGAAACAATCTAGAATTGGAGGCGCTAGATGGCGCTTCAACAATCAACTTAAACATTGATGTACAAACATTTATCGCCTATCAAGGAGAGGGATTTAGTGATTTTAAAGTTACCGGACAATGTAATTACTCTAGAATTAATTTGGCCAACAATGGATATTGTGATCTGTTAGGATTAAAAATTCAAGATCGATTATCTTTTACAAATGAATCCCAAGCGGATGGAAAAATAAATATTGATGGAACAACAAGCGTACAACTTCAAACAACAAGTGCTGGAAACATTCTATACAAAGGTTTGCCCATCAATATAACCACTAGCGAACTATCAACTGGTAAAATCTACCGCATCAATTGATCACCTCTTTTCATTTGCATTAATATTTTAAATGCTTTATCCACTTCATATTGATAAACAACAGCTGTGAAATCATTTGCGGTAGAAACAACTTCCAAAATATTAATACCTTCCCATGCCAATTGCTTCAAAATGTAATAATATATACCATATACGTCTTTATTTTTCAAAGGTAATTGTACGGTAATGGAAGATAACTCAGAGGCAGAATGCACGGTATTCTCCTCGCGGCAAATATCATTCATTAAGACCCGGTATTCATCACTTATCACAAATGTTGTTTCCGTCATACTTTTACACATCGAAAAAAAAGCGTGTTTGTCCTCATTCACTTTTAAGGTAAGATCAGCAATTTTATTGGTTAAAGTCATGGAATTTTGAACCGTATAAACAGTGATATTTGACCTAATAAGAAAATCTCCCCATTCGCCTAAAACGTTTTTAATACGAAGATTTAATTTATGATAAACTCCTGGTTCAAGTCTTTTAATTGCCATAACGATGGCTCCCTCTTTCACTGGTTTACCAACAATGTATTCAATTTCCGGTTGTAATTTACGAGCTAAGGCAGAAATATTGATAAGATTTTCTGTCATGGACTCTCTTAAGAAGGGACTACGGTTAATTAGTTCCTCTGTGATTTTGCCAATAGATAAAGTTTGCATTAGTCTGAAATGTAGTAGTGTGCTAACTAAAGTAGTAAAGTTTTTCTAGATATATACCATACCATAAAAATCTATTTCATTTTTTTTTTGTCAATTAAATTTCTCACGATATCCACCTGCTCTTTTTTAGTTAAGAAAGTAGTGTCAATAACGATTGCTTCTTCCACCTTAATTAATGGACCTTCCTCACGATTAGAATCAATTTGATCACGCTCCATAAGATTAGCGTACACTTCTTCAAAAGAAGTTTTAACACCGTTATTTTGCAACTCCAGCAATCTCCTCTGCGCACGTACTACTGGATCAGCAGTTACAAACAATTTTAAATCTGCATTTGGAAAAACTACAGAAGCGATATCACGACCGTCCAAAATAACGCCTCCTTTTTCACCCATTTTTCGCTGTAAATCAACCATTGCTATGCGTACTTGTTTATTTGCAGCAACCTTCGAAACGAGAGAAGCAATATAAGGTAAGCGAATCTCTTGCTCAACATCTTCTCCATTAAGGAGAATTATAGATCTTCCCTGCTCTTGATTCCATTTAAATTCTAATTCAATAGCACCTAAAGATTCACCAAGTGATTCAAAGTTAATTTCTCCTTGTTCATCAATCCATCCATTACGTATTGCAAACAAAGTTACTGAGCGATACATAGCACCAGTATCTATGTAATTCAATTGAAATTGTTGAGCAATATCCTTTGCTAAAGTACTTTTTCCACAAGATGAATAACCATCTACTGCAATGGTAATGTTTGGACTAATCATGTCACAAAAATAGCACAAAAAAAGGGAGAACGCCAGTCCTCCCTTTAAATGAAAATCAATTATTAAAAATGAAACGTCAAATTTAAACGACCAACAGGTCCAAATAAAGGATTAACCGTTGATACATCCAAACCGAAGTTTGATCTTTTAGCCGTATCAGTTGTCAAAACTGCGATTTGAGAATCTGCTGCACCATTTGCATATCCAACAGTTTCAATGCTTCGTGTACCAGTCCCTTGCGTTGTAAAACCAAGACCCCATCCTAATTCACCACCTAATGAAAGCTTAGGGATAATGAAATATTCTGCCCCAATAAACGCTCGTAATCCAAAAGAAAAACGTGTCCCTTCTTTATCTTCAGTTACGCGTCCTAAAATTGGAGTACCGTTCCCATCAGTTAAAGTGATAATATTATCACCAAAGTCATCTTGTAAGGTCACTTCATTCGGTATAGAGGCTGTTGAAGCTGCCAAAGCGTTTCCGTAAGAATATTTAGATTTTGCACCTTGCACTAAAAATCCAATTTCAGCTCCATAATATCCTTGTAACCTCGTATTCCCTTTCCTCCACTCAACACCAGCATTTAATCCGATATTTGTTTGAGACAATCTCTCCGTATTTTCAACCAAAGCGTCTAATGCAGGCCAGGCAGCTGGATTTGCTGTTCTGTTATCTACTAAAGCATTATTTTTATCCGTACTAAATCCAATCCGTAATCCACCTCGAATAGCAAATTTATCTTCCAAGAAATATTTTCCTGTAATTAGAAGCGCTGGATTAGAATACCCCCAAATACTACCTGCATAATTGTTATCATTTTGCTTACCAAAAACATTTCCAAGATAATTTAATAGAGGAACTCCATCAATTCCGATTGCCCAATCACCTGCTTCAGGAAGATAATTTTCACCTTTTCGAGAAGTTAAATCCTGCGCGAAGGCTGAAGAGGTACCGACTAAAACGGCAATAGCTAAAATAGACTTTTTCATAAAATTAAGTTTAGTTTTAGGCCAAAGTTAAACACAAAATATACGGGCACTAAAAAACACCATTCCTAACTTATGTTAAACTCTCATAATCAGAAACATACAACCTAACCACTAAAAGGTTTAGCTACTTTTTTACTTTATCTAAATTCAGTGTAAAACTGAGTACATTATTCATTCCAGCACGAGAGTATAAAGCCATTCCATAGTCTAAGGCAAATCGTTTAAAATGAAGCCCTACACCAAATGAAAACCCAGCTGCACCCGGTTTTGCTTCTAATTTCATACTTTGACGTCTATAATAATCGAAAGCAGCACGAATATGGACTATCTTACCTGCATTAACTTCAATTTGATAAGTTAAATGATTCGCTAACTTCTCAAAAAAACCAGGTAACTTCGGTTCTACCCATTCCCCTGTCAAAGGATCAAATGTCGCGGTAATATTTGGATCAAAATACGTCAAATCCCATTTATTCAGATGGTGCATCAAGATAGAAAAACGAAAAGGAGCATGTGGAAGCTTATAACCGATACCTAACTGAAAATTAGTTGGTAAAGGATTTCTTTCATCAACGTACGGATTAAACTGCACTCCGAAGTGACGAACCATAGCTGTTATGCCAAGTGTTTTATTTTTAGAAAAATACATCCCTGCTAAATCAACACTTGCACCATAAGAAGAATACGTATCAATATGGGAACTTATTATCTTTAGATTTGCTCCAACACTAAGAACTTCATTAATTCTATACCCATAACCAGCGCCTAAACTATACTCAAAAGGAGCAAACTGTCCTAGATATTCACCATTTGGCGCACGCCTATCCATATTTCCGTATCCCATATATTGAATCGAACCAGAAATAAAATGCTTTGTTTTAAGCTGATGTACATAAGAAAACTGTCCATAATTAATCTTCCCAGCATGAAAAGCATGACTAAAGGAAACTTTTTTATGCATTTCTGCATTCATCGCCGCTGGATTCAAAACACCTACATTAACATCTCCATCTTGCACAGATAAAATTGCACCTCCTAATGCGGCTGTTCTGGCATTAAAATTCATCTCTAAAAATGGGTACGAATTCCGCCCTCCCATTTGCGTAAAAGCGAACAGGGGAATGAAAGAAAGAATTGCAATAAATAGATTGTTGAATTTCATGCTTTAAATAACGAAGAATAAAAGTAATTATTATTCTTATATACGCGTTTCTAATTCGATAACTTCCATATTTTTTATATCCTCACCATCAATAACAAAGCGAATTAAAGTAGAAACAGAATGAAATCCCTTTTTACCACATGCACCTGGATTTAACCAAAGCACATTCATCTTTTTATCAAACTGAACTAACAAAGTGTGTGAATGCCCACAAACAAAAATTTTAGGTTGTTCCTTTGTTATCAAATCAAAAGCATGCTGGCTATACTTTCCTGGCCTACCTGCAATATGAGTCATAACGACTTTAACTTTCTCCACATGAAAGACAAGATCTAAGCTTGTATCTAAGCGAATCAAATGATCATCAATATTACCGTACACAACACGTAAAGGCTTAAAAGCTCGCAATTCATCCAAAACGGCTAACGTTCCAATATCACCTGCATGCCATATTTCATCACATTCGTTGAAATAGTCAAAAATTTTAGGATTTAAATAACCGTGTGTATCAGAAAGTAAACCAATTGTTGTCATTAATCAAAAATAGCTGAAAATCTCTTACTTTTACAATTATGAAAGCACAAAGAAGACAAGAGTGGCTCGAAAAAAGAAAACAAAGGCAATCTGACCTAACGTCCTCTCAATTATTTGAAGGAATAATAAAAGGTGATATTCAATCTTTAAGTTCTGCCATTACTTTAATTGAAAGTGCTCAAATAAAACATCGCATAATTGCCGACGAATTGATTCAAGCAAGTTTACCTTACAGCGGAAAATCGATACGAATCGGTATTACAGGGGTTCCAGGTGTTGGTAAAAGTACTTTTATCGAAAGCTTTGGAATGTTTCTTCAAAAACTCGATAAAAGCATAGCTATTTTAGCAATTGACCCAAGCTCAAACACAAGTGGGGGAAGTATTTTAGGAGATAAGACGAGAATGAACGAATTATCCCTAGCTACAGATGTTTTTATTCGCCCTTCTCCTGCTGGCGACTCTCTTGGAGGTGTGGCTCGAAAAACACGAGAAAGCATCCTCTTGTGTGAAGCAGCAGGCTATGACATTATCATTGTTGAAACTGTTGGTGTTGGACAAAGTGAAACCGCTGTGCACTCTATGACCGATTTTTTTCTACTTCTAATGCTTTCTGGTGCTGGAGATGAACTGCAAGGAATAAAGAGAGGTATAATGGAAATGGCTGACGCATTGGTCATCACGAAAGCTGATGGAGATAATATTAAAAAAGCAAATATCGCAAGACGAGAATATGAGAATGCAATGCATTTATTTCCGCCCAAAGAAAGTGGTTGGATAGCTAAAGCTTTGACGTGTTCATCCGTGAATAGAACAAATATCGAACGTATTTGGGACGTAATTTGTTCCTTTGAAAATACTACAAAAGTAAATGGTTGGTTTGAACAAAATAGAAAACAACAAGACCTGCATTGGCTTAAAGAAGCATTAAACGAAAAGCTTTTACAATCATTCTATGAAAGAACGGAGTTGAAAAGTCAATTATCCATTCAACAAGAACGCATTTTAAGAAACGAAATATCAAGCTATAAGGCAGCTGAAGAATTATTTGAAGAATATATAAAACAAATCAATGGAAATGGATTTTGAAATAGAAGGAGATTATATTGAATTAATCGGACTTCTAAAAGCAGTTGGAATAGCAGAAACGGGGGGTCATGCTAAATTTATTGTTGACAAAGAAATCGTTTACAGAAACGGAGAATTGGAAACCCGTAAACGCGCAAAACTAGTTTCGGGTGATGTAATTGAGATTGATGGAAATACCATTCGTTTAAAATAACAAAAGGTCTCCTAGGAGACCTTTTCAATTATCAATGAAATAACTTCTGAACATCTTCTTTCAAAGCTATAGTAGCGATTTCGGTTGGCATCTGACCAATTTCGCCAACCATCTCAAATAACTTAGTAGCTAAATCGGTACTGTAACTATTTTCCGAAACTGCATTTCCAGCAATATTAATAATCTTTACAGTCTCATTCTTGGCTTGCTCAACTATGTTCCATGTTTCTGGTCGAACAAAAATCTGTTGGGCCACATTATGATCAAATTCCTCACGAATAGACTTCAATAATTCAGCTTGATATAGATGTGCGGGCACACCAGGAGTTACCGTACGCATGATCAGATTATTGGGATGAATACGCTCCATCAATAATAATGCACGCTGATATGCTTCCACCTGACTAGGTAAAAACAAATCCATTTTCTTTGCCTTTAAATCATTATGATACTTTAATGCCAACTGATTTTGTTCTTTCTTGAAAAATTCTTTTGCCATTAATAAAACCACTCCAGCAGGAATAATAATAAGACATAAATGATAAACGATATCTGACCAATTCATAGTTTAATACTTGTTTTAACAAATATAATTCGCTTATCACTAAAAAGTAACAAAACAGAAAAATAAATATGCCTCAAGGTATCCTACTTTAAAAGCTATCTTTGTACCGCTATGGCAATCATACAATTTATCATACATTATACGCTGCACTTTATAGCACCAGCTTTACTGGCTTATCTATTTTTTAGAAAAGAATGGAAAAAAGCTTATCTAATCATGCTACTGACAATGCTAATCGATGCAGATCACCTTTTAGCAACTCCAATCTTTGAGCCTAATCGCTGTAGTATAGGTTTTCACCCTTTACACAGTTATCTAGCAATTAGCATATACACATTGCTCTTAATCATCACAAAAAATAAAAACGTTCAAATGATTTGTGTTGGATTACTCTTTCATATTATAACAGACGCGATAGATTGCTGGATGAATTCATTTTGAAAAGTTGGGCGTTTCCTACACCTTCTTGCACTTGTGTAGGTCAGGCTTTACGCTATATCTTTCTGTCCTTCTTCCGAAAGGCATGAAAGGATGCCGCTGCACTTACGAAGTATGCACCGAAGGTAATCCTTAACGCAAAAAAAGGGGGATTCTAATACGCACAAACAGATTTAATAACAGAATTCTAGAACTAAAATAGTGAACATTAGGAGTGATAAGTCCATTTTCATACACTAACTACGCTTTATCTATGCTTTATCTACGGGGTAACTACGCTTCATTTACCAAGTATCGAATATTAACATAAAATC
>JAZQRM010000086.1:0-37569 GCA_045629585.1 Taishania sp. | reverse complement strand
GAAGATTTAAATACTTTAGTCATTTTTTAGAGTAACAGTCGCACTTGTTTTTATTACCAGTACATTTTCATTCTTTAGTAAAAACTCATTTAGTTTGTTGAGTAGGGAATAGTCCATAACTCCCTTTTTAAAAGTTATTATATAAGGAGTTCCAATCTTATAATGCGTCCATGTATAATGATTTGGACTAAACCTATTAATTTCATTGATATCAAAACCTTTGAATAGTTTTGTTATTTCTTGATTGGTAAGAGAATCTTTGAATAAAATCTCAATATGTGTAGTGAAATACGACCTTTCAGAGTGAGTAAACAGACGAATAGGAGCTAAAGTATATACTCCTTCCATTTTGGACAGCTCTTTCATAATGGCTGTTCGTTTTTCAGCGTTAAATTCATATAAATTAAGCGCTCCACCACCACGTAGTTCCGTATCTAATTTATTTATTAATTTACTGTATATGCCTTCAGCAAAAGTGATATATAGCTTGTCATATGAAGGAATAAAAGGTTCTGGTTGATACCCTTCAAAATGATAAAGGCAATCACTACTACCTATGTAAATTATCCAGTCTTTTTGTGTTTTTAACCCCATACATATTTTCTGAATATGCATCTCTCCATTTTGGTCTTTAATGTGGAAATAAGGACAATCAGAAAGCAATGAATCAATTTTAAAAACGCCATCAGATGCATTTAAAAGTGTTTTAGTTCTTCCTTTAAGGTCAGGTGAGATCCACACTTTAACATTTTTGGTAACATCTTCATAGCTAAAACCATCATTGTTTAAATACTTTACCTTTAAAGTGATTTGACTGAATGAAAAATTGAATGACATGCTAAAAAATATTAGGATGATAAATAAAGGGTAACTTATTATTTTGTTGCTTGGTTTTGATTCTGAAAAAATTTGGCAATGTATTTTCATAATTTATGATAATGAATAGTTAATCATGAGGATAAAGTCCTCTATACCCTCTATTTCTAATCTCCAACACATCTGGATTTGTATATAATTGGTCTAATATTTTTAAGAAAGAATGGTTATCGATCATCTGTTTACTTGAAAAATGTATATAAAAATATTGACCACAAGGTTCGTCCTTTAAATAACTATCCCGGCCATTTTCTTTATTTATTGGCGAGAAAGAAGTTATTCCACACTTTTTTAGTATTGATTTAATCTGCTCTAATCTTAAATGTGATGAGAATAAAATATGTGCACCATCAGAAAAAATTTGAATTGAAGATGTAGTGATTTCGGCCACCGGAAATATCACAATACCCTCAATCGTTAATAATTCATCAATTTGTTGCACATGAGAATACTTTTTAGTTTCTATTAATCTATATAATGTACTTTGATTATAGGTAAATTTATCAAGACCTATATCTGTCAATTTTTTGTCAATTTCTTGTTTTGAAGGACTATCTAAATTTATTCTCCACTCAATATAAAATATATTTTCTTCTAGGAAAATGGGTGTTTTTATCCCATCTCTGTATGAATAGAAATGATAATTGGATTTACCTATGTAAACTTCTTTTCCGTTCCTTATAAAAATTTTTCTGTAATAGTTATTTCCTAAAGAGTCTGTGATTTTTAATTCGATCCATTCCTGCGGATTTCCAAAATAAATAAAACCATCCTCTTTTTTAGTGAGTTCAATTGCATTTTTCCATTTACCTGAAATAGGTTTTGTTATTATGGAAATCCCTTTGTTACTCAAGGTGAATTTGTTGTCATTTTGAAGTTGAAATACGTAAACGGGGATAGAATCTTGTGATAATAGATTATTATTTACCATTATAGTAAGTATTAAGAAAATGTATTTTATTAGGCTATTCATAGCTTGTTATGTTACTTTATAAAAATTGAAACTTGTTAGTGAAGAAGAAAAAATCAGTCATAGTGTTAGATTTTTAGATTAAGGTTTAAATGGGGAATTTCTTAAATCACTTCATATCTGTATCATTCATTTGTATAAATGGAAAAGTTTGTGTATTACCCGATTTTACAATCGGTTCAAGCAAAAGTAATTTTAACAGATCAGCAGCTGTTCCGGGGGAATCATCCGTGACAGTAAGCGAAATATAATTAGTGGTAGATAAACTAGACTCCTTACTTACCTTTAGTTTGTATTTATTTATTATTCGTTGTCTTTCTTCTAAAGTGGCAAAAAGCGTGGTTGCATCATTGGGCAGATTGTATTCATTTTCAAATTGGATCGTAAATTCATTTTTTATACCACTTATTGTTTGGATCGCTGGGGCTACAGCAGAATATTTTTTGACATCGAAAAATTCTCCTGGTATATATGCTTCCCCTGCATTAAATATTAACGGATGTTTCAATAATTCCCCAATGTATTTTTGCGGTTTATTGGATTTTATGATTGGTACCAAATGAATTAAAACCACTCGATCTTCGTAAATTCCATTCATTGATAAATTCAAACTATCAAAAAATGGTTTTAATGCCTTTTCAATAGAATCATTTATAACTGGAGAATTTAGTTGAGCATAAATCCCTCTCTTTACATAAGGATAAAGTAGATCGTCTCTGACTATGTATGAACTTCCCGTTTTACCCAATTGGAAAACCAACTCTTTTTTTTGGGCGCATAAAATATTTTTGAGACTCGTATCCTTGACATTGAACATTCAGCCCCTCTTTTACAAAAGGCAGGGAATCAAAAACATAATGTAATTTTCCTTCAACAGTAAACGTGATGCTACCAGTTTTAGATATTGGCTTATTTTCCCAATCATGTATTTTTAGGGTGATTTCATCCGTATAAGCATATTGTGCCATAACATTAAAAAAGGATTGGGTGATAAATATGAATAATATCAGAAAAAATGTCTTCATAGTTTTTACTATATAAAACTCTCAATTATAAAAAAGTTGAATGGGTACAAGATGATGACCAGACTTAGGGGGGGGGAAGAAAAAAAAACAGCCATAGTGTTAGTTTTTAGTGAGTTAATTAGTATTTTAATTTGCGTTGCACCATTTCCTTGGGAGTACACAGAATCAATATTTGACATAAATATTAACATTAATATGATATACTTTGTTATAAAATTACTCATCTTGATGTAGCCTTCCCTCTTTTCAGACAGTGCATAAATATAATAATTCCCTTTTTAGTACCCTAATGCTACCTTGTCAATAAACCTGCTCCCCAAGTAAGTTTGGGGACGAGGACACATTTGCATAAGCATAGAGATGAACAGCGGTAAAAAAAACGCCATTTCTGCCCTTACTTCTGCATCCGTTTGTTCGTCTGAAAACCCGCCGACGGTTGCCAGTTTTGATTGAAGAATAGTGTGTGACTTCATAAATAGTTTAAATTAGGTGGATTATTCTTTCCTGTAAGTAACCACTAAATGATCATTATAAAAAGGCCAAATGTTCATGATTCCATTATCAATATAAAGAACATCAAATAGCATACCTTTCAATAATTTTAATTGGTCTTCTTTACTAATTGCAACTGCAATTAGTACTCTATTAATACCAAAATAGGAATCTGAAGGAGATGCCATATAAGGATATGTGGCTTCACTGATAGAACCTGCCGAATCTCTCCTCACAGTTACTTCGCTCGGTGTAAAGGTGTAGCTGATGCTTTTCCCGATTGAATCTTTAACAAGATATCGGGGAATCTTTGCTAATTGAATAGAATCTCCTGGAAAATAAGTAGCATGGTTCTTTCGTGCTATGTTTTCAGTAATTGTTGGCAGGTATTTCAGGTATGATTTATCTATACTTTTAATATTATGTTTGATCTCTTCAACTGCTCGAAAATTTGGTGCGGAATCGGATAATCCTGAAAATAGAAGTACTGTAATGGAGTCGCTTCCAACGTAATGCACTACATAAAAGTTTCTTATAGAAAAACGGGGGTCGTGCTGGATATATAACCTGCTGGAATCATCAGCGGAATATCGTTTGGCTTCCTCAATATTAGGGCCACTTTCTGTTTGCACATATTTCCAGGTACCCAACAAGAGCTTTCTGTTTTCCGGGCAGGAACTTTCCAGAAACAATGAGTCATAGGCAGTAAGTTTCTGCTTCTTCTTTTGACTGTACGAGGTTCCTGAAAGAAAAACAAGCAGGACAACTACCAGGTAATGTGCTATTGTTTGACGATATAGTATATGTGAATTCATAAGTGGATTTAAATAAGGTTATTATTCTTTTTCGTACGTAACACGTAAATGATCACTGATATAATCTGGAATAAACTTCATCGTATTATTGTTAATGTCAAGAATATAAAAATACATTCCATCTAACAACTGTAAATCTTCCTCTTTACCAATCCGTATATATATAAGTTCTTTTCTGGAATTATCGTCAAAAAGATTAGTTTTAGCTATATACGGATAAGAGACTTCGCTGGTATAGCCTGCTGAATCTCTTCTCACGGTTACTTCACCCATTGTAAAAGTATAACTGATGCTTTTCCCGTTTGAATCTCTGTTGTGTGAAATAAAGATAGTCGTTTTTTTGAAGTGTTTTTTTTTCTTTTTCGATTAAAAATTAAAGAGTTACTATGAGGCATATCACCCTAATCCCTATTGAGAAGTGAGTGAAGCGTATTTTTGATGTATAGCAAACGCAATTTTTTTGTTGATTATAGAGGTATATCAACAAAAAAGCCACTCCGAAGAGTGGCTCATTTTATCAGAAGTATTGTATTTTATTACTTACGAATGATACGTTGCATATAGTCTATATCACTCCCCTTCAATTGTAAGATGTATACACCTGCCTTATATTTTGTCATATTTACGAGGTGTCCTTCATACAATTTTCCAGCATTTATATTTTCTTCTAAAACAACTTTTCCTGTGGCATCTGTAATGAACAGTGTTAAAGTATTGTGTTTATCAGAAGATTGAATATTAATAACATCTGCTGTTGGGTTTGGAGCTATTGTGATATTAGCCGTATTTATTGTTTGTAACGCTAAATCATGATTAGTGATTACGATTCGAATAGAATCCATTTTAGTAGGATCTTGAATCGAAGTTGCTTTTGCCCACACATAACCACTGATTCCTGCAGTCACAATTCCTGCCGCATCTATAGTTCCAGTTCCTGTATCATGAACGATAGACCAAGTAACCGCTTGATTAGCGTGTAAAGGATAAACGGTAGCTAAATGTGCTAAAGTTCCTCTAGGTACATCAATAGCAGCAATAATGTTTCCAATTGTCCCAACAACTACACTATCTATACGAGGTATTTGATTAGAGATAGTAATCAATAAAGAATCCATGAAATTATTATCAACTACCGATACTGCTTTAGCGTAAACGATTCCATCAGCTATAGCCGTGATTGTTCCTGTTTGGTCGATAGATGCATTTCCTGTTGCTGTTGTAATACTCCAAGTAACACTTTGATCATACCAAGCTGGTAAAAGAGTTGATTCTACTTGTAATGTACCTTGATAAGTATCAATAACAGCAGGAACATCATCCACAGTTGTTACCGTTATACTTTCGATCGGTAAAGGAATGATATTAACAGTGTAATCTTCGATTTCTCCGAAGTTTTCAATGGCAGTTAAAGGTCCACAGTTAAAGTGATTTAGAGGGTATATTGATGCCATTAGCCCGACTCTCATTCGCGTAGGGCCTCCGACTGCGTTAGGAGCAATTGGAATATTCCCAGTAATCGTATTACCCGATCCTGTTCCTAAAGGTATATATTCACCTTCTAATGAGTCTAATACTCCATTTTGGTTGTAATCTAACCATACTCCAACTGATTCATAGTTCCATCCATTACCAACTTGTACAGCGATTGGGTAAGATTGTCCTGCGTTTACATCTGGATGAGGAGTAGAAGAACTGAAATTTTGGTAACCGTTAGTAGAACAATCAGTCGGGTTATTGATGGATTCAAAAGTTACGTTTAGAATCAAATCTCCATCTGTACAATTTGGTGTAAACTCTGGTTCACAATAGCACTCTAATGGTGGATTAATTGTAATTGTTGTTGCTGTTGCTATTGTCTGATCTGTACTATTTTCACATGTAATAATAGCTCTGTATTGAGTTTCTTCTGTTATACCGGTAGTGACAATATAAGATGTTCCGAGAGAAGGTGCCCCCACGTTTGTCCATGTTGTACCATCAGTAGATGTTTGCCATTGTACAGTGTTTCCACTCGTTAGTGTTATATTTGGTAATGACAGTGTAAATGGTGTGTTTGCACAAATTTCATTGTGTGTTGAAACAACAGTTGCTTCTAAAGGAACGCCTGTACAAGGTGTTAATTCTGTATAGGTAATACGGATCTCTGTTAAGCGGGAGTCTTCTGTTGTCATTACGACTGCCTCACCAGGGTCGCTAACATCATTTCTATTGTAAGTCTGTCTACCAGCTATGGATGCGGACTGGTTATAGTTTTTTGAACTACCACTTCCTCCAAATACGTCTTTAACCATAACCAATAAGTTTCCGTTATCGTATTGAAAAGGTGTTGTTAAAGTAAAACTTTTCCAACCATCTGTTGCTCCAACGTTAAATATTTCATTGTAAGCGATTGGTATTCCACTCGTATAGGTAGTAGAATTCCACGTTGCACCGCTTGCCAATGTTGTAGCGATTGTTGATTTTAATTGAATCGTCACAGGTACATTTGAGACTACACCAGTTGTGGTCGTTCTATTATATTCCAACTTGGTGATTGTCCCTAAACTTCCGATTTCTGATTGTAGGTATAGACTTGCATGTCGTTGAAATCCCCACCAGTTCGTCAGTGGTCCATAAAAGTTGGATGAAGGTGAAGGAGGTGTTACTGTTACAGTAGGATCAACCACTACGGGATATTGACGGTTTGGATTTTTTAACCAAGCTGCTGGGATGTGGTCTGTAACTTCAATACCTCCATTTACAAATCGAATGGAATGATTGATCGCTAATACATGATTATTAATCATGTTTAAGTCCTGAGCTGATAATTTTTCAGCTGGTGAATGAATCAACATAGCGCTTTCCTTTGTCGTCGCAGCATCAAATAATACAGTTTGCCCAAAGAAAATCTGATTTTCTATTGCTCCTATTTGAATGCTGAATGTAGTGGACTCAAAATTTCCATTTTTAATTGTTCCATTACCATCTCGAACAACCCATCCATTTTGTAATGGAATAAAATGAGAAACACTCATAGTTGCTGTTTGCGGTAAACTTGAAATTTGACTAGAAAGACTTTGTAAAATTAAGTTGTTTTCTACTCCATCTGCCATTGTAACAAATTGTTCGTTGATAGAGGGGTAAATGTTGTTATAGTTTAAACTTTGTCCGCTCACAGTACCCGTAACATTTGCAGGTTGCCAAGTTACCAAGTTTGATCCGTTGTTTACAAATGCAATTTTGTTATCTCGCCAAAAGTTGAATTGTTGTCCTTCTTCTGTTAGGAAGTTAACCATGCCAGCCCCTGCAGTTCTTGGAAACTGTACTTTGACATTGTTTTTCACGTTAGAAAACGAACCGTCTGCATTAACGGCGATGTTCAAATCGATATCTTGCCATTGACCATTCGCATCTTTGTAATGGTAGTTTCCTCCAATTTGTGCAGTTCGTGTACCATCTGCATTAATGAAGTTTTTAGAGATGCGAGTTCTCTTGCTAATGTCTTCTTTTGAATCCGTGCTAAAAGAAGATGGAGTAGTGCTTGCTGTTGATTGAGTAGGTGATGTTTTGGCCTGCTTTGACGTCTGTGCGTAAGTCGAAGGTAAAAACGCAATACCCATCAAAAAGGAAATTCCAAAACAATAAAGGATATTTCCGATTTTGTAGTAGTTATTGTTTTTCATTTTTTTTCATTTTAATTGAAAATAATCAATAAAATGACGAAAAAAAAAGGAAAAGGTAACCCAGTATGAATATTGTTAGGTGTTCAGTTAATTATTAAAGACAATAAATGAATATCTGAACTATATTTTTTAGCGGTTTAAATCGTATTATATTACTCTTTCAGTTAACAACTTATATTTGGGATTAATCCTTTTTTCCATGCTAAAGCTAATTTATATCAGTTTTAGGTTTAATTCTACTGATTTTTCTATATACCTTTGTGGCGCTTAGTAGGTACTCATTTTCATCATGAGTTTAATTGGGAAGGCAGTGCGATTCTGCCACTATCCCCGTAGCTGTATTAGATCAAATATCTATTAGATATTGGCTTTATTTAAACGTCACTGTTGCTATAATCAATGGGAAGGCAAATAAAGAGATCTTAAGTCAGAAGACCAGCCATTAAGTTTTATGTTAAGCTTTCGGAGGAAAAGCGGCAATAGTATCGTAGGTTGTTTGACCTACATAGTATTTCCATTTTATTCTGTCAAAAGCTGCATTGTTTTAGTAAATTAATACAATACAGATATGACTAAATTTCAGTATGGTCTTGGACTTATTTTGTCCTTTTTGGGTGTTAGCCCAGCAACAATGGCTCAATACAATGTTCCACAAAGTAAAGTGTGGGCAGTTGGCGGTAAAAAAGGAATTGACTTTAATACCTCCCCATCAACTATTATCAACACAGGTTTAACAAACGCTAATGAGGGTTCTGCTTCGGTTAGTAACGAGCATGGTGTATTTCAATTTTGTACAAATGGAACAAATGTGTGGAATGCCCAAGGAATACTAATGCCCAATGGAACAAATATCAATGGCTCTGGCTTAAATACCGTTTCAACAACCCAATCCTCCGTAATTGTTCCGATTCCCAATAATCAAAATCGTTATTTAGTATTCTCTTTAACTCCAGTTTCCAATTGTCGATTATTTGCGAATGTGATTGATATGTCATTGGATAATGGAAATGGGGATATAGATACCACTTTTCATTGGAGAAGAACCGTTTTAAAAAATGGGTTAACCGAAAAGATGACCGTTGCTAAAGGATGTAATAATGATATCTGGCTACTGGTACATGGAAATAGTTCACCCACATTTTTTTCATATCACATTACCGATAATGGATTGGATACCAATGCAGTTATTTCTCATGTGGGTGATTTGCCTGGCTTAGCTTATAATCAAGGGGTTATGAAGGTGTCTCCTGATGGGCGTAAAGTAATGACCAATACTTTTTCAGTAGGGGGGCAAAATATCGGAACAGAAATCTATGATTTTGATCCGGCGACTGGTGTAGTTACAAATGCGCAATTGATAGATGTTATTAATGCTTATGGAGGAACGTTTTCACCAAAAGGTAAATTACTGTATCTGCAAGAGATTTCTTCTCCTGGACGCGTTTATCAATATGACTTAGATCGAATAGGACAACCCGAAGCAAAAACATTCCTAGGTAATTCTGGACAATATTGTGACATGAAATTGGCTCCAGATGGTAAGATTTATGTGGCCTCCAATATCAATAGTATGGGATTTAATAGCTATCGTTATTTTGCAAGAATCAACCAACCTGACCTAATCGGTTTGGCGTGCCAATTTCAAGATACGGTAACAGAATTGTCATTTGCTGCAGCAACGGGCAATAATGGAATACTTACGCAAGGATTACCAAATGATGTTGTGGTGGCAACTCCAGCGCGTGTTAGTGCAAGTGTGGTAATGGATAGCTTATTTTGTAATCAATTGGATTGGGAGGTTAGTCTAGAAATTCCCGAATCAGCTCAAAATAGGAGTTGGAATATTTCCTCTAATGAAAGTCAATTACAAGTGCGTGAAGCCGGGGAGTATATAGCTAGCTATTTTTACAACTGTACTCATTATAGCGATACATTTAAAATTCAAAGTTCATTCATAGAATCGCCTATTATCTCGATTGAGCAAGGCGTTTTGCAAGTACAACAACCTTATTTTCATATTGAATGGTATAAAGAGGGTGTGCTTCTTTCTAATGCATCGACTTTCTCCATTGAAGAAAGTGGAGAATACCAAGTTATTGTAAGGAATGAAGAAGGATGTGAAGCGGAATCTTCTCTACGTATAGAAAGTGGATTATCGATCTTGAACGTAAAGGAAATGAATGTAAAAGTATTTCCGAATCCAACACAGTCTGGGCAAATAATGATTGAGACAAATCAACTTGGAACGGTAATTTTTTTAGATTTAAGTGGTAAAAAAGTTTTGGAGGTACGAATGGAAAACAGATCAGAAATTATTGATATTTCGAACTTTCATTCAGGAACTTACTTCATTCAATTTGATAAGGAAGGTCAAGTGAGTCAATACAGTAAATTGATTAAATACTAGAAACAAAAAAGCGAGCCTAAAAACTCGCTTATATATTTTACAAAAAACAACTTATGCTTAACGAACAAATACAAAAGAAAATAGATCTAAAAACAAAGCCTTTAAAAGCACTTGGAGACTTGGAACAATTGGCTTTTCAAATTGCAACCGTACAACAAACTTTAACTCCCCAATTAACTCAACCGCATTTATTTGTGTTTGCAGCAGATCATGGGATAACTGCCGAAGGGGTAAGCGCATATCCAAGTGAAGTCACCTTTCAGATGGTAGTGAATTTCTTAAATGGAGGGGCGGCAATCAATGTGTTTTGCAGGCAACATGAGATTCGTTTAAAAATTGTGGATGCGGGCGTAAAGGGTGATTTACCAACTCATCCCGATTTAATACATCAAAAACAAGGGCAAGGATCAAACAACATGTTGCACGAAAAGGCTTTAACGGATGAACAATTAGAAAAGTGTTTGGAAAAAGGAGCGGATGTTGTTCTCCAAGTGGCAAAAGAAGGATGTAATTGTATTGGTTTTGGGGAAATGGGAATAGGTAATACTTCTTCGTCTTCCCTGATTTTAGCTGCTTTGTTGCAACAACCTGTTGAAGATTACACAGGTCGAGGAACGGGAGTAAATGATGAACAACTTAAA
This sequence comes from Taishania sp., assembly GCA_045629585.1. Lineage (GTDB taxonomy): Bacteria > Bacteroidota > Bacteroidia > Flavobacteriales_D > Crocinitomicaceae > Taishania. The sequence goes on along the minus strand of JAZQRM010000086.1, from coordinate 26,681 downwards.
CACAAAGTTCAAATACTTAAAGCTGTACAGGATAAACATAAAAAGGAAGCGATTTCACCATTAGCGATTTTACAATGTTATGGAGGCTTAGAGATTGCACAAATGGTCGGAGCGATGAAAGAAGCTTATCGCAATAACATGTTAATCCTTATTGATGGATTTATTGCAACAGCAGCGTTTATGATTCTTTATTTTGAGGACCAAACCATTAAAAACAATGCAGTTTTTTGCCACATGTCCGGAGAGAAAGCACATAAAGATGCGCTTGACTATTTAAATGTCAAACCTTTGGTTCAATTAAATTTAAGAGTGGGGGAAGGAACAGGATGTGCAATTGCGTATCCGATTATTGAAAGTGCGGTTCGTTTTTTGACTGAAATGGCTAGTTTTGAAGATGCGAACGTCTCTAATAAGGATTAAATGAAAAATCAACTCCATCTGTTTTTAACGGCTCTTCAGTTTTATACGCGTATTCCTGTTGCTTTAAATCTACCTTATAGTGACGATGAATTAAACAAAGCGACCCGATATTTCCCCTTTATTGGTTACATTGTAGGGGCAATTAGTTTTGTTTTTCTGTGGTTAACAAGCCTAGTTTTGCCAGTAGAAATAGCGGTAATTGTTTCGTTGTTGGTAGGAATGTTGATTACGGGAGCATTTCATGAAGATGGTTTAGCCGATTTCTTTGATGGCTTTGGCGGTGGATGGACACAAGAACGGATTTTGGATATTATGAAAGATAGCAGAGTGGGGACTTACGGTATGGTCGCCACTATTCTTCAACTATTATTGAAAATTTCAGCCTTAATTTATATTGCAAAAGAATCAATGGATGCCCCCTTTTTTTTAGGTTTAGTATTTATCGTTTATCATTCTTTAGCGCGTACTACAGCTATTCAAGTTTCTTTTATTTTACCTTATGTTCGAGAAGATGAAAAAAGTAAAGCAAAACCAATTGCTAAAAAACATAGACCAATTGATGCATTTATCGCAACTTTATTGGGGTTATTTCCTTTGTTGGTTTTCATGTTTTATTATTCTCCTTTATTCGGAATTGTAGTAGCTCCATTGGTCTTTTTGCTATTTTATTTCAAAGCTTACCTCCGAAAATGGATAGGTGGATATACAGGTGATTGTTTAGGCGCAATGGAACAAATAAGTGAAGTCATTATTCTTTTATCCGTATTGGCAATATGCAAGTTTATTTAATTCGACATACAAGAGTGGGGGTAGAAAAAGGCATTTGTTATGGACAAACGGATGTCGATGTTGCAAATTCTTTTGAGCAAGAGGCTGCGCTTTATGATGTTTCTCTACCAAATGATTTTGATGAGGTTTATTCCAGTCCACTAAAGCGTTGCGTAAAATTAGCTCAATATTTAAATAGGGGAATTCCTTTGTTAGATGATCGGTTAAAGGAAATTAATTTTGGAAGTTGGGAAAACCAAAAATGGGATACTATTCCAGTAGAAGATTTAAAAGTATGGTCTGAACATTTGGATAATTATAAAGAACATCAAGGTGAAAATTTAGTGGAATTGAACCAACGTGTTAAGGCTTTTATTCAAGATTGTTTAACAAAAGGACATTCTAAAATTCTGATTGTTGCGCACGCAGGAGTAATTCGTTGTTTTTGGCAATACATCTTACAATTTTCAATTACTAATACGATGAAAATACCTGTAGATTTTCATGAAATATTTATCGCTGAATTACATAACGACCCAACTCAGAGCTGGATCGTCAAAAAAGGATAAGTATTCTGACTTAAAAGAAAGCTTTAAGATAGAATTTCGATCGATGTAATCTCTTAGATTTTTGCGCTTTTTAGTCGTAGTGCATTTCCAATTACAGAAACGGAGCTAAAACTCATTGCCAGTGCAGCAATCATGGGAGATAATAAGATTCCGAAAAAAGGAAAAAGTACACCTGCCGCGATTGGCACGCCTATTACATTATAAACTAATGCAAAGAAGAGATTTTGTTTTATGTTTTTCATCACTGCATCACTTAGATTTCTCGCTTTGACGATGCCTTCTAAATCCCCTTTCACTAAGGTTATCATTGCACTTTCTATGGCGACATCTGTTCCCGTTCCCATCGCGATTCCCACGTCACTTTTTGCTAACGCAGGAGCATCGTTGATTCCATCACCAGCCATAGCAACTATTTTGCCCGATTTCTGTAGCTTTTCTACCTCATTCAATTTGTCTTCGGGTAGCATACTTGCTTTAAAATGGCTCAAATTTAGAACGGTTGCCACTGATTGTGCGGTTTCTTTATTATCTCCCGTTAACATGATAACTTCTATTCCTTTATCTTGCAAAGTCTTGATAACTCTAGCACTAGTCGGTTTTATTTTGTCACCAATAACGATGTATCCAACCACCACATTATCTATAGCAAGGTAGGAAACGGTTTTACCTTGTTTTTGAAAGTTGGCAACGGATTGTTCCATCGCTGATGAGATCGTTGCCTTAACATGTTCCATCATTTTAGCATTACCCAACGCGGCTTCCTTTTCCTTGATAAAGGCTTTCACACCTTTTCCAGTAACAGCAATAAATTCAGATGTTTTGATTTTTTCTATATGTTGTTCTTTTCCGTAGTTTATAGTCGCTTTTGCTAAAGGGTGTTCACTATTTAAGTTTAAGGAAACAATATGCTGTAGGATCTCAATATCCGTGTAGCCATTGTCAAATGTGTAAACACACTCTACAGTAGGTTTTCCTTCGGTTATGGTTCCTGTTTTATCAATAATTAAAGTGTCTATTTTATGTAATTTTTCTAAAGATTCTGCATTTTTTATTAAAACGCCATTCAAAGCTCCTTTGCCAACCCCTACCATCACTGACATGGGAGTTGCTAAACCTAATGCGCATGGACAAGCAATGATGAGTACCGCAATAGCGTTTACCAAAGCGTACACAAATGATGGGGAAGGGCCCCAAATAGCCCAAATAGCAAATGTTAGTAGCGATACAACGACAACTATTGGTACAAAATAACTAGAAACTTTGTCTGCAAGATTCTGAATTGGCGCACGACTACGACTGGCATTATTTACCATTTGTATGATTTGAGAAAGAAGGGTTTCGTTGCCAATTTTATCGGCTTTCATCAAAAAAGTTTGATTTCCATTTATCGTTCCACTATTTACTTTGTCTCCCTTGGTTTTATTAATAGGAATGGGTTCACCTGAAATCATTGATTCATCAACAGTGGTGTCACCTTCCGTAATTATCCCATCGACTGGAATTTTTTCACCTGGTTTAACCTTTAGTATATCATTCAATTCTATTGATTCTACACTTACTTCTCTTTCTTCTCCATTTTCAATTTTAGTAGCGGTATTTGGTGCAAATTTCAACAATTCTTTAACAGCTGAATTGGTTTTGCTATGTGCACGAGCTTCTAGTAATTGACCCAATAATGCTAGGGTTAAAATCACGGTTGTTGCTTCAAAATAAATATGAACGGCTCCTGTGGAAGATTTGAATTGATCCGGGAAAACAGAAGGAAAAAGGATACCGAATACACTAAATAACCAAGCGATACCCGCTCCGATACCAATTAGGGTAAACATGTTAAGGTTCCATGTTTTTATACTTTTGTAGGCTCGTGTAAAGAACATCCAAGAAGCATAGAATACAACAGGTATAGAAAGTACAAATTGTACCCAATTCCATTCTTGTTGCCCCATAATTTGATAAATAGGATTGCCTGGTATCATTTCACTCATTGCAATCAAGAAGATTGGAATGGTGAATGCTGTAGCAAGCCAAAACTTTTTGGATAGATTTCGGTAAATCTTCTCTTCAGCTGAAATATCCGGTTGTAAGGGAACCAAATCCATGCCGCAAATGGGACAAGATCCTGCTGCATCTTTTACTATTTCAGGATGCATTGGGCAGGTCCACATTTGTGTTACTGTGGTATTTAGGTTATGCTCTTCAATTAAGTCCATACCACAAACAGGACAGTCTCCCGCATGTGTATATGTTTTGGTGTCTTCACAATGCATGGGACAATAGAAGATACCTGTTCCTGTACCGGCTGGTTTTTGGTGAGGAGTGGAACTGGAAATCGTCTCTGTTAAGTTGTGAATACTGTATTTGTCTCCGTCCTTTTTTAATGCTTCTTGAAATACAATTAGGTCAATATGATCTTTCATTTCTATAGTAGCAGTAGCGTTATCAAAATCTATCTTTACAGATGAAACCCCTTCACTGTTGAAATAATCTCTTCTATGTGGCTGCTGCAACCTTGGCAACTCATTCCGTGGATGTGGTAGGTGTGTTTCATATTTATGGTTTATAGTTTTTTTCTAAACAGGACGTTTAGAAATAGCGGGATATGTTACATAATGTATTCGCCTCTTACACTTTGAATAGGCTCAGGAATGTCTTTTTCTTTTAACATTTCCAAGAGATTAATTTCAATTGTCCGTGTGATAGAATCTAAAGGAATACCCATTTTATTGTCTTTTTCAAATGGATTAACCAATAGTTGTCCTAATGATTGGATGGTGAAAAATGCGTAGCCGATTAATGTTCCAAACGGAATGGCCCATATTCCTACACCGTTCCCCATGGACATAGTTGCGCAATAAATAAAAATCCAAATGAAGTATTTTGAATAGAAATTATAGACTGTAGGGAAAACGGTGTTTTTTAAGCGTTCTGATGCACCTAAATCATTCGTATGTTCCGTAAGCATTTTATTCAGTTCTAAAAATTGTATTTGGTCGATGTAGCCTTTTTCATATAAGTGAAGAATGTCGTCCGATTGACACATTAACAAAGCGTTAGGCAAGTTGGTTTGATGTTTAACTTTGACATAATCCAGATCACTAATGTGTTTGTAGAAGTATTTATCAGGCTCATTGCGAAGATTCATTTTTAAAGCGTACAAATAAGTAATGTGACGTTTAACCATGTACCGTTTTTGAGCCTTTATTTCGGGGTTACCTTTGTCCTGTACAAAGGTGAGTATTTGACGTGTGAAGGTTCTGGAGTTATTCACTATAGATCCCCATATTTTGCGGGCTTCCCACCATCTGTCGTAGGATTGATTGTTGTTAAAACCAATAAAGAAAGCTAAAACCGTACCTAGTGTAGCTGGAATAAATGCTGGAAAAGTGAAAAAACGACTTAAAATAATCTCATCGGCGTAATAAGCTAAAGAGCAGTCAAATAGTGCAAATAGAAAATATTTTCCTGTTCCAGAAAAGACCCGTTCAGCTGTTATTCGTTCCTTTAGAAGCATTCGGTAGAATTTAGAAAACTAAAATAAGGAAACGAGTACATGCCTTGAGCAAAGCTGTGTCAAATTTTAAGTTTTTTAACGAAGGGATGTTCTATAGGATCATTTTGGGCCTAAAATAGATCGTGGTATGTAAAGTACAGAAGTAGACCCGTGAAATAGGTTGGTCAGTGTTAGGAAAGGTCACAAGCATAGCCCCTTCAATCATCATTCGTACTTTTAAATTGTTACTTCGTCCTTCCTTAGAACTTAAGACTTAGAACTGCAAATCTTCTGTAAGCGTTTCATGTTTCTAAATTACAGAGAATTTAAGAAAAGATAAAAAACGCCTTTATTTCTTTGGAAAGTTCTGATGAAAGGGGAAGGTTTTAAAAAACTAAAACTTATGTCAAAATATGGAATAAAAATAGGAAGAATAATTTTCAACACTCTAAAAAATCCTAACCACTACTCAACACATTAAGAGCTATATCACTATATCCTCTACACTATGTATTCTTCCTATTTATGGTACAAAGTTCCACTTTTTTTTTAACTAACTGATACTGATTTTGTTATTTAAAACTTAAAGTTTGATAGGAATTGTATGATAAATCCTATTTGTATTCTTTAAAATGTTGTTTTGTAGTGTTTTGTCTTATTTCACGTCCATTAAAGCAGGTCGCTGTGTAATTTCATGATAACAAATACAATGATCATCATAATAATGAAAAACCATACTCTTGCGCGTTTTTGTTTTATCAATATGTGGCTCTCCACCGTGAAAAAGATTAGCATGCCATATTAATAGATCTCCTTTTTTTGCTTTGAAGATGGTCTTTTGAAGTTGATTTTCCTTAATTTTTTCTTCCATCATCTTTTCATAATGGGTGTAATCCTTCGGACCAATCTTAAATTTTGTACCTAAATTATCATAATCCTTGTTCAAATAATAAGGTAATTTATGACTACCTGGGTAGTAGTGTAACGCACCATTGGTTTCGTCAATATCTTCTAATGCAATCCAAACACCTAGTAAGCCTCCCAAAGGAAAAGTTGTCATGTGGATGGAATCTGAATGTGTTTTTTGTTGACTGCCCGTTTTAAAGTTTATACTTTGAAAAAGAATTGGATTTCCCTGTATAAGATAGGACAGAACGTTATTAATGGTTGGGTCTTCACCAATTCTACGGAGCAAATCACTTTTTTGATAAGCAAACATTATTTTGTTTCCATATCGGAATTTTACGGTTCCATCTGCTAACATTTGATCGATCTCATTATTAACAGCATCAACAAGATCAGAGCTTAGAAATTGATCAAAAATAACGTAACCATTGTCATTGAAAAAAGAGACCTTATCGGATTCATCTTCAGACAAAGGCACTTGATTTTTCTTGGAATCAGGAGCCAAAAGCTGTGGGTCGATATTTTCAAAATCCTGACTAGAAATAGGGGAGAAGTAAAACTTTTTTAATCCAATCTTCTTATAAAGAGGGATATTTTGCTTTAAACGTTTATAGTTGAAAAAATTGTACAACGCAAAGGTCGCTTTCCATTTTCTAATCATAGTAATTCTGTTGTGGTCTAAATGTAAGTATTTTTCAAATAAAATGAGTTTTATTTTTGGGAAATATAGGGGCAATTTAAGCTAGCTTATAGCGCAGACCTAACGAAAACCAGCGTGGAGGCATAGGAACCGCACCCGCTTCTTTATACCGTGTTTGGAGTAGGTTCGAAAGGTCAAAGTAAATTTGAAACGCTTTGATTTTCATACTCGCTCGCAAATCTAGCAAAAGATAGGGGTCATTTAGTTCACGCTCTATGTATCGACCATTCACGCCAATCTGAAAATCTTTGATCCCATAGTTGATCCCAATAATTATTTGGTGACGAAGGGATTCTAGTACATATTTTGAAAAGGTGTTGGCCGTTTTTAAATTCGGTTTTAAGTAATTATAACTCATCTGATAGCTAATATGTTGCTCATTTTTAAAACGAAATGTTTGCTGTATGGATGCGTTGATTCCTTGTATTTGGTTTTGTCCAAAATTAACAGGGGAGTAGGGCTGGCTTACTGAATCTCTTACCCAATCGATGAATTGATCGATGTTTCTATAGAAATAGGAAGCTTTAACTTTTAATGTTTTATAAGTGTAATGAATCGATGCGTCGTATTGCCAGGCTGTTTCTGGTTTCAAGTCCGGATTCCCGACATTGCCTGGTTTTTGGTTTAGGTATAAGTCCGTGAAGGATGGTATACGCTGGCCAGAACCCGCACTTACATTCAATTTCCATCTAGGTAAAAATAAATAGGCTAGGTCAACACCTGGATAAACTTGCCATCCAAAATTAGAATTGTAGTTGACATACGCTCCAATATTTGTGTTTAATTTTTTCCATAATAAATGCTTGTAATCCGCATAAACTCCCTGATTTTCTCGTTGATGTTTTCCAATGTTTGAACTGTTAATTTGCTCCATTCTTACTTCATAACCTAAACCAAATGTTCCAAATGATGTCAAATAGTTTGCTTTTAGTTCAAACGAAAAGGCATTGGAATAATGACGTGATCGTGCTTTGTCTAACTGATCTTTAAAATAACGATAATCGTCATCTGTATAGCGGTTGCTTACGTTGGTTCGTAGTTTAAAGTTTTTCCATTGGTGGGTACTTCCAACGTTAAATAAAGCGGTCTGGACAATTTCTTGTGAATTTCGATCTCCTGGTGCTGCGTAAAATCCATTCGCTCCAAAAGAATTATGGGTGTAACTACCTAGCCAATGTAAAGTATGGTTTGGACGAAGGGTATATTTACCAGTATAAAATAATCGCGTGTTATTTTGAGCGCTATTATAGCGCTGCCCATTGTAAATATCTTGGCTTATTGCCAATAAGTGACGCTGCTTTTCTTTTGCATAATTGGCCGTTAGTTGTAGTCCTCCTCCTCCGTAAAGTCCTTTTCCATCACCGGCTTCTTTAGGTTGAAAAGAGGAACCTCCATAGGCGTTTACAGCCAAGAAACGTTGGTCTGTAGAGAGGGTAACAATGTTGATTGCACCCGTTAGTGAATTTATTCCGTAAACGCGTGCAGCCGGACCTTTTAGTATCTCAATGCGTTCAATGGCATCTAACGGCACGGGGATATTCAACATATTATGAGCTGTTTGCGCATCGGTCATTTTTATTCCATTGAGTAATACTAACGTTTGCTCAAATGAACCACCATCAATACTAATATCAGCTTGGCTTCCGAAAGGACCACGCTGACGTAAATCAATTCCACCAACATAGGAAAGGAGTTCTTGCAATGTCTTTACGGGAAGTTGTTCTATTTGTTGACGAGTGATTACTTCAATATTTCGAGCGGAATGAGGGTCTTGTAATTGTATTTTACTTTTTACGATATCCACTTTTTGTATTTTAACGGTGTCTCTTTGTGCAATCAATTGCATTGGAAGACTAAGTATTAGTAGAATAATTAAAGGGTAAACTTTCATCTTTCTTTATTTCAATTTCCTTTTCGGAATATTTTTGTAGTGCAAATGTTGTATCTTTAGAACAATAATTTGTAGTCCACTTTTGTAAATATGAGTAGTCCGGTTCTTTTTCACTTTTATGATTCCATTAGTATCGATCGTTCTGCTAAAGAGGCTCTTTACTTGCAGATCGTAAAAGTCATGATTAATGGCATAGAAAAAGGTAAACTCACAGTCGGAGTGAAATTACCGGGAACGCGTGTGTTGGCTGATAAATTAGGGGTACATCGCAAAACCATTATTGCCGCTTATCAAGAACTTGAAGCTCAAGGTTGGATTAGTATGAAAGAAAGTGTTGGCTCGTATGTTCTGCCAACTCATAAGCATCAAATAGATTTTCAGTTAGCTACTGAAGGCTTCACGCTTTCGCAGGAAGTTTATCCAATAAAGGTCAAACAGTCCAATTTGATGGATTCACCGTTTGAATCTCATAATTGTTCCTTATCGATCAATGATGGTCAACCTGATTATCGTTTAAATTCAATGGATGAGTTAACAAGAATGTATAGAAATTCATTAAAAAGAAAGCAAATACTTCGCAAACTTGGGGATCAACAGTTTAATAATACCGATGTATTGAAAGACAAATTGATAAGACATATACAGAATACAAGAGGGATTTCTGTTACTAGATCTCAAATCATTAGAGGTAGAAGTGCTGAAATGCTATTGTTTATTCTTGGTCAAATACTGTTGAATAAATCGGATGTAGTTCTGGTAGGAGAACTAAGTTTTTTTTCAGCTAATATGATTCTACAGCAAGTTGGTGCTAAGGTTAAGACTGTGCCTATGGATGAAAAAGGCTTGGATGTTGATTATATAGAAGAACATTTCAAAAAAGGAGACTTTCAATTCATTTATATTAATCCCCAAAATAATTATCCAAATACCGTCACGTTAGCACAAGAAAGAAGAACAAAACTGATAGAGCTTGCCGAGAAAATGGACTTCGTGATCATTGAAGAGGAGAGGGAAGAAGAGTTTTATTTTGAACGAAAAAGCCTTGAACCATTAATTGCTCAATGTAAAAATGGGAGGGTTGTTTATATCGGTGCCTTTGGGCGATCTCTGTTGCCAACTTTCCAAACGTTTTTTGTTCTTGCTCCAGATTATGTGATCAATGAAGTTGAAAAGCATTTAGGCCTATTAGAAGGACATGGCGATATAATTATTGAACAAGCTTTAGGGGAATGGGTAGAATCAGGCGAAATGAATCGACAAATGAAAAAGATGCTCAAGACCTATAAAGAACGTCGCAATGCATGTCTAATCAATTTAGATGAAATTTTCGCTGGTGAAATAGAGTTTAGCATTCCTTCCGGTGGATTGGCAATCTGGATAAGTTTTAAAAGATCTTTTTCTTTAACCAAATGGGCTGATTATTGTAAACAGAAGGACCTTTTTATTCCACGCCATTGCTTATATCAAAATCGAAAGCTAACAGCCTTGCGATTGGGTTTTGGAAATCTGTCTGTGGATGAAATGAAAAAAGCATTAGAAATTATGAAGCAGGCGTATGCTGCAACAAGCTAAGGAAGAAACTTATTTTTCTTTCGATATGATTTCTAAATGATAGCGTTGGCTAAAGGAAATTAGTTTTTGATCAAATTCAGCACGCGGAGATATCGTTTCATTGGAAATGATGATACTCTCGTTATTCGTTAATAAAATCAAGGTAACCGTTTTCAATTTAACAATCTTTTCAATGGATGAAATAGGGTAAGATTGTACGCCTGTATGTGTGTCATCTGTGATAACAATCTTAGCGTCTTCAAATGAAAGATGGGTGTGCTGTCCAATATGAGCCTGTAAATCTTTACGTATTTTTTTCTTAAAGAATAGTTGAGTGTACCACTTATTTAAAGGGTTAATCGTAAAGTAGAAAATAACTCCTAAAGCAATGAAAAGAATAGCGACAGCATATTTTTCACGAAATAGATTACTTAGACCAAGAAAAAAATAAAATAAAGAAATGATTAGTATCACAACTTGGGTACGTTGTCTACGTTTTGGATCAGCATCGATTTTATAGATGAAATAATCAACTAAATCTTTTTCACTTAAGCTATAATGGAATTTCATTTCTTTTATTTATAAAGATAAAGTATTTTGGCTTTATTTGATTGGGTTGTGTGGCTCTTTGTGTTTGATTTGCAGTAATTTGGAATCATTCTTTTGTAGTTAAACAAAGAAGGGACTCCATGGAGTCCCTTCTTTGTGATTATTGATAGTGTATTTTAGTATTCTAATACTTCTTTATGATCGTAATCTTCATTTAACAATTCATCAATTGGAAGTTTAGGTTTATTCATTCCTAATTTATCCAATATATTTTCAAACAATAGATAGATCACTGGTACTACAATTAGTGTCAAGAATAAGGAAGATAACAAACCTCCAATAATTACCCAAGCTAATCCGTTTTTCCATTCTGCACCTGCTCCAGAAGCTAATGCAATAGGTAGCATACCAATTACCATCGCAATCGTTGTCATCAAGATTGGACGTAAACGAGCACGGTTGGCAAGAAGTAATGACTCTCTAACTGATTTACCTTCTGCTCTAAGCTGGTTGGTAAAGTCGACAAGGATAATCGCGTTCTTAGCAACCAAACCAATCAACATAATCATACCAAGAATGGTGAAAATGTTCAATGAACTATTCGATAATGCTAAACCAAGCAATGCTCCAATAATCGCCAATGGCAGGGAGAATAATACAACAAGTGGATGAACGAATGAATCGTATAAAGCAACCATGATGAAGTAAACTAAAAGGATAGATACAAGTAAGGCAATTCCTAATGTTCCAAATCCTTCTTGCTGATTTTCCATGTTACCACCCCAGATGTAGGATACACCCAATGGTTTTTGAATCGAATCGATTTTGTCTTCCCATTCCGCAATAATATCAGAATCCGCACGACCAATTGCTTGAGAACGAACTTTTACAGCAACATTTTTATCACGACGCTCTAGTTGTGTTGGTCCTGAACCTTCCTTAACTTCAGCAAATTGTGTTAAACGGATTAATTGTCCCATGTTGTTCATAAAAGTAATGTTACTTACATCATCAATGCTTTTACGACTAAAGTCATGGAAACGTACGTTGATATCATACTCATATTCACCTTGACGGTAAGAGTTGTCTGTATTACCATTGAATGCAAGCTGCATGGTCTGACCAACAGTACCCATATTCAATCCTAAAGAAGCCATCTTGTCACGGTCAACGGTTACCGTTACCTCTGGGTTACCCGATTCAACAGATAAACGTACTTCTGCGGTTCCTGGTATGTCTCTTAAAACATCCATCACTTGAGTTGCATAGTTATAAACCGTATCCAAGTTAGAACCGATAACGATCATTTCGATTTGTGCATTTTCAGCAGTACCTAGTGCACCAATCTGAGCCGTCTTAATTTTCGCTCCAATCAATTCTTCAGATAAAGCATTCTTCAATTTAGCCGCAAAAATAACCCCATCGTCTGCACGGTCTTTTTTGTCAACTAATTGAACTTTAATCTCTCCTTTGTAGGCTGTTGCGGTTGTCGAAACCATTCCATCTGAACTTTGACCAACTGTTGTAATCATTGTTTTAACCTCTGGCTTACTCGCTAAAAATTGCTCCGCTTGCATCATCATTTGGTTCGTTTGCTCCAATGATGCGTCTTTAGGCATTTCTATTTGTAGTAAGAACTCACCACGGTCAGATTGAGGGAAAAACTCAGAAGAGATAAACTTATAAGGTACCAACATAAAAGATGAAACCAAAAGCACCATTACGATGGTCAAGGTAACAAATTTATGATTTAATGACCATTCAAGAATACCACCTATAAAGTTGGTAAAGTTCTTAATTTGTTTTTCAAACCATAACACAAAACGACCCCAAAGTGTTTTGTTAGATGCATGCTCTAATTTACCAAATCGAGAAGTTAATAATGGAACTACCGTAAATGATGTGAATAAGGAGAATATTACGGCAATTACAATGGTTAAACAGAATTCACGCAAAACGTTTACTACCATACCTGTTGATAATGCGATTGGTAAGAATACCACAACAATTACCGCAGTAATCGAAACAACAGTAAATCCGATTTCTTTTGTTCCATCAAGTGAAGCTCGTACCTTGTTTTTACCCATCTCCATGTGACGGTAAATGTTCTCGATGACAACAATGGCATCATCCACAAGGATACCTACTACCAATGATAGGGCTAATAAAGACATTAAGTTTAAAGAGAATCCCATCCATGCCATACCTATAAAAGTTGCAATTAAGGAAATCGGAATCGCAATCATTACGATAACCGCGTTACGGAATGAATGTAAGAATAACATCATGATAATCGCTACTAAGGCAATCGCCAAGAAAAGGTCAAATACTACCGCATTGGCTGATTCCATTGTATAAGTAGAGGAGTCATTTGCAACGTCTAACTGGATGTTATATGCTTTATAATCTTCTTCTACTTGTGTTAATAGTTTACGAACATCTGCGGATACTTGAACGGCGTTGGCATCACTTTGCTTGATGATCTCTACTGCAATCGCACTTTTTTGGTTCACACGTGCAATTTTTTCAGCGTCTTTTTGTGAATCTTGTACGTCAGCTACATCCTTTAAACGAACTTGTCCGCCATCCGTAGTTCGGCTAATTACCAAATCTCTGATTTCCTCCAAATTCTTGAATTTACCAGCTAAACGGATGAGAACGTCTGTCTCTCTTGATTTAACACTTCCCGTTGGGAAATCTAAGTTGGAAGTCATTAAAGCTTGTTGAACCTGTAAAATAGTAAGGTTATAACCTTCTAATTTTAAGGGGTCAATGTTAATTTGAATCTCTCTTTCTGATCCTCCGACAAGGTTTACCTGAGCAACACCGTTTACACGTGCTAAAGCAGGTTGAATTCGCTTATCCATCATGTCATAAAACGATGCTGCATCCATATTAGATGTGGCAGCGATAGTCATGATTGGTAAGTCATCTAATGAAAATTTATTCAAAGATGGCTCTTTTACATCGTCTGGTAAATCGGAAATGATCGCATTAATCTTTCGTTGTGCATCATTTAATGAAAGGTCAACATTAGCTTTATCTGTTAAAGTAATGGTAACTAAAGAAACGCTTTCAAATGAAATCGCATCAACTTTCTTAACCTTTTCCATAGAGGAAATCGCATCCTCTATTTTCTTGGTTACTGTATTCTCTACCTCTCCAGGAGCAGCTCCTGGATAAACAGTCGTAATGGAAATAACACCCGGTGTAAACTTTGGAATTAACTCATAATTCAATGATGAATAGGAGATTAAACCAAAAAGGGTAAGTGCGGTGAAGATCACAATCACTAAGGATGGTCTTCTAATGGAAATATCTGCTATTTTCATGTCTACATTTTTATTTTGTTCCTTGAAATAGAACTATTTCACAATCTCTACTGGAGTACCATTTACTAAGTTGATTTGGCCTGAAGTGATAATTACTTCTCCTTCATTTAATCCGTCAAGGATTTCAACCATGTCTCCAAATGATAAACCTGCAACTACTTTTTTCAATACGGCTTTTCCATTTTCAACTACAAATACCTCATTGTTGCTAATCGCTCCAACAAATCCTGTACGTGGAATGGCCATAATTGGTGTTTGATCTCCAAATTTAAAAGATGCTGTTGCATACATACCTGCTTTTAATGGCGAACCTTTTGTATTTGATAAAAGAATTTCAACAGGATAGTTTAAACTTTGATCGGCTTTTGGTGCAATAAAGGACACTTTACCGTTAAACATCTGATCTGGAAAAACGGGTACGTTAACTTCAACAGGCGTCCCTAAAGATAATTGAACTACTTGCTTTTCGTTTGCGTTTACTTTTAATTTCAATTGTGATACATCTACGATATCAAATAGGGGAGAAGCTCCAGCTCCTACAAATGATCCTACTTCAATATATTTTTTATTGATGATTCCTGAAATTGGTGATTTGATCGTATTGTCAGACAATCGTTTTTTTGCTTGTGCTACGGAATTCTCAGTGTTAGTAACTGCTAAACGTATTTCATCAAGCTGTGATTGAGTAACTCCTCCAGTTTTAAAGGATGCTTCCAATCGCTTTTGATCAATTTTGTATTTTTCTAATGCTTCTTGTGCATTTTTTAAATCAATGTTAGCATAAGTAGACTCAACTGTAGCTAAAACTTGACCCTGTGATACACGATCTCCTTCTTTTACGCTGATAGAAATGATGCGACCGTTTGCTTCACTCATTAATTTGAGGTCTTGATTGGCAATTAAATTACCATTCGCTGTAAAGTCCATATCATATGCTTCTTTCTTTAAAGTATATGCTTTTACAAGTACTTTTGCATTGGATGCAACGGCAACTTGTTGTTTTTCTAGATTTTTCTTGCGATTGTTGGTCAATACATAACCGATGGTTAAACCTAATCCAGCAATAACGACAACGGTAGTTATTATTTTTTTCATATTCTTTTAAGCTTATCTGCTCTAATTAGTTTAATAATGTTCCAATTTTACCACTTGTTTTTAACAATTCAATTTGTGCTACTTTTAATTTTAAAAGAGCCTCATTGTAACTGTTTTGTGCGGTTACTAATTCCGCTTCTGCATTGATTACATCTGTCAAAGTCGCTAAACCATTTTGGTAGTTTGCATTTGTCATATCATATACATCTTGTGCCAATGATTTATTCGATAATTGTGCCTCAATGGTCTTCAAACTATTTTGAATCTGGAAAGTGGCATTGTTATAACTCATTTGTAAAGCATTCTCTGTATTTGACATCTCTTTGCGTTGTAATTCTAAATCAGCTTTTGCTGTACGAATACGCGCGTGTTTGGCTAAACCATCAAATATCGGAATAGCAAGATTTAATGAAAAAGCTGACATATCATAACTTAATGATTTGTTGGTGTACAAATTAAATTTGTTAGAGGATGTATTGTAAGTATAATAACCGGATAGGTATAAGTAAGGAACATACTCTGCTTTCTTAACTTTTACATTTAAGGCAAGTAAGTCTTCTTTCTTCTTTAGAATTTGGTAAGTCAACAATTGTTGAATGTCAAACTGTTCTGAACCTGTGATTGTACCAGCAAATTGCTCCAATTCTGTGAAGGCTGCTTCAGGGATCGATATCGATTCAGAAATAGGCATTCCCATGTAGTACTTTAATAAGTTTTCTAACTGTTGTATGCCGTTTAATAATTCTAATTTATTAGCCTCTAAATTTTGTTTGTTTACGCGTACACGATCTAAGTCTACTTTTCGAACTAATCCTGCCTCATACTGCGATGCCAAAATGGTTTCTAAATCACTTACGCGCTTGATATTTGCGTCTAACACATTTGTGTTTTGCTTGGTGATAACAACTTGGTAATAGGCAGCTGCAACTTGTTGTAATACATTTTCTTCGGCTAACTCAGCGGCAATCTTATACAACTCAGCACTTCCTTTAGCTGCTTTCAAACCCGCAAATAATTGTTGGTTATAAATCTGTTGGGAAAGCGTTACTTGTAATACAGATCCCCAAGTTTGACCAGCACGAATTGCAATGAATTCATCTGGAGAACCTCCCATAAATGATGCTGGTAATACAAATGAGGTAACTTTAACATTGTTAGTTAATTGCGCTGTAGCTTGGATTTGTGGTAAGGCGCTTGCGCGTGCCTCCATCACTTGGTTGTAGCCATTCTCAATGTCTATTCGTGCTTGAGTCATCAATACACTGTTTTCCACCGCGTAGGATAACGCATCTTTTAGACTGAGGCTTTTTTGTGCTATTCCCGATAAAGAAAAGGACAAGAAAACTGCAGCAAAAATGTGTCTTAAACTTATTTGTGTCATTTTTCTGAAACTAAATTTTGTGCAAAAATGCGTTAAGTATTTCAATTAATAAAAGATTATGGGGTTAAACGGACAAAATAAAGGTTAAATTCAGTACTTCTAATCTCATCTATTGTACGCCATTGTTCAATCTGTTTCAATTTTCTGTTTGCATGTTTTGTATTCGTTATTGGTATACTTCTGTTAATTCGATAACCATTTTAAGAAGGAGGTCATCTTTTCTTTGGAAACCGTTATTTGCTCTCGAAATGGAAATTGTAAATTCAGAAGGTATTTGCGATTAATATAACTCGAAGCATCTTTTATTGCGTTGCGGTGTACCAAAAATTGTCGATTAGCTCTGAAATAATTATCACCAACCGTTGCCTCCAGTTCTTCTAAGCTTTTCGTAATTACGTAACTTTCTTGGTCAAATGTATGAATATAAGTGCTATCGTTACGGATGTAAAAGAGGGCTATGTTTTGAATCTGGATTGGAATAATTTTGTCTTTGTAATGAATCAAGAATGTTTGATTCTTTTCTTTGGTGGATGAACGTACGAGGTCAATAACCTTTGAAATATTAACATTGGATTGAATGATTGCTTTACTTAAATTATTGTAACGCTCCAAAGAATTAGAGATTATATCCACAGAAAATGGCTTTAAAATATAATCGATACCATTCATCTTAAATGCATCAATCGCATATTGATCAAATGCAGTGCAAAAGATGACAGGTGCTTCAATTGTATGTTCCATGAAAATTTCAAAACTCAATCCATCGCCTAAATGAATGTCACTGAATATCAAATCAATTTCTTCTGTATTAGCACTGAAAAAATCCAATGCATCTGCAACCGAATCAATTGAAGCTAGGATGTGAATTTGAGGATTAACTCTTTGCAAAATGTCTTTTAAGTCTTCTGCAATTAAGCGTTCATCTTCGATAATTACAATATTCATGTTTTTAAATTAATTTTAGTTGTACCTCAAAAACCTGGCCATCATTCTTTATCGTTAAATCTTCATTGTAGATGATACGGCATCGTTGTTGTAGGTTGTATAAGCCATTACCTGTGGAGTGCTCTACAATTTTACGCAAGCGAATAGGGTTCTTGATACAGATTTTATCTTCCTGTAAAAAAACAACGACATCCAAGGGTTTTGAGAGTGTAAATTGATTATGCTTTATAGCATTTTCTAAGAGTGGCTGTAAGGAAAAGTTGGGAATATGGCGTTGTAAACGATCGTCTTTTGGGTCAATATCGACTATGTAATTTAGGGCATCCCCAAATCGAATTTTTTGCATATTCATATAATCCGCACAAATCTTTAGCTCGTCATTTAATTTTGCCGTTTGATGGCGATTGTCGGTAATGGAAGCCCGTAAGAATTCACTTAAATGGATAACGTATTCTTCGGCTTGATCGGGATGTTTTTTGATTAACGATTTTAATGTATTTAAAGCATTGAACAAAAAATGAGGCTGAATCTGTTGTTGTAAAAGCTGATTACGCGTTTCTGAATGTAAATTTTTTAGTTCTGAAACTTCAATTTCCTTTTTTGTTTTTATTTGATTGAGAAGTAGGAAGTTATGAAAGAAATAAACTACTGAGTATAGGGATAAACTGATGTAAGGGATAAAAATGATTAATTGACCATTATCTTTTATACGTTCAAAACGCTCATCAAAGGTCATTAATGATACGATATTCATCTTTATTAAGAAGAAGTTAATAGCAAAAAATCCTGTAACTAAAAAAATAGTCATGATATAGCCCACTAAAAATTGCTTTATCTGATTGTTAAATTTGCTGTTTGTACAGTCCCATTTATCATAAAAGCGAATTAAAACAATATTACAGTAGCTAATTATAAAGAAATGGATAAATATGGACAAGGAACGATATAAACTAGTAAGCCATTCTCTATCTGTTGTGCTAAAACTAATTAACGCTGAAATACCTACGGCTATGGAAAACCAAAAACTGTATTTCACTAATTGTTTATAAGGTAAATGGATACGCATACGGTAAATGTAATACCTTATCACTAAAGCATAAAGAAGAATGCTGTAAAACGGACAATTTTTAAGCCTAACAGTTTTTAGAAAGTCTTTTATTTGTACCTTTTTTTTTGTCCTTACTTTGACCTATCGAAAACCCGATTAAGGTTCCCAATACAGCTCCAATGAAATAGCCTAGAAGTGGATTTTGGATTAGAAAACCAAAAAAGAGACCCGTAATTAATCCCAAAGCTATCCCTAGTGGTATGTAAACGGATTTATAGTAATTAAGAGGCACGAGATTGTAATGTGAATTGATATAATATTTAAAGTCCTCTAATTGCATACGATAATCTCTAAAGGTCTTTGGCGATGTTTCGGAGATATTGGGTATTGCGATGTACAAACGATCTAGTTTGTTCTCTAGTTCTTCCTGCATCGAGCGGTCAAGTGAATGGTAAGGGATTTGCTCAATAACTTCTCTTATATACATAGGCTGTATGATTTTTTGAGCGCGATAGGAATAGTTTCGCCGAACATTGTCTATGCGATCTAAATATTTTTGCTTCCAATTGTGATTTTTGGCTGACATCTTTGTATTGTTTGATTGTGGTAAGACAGAGTACTACAAAAATACAAAGGCCCCATCGATATGGAGCCTTGTCATTTATTAAATAATCTTAATTCTTCTATGCTGTAGGTTTCTTCTTTAGCATAAAATGCAATATAGCGTATCCTATAATTCCAGCCAAAGTGGAAGAAATCAAAATGGATAATTTTGAGTTATTCAATATCTCAATGTCTCCAGAAAAAGCTAGATTGGCAACAAAGATGGACATTGTAAATCCGATACCTCCTAACAGGGCAACGGCAAATATCTTAATCCATTTTACTCCATCAGGTAAGGATGCAAGCTTTAATTTTACAACCAAAAAGGACATTGTAAAAATTCCTACCGGCTTGCCTAAAACCAATCCAACCAGTATTCCTACACTATAGTGATGACTCAATGCGTCAATAACACCGCCACTTAAATGGATGGCTGTGTTAGCTAAAGCAAATAAAGGTAAAATCAAAAAGGTTACAGGGTTGTGCAATGCATGCTCGACTTTGGTGGATAAACTTTTTTCATCTCCGCCAGCAAAAGGAATTGCAAAGGCTAATAAAACACCAGAAATTGTAGTATGAACACCCGATTTCAACATCAAATACCACATGATACCACCTCCGATTAAGTAAATGAATAATCGTTTAACTTTGAATTTATTGAACAATAAGAGTATACCAAATACAGCTAAGGATAACAATAAATAATTCAGCTCAAAAGGATGCGCAGGGTCTTGATAGAATATCGCAATCACTATTATAGCTCCCAAATCATCAATAATAGCTAAGCTGGATAAAAAGATTTTTAAACCAAGAGGAACACGATCTCCTAATAAAGTAAGAACAGCCAACGCAAAAGCAATATCTGTAGCCATAGGGATACCAAAACCGTTTTGTGTACTCGTTCCTGAATTAAAAAATAAGTAAAATAAAGCCGGAACAATCATTCCTCCAATTGCAGCAAAGATGGGAAGCATGGCCTTTTTTACATTGCTTAATTCTCCTATGTACAATTGACGCTTAATTTCTAGACCAACAAAGAGAAAGAAAACGGCCATTAAGGCATCATTAATCCAACCTTCAACATTTAGAATGCCGATTTGTGTTTCCCAAATGTGATGATAACTTTCACTAAGCGATGTGTTTGATATGGTAAGGGAAAGTAAGGTGCAAAGGATCAGTAAAATCCCTCCAATTTGTTCACTTTTAAATAAAGCTACAAGTTTGTTCATAATTCAAAATGATTAATTGGCACAAATATAGTCCTTATTTTTTATTGAGATTGCCTCTAGCTTCAAATATGACTTTTTAGATGAATGAACTATAATTGCGAACTTCTTAAATAAATACGGATATTTTTTACTACGAAGACAGGTGTAAAATGCAGGCAGACTCAGAATTTTCGGTTATTTTTGGATCATGGAAAGAAAAAAAATTGCTTTTGTATCTGTCTTTTATCCTTTCAGAGGTGGTATTGCCTTGTTTAGCGATAAAGTACTCCTTGCTCTGCAAAAGAAATATGAAGCGAAAGGATATAATTTCAAAAGACAATATCCTAATTTTCTTTTCCCCGGTAAAACACAATTCGTACAAGAAAATGATCGAGTAACACGGTCTGAAAATCTGAGAATACTAGATTCCATTAATCCGTTTAGCTATTTTAAAACGGCTAAAGCGATCAATGAGCAAGAAGTAAATGTGCTCATTACGAGGTACTGGATGAGCTTTTTTGCTCCGGCATTGGGGACAATCGCTAAATGTGTGTCAAAAAAAACGGTGAAGATTGCCCTATTAGATAATGTAATTCCACATGAAAAACGTTTTTTTGACGATGTGTTTAATCGCTACTACCTGAATGCGCATGATGGTTTTATTGTCATGTCTGAACAAGTAGGAAGTGATTTAAAAGCTTACCTCCCGAATGCCAAAGTGTTACTGCTCGATCACCCGAAATATAATCAGTTTGGAGCAAAGGTAATGCAGCAAGATGCACAGATGAGATTAGAAATACGCACCACAAAAAAGACACTGCTTTTCTTTGGTTTAATAAGGGATTATAAGGGACTCGATCAACTTATTGAGGCTTTTAATCAGTTGGATGAAACGTATCAACTGGTGATAGCAGGGGAGTGTTATGGTTCTTTTGAGAAGTATCAAGAACAGATTAACCGAAATGTTAATAAGGAACGAATAGTGGTATTCAATCAGTTTATTCCAGATGATAAAATTGCAGATTTTTTCTCTACTGCAGATTTGTGTGTAATGCCTTATAAAACAGCTACACAAAGTGGAATTCATGCAATTTCAGATCATTTTGAAATTCCAACACTTGTCACAAATGTGGGTGGTTTACCCGAATATATTACAGATGGTGAAACAGGTGTTTTGGTTAATGATGTGTCTCCAAATGGGATTAAAAATGGAATTGAACGTTTTTTTACGCTGAAAGCAACCACCGATTTTGCAGCTAACCTTCGTGCTAAAAAGAAAAGCATTACGTGGGATGAATTTGCGGAGAAGATCATTGAGTTTGCAGACCAACTTAAAAAATAATGGAAGTGATTATTCGTCTGTTATCACCTCTTTCTTTAAGGGGGAAATCCACAAGTGATAAACTTGCGTAAAGGCTATAATGGTATTTGGAATAATGATAGGCCACGCATAATTAAGACGAAAACCATAAATCACAAAAAACACGCAACCTATTAAGTTTATAAAACGGAGCTTTCTTTGATCTTTTAATAAAAAGGATGTGATAAGAAAGACGGATGCAGCGTAGCCACTAAATTGTGTGAGAAAATAATCCATTATGAAAGTTGTGCTGTTTTGTACAAATGTACAAGGTTATAGATGTAACTAATGACTTATAACTTTTTTTTGGATTACAATAATAGAAGAAAGGGCTAAATTGCTCTAATTAAAGGTTGAATTTAGCCGTTTCTCCTAAAAGTTTTATTATCTCTTGTTGGAAGTAAAGGATTGGTTATTTAACAATTTTCGTATTCCAACTTTGACCTTTTGATGTTAATTCAACTAAATAACAGCCAGCTGGCCAGTCTAAGGTTGCTATGCTAATTTTATCCTCGAAAGTGGAGGTGTAAATGACTCTTCCAGCCAAATCAATAATAGTAATAATGGTGAATCCTTCTGTATGTATTTGTACTAAATCATTAAACGGGTTAGGAAAGATACTCCAGTTTAATGGCGGTAAGGTGTTGGTTAATAGTCCGTTGTGATGTATGACAAGTGCGCGGTTTTGAAGGCAACTACTATTCGTACTGCTATGGCGAGCCATAATAAATAAGGTATCAACAACTGATGTTCTGTACTCAACGGATGTACCAAATGAATAAGGCAGGGTGTTGATAAACCATTCTACTTCTATTTGGGTAGAAGTCTCAAAATGATAGGTATTGTTGGATAGATCGGTGGATAATATTTCGAAAGTAGGAGATTCATCAACGATTAACATAAAATGGATGGTGTCACTTGCACATAAAACTTCATTAAATACCAAAGCAGATATAGGGAAATACCCAGCTGTACTTGAGCTAATGCTTAAGGATTGGCCAGCACTGTTTGCAGTGATATTAGATGTGGAAGGGTACAACCATTTTACCTGATGATTGGGCTGCTCTAATTGAAGAGAGTACATTTTTGCAACATCAACACATGCGTATAATGTATCTGCTGTAAGTTTTGTCGGATTGGGCTTCATGGTCGTAATCAAAAAGGAAGTCGTACGAGGTAATAAGGTGTCGGACCAATAAGAATTTGGACCAGATGCTGGAAATGTTCCATTATCACTACCATCTAACATGTGATTGGGACCGTATGAAGTATAATATTCACTATATACACCTTGGTTTTGTAAACGTTGAAAAATCGGACCACCACCCATCGTTACAGGAATGGTCGAAACGCCAAAAGGATGACCTGTGTTATGGGGTACGGTACCGTCATTTTGTCCATGCATAATTAAACAAGGAATATCCCCTCGTGTAATCATCGTGGTATCTTGCATTGCTCCCCAGTAATCTAAAATACCTCGCACTTTAGAACTATGACGGGAGGTACGACCGGAGCAATCTAAGCAGCCTAAGTTGTTAACGGTTCCTCCTCCATAGGTACTTTGTGGACGTTCGGACTCTTCATCCATATAACCAACATGTAGGGCAATAAAACCACCAGCACTCATTCCTCCGAAATAAATAAAATTGGTGTCAATTCCATACAAATTGGCATTGTCTTTAAAAAATCGAACGGCAGTCTTTCCATCTTGAATCGCACGATACACAGCTCTTTCACAAGATTCACCATCCAAAGGGTTAAATCCTTTTCGATAGGCAATACTCGCTGTAACATATCCTTTTTGTCCAAATGAATCACAAATTGCGACCATGTCATCAACATCTTTAGAACCATTCAAAAAACCGCCTGAATGTGCGAAAATTAAAAGTGGTCGTTTGGAAAGGGTGTCACCAGTAGGCTGATAGATATCCATTTTTAAAGTCTCATTCCAATAAGGGAATATCCATTGAGGAGCTTGACCATAGGTTACATCAAGCTGTCTAGTGACACTTTCAAAGCGTTTGGTGCGATAGCGTAGCCCATCAAGTTGAGCAAATGTTTGAAAATTTAGTAACAGTAAGAGAAGTGGGGTGACTAATCGATTCATAATAGCAATTTGATTGCAAATTACTAAAATTTATCAAATGAAGTCCCTATTCACTTAATACTAGATTTTTAAATGTTTCGCTAAAGACCAGAAAGCTTTTCAATAAACGCTGGAGGTGTGTTGACGGAAGAAATTCCATAGCCATCTACGATTACTCCAATTGGAAGCCCCGTTAGTGTCGAAATTGAATATAAAATAGAATTGTCATCTGGATTTGACATACCTTCAAAACGATAAACTTTATCGACTTTAAAATCAGCAAAGGTATATTGGGAACCATCTGACGCTTTTATTCCTCCATTTATAAATTCTAAATTCTTATTGTACCCTTTTTCCAGTAATTTATTCATTACTTGTGATAATGTTGACATTGATTCCATTGATTTCGCAATTGATGTATCAACAAATAAAAAGGATATTATTCGTATAACGAAAGCTTTTAATCATTGTTAACAGATGAAGGGATGGATGGTAAATTCAAACGCTTGGTGGTATAATAAAATCCTACAGCTGTAAAAACCAATAGGAGGGCAGTGCCTATCCATAAAGCGGTAAAGGAATAGTGTTCAATTATCCATGTACCTAACGTAGGACTTATTACAAAAGAAATAGAAGCAGCTAAACCATTCATTCCCATATAAGCACCTTTGTTGTGTTCAGGGGAACGTAAAGCTGTTGCAGTTGACATAAACGGTAGGATCAACATTTCACCAATACTCATGAGAAAAATGGCAAAGTATAATAACAATAGGGAAGGATTGAAGATGTAGACCAGATAGGTGAAACTTGTAATCAATGTACCATAAAACATGATTTGAGGAATCGTTAATTTGTGTTCAACGATTTTTACAAGTGGCATTTCTAGTAATACAATCAATAAACCACTAAAACCTAATAAAAGGCCTATTTGATGCCTGTCTAGCATTCTATCTGTTCCTAAATAAAGGGGTACAGTGCTTAGTAATTGGAAAAAACAAATACAAAACAAAGCACACATGATAGAAAAGGAGATGAATCGCTTGTCGGTATAAGGACTTTGCATCTTGCCAGTAATCGCTGTCATAGGCTTTTGAGCAGTGTTACGTTCTTTACGGTTTCTAAAAAATAGGATGTAAGCAATACCTGCTATGATACAAGCTACCCCATTGACGTAAAATAAAAGATGAAAAGAAATTCCTGATAGAATACCGCCTATAGCTGGGCCAACTGAAAAACCAAGATTTGCCGCTAATCGATTTAAAGAAAATGCTCTGGTCAAATTCTCTGGCTTGGCATATCTTGATATCGCAACTGAATTGGCAGGGCGAAAACATTCTGAAATCACACTTAAAAATAACATACTTAAGCTTAATGCGATCAAACTCTCAAAATGAGGCATAATAAAGTAAAAAGGAGAGGTTAAAAATAAACTCCCTACTTGAACACGATAGTTACCCAATTTGTCCGTTAACCATCCACCTAACATGGACCCAATTATTGATCCAATTCCAAAACAACTAAGTACAATTCCTGCATCTGATAGCGAATAACCTAGTGAACTGTTGATGTAAATCCCTAAAAAAGGTAAAACCATCGCACCCGCTCGGTTAAGAAACATGACAATACTAAGCATCCATGATTCTTGACTTAAACCTTTGAATGATGAAATATAGCTGTTAAAAAAAGACATTTAAAAAAGAATTTAAGCAAAGGTAATATTACAAAATCGTTTTTGTTAAGGTGTTTTATATATTTAAGAAAGATTTAGGATATAAAAGGAAAACGAATAGAGTAAATCGCCATCCCAGTTAGTGTCTCCATATCCAATACAATCGCCGCCTTGATTCTATACTCCGCCCACGAACTAATCTAATCCCCTTGTATCCACCCCACCCAATCATAAATCATCAATCGTACTTCGTAATTCGTAAATCGTACTTCAAGAAGCTCCGTTAGGAGCTGAAGACTGAGCTGAGGCAATCTCGCGCCGAAAAGCGATGGACTTCGTACTTCGTATTCTCCTTTTATACTATATACATGTAATGAACGGTCGCGACCGTTCATTATAGTACCCACGTCTCAACCCAGTCATAAATCGTCAATCGTCAATCGTCAATCGTCAATCGTAATTCGCACTTCACCTTACGCCTTAGAACTTAGAACTTAAAATCGTAATTCGTCAATCGTAAATCGTCAATCGTAAATCGTCAATCTTAATTCGTACTTCAAGAAGCTCTGCAAAGAGCTGAAGACAGAGCATAGGCGATCTCGCGCCGTAATGCGATGGACTTCGTATTTCGGACTTCGTATTTCGGACTTCGTATTTCGTACTTCGTACTTCGTATTTCGTACTTCAAGAAGCTCTGCGAAGAGCTGAAGACTGAGCTTAGGCGATCTCGCGCCGCAAAGCGATGGACTTCGTACTTCGTATTCTCCTTTTATACTATATACATGTAATGAACGGTCGCGACCGTTCATTATAGTACCCACGTCCCAACCCAGTCATAAATCGTCAATCGTCAATCTTAAATCGTAATTCGTATTTAAAGAAGCTCCGTTAGGAGCTGAAGACAGAGGATAGGCAATCTCGTGCCGAAAAGCGATGGACTTCGTACTTCGTATTTCGTACTTCGTATTTCGTACTTCACCTTACGCCTTAGAACTTACAACTATCCTTACTCCGATATTACTCCGACATTACTCCCATGATGATATAAGTTATACACTTGAGTTTTATAATCTTTTCTTTCCCATCACCGTCGAGTAGGGAAGTGCTACA
>JAZQRM010000085.1:0-36742 GCA_045629585.1 Taishania sp. | reverse complement strand
ATGCTTTGATTGCTGGAGTAATACTTATTATTTTGGCACCTTTAGTTAAGAAGTTAATGGGTAATGTGAAGTAGTTTATCCTATTAATAATATGGCGCATAGTGTAAACTATGCGCCATATTATATTATTCCCAAGTCGTTTTTTTAGAGCTAAATCCTATTGTTTTAATTCGGAATGTGTAAGCTGTATTTCTTCTTTTAGTGTATTCATCATCGAAATCTACAAACTTATATGGCATACCTTTAGGGATAGCTATGGTGTATTTTAGATTTTGAAACTTGAAATTGTTTGCTCCTAAACCCCATTTGTATTCGCTAAATTCTGGTAAAAATAGATTGTTATTTGCATATTGGTAAGGGCTGCCTATGGCCTCTGCATTTAATTTAGCTTTGCTCTTACTCAGCCCTTTTGCTGCTTTTGTTGCTCTGATATGTATTTGATTGTCGGTACTTTCTATAATTTGTATCCCATTGAGGGTTTTAATACTGTCCTTATTTTCATTTATAAATATATTTGACTGAAAATATTCATAATCTCCCACTTTATTCATTGGATAGATGAATAAAGTATCTTGTGGTAATGTTTGGATGGTATAATTTACATCCACTGTCCCTTCTGATTTGTATTTTCTTGACGTTTGATTAAGAATATATATAAGGGCAATAACACTAGCTATGAAACTTAAACTTAAAACAGAGTTGAAAACTTTATTGCTTGTTGTTTTCTTTTTCTTTCCTGTAATTAAATTCCGAATAGCACGCAGTAAAGCAATGAATGGTACTAGTAAGATTATTGCAAATGCTATTTTACTGATTATGCTATAGGTTTCATTTTGTGTTATTATGTCATAAAATGCCAAAGCATCATACATGTTATTGTCATTAAATAGTAATGCTGTCAGTATACCAATGATAAGTGTTGCTAATGCAAATAAACCTATACCTATAAAGAAGCCCACAATTATTTTTACGATTATAGTAATGATACGTGCAAACGCGTTTTTATTGTCTTTTAGGAACTCATTGGCTTGGGTTGTGGTGTTATCGTAAGCAGCTCTAATGTTTTCAAAATCAATTTTCTCCCCATTCATAGCCATTTTTTCAGTTACAGTCTTTGCTTCTGGAATCGCGATAGTCATTAGTATATAAATGACTATCATTGTGGGGAATGCACCCCAAGAAAAGGGAACACTCAACCAACCAAATACATTCCAAGACAATAAACTAATAATAATCGGAGCGAGAAAAATTCCTCTTACTATTACTGTGTCAATTTTGAAATATGCGGCTAAACCAGAACATACACCACTTATTTTCTTTTTGTCAGGATTTCTATATAATCTTTTCTTGAATTGTATAGGTTGGTCGTTTGATTTTGGAAGTATGATCCATAATATAATATAAATAATAATGCCAGTACCCCAAGCTAAAGTTATGAGTGCAAAAAGTATGCGTACAATTGCGGGATCAATGTTTAAATAAGATGCTATGCCGCCACATACACCACCAATTATTTTGTCATTGTTGTTGGCACAAAGTTTTTTTGGCTGTTCTTGCTTTGGTGTTTCCTGTTTGGGTTCTTCAGGTGCAGTTGTATTTTCAAAACTAGTCTGGCCTTCATCCGTAATGTTTTCTTGAATAGCTTCGGGTGTTCCCATTATTCCAATAATGGCATCTATATCTTTTTGTTCTATGCAGTGTTTTCCAGACTTTAGGATTTGGTCAAACAATTCACTGATACGATATTGCATATCTATTAGTATTTCATCAGCATCGCTTTCTTGCGCAAAACTGTTTTTTAAGCGTGAAAGATATAGCTCTAACGATTCTTGTGCTACTTCTTCGATGGGTATCAATCGTCCCCCAAAATTTATATATATTACTTTATTCATTGTATTTGTAGTTTATTGTGTTATTTTATTTACAGAGTTTAGAATTTGTTGCCAAGTGTCATCTAGCTCATGACAGAAATTTTCGCCATCTTTAGTTAGGCTGTAATATTTTCTTGGTGGTCCAAAATTGCTCTCTTCCCATCTGTATTGCAATAGCCCTGCATTTTTTAGCCGAGTAAGCAAAGGGTAGAGCGTACCTTCTAATACCAACATATCTGCATGCTTCATTTTTTCTATGATTTCGGAAGTGTACACTTCTCCCGACTTTATTATAGAAAGAATGCAATACTCTAATATGCCTTTGCGCATCTGAGATTGTGTGTTTTCTATATTCATTGCATTTAATTATGATTAATGATAATGCAAATGTAAGCACTATTATAGTACTTTGCAATACAAGGTACTGTTTTTATTTTTTCTATTTTGAATATTCGGAATTTCAGATTAATTTTATTCAAATTTTTGAAAACAGATTCTATGAAAAAACTCATAACAGTATTGGCAGTTTTAGGTGGATGTGCCGTAATTATGTCATCTTGTAGTAAAGATTATGAATGTGCTTGTACAGAAAATGGTCAAGAGCGCTATACTTACTCATTAACCGAAAAAAGTGATAAAGAAGCAGAAGAGCAATGCAATCTTAAGGCTACTACTTTAGGTTCCGCCTTTAATTGTGCCATTAAATAAATAGTATGCTAGAGGTAATGGAAATTCATTGCCTTTTTTTATGACTATATGGCATTAAGCTTAAAAGTTGCATAATATTTGAATTGTATTTGATTAACAAGTCTGATTGAAGTTTCTTAAATTTGCAATTCTCATAGATTTAATATAATCCGTAACGAGAAATATACTATTTTAGCAAACTTGTCTTGATTGCTAAATAAGCTATCTTAATTGAATAGCCATTAAATAAAATATTAAAACATTACTAATGTTAGGTTTCATTTCTAAAATGTTCGGTGGTAGTAAATCCGAAAAAGATGTAAAGAAGATTCAACCAATTGTAAAGGAGATCAATAACTTTTTCGAGAGTTATAAGACTTTGACTAACGATGAATTAAGAGGAAAAACAAAAGAATTTAGAGCGAGAATTTCGGAATATCTTTCAGATATAGATGCAGAAATCACTAAACTTAGAACTGAAACAGAAAATACAGCATTGAATATTCACGAACGTGAAGCTAAATTTGATGCTATCGATGCTTTAACTAAAAATAGAGATGCTAAATTGGAAGAAGTGTTAAACAACATTTTGCCTGAAGCATTTGCTGTAGTCAAAGAAACGGCGCGTCGTTTTTCTGAAAACCCTAAAATGGTGAGTAAAGCAACAGATTTAGATAGAGAATTTGAACCTTACAAAGATTATATTGCTATCGATGGTGATAATGCTATTTATGATAATCACTGGAATGCTGCAGGTAACGATGTGGTATGGAATATGGTGCACTATGATGTGCAACTTATAGGTGGTGTTGTTTTACATCAAGGTAAAATATCTGAAATGGCAACAGGGGAAGGTAAAACATTAGTTTCTACTTGTCCTTCATATTTGAATGCATTGGCAGGAAATGGAGTGCACATCGTAACTGTAAATGAGTACCTCGCAAAACGTGACCAAGAATGGAATGGCCCAATCTTTGAATGGTTAGGTTTAAGAGTAGATTGTATTGATAAGCACCAACCTAACTCAACTGCACGCCGAAATGCGTATAAAGCAGATTTGATATATGGTACAAATAACGAATTTGGTTTCGATTATTTACGCGATAATATGGTACACGCACCAGAAGAAATGGTACAACGCAAACACCACTATGCTATGGTCGATGAGGTGGATTCGGTATTAATCGATGATGCGCGTACTCCTTTAATCATTTCTGGTCCAATTCCAAAAGGTGACCAACAAGAATTCCACATTTTAAAGCCAAGAATCGAACGTATTATTGAAGCTCAGAAAAAAGTGGTAAATAATGCTTTGATAGAAGCTAAAAAATTAATTGCAGCAGGTAAAGCAGACAAAGAAACCGGTGGTTTACATTTATATCGTGCTTTTAAAGGGCTTCCAAAAAACTCGGCAATTATCAAATTCTTAAGTGAAGAAGGTAATCGTCAGATATTACAAAAAGCTGAAAATTATTATATTGGCGAACAACAACGTCATATGCCAATCGTAAAGGAAGAATTATACTTTATGATTGATGAAAAACAAAACTCTGTTGAATTGACAGATAAAGGTTTGAAATTAATTACCGGTGCAGGTGAAGATCCTAATTTCTTTGTATTACCAGACTTCTCTACAGGTTTAGCTGATATCGAAAAAGCTAAGGTTTCTCCTGAAGAAAAAGCACAGTTGAAAGAAGGTTTAGTACAAGAATATGCTGCAAAAGCAGAACGTATTCACTCTGTTCAACAATTATTGAAAGCCTATACTTTATTCGAAAAAGACAACGCTTATGTTGTTATGGAAGGTAAAGTAAAGATTGTAGACGAACAAACTGGTCGTATTATGGAAGGTCGACGTTATTCAGACGGCTTACACCAAGCGATTGAGGCTAAAGAAAATGTAAAAGTAGAAGCAGCAACACAAACATTTGCTACTATTACATTACAAAACTACTTCCGTATGTACCACAAACTTGCTGGTATGACGGGTACTGCAGAAACGGAAGCTGGCGAATTATGGCAAATCTATAAATTAGATGTTGTTACAATTCCTACCAATAGAGGTATTTCTCGTAATGACCAACAAGATTTAGTGTACAAAACTAAACGTGAAAAGTATAAAGCAGTAATCGATGAAATATTAGCTTTACGAGAAGCAGGTAGACCTGTATTAGTAGGTACTACAAATGTGGAAGTGAGTGAGTTGTTAGGTAAAATCTTACAACAAAAGAAAATACCTCATAACGTATTAAATGCGAAACAACACGCTAAAGAAGCTGATATCATTGCAGAAGCAGGTAAGGCTGGTGCAATTACTATAGCCACCAATATGGCCGGTCGTGGTACAGATATCAAGCTTGGCGAAGGCGTTAAAGAAGCGGGAGGTTTGGCTATTATAGGTACAGAGCGTCACGAATCTCGTCGTGTAGATCGTCAGTTACGTGGTCGTGCTGGCCGTCAAGGAGATCCTGGTTCCTCTCAATTCTTCGTGTCTTTAGAAGATGAATTAATGCGATTGTTTGGTTCTGAAAGAATTGCTTCTTTAATGGATCGTATGGGTCATAAAGACGGTGAAGTACTACAACACGGTATGATTTCCAAATCAATCGAAAGAGCTCAGAAAAAAGTAGAAGAGAATAACTATGGTGTGCGTAAACGCTTATTAGAATACGATGATGTAATGAATGCACAGCGTGATGTTATCTACAAACGCCGCAGGCACGCATTATTCGGAGAACGTTTAGCCATCGATATCGACAATGCATTATTTGATGTGTGTTCTGATTTAGCAGATCGCTTCAATGGTGATATGGATGCTTTCAAATTGGAAGTAATGCAAAGAGTTGCTATTGATCCAGAATTGACCGATGTAGATTTGAGAAATCCAGATACGATTACTAATAAATTATATCAACAGGCTAAAGATAATTACAATGCAAGAATGGACGCGATGCAAGCATCGATGTTACCACAATTCGAGCAAATTCTTCAGCATCAAGGTGAGCAAGTGAAACAAGTAGTTGTGCCATTTACAGACGGGATTAAAGGCTTACAGATTTATGTAAATCTAGAAGATGCTGTAGCCAACGGTTGTAAAAATGTTTCAAAAGAATTAGAAAAAAGCATCACTTTAGCAATGATTGATGATACTTGGAAAGAACATTTAAGAGGTATGGATGATTTACGTCAATCCGTACAAATGGCTTCCTACGAGCAAAAAGATCCATTGTTGATTTACAAATTTGAAGCCTTTGAGTTGTTTAAGAAGACAATTTTAGAAGTGAATCAAAATATTATTTCGTTCTTGTATCGTGCAGGATTACCAATGCAACAAGCTCCACCTGCAAATATCAAAATGGAAGATGAAAATCCATATTCCGAATCATTTGATAATGCAGATGTAATAGATAGCAGAGGCGAAGATTATGCAGCAGATGCTAATGATTATTATCAAGAGCCTTCTTCGTTAGATGATGTAAGAGGCGAAAATCATGATACAAATAAATAGTAGATTGTTGTTTTGTAATATATATTTTTGAATAAAGGTAAGTTCTATGAATTTACCTTTATTTTTTTGCAAATAGCAGCAATGCCAAGTTGCTTTTGTATTTTTGTATTATTCTAAAAAATAAATATAGTCAGTGTCTAAAAAGCTAAAAATCATTATTGGTATTGTAATATTATTTCTCATTTATATGGCATTTTTCGACCAAAATAATTGGATATTACAATACAAGCGCCAAAAAGCATTAGAAGCCACAGAATCTCATATAGATTTTTTGAAGCAAGAGAGTGCCAAAATGGAACAAGAGTTAAAAGGTCTAGCTAACTCGCCCGAAACAATAGAGCGTAATGCTAGAGAAAAATATTACCATAAGAAAGATAATGAAGATGTGTATATTTTAAAAGATACATCTCAACAAATTTTAGAAAAAATAAATTAGGAGATGAAATATTGGTTAGTAAAGTCAGAACCATTCAAATATAGCTGGGAGCAGTTTCTAAAAGATGGTCAAACATTTTGGGATGGTGTACGCAATTATCAAGCGCGTAATAACCTTAAAGAAATGCAAGTAGGAGACCAGGTCTTGTTCTATCATAGCAACGAAGGTTTGTGTGTTGTAGGTATTGCAGAAGTGGTACAATCGGCATATCCGGACCCCACAGTTGATGACGAACGTTGGGTAGCTGTAGATTTGAAACCGGTTCGAAGTTTAGAAACTACCGTTTCTTTGGCAGAAATGAAACAAATGCCTGGCTTGGAGAACTTAAGTTTAGTAAAACAAAGTAGATTATCGGTATGTAATGTTGCTCCGGAAGAATATAATATAATATTGAAAATGGCAGGAATTAATCCTGATACTAAATAGTAGATTATGAGAAAATTATTATTCGCTTTTATTGCAATTTTTAGTTTTACATTTTCTTCTGCACAAGATACTTTAGATGTTATGTTTTATAACATTTACAGGTATCCTTCAGCTACGCCTTCGCAAAGAGAATTTTTGTTGCGAGATATTTTTGATGCCAAAATTCCTGATATCTTTATGGTTTGTGAGTTGGAGTCGGAGTCGGGCGCAGATAGGATTTTAAATACGAGCTTTGCTAATACTAGAGCAAATTATAAAAGGGCAACTTTTGTAAGTAACCAGTCCGATTCTACGGATTTGTTGCAACAGATGGTCTACTTTAATAGTGATAAGTTTTCGCTTATTGATCAGAAGGTATATGTAACCACCGTTCGTGATATTAATAGATATACATTATTACTTCACACAACAGATTTAGAACAGGATTCGGTAATATTTGAGCTTTTTGTAGCACATCTTAAGTCTAGCACAGGCACTGCCAATGCTACTTTACGCTATAATATGACAGATACTTTTGTGCAAGCTTTAGCGCAAATTCCCACTTCGAGCAATGTATTGTTCGCTGGCGATTTTAATTTGTATCGCTCTACCGAACTGGCTTATATGCATTTGGTAGATACACTGAATCGTTCGCATTTGATGGTAGATCCTATTTATACGACGGGAAGCTGGCAAGATAAACCGGAGTTTGCTTCTGTTCATACGCAATCTACTAGGACATCGGCGCAGGGTTTTGGTATGTTTGGTGCTACTGGGGGCGTAGATGATCGTTTCGATTTTATATTTATGTCGAAACAATTAGAAGATACTACAAGAAGTGTTTATTATTTAGAAGATAGTTATGTAGCATTTGGCAATAATGGGAATTGCCTGAATAAAGCCATCAATAACGATTCTTGTTCAGGTTTATATAGTGCAAGTTTGCGTCAAAGCCTACACGACATGAGCGATCATTTACCTGTGAGAATGCAATTGGTGACCACCAAAACATTAGGAGCGCCACCTATTGATACAGCTACCTCGATACCATCCTATAATCGCAATGTTGAATTTAGTATTTTGGGTAGTAATTTGGTGTATAATGAACTGAATGTATTGGTCAAATATCCGAATTATCCTCCTGTGAATTCTAAGTTGAAAATTATGGATGTGATGGGGGAAATAGTGCAAATAGCTTCTATAAGTAAAGCATACGAAGTACTGAAATTGGATGTAAGTAGTTTAACTTCTGGTATTTATTTTATTCATTTAGATGGGGCTCGAAAACCCATAAAATTCGTAAAACCATAATGTAATTCTTAATATAAAACGCCGTAAACTATGAGTTTGCGGCGTTTTGGTTATTGCTTGAAGTTTACGATTTCCATCTTATGGCGTATCCTAGGTATATATTGAATCCAAAAGATGTTGTTTGGTCAGCTTTGCCGTATCCGGCTATGTAATTTGGAGTTAAGGTATTTTCGAAAGTTTTGCCATTCAATAAGAATTTAGCTCTGAAATTCCATCCCAAGAAAACACCTTTCCACATCTCTACTTTTAAGCCCATTGTCATCTCTCCCCAATGCGCAACGAAGTTTTTTGCCGGTAGATTGCCTTCCGAAGGCGGTCCAAATGGTGAGGGAACTTGATAATAAACATCACTTCTGTTTCCGAATGCTAATCCATATCTAAAACCAAAAAAGAAAATATCGAAATCTTTATCGCTTATGGCTTGTAATAATGAATTATCTCCACCTATTCTAATGAAGTAGCTATTTGTGTTGTATTTTAAATTGTCGTAATTTATGTTGCCTTTACCTATGCCTGTTTCTGCAGTTAAATACCATTTCTTGTATAAATAATCTACAGCTATTTGATAATCTTTCCTTGTTTCATCAGCAAAGCTATATGCAATATTTCCTATATCAGCAGAGAATTTCAACTGTTTTTGAGTAATTGTTTTCTCTTTTTTAGGTTTAGATGTTGAATCGGGAATTGTTACTATTAATCTATTCTGTATTGAATCCGACTTGTTTTGGCCAGATTCTAGATTAAGCCCTTCTTTTGTAGCAGAAGAGGTATCTATTGTATTAACGATTAGTGTTTCTTGTGCAAAATTATTGAAGGATAAAAATAATATTCCAGCAATAAAAAATAATATTAAATGTTTTGGCATTGCTTTTTATTGTCTGAAATAATATAATTGTATGTTTTGGATACTACCATCACTAGTTACATTTCGGTCTGTTACTGCAAAGGAATCTACAAAGTTATTCGTTACTTGTACATTGTCGATATTATAATAGTATGTAAAGCCGCAATTGTTAGATAAGAAATGCAACTCTGATGAATAATTTATTGTCAGTGTATCAAATATAAGTTGGTCTCTATCTGGTGTAAATGCATATTGTATGCTATTCGTGTCGGGGTTCAATGGTAAGGTCATATTAATAGTCCCCCTTACACCATTAATTTGCATAATAGAATCTCCAAATTGTGTGTAAAATGAAGGGGCAATCATTTGCGTATCTCTAAAAAAGATGAATGTAGTATCAATGATAGATGTATCTGTAATGATAAGCGTATCTCTAATGTCTTTCACTTTGAAATATACTTTTGCCGTTACTGTAGTAGGCTGAAAACACTCTTGTTCCTTGGGTGTACAAGAAATGATAACAGCTAAAATCAATAATAGAAAGCCTATGTTTTTGATGATTCGCAACATAATAATGTGTTAGTTATAACATTTTTAAATTCTGGTCGATGCGCTCAATTATAGCTGCGAGCTGAATTTTTAATCCCGCTTTTTGTTCGTCCGTTAGTGTATTGCAGGTAGATTGAAGCACTAAATCATCAATACGTAATTGTAATTGTCTATTTTTTTGTTCCAATTTAGCTTTTACTTTCAACACTTGCTCATATTGTTTCACCAAACGCAAATGGTCTTGGTTCAGCGTTTTATATTGTGTCAGAACGGTATCTATCTTTTGTTGTAAGTGGTCGAATTCTTTCATTGCTAACGCTTTTGTTTATGAGGCGAAAATACGTAGTCAAAAATAAACATTTATTCGTTTATACACTGCTAAAAATACAAACCGCCATCGGCAACCTTTGGTTTGTAATGGCGGTCTGTGTATAGTAAACTTTATGTTTTACCAATTATTGCTAATTATGCTCTAATGATGGCATTCAAATCTTTTTCGTAAGCTTTGATTAATTGTTGCATCATCGCATCTATTTCTTGATCGGTTAATGTCTTTTCTGCATCTAAGAAAGTGAAACTTAATGCTAATGATTTATTGTCATTGCCAATTTTTTCGCTTTCAAATACATCAAATAAATCATAGGATTTCAATGTAGCAAACTTTTGCTTGTTTAGAACATTAATAATGTCTTGGAAGGTAACGGTTTTATTTACTACAACTGCTAAATCTCTTTTTACAGCTGGGAATTTAGGTAATGCTTTGTATTTTACAACGGTAGATTGTGCAGCATCTACTAAATTTTGAATGTCGATTTCTGCATAAAAAACCTCTTGCTTGATATCGAAAGTTTTTAGTGTTGTAGATGCAACAGCTTCTACTTTTGCTAAAATATCTTTACCTCTTTTCCAAACGATAGTATTTTGTTCAAATTCATATTGGAATTTAGTAATCCCGCAAATTTTAAAGATAGATTCGATCAATCCTTTAGCATAGAATATGTCTGTTTTCTTGCTTTTGGCTTGCCAAGAAGCTGCAGACTCTAAGCCAGTAATCCAAATTGCTGCTTTCGATGTTTGCTTGTAATTACCTTTCTCGTCTTTGAAATAAACATTACCGATTTCGTATAATTTCAAATCTTGTTGTTTGCGGTTGATGTTGTAATTCAGTACTTCTAATCCACTTTCCAACATTGCAGGGCGCATTACGTCCAGCTCAGTCGTTAAGCTATTAAGCATCGTTACTAAGTTGTCTTGATTAGGGTAATATTTGCTATTCGTGATGGAGTTAGTTACGATTTCTTGCAAGCCTAAGCCTGTTAAATGTGTAGCAATACGCTCTTTCCACTTGCGTGTTACAGGAGCTTTCCTTTCATTAATAGAAATATTTAAAGTTGTAGGAATCGCAATATTATCTAGTCCGTCAATTCTTAAAACTTCTTCAACGATATCTGCTGGCTGGAAAACGTCTACTTTATCGCTTGGTACTAAAAGTGTTAAAGTCTCTGTATCTTCTGTTGTAATTACAAAACCTAATGCTGTTAATATTGTTTTGATACTTTCTGCGGTGTAGTTTTTACCACAAAGTGCATTGATATATTCGTAACGGATGGCTATGCTTCTTTTTTCTAATACTTGCGGATAAATATCTGTTATTTCTGATGCAACTGCTCCATCTGCTATTTCTTGAATTAACGCCACTGCTCTTTTCAAGGCAGGTATTACCATTTCAATATCTACACTTTTCTCAAAATGTGTAGCTGCGTCTGTTCTTAAACCGTGATGTAAGGACGTGCGACGAATTGTTTTAGGATTAAAATATGCGCTTTCTAAAAAAATATTAGTTGTATCGTCTGTAATACCAGCTTCTGCACCACCAAATACACCAGCTATCGTTAATGGTTTTTCTGCGTCACAAATCATCAAGTCTTCTGCTCTCAAGCTGCGTTCTTTTTCATCTAATGTGATGAATTTTGTTGCTTCAGGGAGATGCTTTACAATAATTGTTTTTTGTGCTACTTTGTCATAATCAAAGGCGTGTAAAGGTTGGCCGTATTCGTGCAATACGAAATTGGTAATATCTACAACATTATTGATTGGGCGTTGACCAATTGCTTTTAAGCGTAATTGTAACCACTCTGGCGAAGGAGCGACTTTTACATTGGCAATAGTAATGCCCGCATATCTTGGGCAGCTTTCGTTTGCCTCTATTTTAATCTCAATTGGTAATTGTGCAGTTGTTGGAATAGTTTTTAGTTCTGGATAAACCAGATTCCAAGTTTTGCCGGTATGATGCGTTTGATAAGCACAAATGTCTCTCGCAGCACCAATATGGCTGTTGCCATCGCTTCTATTTGGTGTTAAACCAATAGAAATGGTATAATCGCAAGGTGGAATATCAAAGTATTGATTCGCTAAAGTGCCTACTATTACATCGTTTGGTAATACTTTTATGCCGTCGTGACTTGTACCTAAACCGATTTCATCATCTGCACATATCATACCTTCGCTGACTTCGCCGCGAATTTTTGCTTTCTTAATTTCGAACGATTCGCCAGAAGTAGGATGAACCGTTGTGCCTACTGTTGCTACTATCACTTTTTGACCAGCAGCCACGTTTGGCGCGCCACATACGATAGGTAATATCGTATTGTTGCCAATATTTACAGTTGTAATTCTTAATTTATCAGCATTCGCATGTGGTACACAAGTCAATACTTCACCAATCACTAAACCTTCAAGGCTACCTTTTATTGCTTCCGATTTTTCGATATGTTCTACTTCCAAACCAATGCTCGTCAATATTTTACTCACTTCTTCTAAAGCTATTGGCTCAGGCAAGTAAGAGGATAACCAATTATATGAAATTTCCATAGTTTACTTTTGTTTTGACCCTTTTTTTGGTCGCGTCTTTATTAATCGGCAAAGATAATTCATATATTATTATTTGAGGTCGGCTTAGGATAATTACTTTTACATTTTAGAGGATATTTGTAAATCAAATTAAGAAATATTAGTATAAATAATTAACTTGCGTGCTGTAATTAGTTTATATCGAATTTATGAAATTGAAATATATCGCTCTGGTGCCGTTCCTATGCAGTGCTTATTGTAGTTTTGCTCAAGGTAGTGCTATAAATATTGGGTCTGAAGTAGTACAAACTTTAGAGCGTGCAGAAGCATTTCAAGGTCATTTTTCTGATCAACT
This sequence comes from Taishania sp., assembly GCA_045629585.1. Classification (GTDB taxonomy): domain Bacteria; phylum Bacteroidota; class Bacteroidia; order Flavobacteriales_D; family Crocinitomicaceae; genus Taishania. The sequence goes on along the minus strand of JAZQRM010000085.1, from coordinate 23,926 downwards.
TTTTACGACTGTGAAAGGTATTGACAGCCGATTATTTACTGCTTTTGCACAAGTACAAAAGAATAATATTTATGCTTCTAAATTGAGCAACAGGGATATGTTCGAGCTGAATAATGCCTTAAATGTTTACGATGAATGGGTATATACCTATGGTTCACCTTCTTATTTGTCTTCTAATAATAATCGGTATAAGCCTTTTTATAATAATCCTGCGCATTTAATCGAAACGAATACACCTAAATTTTACGCCGCTTTTGACCCGATTATTGGGCTGCAAATTGCTAATGATAATAACAAAACTTATGGTACTAATTTGTCTTATACAGTAGGTGCCCGATATCGAATGCGCGTATCCGATTGGATGTCGGGCGAGGTGAGTTATCGTTATAATGATGAGGTTTTGGAATCGAAGTATTACAATCGCGTCAATGGATTTGAAGCATTACCTAATAGCGGTGTTACAGGTTTTAATGCCAATAATCATTACCAATATTCGCAAGTAAGAGGGCAAGTCAATTTTTTGTTGCTTAAAGATGTTTTGAATTTTGGTGCAGGTTATGGCCATCATTTTATCGGCGATGGTTATCGTTCTTTAATGATGTCTGATTATTCCAATGCGGCTTGGTACGCTAAGTTTCAATTACAAATTTGGAAATTGAACTACCAAACCATCTATTCTAAATACGATAATCAATCTATTTACAAAGGATACTCAGGCGCAGCTACTCAACATAAATATGGGGTAACGCACCATTTGAGTGTAAATGTGATGCCTTGGTTGAATATAGGGGTGTTTGAGAGTGTGATGTTTGGGCGTTCTAATGGTTATGAATTGGCGTATTTGAATCCGATTATCTTTTACCGTTCTGTAGAGCGCTCTATGGGTAGTCCTGATAAAATATTAGTTGGGATAAACGCCAAAGCCATTCCAGTAAAGTCTGTGAAAGTGTATGGGCAATTTGTATTGAATGAATTTTCTGGAAAAGAGTTTTTTGCAAGTAATGGCTATTGGGCCAATAAATGGGGCGGTCAGTTAGGCGTTAATTACTACGACGCATTTGGTATTTCAAATTTAGATATTCAACTAGAAGGTAATGTGGTACGCCCTTATACTTATTCTTCCAATGTGAAAGCAGACGGCGAAATCTTGGCTAATTATGCTAATGGCAATTTGGCTTTAGCGCATCCATTAGGTGCTGGTTTTAGAGAAGGGATTTTTAGTGTAAAATATCGCCCAGGATTACGTTGGACAGTAGACGCTAGAGCAATGTATTATCAGCAAGGCGTAGATTTTAATCTCGATTCGTTGAGTTATGGCTCTAATATTCTTAAAAATTATGATTCACGATCAGCTAATTATGGTGTTAAAATGCTAAATGGTCCTGTTGTGAATACTTTAGTACTGAACGCGAATGTTGGCTATCAATTACTACCAAGCACTTTTCTTGAACTTGGAGCTACCTTTAAACAGCAGAAATCTGGCAATTCAAGCTTCTCCCAAAATAATGTCTATTCTTACCTCAGTATTCGTATGAATATGAATAGAAGAGATTATGCGGTGCATTAATTTTGTTATTTAAAACCGCCAAAGCGAATCACTTTGGCGGTTTTTCTTTAATATTAATGTTGTATAATTATTTTTTTGCTGTTGCTTTGGTGGGTTTTCGTATCTATAATGTGCAGATGATACATTCCTGAAGCAAAATTGCTTGTGTTAATAGTGTAATTGGTTTGCGCTTGACCAGACCATTTTTTTTGTCCAAGATTATTGTAAATGTTTATGTCGATTTTTGTTTTGGCATTTTTTACATCTAACTGTATGATATCGTTCGCTGGATTTGGATAAATATCTACTAAGTCATCCAGATTTAATTTTGCAATACTGTTACTGCCGTTTACAAGTTTAAAATTGGCATTAGAAATATCGAAGAAGATATTATTACTACCTTTAATTTTGATACGCGCGGTATTAGATAGCCCAATATTGCTCGGTATCATAATTGTAGCACTACCGGTATTGGGTACATTCAAGGAAAGCGGGAATGAAAATGTGCGACCTCCGTCTACAGATAAATAGATATCTACACTTGAGGTATTAATCGGAGCAGTATTGGTGCCAGCTACGTTCCATTTTACTTCATAATTATTGCCAATACTTACATTTTCATTACCATTTGGGGCGGTAATTGCAAATGGATTTCCTGTGCTGAACACATTGATATTTAAGGTGTCGGCAGACGTTTTATTCAACCCCCAATTACCGTTTTGGTTTCGAACTTCTAAAATGAATCTTAAATTTCTAGTCACAGATGGTAATCTTTCTCCAACAAAACTCGTGTTGTTCCTTAATATGGAATCCAGCACCGGGAACGTTCGGTGCGCATCTGTTTTTGCTGGGTAGGATCTAAAAGTTGGCCCAGTTGTAAATGTTGCAGAAGTGGCCTCTGCTCTACGAAAATTACCTCTATTCCATTGATGCCAGTTGTAAAAATCTGCTGTTACATTAGGTGCATCCAATTCGAATGGCGTGCTAGCAGGTATGGTGTAGGTCTGATTAAGATAGAAATCTGGTATTTCGGTAACTGTATTCAATATTGTGCCACAGCTAGAAGCATTCAGTACGTTAATGATTTCTCTTTTGGAAATAGGGTGGAAGTAGTCGTTGGAATTTTCTTGCAAATCTTCGTTATCGCAGATTCCCGCATAGCCCATAATTGTGCTACCACTACCTGGTTCAAAAGCGGTTAGTATATACTCATTATCGCCATCGCAATAATTCATACTGTGCTCTGCGCCTAATTGATGCCCCATTTCATGTGCTACATAATCTACATCGTAAGGGTCGCCGTAGGGGTCTTGAGAGCCGGTTACACCTTCAGCTTTGCCATTTGTACAAATGCTCTCTATCGAAGCTAAACCGCCCCCGCCTGTACTAAATACGTGACCGATGTCGTAGTTGTTAATCCCAATGCGATTATTGATTGTAGTTCGGTTTTGATCCAACATTGCATCCGCATCATTATTCGTAAATGGGTCGCTACTCGTCAGAAAGATTAGGGTGTCATTATTACTTACCAATTGTAATGTGATACCTAGTTCTCTTTCATAGATGCCATTAACTCTGTTTACCGTTGTAACCATTGCAGCAAGTACAGATGCTTTTGTAGGGTTGTTTTGGGTTACAGCGTTGGCGTATTCATACGTACAAGATAAGGCTAAGCGGTATTTCTTTTGCATCATTCCTGTGGCTATCCCTATTTCTGTTTCGCTGTCTGCTTCTGTTTCAAGCATTGTTGTTACGCCACAAGGCATTTCTCTTTTAGATTGTATGTCTTTTTTGTAAAAAACTATATATGTATTGCTTGTTGGTTGAGGGTCAATTCTGAAAGATTGCGCGCCATCATATACCTGAGCGTGGAATCCTTGAGGTGTTAAGTCGAACTTAGCACTTACGGTTTTGTTGGATGCAAGGTGCCCATTGAACGTATGAATATTGGCATATTTATCTTGTAATTCTTTGGGTAAAAGATTATTTCTTTCACAAATAAATTCTAACATTTCTCCATTTGGAGAAGGTAAGAGTAATGTAAATTCTCCCTGTTTCTGGTTGATATATTGACTCAATAGCGCTGTGTCTAAAGAGAATGTGCGACCATATGCAAGCTGGTAACGTTCGTTTACGGAACGCTCGGCTTTTTGCCAAAATTGTTGTGCAATTGTTTGTTGGGTAAATAGAAGCACAGTGAAAGTAAGAAGTTGATGTTTAAGACGTTGAAACATAATATATTGGTATGTCGATTTGTAAATTAGGATAAGTTCTTTTCGTAAAGAATGGATTTTAAAGATATAGAAAAATGCAGTAATATTGAAATGTACTTGTTAAATTCTTTAGAACTCTTGTATTTTTGTACATTACATTGTGATAACAGCTTTTTAAATAATGGTATGTTTTTCATAGGAATAAGATAATTTGAATATGACGAAAATTGCTGTAATAGGATTAGGTTATGTAGGCTTGCCATTGGCTCAATTGTTTGCCTCTAAATATAAGGTTGTTGGTTTTGATATTGATAGCCAAAGAATTGCAGACTTGAGTATTGGGGTCGATACAATTGGAATATTGTCAAGAGAAGAATTGGATTCGGTGTTATTGCGTGTATCTCCATTTGATAATTCTAGCAATAATGGCTTGTATTTTTCGGATTGTTCAAATGACATTGCCGCGGCTAATGTTTATATTCTCACTATACCTACACCGGTGGATAATAAGAAAAAACCTGATCTGACCTTATTATTCGATGCGTGTAAAACTGTTTCCAAATATTTACAACAAGACGATGTTGTAATTTTCGAATCTACGGTGTATCCTGGACTTACAGAAGAAGAGTGTGTGCCACTTTTAGAAGCGGGTTCTGGGTTAATATACAATCAGAATTTTTTTGTGGGCTATTCGCCAGAACGTGTTAATCCTGGTGATAAAAGTAGAACAATTGCTCAAATTCAGAAGATTACCTCAGGTTCAAACCCCGAAATAGCACGACGTGTGGATGTATTGTATAAATCTGTAATTAGTGCTGGCACGTATCTTGCTCCTAGTATAAAAGTAGCCGAGGCTGCCAAGGTGATAGAAAATACACAACGTGATATCAATATTGCGTTCGTAAATGAATTGGCAAAAATATTTAATCTGCTAGATATTGATACCCACGAAGTGATTAAGGCGGCTTCCACTAAGTGGAATTTTATGCCTTTTTACCCTGGTTTGGTTGGCGGGCATTGTATTGGTGTTGATCCTTATTATTTAACACATAAAGCGTTGCAAGCGGGGTATCATTCTAAAGTAATCACCAGCGGTCGTTATGTAAATGATTCGATGGGATTCTATATCGGTAAACAAACGGTTAAAAAGATTTTAGCAAAAGGAAAAAACATTCAGGATGCTAAAGTTTTGGTAATGGGCGCCACTTTTAAGGAAGATGTTTCGGATATCCGTAATTCCAAGGTGATTGACGTGGTAAATGAATTAAAATCATTTCAGGTAAAAGTAGATTTAGTGGATCCGCATGCGTCATCTGCTGAAATGGAACATGAATATGGTGTTGCTTTAACGGCTAATCCAACGAATGATTATGATGCAATTATTGTTGCAGTTAATCATAGAGAATACGCAACTTTAACGGAAGAAGATTTCCGTAAGATGCTCAAGGATGATTTAGGAGTTTTTGTTGATGTGAAAGGAATCTTCAAAAATAAAATTAAAAACATGGAATACTGGTCATTGTAAAACATGAGTACAGCAAAGAACATATTAGTAACAGGAGGAGCCGGGTTTATCGGCTCCCATGTTGCGCGTCATTTTGTCAATAAATATCCGGATTATACAATTGTCGTTTTCGATAAATTGACGTATGCAGGAAATTTGGCGAATCTTAAAGATCTTGAAAATAAGGCAAATTTTAAATTTGTTCAAGGTGATATCGTATGTTCAGACGCTGTGAAAAATGTTTTAGAACACCACCAGATTACGGATGTTATTCATTTAGCAGCAGAATCTCACGTGGATCGATCCATTGAAAATCCCTTAGAATTTGTACAAACAAATGTATTAGGAACTGTAAACTTAATGCAATGCGCAAAAAAATATTGGGGAGATTTGAAAGGACATATTTTTCATCACGTTTCGACGGATGAGGTTTACGGTTCATTAGGAGAAGAAGGTTTGTTTTTAGAAACTACGCCGTACGATCCAAGAAGTCCGTACTCGGCTTCAAAAGCAGCTTCGGATCATTTTGTTCGTGCTTTTTATCATACCTATGGTTTGGAGGTAAAATTATCCAATTGTTCCAATAATTATGGATCGCATCATTTTCCTGAAAAATTAATTCCATTGGTGATTTTAAATATCTTGAACAAAAAAACACTACCGATTTATGGCGATGGATTAAATGTGAGAGATTGGTTGTATGTGGAAGATCACGCTAAAGCAATAGACCTAATATTTCATGAAGGTAGAGTGGGTGAATCTTATAATGTTGGCGGACTAAACGAATGGACCAATATTGATTTAGTTCGTAAAATTTGTTCCATTATGGATCAAAAGTTAAGGCAACCAGAAGGTACTGCGAGTCAATTAATCACTTTTGTAAAAGATCGTGCAGGACATGACATGCGCTACGCCATTGATGCGACGAAATTAACATCCGAATTAGGTTGGCAACCTTCTTTGCAATTTGAAGAAGGAATCGAACGAACGATTGATTGGTATTTAGCTAATTCTACTTGGATTGAAAATATTTTAAGTGGTGACTATATGGAATATTACCAAAACATGTATTCCAAAAAATAAATGGGAATTTTCAATTTTTTCAAACGAACACCAAAGTCCAAACTGCTTTTTTCTGAAATTGAAGTGGACATGCATTCTCATTTGGTACCCGGAATTGATGATGGCGTCAAAACGATAGAAGAAAGTTTGGCGGTTATTCAACAAATGGCTGATTTAGGTTACCGTAAATTAATTACGACTCCACATATCAACTTTGATTATTACCCCAATTCCAAAGAAATTATTTTAAACGCTTTTGAACCGGTGAAAGAGGCCGTGGAGAAAAGTGGATTAAATATAGAAATGGAAGTTGCTGCTGAATATTTTGTAGATGAACATTTCTATACCTTATTAAATAAAAAGGAAATACTTACTATAAAAGGAAATTATGTTCTAATCGAATTTCCGTTCATGCATGAACCCATGAATGTACAACATGTCTTATTCGATTTGCAGTCCAATGGTTATATTCCAATTGTAGCACACTTTGAACGATACATGTATTGGCATGAAAAATTTGATATGGTTTATCAACTAAAAGAATGGGGCGCGAAAATTCAAATGAATCTCAATTCTATATCAGGTCATTATAATAAGGAAATAAGAATCCAAGCTGAAAAGCTTATTAAATCAGGTGTAATTGACTTTGTCGCATCTGATTGCCATCGAATTGAGCACATTCACTTAATGAAAAAATTACCTGAGAATTCAATTTTTCATCGCATAAAGGAAGGAAATATTTTATTGAATTCGTATTTATAACTTTTTCCTTTGTAAATTCAAAGGTATAATTTCAATATTCACATTTTATGACTATAATATTCACTGCATTATCAGCCGTTGGTTTAGGTTTGTTCTTTAAACGCAATGAACTTGTTAACCAAATTTTCTATGGTTTATTGATTCTTGCTACAATGTTTCTACTAAAGGATCAAATTAGTCCTGACGAAAGTGCTTACAAAATGATAGGTTTGGTTGGCGGAGCAATTTTCGCTAACATTGTTATTAGCCGTTTTGTGAAAAACAAGATTATTCGCTGGGTTCTGCCTATCCTTACTTTATTAATTATTATTCTTTTTGGACCTAAAGAGCTTAATTTTGGAATCTACAATCTTTCATTAGCTCAACCTCCTGTAGCAACTTTGTTAATTGGTGGTTTACTGCTGGGCGCAATTCTAGAATTTAAGGATTGGTTAGTTCGAAACTACATCTTTCAATTACAAACACTTCGTTTTGGACGCGCCTTAATTGGTTCTATTATTGGAGTTTTGATGATTATTTCTACCTTTTTTACAGGTGCTTACGGTTTCATTTTTATCGCTATTGGTTTGTTTTTGTATACCATTTACCACATTAAGCGGATTGGTCATTATATTCCAGCCTTATTAGCATTATCTGCAACTAGCTATTTCTTTGTGCATTTTAATCTGGAAGGGTTAGACTTGACCTTTGGTAAAGTGCTAGCTGGTTTGTTTATTGGAGCTTGTACTTATTTGTTAGGAGATGTTTCAAGTCGTATTATTAAACCAATTTTAGGATTAGGCTTATTTGCTATCGGAATTGTATTAGTAATTGTTATTTCTACCTTAAACACTGTTCATCCTTTTTATGGTGGACCTGAAAGCTTTGTTGCGGCTGTTTATGGTTACGCAATTGCTTCTTTTCTAGTTGGAAATGTTACTATTTCATCCTTTTTATTTCCTGTTCTTGTTTTAATAGGTTTAACTGTTCCTCAAAATATTGGTGTTATTGAAACGGTTATTGAGCAAGGGGATAATGTTATTTCAGAGATTTCAAAGCCAAAAACATTTGATGACTATGAAAATGTTTCTTGGGATGAATTAGATGGAAAATATGAAATTAATCCTTCTTCAATTATTAATTTTCAACTAGGACCTAAAGGCGGAATAACCAAAGGAGCAATAAAAAATATTTCTGGAACTGTAGATTTTAGCGGAGATAAAGCTAATTTCATCGTTGAAATGAAGGTGAAAGATTTGACAACCTATAATCAAATGCAATACGAGTCTTTGATGAGTTCAGAATATTTTAATGAGCCTAAATTCCCAACGATGACTTTTGTCAGCAAATCCATTAAAGATATTCCTGGAGCAAAAGAACTAGAAGGTGATTTTACAATGATTGGAAAGACACAAAAGGAAAATGTGAAAATTAAATATTTAGGTTTAGTTGATGGTGTGCCACAATTTATTGGACAATCTGCTATCGACAGACCAAAATATGGATTTAAGCCTTCTCCACAAGAAGGAGATGTGGTAGATTTTACTTTCCAATTGATTTTGAAGTAGGTCAATTAAAATAGAATTATAAAGCCCCAAAAGTTCAACTGTTGGGGCTTTTATTATTTAGTGATAATCGCTGTTAGCTTAAGAAATTGTTCTCCAATGAGCGATGGTCATTTGTTCTGCATTAACCGTTAAAAACGGGATTTGTAAATCGTTTTCAATTAATGGCTGAATATGTGGATTTACATTTTGAAATAGACTATCTCCAAAGAAGGAAGCGGCTATTATATCTGCGTCAACTCTTTTTGCGTATTCTAATATATTAGGGATGTAACTTTTTGATGTTGAGTTGTATAAATTCTCAATCACATAGTCAATTTGATTATCATCTAATAATTTTCTAATAATGTTTTGATTGCCAAAAGATTTACCTCTTAGCCATTCATCTTCATTATGATGACCTAATAAGTTGATTTGTGCGTCATATTTTTTAGCTAGATATGCAGCGTAATTTATTACTTGGATGGATTCTGCCTCAAAATTGAAAGGCATTACGATATTCTTGATTTTTGTTAGTTGTACTTCATCTTGTAAAATTAAAAATGGCGTATTGGTGCTGCCTACTAAACGCAGTGCATTACTTCCAAAAATCTTTTGCATACCTCTAGCTCCATGTGTGCCCATAATGATTAAGCGCGCATCTAAAATTTCAGCTGCTTTACCAATATCACTGAATAAATCACCCACAACGACTCGAGGCTCTATTATTTCCTGTAATTCTAATGGTAAACTGTCAATTAACTCTTCCATCTTTAGTTTTGCCGCAATGGTATCCGACTTGCTTGAAACTATGTGCAATGCGATGATTGTGGGATTTTCGGCTTTAAAGAAACGCGCGGCCGAAATTAATGCATTTTCAGTGACGGCTGAAAAGTCTATAGGTACAATGTAGTGTGGTGTTTTCATAGCTTTATTTATCTTACCTAAAGATAATCCTTTTTAACTGATTATTCATCCTTCATGTATTATTTTTGCGCTATGAAGAAAAGAAAATTATTAATTATTGGCCATATTTTTCCAGAAACTAATTCAACTGCCGCTGGATGGCGAATGATGAAGCTAATTGATTCTTTTAGAGTCGAATATGATGTTGTTTTTGCAACTGCTGCACAACCTTCTGATAATAGCGATTTTTTGACTGATGGAGTAAAAGTTATTAACCTTCCCTTGAATGATGATAATGCCGATGATATACTTATAGAGATTAACCCTTCGGTGGTTATCTTTGATCGTTTCTATACAGAGGAAATGTTTGGTTGGCGTGTAGCTGAAGTACTCCCAAACGCATGGAGAATTTTAAATACGGAAGATCTACATTTTTTAAGGCTTTCTCGTGAAAAGTGGGCTAAAAAAGCGAATGGTGTTTCCCCTCTTTTTCTTCCAAACGAATTACTTACTGAAAATACAACTCGAGAATTAGCAAGTATACTGCGGTGTCATAAAAGTCTAATCATTTCTAAAGCTGAAATGAAACTTCTCGAAGAATATTTTAAGATTTCTTCATCAAAACTTGTTTTTCTTCCTTTACAATTACCAATTGTTCAACAATTGAGAGAACAAGATAAAACTGATTTTTGTTTCATCGGAAATGGGATTCATATACCAAATGCCGATGCAATAGTGTGGTTAGTAACATCTATTTGGCCAAAAATTCAGGAGAAGCTACCTCATGCAAAATTGAATATTGCCTGTAGTTATACATCTTCTGCTTTAAGACAGTTACTCGCAAAAAAGAAAAATATTAGACTGTTTGAACGGGTGGAGGATGCTTCTCTGTTTGTCCAATCTCACAAAATACAGCTGATGCCCATTCGGTTTGGCGCCGGTATTAAAGGGAAAGTATTAGAGTCTGCCGTAAATAAAACACCTTTTGTAACAACGTCAATCGGTATGGAAGGTATTTCGGAGAATTATCCGTTTCAAACGGACGATGAGGCAACTTTCGTTGAAATGGCTCTTGCTCTGTTTCAGGATCAACAAATGTATCAAAATGCCTTGTTAGAAATGGAAAAACTAATATCTGAATATTCAGATATTGAGCCTTATTTTCAGTCGTTATTACAGGTGTTAAAGACTGAACCAAACGCAGATTGGTTTGCCCTAACTTTACTACAGCAACAAACAAATGCAACACGCTATTTGTCAAAATATATTATCGAAAAAAACAAGAATAACTAGTAGCAGACTATCGTGTCATAGTAAGATCCATATGCACAAAATGCACCAACGCACCCTCCCTTTAAATTTGATTTTAGATTTAATGGGGAGGAAAATGGATTTCCATTGGAAAGCGATTGCATTATTTTTGAATTTTCAAAATCAAAAGTTCCTTTATCGATTTTACTCAATTTGATAACGACAGTATCTCCTCGTTGGAAAAGCCCTCTTCCCTCTGGTGTCACGTCTATATCATTATAGGTAAAAGGATTTCCTTGATAAAATGAATAGGTAGTCCCATCGGTATAAATATCTTCAAAAACGGAGGTGAATGGTTTCTTAAATAACACATCACCATATTTCGTATTCAGTCGTTTTACTTCCCACATATATGCATCATACTCATTTGGAGTGTCTCGATAGGTGGCATGTGTGTATCCGTAATCAGGTTTGTCTGCAGCGGGTTTCCAAAATAATGAGTCTAATGCTTGGGGAGGAAATAGAAAAGAATTTCCAGTAAAAAGCTGATCTTTGTATTCAATGCGACAGGAATAATTTTTCCCAGCAACTCCAAAATGAGAAGGGTCAAGTGAAGTGTAAATACAAAAGTTAATCGACTCTAATTGCTCCAATGGGACTCCAATCACTTCAGCGACTAAAGGCATAATATCTGTTGGGAGTTGATTACTGCAAATTAACTGTAGTTCAAACTCTTGTGTACCATCATTTATATAAACTCTAGCATCTGTGATTAATGAATTTAGATAAGTTAAGAAACTGGTTTCACTATAAATCGATTGGGTTTTAGAAAGTAATATAAACGGAGGAAGATTAGGTTCTATTCTGCCTTCAACAACTACTTTTTGCTGAAATTCAGGTAAATCAACATTGACTTCCTTTGTACAAGAAAGTAGCATTAATGTGAGTAATATTAATAGTTGGTATTTCATATCAAAACTCAAAATTCCAAGTTACACTTGGGAGGATGGGGAATAAACTGACTTGCTTTGTGGTAATTTTAAAATCACCTTTTTCTAAACTACCTGAATCCGATAAATACAAGAAATAAGGGTTGGCTCGATTATATGTATTGTAAACCGAAAAAACAATGTTTGAGCGAAAACGCTTAGGAACTTGTATTTCTGTTTGAGTAGCTGGATCAAAACGCAGTTTAAAAGCTTTGTCAAACCAAGTGACAGAAAAATCAAGACGATGATAAGCTGGCATTTTTGTGCTATTTCGTTCGGTGTATTCCAGAAGCATTTGTTGGTCATATATATACCATGCTGATGGCATAGTCATAGCGTTCCCACTGGCGTAAATAAAATTTGCTCCCAATCGCCATCGGTCATTGATAGTGTAGGAGACAACGGCAGAAAGGTCGTGTCGTCTGTCGTATTTTGCTCTGAATATTTTCCCTTCGTTAATCAGATCAAATTGTCGATTGGTTTTTGATAATGTGTATCCAATCCAACCGGTCCATTTGCCTATATTCTTCTTAATAAAAAACTCAATTCCATAACTCCAGCCTTTTCCAAATGCCATCAAATTATCGGTATTGTCATTTACTGCTTCTGTAGGAATTGCTCCCTCCCGAAACTCAACTAAATGATTCATCTTTTTATAATACACTTCGACAGAGGTCTCAAACATATTATTTCTAAAATTCTGAAAATAGCCCATTGCTGCTTGCCATCCTGTTTGTGGTTTAGCTAGATCGGTAACGGGATACCAAATATCGGTAGGCATGGAAACAGACGAAAAGGAAGCTAGATGGATGTATTGATTATTGTACGAAAAAGCTCCTTTGATGGCATTCTTTTTACTGAATTCATAACGTAATCCTATTCTTGGTTCTAGTGCTTGGTTGAAAGAAATAGGTTCTCCCCCTTTATAGTGAATCTGCTGATCTTCCTGTATAATGGAGCCTTTTATGTAGCGAGTAAATGGGCCAACAAAGGTGTAATTCGTATAGCGTAAACCAATGTTAACACGGAATTTTTCGGTGATATCCCAATCGTCCATTACATAAATCCCCAATTCATGACCATTCAAGGTTTGACTAAGACCGGTGTTGAAATTTACAGAATCTTGGTTTGCACTGACACTTGTAGGAGTGAGGCGATGGTAGGTATATTGTGCGCCAAATTTCACTTTATGTCGTGCATTAGGTAAGTAAGTTGTCTCCGCTTTTAATCCATAATCATGTATGATAGAACTCAATGACATGTTTAACGTTTGTGAATTTGAACCAAACGTGAATTTGTAATGCGAATAAGTCGGGATGAGTTGAAAAATCCATTTTGGATTAAAAATATGCGTCCATTTAAACGACGCTGTTCCGTTTTGCCAAGGCATTTCTACATTAAAATCTTCTTTGGAATTGCGATATACAAACGCATCTTTTCCAAAATAACCGCTTAAACTAATGAAGTCTTTATTGGTTAGTTGGTAAGAAAACTTTGCGTTAAAATCTTGAAAGAAATATTTTGTGTTTTTAAAATCACTGTCTTTAGGTAGGAAAATGCCCATTATAACGTCCACATAAGTTCGTCTAGCTGCTATCAAGAAAGAACCTTTGTTTTTCTTTAAAGGACCATTAACACTTAAGCGAGAAGAAATCAAACCAAGTCCTCCTGAAACACCAAATTTTTCTTTATTCCCTTCCGCCATATTTACTTCCAAAACAGAAGATAGGCGTCCTCCAAAATTGGCAGATAATGTACCTCTACTTAGGCTTACACTCTTGATTGCATCCGCATTAAAAACGGAAAAAAAACCAAATAAATGGGAAGCATTGTAAACCGTTGCGTCGTCTAAAAGAACTAAATTCTGATCAGGACCGCCTCCTCTGACGTAGAAACCTTGTCCACCTTCTGTTGCCGAAGAAACTCCTGGTAGCATTTGAATGGTTTTTAAAACATCAACTTCTCCAAGAAAAGCTGGCATCTTTTTGATTTCCTCAATCGTTAGATCAACTCGCCCCATTTGAGCACTCTTGATATTTTCTTCTGCCTTTGCGGAAATGACAACATTCTCAATTTGAGTCGTCGCAGGTGCAGTGAGAAATAGGTCTATTGTTTTATTTTGCGTTAAATCTAACCTAAATGTTTGTGGATCATATTCAGCTGATTGTACTCGAATTTCATAGTGGCCAGGTGGGATTTTTAATTGAAATCCTCCATACTGATTGGAAATAGTGCCAATTGCTAATTCAGAGATGTAAATACGTGCAAATTCAACAGGATCTTTGTGTTGAGATTCAAATATTTTACCTGAAAACAGGACGCTGTCGCTTTGAGCAAGGAGTGAATTCGCACTGAAGCTGATTAAAAATAAGATGAAATAAACTCCCTGTCGTGACATCGTTGTAGCAGTTCCTTTAGCTATTAGTTAATGATTAAACTAATTCAAAAATAGCTGTTTAATAACAAGTTTTATAATTTAACTAAGGTAAATAGTATAAAAAATGTAAATATAAAATCTGAAGGCACTTTTATCCCAAAAAGTCAGAGAATATCAGTAAATTTGTCGCTATTATTTTGGAATAAATTTCATTCATGAAAGTATCATATAACTGGATTAAAGAGTATACACAGATTTCAGCAACGCCAGAACAAATGGACCAAATTCTAACGGATACAGGTCTTGAAGTCGAAGGTGTCAACAAGGTAGAGTCTGTTAAAGGTGGATTGGCTGGTGTTCTCGTAGGTGAAGTATTAACTTGCGAAAAACATCCAGATGCAGATAAATTACGCGTAACAACGGTTAATGTTGGGGCAGCCGAAAATTTGCAAATCGTATGTGGAGCTCCAAATGTTGCTGCTGGACAAAAGGTAATCGTGGCTACTGTTGGAACAACCCTGTATCCAAATCCAGATGAAGCTTTCAAAATTAAATTATCTAAAATTCGTGGAGTAGAATCTGCTGGGATGTTGTGCGCTGAAGATGAATTAGGTCTTGGACATTCGCATGACGGTATTTTAGTACTTCCGGAAAATACGCAAGTAGGTTTGCCTGCTGCTGCTTATTTTGATTTGGAAGATGATTACGAAATCGAAATTGGTTTAACACCAAACCGAGCCGATGCAATGGGACATGTTGGTGTTGCTCGTGATTACATTGCTTACGAAAATGTTCACAATAACACGGGATTATCTTTGAAATGGCCAGAAGTAAATGCTTTTGATGCGCAAATCAATGATAAACCAATCGAAATAATTGTCGCGGAAAAAGAATTGTGTCCAAAATATGCGGGTATTGTCTTAACTGATGTAGAAGTAAAGCCTTCTCCTTCTTGGATGCAAAATCGTTTACGTGTTGTAGGAATTCAACCAATCAATAATATTGTTGATGCCACAAATTATGTGATGAGAGAATTAGGAACTCCATTACATGCGTTTGATTACGATAAATTAAATGGAAAAATAGTCGTTAAAAAAGCGACAAAAGATACGGTGTTCACTACATTAGATGGAGTTGAGCGCAAGCTGGGAGAAAACAACCTTATGATTACAAACGGTACAGAAGATTTATGTATTGCTGGTGTTTATGGAGGCTTAAACTCTGGTGTAAGTGATCAAACAACAACGATCTTTTTAGAATCAGCTTATTTTAATCCCGTTTCTGTGCGTAAAACGGCACGTGAACATGGATTAAATACAGATGCTTCGTTCCGCTTTGAGCGTGGTGTTGATCCAGCTTTAACGAAGTATGCTTTACAACGTGTGGCTTCTTTAATTCTTGAAATTGCTGGTGGAAAACAAGCTTCGTCATTGATTGAAGTAGGTGAGATGGAAACAACGCGTAAAGTTGCTTTTAATGTAGAACGTGGTAATCGTTTAATTGGAATTAATCTTTCTAATGCAGAAGCTAAAAACATCTTAAAGAACTTAGATATTAACGTGCTTACAGAAAATGGAGCGAATTTGGAATTAGAAGTTCCTGCTTACCGTGTGGACGTAACGCGTGAATCGGATATCGTGGAAGAAATTTTGCGTATTTATGGATTTAATAATGTTCCGCTTCCAGAGAAAATGAACATGTCGGTAAATACGTCTGAGAAAATTAATCCAGAACGTGTACAGGCAGTAATCAGTGAAATGTTGGTCGGAAAAGGGTTCAACGAAATTTTGAATAACTCCCTAACGAAATCCGAATATATCAGCAAATTGGGAGGTGATTTGTTCGCATCAGAAAACAATGTGGTGCTGTTAAATCCGCTATCTCGTGATTTAGATGTATTGCGCCAATCCTTATTGTTTAACGCATTGGAAGTGGTAACACATAACCAAAATCGTCAAAATCCGGATTTAAGAATTTTTGAATTTGGGAAGATTTATAGCAAAACAGAAACGCAGTACAACGAAGCAAAACGCTTATTTGTTGCTGTTGCAGGCCGTAGATATGCCGAAAATTGGATAGATAGTAACGAAAAACAGTCGTTCTTTTCATTAAAAGGAATTGTAATGGCTATTTTCCAACGTTTAGGATTGGATGGCTTTGTATCTTTCCGTGGTATTGAAAATAATACGTTGGTAGACGGTTTGAGTATCTATCTTAATAACCGTACAAAAGTTGGTGAGTTAGGATTGGTTCAACAAAAAGTGCGTAAACAATTAGGTGCTAAACAAGAAGTTTATACAGCTGATTTGTATTGGGATGTTATTTTGGATGCACTGAAAATGGTGAAAATCGTATACAAAGAATTACCTAAGACATTTGCCGTTCGTCGTGATTTCTCTTTATTGATTGACAAAGCAATTACTTTTAATCAAATTGAGGAAGTAGCAACAAAAGCTGATCGTAAACTATTGAAAGAAGTTGGTTTGTTTGATGTTTACGAAGGAGATAAGTTGCCAGAAGGGAAAAAATCATACGCAGTTTCATTTATTTTCCAAGATGCTGAAAAAACGTTACAAGACCAACAAATTGATGGTATTATGACGAAAATTCGTGAAGGATTGGAAAAACAATTGGGTGCAGAATTAAGATAAGAAGAGCAAATGGCCACAACGCAAAAATTATTAATTACAGGAACACACGCCGGAGTTGGTAAAACAGTCGTGAGTGCCATTATTGCTCAAGCTTTAGGAGCCACATATTGGAAACCGATCCATTGTGGCTCTTCTTCAGATAGTGATTTTATTCGAAATAATACTTCGTGCCGTGTGTTCGATGAGGTATTTAAATCCGAAAAATCTGTTTTACCAAATGTGGCTTTGCGTTTGGAAGGACAAACATTAAAAACACCTTTTAAAGTACCTAATGTTAAGCCTTTGGTTATTGAAGGTTTGGGTGGGGTAATGCAACCAATTGATGATGCGGGACAAACCATTTTAGATGCCATTCACCCAATGGAAGTGGATGTAATTGTCGTTGCTAAACACAACAGTCAAACTGTGAATGATGTACTTCTTATTTGTCACAACCTACAATGGTTAGGATTTAATATTTTAGGAATCGTATATAATGGGGAGGAAGATAAGGAAAACGAAAACATGATTGAGAAAATGTCAGGAATTCGGAATAAATATCATCTTTCAAACATAGATTCAATTGATCAGCATAGTGTAAATAATGAAGCTGTTAAGATGAAAAAGGAAATTGAAAAATGGATCAAATGATCCGCTTTTTTTTGTTCAAAATATTTATAAGTACTGATTACATTAGTGTTTAGGGTTGAATTGAATATCTCAATATTCAGATATTGAATTTTAATTTTCGTACGATTTGTACGTCCTGGTTTCTCAATGAATGTAAATAAAAAAAGGAACTAATCAGCCCCTTTTAATAGTTAAGTCTTTTCGTTAGAAACGTAAGATGAGTTTTAAATTAAAGCGACGTTGCGTCAAATAATTCGGAATGGCATATTGTGTTCCATTAACATCTTGAATCCATTGTTTACTCATTTCATTATTTATCCCAAGTAGATTATACACTTCGAAAGATAGAATGGCACCTTGCAATTTTCTGTTCCAAAAATTCTGCTTTTCCTGTTTTCTTTTCTTATACAAGAAGTCATAAGATGTTCCAATGTCTACACGGAAGTATGAACGCATTCTTAATGTATCTCTATATCGGTCTTTTCCTGGAGGTCCATAAGGTAATCCAGTACCAAAATTCAATCCCATCTGTAAGGATAAAGCTTCAAATCCGGGCATTTGATCCTGAATAAGCATACCAATATTTAGTAATTGATCAGTCGGACGAGGTACATAACCTGGATAGATGGTTTGTGAATCGACAACAGTTGCGTTTGCGGTATATCCAAATATTATTTTCTCTCCTTCTGAATTGTAGTATTCTGTATAATGGTCATTTTTCAAATCTTCCATTGTTCGCATAATACCA
Organism: Taishania sp.; assembly: GCA_045629585.1. GTDB lineage: Bacteria > Bacteroidota > Bacteroidia > Flavobacteriales_D > Crocinitomicaceae > Taishania. Next base: position 5,785 of record JAZQRM010000085.1, on the reverse strand, counting down.
ATCTTGAAATAGGATGTGATTCCCTCGATGAACTCACCATTCAAGTTTAAGTCAATACCAGTAGCATAAGCAACAGCACTGTTTTCTGCATAATAGCGTGTTCTAACATTTACAACTTCGTACGGATTGACGTCCCAAAGGTGCTTGTAGAAGATTTCTGCGGTTAATTTGAATGGATTGTTACGTCCTAGCATATAGAAGAACATATCGTATCCCAAAATAGCGTGGAAAGATTTTTGGGAAAGAACATTCTTATTTAATTCTCCTTCGTACGTTCGCATCTCGCGATACATAGGTGGTTGATAGTAAAGTCCAGTTGCGAATCGAACGCTTGAAGTACGCTTAACAATACTGGAATCTTTCACCACATAAGTTCTAGGGTAGTAAGTAACTGAAAGACGTGGTGTCACATAAAACTCATTATTAACAGTGGTGAACCCAACTCTTGAGCCAATATTTATCGCCCATTTGTCGGTAGATGTACCTAAGGTATCTATCAATGTTATTTTTTGACGAACTTTATTAGCATCCTTAAATGAATAAGTCTTAGTGACGATATGATTTCTCTTGTGTGAAGTGAAAATGGATCGATATTGTAAATGTCCAGTGTAACGCTGAGTTGATAAATTTATTTTCCCCTTAATAACTTCAAAAAGTTCTACTTTATTGTTGCTGCTTTGCGGTAGATTGTAACCTGCAGAATCGACGTATTTCCATTCGCTTAATTGATCATTAAATTGACTGAATTCAAAGTTTGCTCCCCACAAAAGATCTTGTTGAATGAGTTTATTTGGATTGTTTTTAGCGAATTTTCTAGAAATGTCATATTGACCAGTGTGATAAATGTTAGTCACATTTGCTTTAAGCCGGTTACGTCCGTGATCTAAATAACCTCCAATTCCCAAAACATCAATAGAATCCCCATAGGTTTCTTTTGCTGGATTGGTTTCTAGTTGATTGATGAAGTACTCACCAAGTACGTCAAAATATTCGCGTTCATCCGTTTGAAAGAAACTACCGTAGAAATCCAATTTCGTTTTCTTGTGATCAGAAACATAGGCAAATTTAGTAGCCGCCATCATCGTTTTAAATCGCGTCTGTTCTTGTCCCTCAAAATAAACATTAAAGGAATAAGCTTGGTTTACAGTACCAAAATCAGTCTTTTGATTTTGAGGCTTGAAACTATAAGTGTTATCGGAATAATGAAAAATATTTGACCACGTCCAATTGTCACTGATGATGTAGTTTGTTAGTACTTGAACATCTCCAAAAACAGGATTGTAATTTCCTTTAACAGGCATCGAATTTAATAGATATCCATTCGACCGGAAACGGCCAGCGGCCATGTAACTAAAGCGTTTTCTTTTCCCTAATTGTTGCTCAATATGTGCTTCAGCGCCTAATAAAGAGATCATCGCAGATGCACCAAAAGGCTTAGGTTTTCTATAGTTGATATCCAAAACAGAACTCATTTTATCTCCATATTGAGCATCAAATCCTCCTGCTGAAAAGCTTAATGATTGTACAAGTGATGAATTGATAAAACTCATTCCTTCCTGTTGACCAGCTCGAGTTAGGAAAGGTCTGTAAATCTGGAATCCATTTACATAAATTAAGTTTTCGTCATAATTTCCTCCTCGTACATTATAGTTGGATGTTAGTTCATTGGAACTTCTCGCAGCGGTGGAATACACCAAAGCTTGCTCAATATTTTGAATAGGTAGAATCTGCCAATCTTTGATTTCTAGTTTTTCCATTTCAAAAGGCCTTTCTGCTTTCCGAATGACTTCTACTCCTTCAATGTTTTCAATTTTAAATTGAATAGAGGGTAGAGTTCTGTTGGAACTATATTTTGGTCCGTCCACAAAGAAGGACTGAATTTTAGTGAATTTGTCCGCTAGGTAATAAACGGTAAAGGTGTCTTTTGCACCAGCTGAAATACTGTAGCCTCCATTTTCACGTGTGTAAATAGTCATGTCTAAGGAAGGAATACGTACCTCAATATCCGCTATACCAGCTTGTTTAATGTCAATAACATACCCTTTGTAGAGTACGTTTTGTGCCATTAAAGACCATGTGCAAATACTAAAAAGAAGTAAGAGATAATTTCGCATCGGTGTAAAAATAGGTATTCAAACGAATATTCACTTTTGTTATTGCCTGAATTTTATCCAATTAATTCTTCGATAACCATCACATCTGGATTAAAGAGGTCCATATTGTCCTTTATTTCCTTTATAAACGCAGTGTAATTGCCGTTAGGTAGAAAATGAAATAAATTCCATTTACGTTCTTGCAATCCATTACCTGGAAACATTTTTTCTTTTAATTGGTCTAAACTTTTAAGGGCAGTCTCATGCTTTGACTTATGCATTTTGTAAAGTTTGTTCTTTACTTGCTCCATTTGTTTATTGAGTTTGGTGATTTCTGCATCTGCAAATTTGTTCATGTTGGAATCTACTTCTAAAACGGAAGCCATTAATTGAGTAGAAAGTGCTGCATTTGCGTTATCTAAATCTGAAAAATCAATTAATGTTTCTGGATTATTAGCAAGATACATTTTGTGTAACAAGTGGTTTTCGACCAATAGATCGGTTAATTGTAAATCGAATTGTTCTAACTTCTTTTTTGTGCCCTTGTCTAAGTAGATGGCTGAAACGCGAGTTTGTAAAATCGGAAAAACGACTTTAAATGAATTAAACATTTCACGTAATTGAAGCCAATAATTGATTTCACCTCCTCCGCCAATGTAACATAAGTTGGGTAGAATGACTTCTTCATAGACAGGTCGTAATACTACGTTTGGAGAGAAGTCCGCTGGTTTTTCTTTTATTAATTGACAGGTTTCTTCTTTGGAGAAAGTCCCGAGTCCAGGTATAGTTACCTGTTCACCTTCTGCAATGAGTCGCTCTCTTTGTCCTTGACCAATGTAGAAAAGATTTATTTCCCTTGGAGTAACTTGGATTTTTACGCCTAAATCTTCTAGTTGCTTGTTGGTTGCGTTAATTGCATTAAAACTGATTTGCTCCATAACTTCACGTTGCATAATTGGAACAAAAAGTTGCTTCAATGCTAAATCATCTCCATCTATGATAACGACTCCAAAATCTTTGAATAAGTGATGAACGATTTGACGGAAATAAGTCGCATAATCATTAGATGGTTCGATCGCTAATAATGCATGGATTTCGCTATCTGGATGATTATTGTATAATTGTTTTAGTGCGTCTATTGTTGTTGACATTTCACTCGCAGTAAAACGACCAACGGAACCGGTTTGATTGGTTTCCCAAGTCAATGTTTTTCCAAATAGATGGACGTTTTTCACTTCCTCGTAATCATGGTCTTCGGTTGCCATCCAATAAATAGGCACAAAATTGTTAGAGGGATAGGCCAGTTTTAGATCCTCTGCTAGTTTTACCGCATTTAAAATTTTTAAAATAAAATATAAAGGTCCAGTGAAATTCACCAATTGGTGACCAGTTGTAACCGTAAACGTTTTTTCGTCAATTAATGCGCTCAGATTTGAACTAACCAAATCAGTCATCTGAATATGTGCATATTGTTGACGTAAAGCATCTACTAAAACGCGACGAGTGTCCATGGAATAGGAGTCACTCTTCTCTTTTATCTGGTCTCCAAATGACTCAACAGTGAACGGACGGTTGATAAATGAAACATAATTTTCAGGGTGATAACAAAACCCTACTTGATGTATATTGAAAAAGGGGATTTCCCCACGATTGATCTTAGAAAATTGCATGGTGTAAATTTACAAAGAATTCGAATTGATTCAAGTTGTAATCAATGTTAATCTAGTAGGGCTATTAGTTTAAAATAATTAATTTTGCCTAAAAAGAAAGTAACATGCAAGCAATAATTAAAACAGTAAAAGGTGACATGAAGGTAGATTTCTACCAAAATGATGCTCCAAAAACAGTTGAGAACTTCGTGAAATTAGCAAAAGAAGGTTTTTATGATGGTGTAACTTTTCATCGTGTAATTCCTGATTTCGTAATCCAAGGTGGATGTCCTAACTCTAAAGATGGCGCGAGTGGTTATCCTGGTACAGGTGGTCCTGGTTATTCTATCGATTGTGAATTAGATGGTGAAAATCAATTTCATGATAGAGGTGTTTTGTCGATGGCGCACGCTGGTCGTAACACAGGAGGATCTCAGTTCTTTGTTTGTCATTCACGTAAAAACACGGCGCATTTAGATCGTAACCATACTTGCTTCGGTAAAGTTGTGGAAGGTTTGGAAGTTATTGACGCAATTCGTGAAGGAGATAAGATCTTTACAATTGAAGTAATTGACTAATTTATATGTTTTTAGATTCCTCTGATTTTAACGATTGGAGGAATTTATTAACAGCAGGGGATATCTATTTAGATTTAGATTATATTTGTAAGTAAGATGAGTGAATTTATTGTATCAGCAAGAAAGTATAGACCACAGACCTTTGATTCGGTGGTAGGACAGAAGTCAATAACTTCTACTTTGCGTAATGCAATAAAAAATGACCATCTTGCCCAAGCTTTTCTGTTTTGTGGTTCTCGTGGTGTTGGTAAAACAACTACTGCTCGAATTCTAGCAAAAACAATTAACTGTATTAACCGTTCAGAGGCAGTAGAGGCTTGTGATCAATGCGAATCTTGTAAGTCATTCAATGAAGGTGCTTCATTAAATGTTTATGAACTAGATGCTGCATCGAATAACTCTGTTGATGATATTCGTGCGCTTATCGATCAAGTCCGTATCGCTCCTCAATTGGGAACACATAAAGTGTATATCATTGATGAGGTTCACATGTTGTCTAATAGTGCTTTCAATGCGTTCTTGAAAACATTGGAAGAACCACCTAAACATGCGATCTTCATTCTCGCTACAACAGAAAAACACAAAATAATACCAACGATTTTGTCACGTTGTCAAATCTTTGATTTCAACAGAATCAAGATTAAGGATATGGCAGATCATTTGGCAAGTATAGCGGTGAAGGAATCCATTACCGCCAATCCAGATGCCTTACATTTAATTGCGCAAAAAGCGGATGGTGCATTAAGAGATGCGCTTTCTATTTTTGATCAAATCGTTACCTTCGCAGGTAATAATATTACATACCAACACGTTCTTGAAAATCTAAACGTACTGGATTACGATTATTATTTTCACGTAGTGGATTATGCCATGAAAGAGGATATCCCGAGTACATTAATGTTGTATAATGACATAATGGAAAAAGGTTTTGATGGACATAATTTCGTGGTTGGTTTAGCTTCTCATTTCAGAAATCTATTGGTGTGTAAAGATGTTAGAACTGCATCTCTACTAGAAGTAGGTGAAACAACGGAGCAAAGGTATATCCAACAAGCAAAAGAAGCGGATTCACAATTTATTCTTCGAGCACTCGGTGTTTTATCGAAAACAGATGTAGATTATAAAAGTGCTAAAAACCAAAGACTACTTGTCGAAATGGCTTTAATGCAATTATGTTCACTGAAAAGTGAGCTCGAAAAAAAAAATCCCTAACTGATCCAGTTGCGATAATTCCGTTCCCAAATCAAAGTCTTCGTGATAATAAAACGGCTGCTCAACCTGCAAAGGCTGCGCCTATATCATTGTCGCGATTTCTGGACAAACCAGAACCTAAAACGCTCGTAACGCCCAGCGGAAAGCTACAAACAACCAATCTTTCGCTTAAGAAGTTGATGACGCCTGAAAAGGAAGCGGAAGGACAATCTATTTCAATTAATCAAGCGGATTTACCGAGAGAGTATTTTAC
>JAZQRM010000084.1:0-1766 GCA_045629585.1 Taishania sp. | reverse complement strand
GTATAAGTGAGGAGCAAATAATGGAAATACAAAATAAACTCAATCGACGTCCTCGAAAACGTTTCAATTACGAAAACCCTATATTTGTAATGGAAAAATTATTGTTTAACCCTAAAGTTGCATTTACAGCTTGAATTCAGCATATAAAAAATGAAATTTGTTAGAATATCTTTATTTAATAAAAAATGTGGGTTACTTGTTAAGCTTATAGATTTATAGTGTTTATAAACCTAAAATTCTTATTAAGAATTTAGTTATTTATGATTAATTTTTTGGTTATACTCAAGGATTTGTCATCTGTTATCCTAACAAAGTGGATACCTTCTGAAGCAACTTGAATTTCTATTTCGGAATTAAATGATTGGCTAACCACCTTTCTACCAGCAACATCAAACACTTCAAGTGTATAATTCCCAGGTTGATTAACCTTTACAATCGCAGACGAATTTTTAATTACAGGGTTAGGGTATACATCAATAATCAAATCGCTTTGATTATTGATAACCTTCGTATTTAGTGCTTGTATATCTGTTTTTAGAATTATTCCATCTTTTCCACTTATAAATAGTTGATCTTCCACTTTCTTTACTGATAAAAACTCCGTGTTATACTCAGTAATGAGCGTTCTCCATGAAGCTCCGCCATCTATTGTTTCCATTAAAATCCCGACCGCTTGTGAGGAATGGTATTTTGCACCAACAGCGTATCCATGTAGGGAAGATTCAAAGGTCATGTCAAAAATGCCGATGCCTGTTCCCATATTGTGTGTAGACCATGAGTTACCTCCATCTATAGATTTCGAAAAGAATGAACTCCAGCCATTCCAAAAGTAAGAGCTCATATAAATTGTGTCATTGGAAATCGGTATAATTGAACTAGCATGAGATCTATTGAAATAATTCGTACTCCAATTGTTTCCATTATTTTGTGATAAACCAGAATATTCAAATCCACCGATAATATATGAATTGTCAGATAGGTTTTCACATTTTAATATAGCATCAATATTGTTGGCGTTCGACACGGTCCAATTGATACCATCTTGTGATTTAAATATGTTTCCAAAATTACCGACAGCAAGTAAATCACCATTTGGACTGACAGTTAGGTCGTGAATCGCTGTGCCAATCGTATCGAAGAGTACAGTCCAATTTTGTCCACCATCTGATGAGTGGATTATTTCATAATAGTAATAAGGATTGTGGACCCCTGAAATCAGATATAGATTAGATGTATCGAGAACATTCAATGCATAATTGTAGGTTAAATTTAGAGGTATATTCAATTGGGTAAGATTACTACCCAAATCATCTGATGTACTCAGATAATTGTGACCGAGAAAAAATAATCTTCCATTTTTGTAACGAATAGAATTAATGTCAGAAGATGTCCCACTGGCAATTTGTGTAAATTGCGTAAACCCAATGTTTGAGACGAGGAGGAGTAGAAGGAGTGTTGTTAGTGTTTTGTTCATAAAATAAATTTATTGATAGTAGAATTAATAATACATAATGATTGAAAAGCAAGAAAAAACTGTTCAATCAAATATTTAGATTCACTGTTGTCCGATAATTTTTTTTGAAAAAGCGGGATTTCCATAGAGGTTATCCCGCTTTTAATGTAACTTGGTTTTGCGAACTAAAATCACATGAGTAAAAGTAACTACTTTTTTGGACAGTCTGTTTTCGGATAGCTAATTTCTTTACTTGATTTGAATAAAATCAAAACAATTAGTAAAGCACATATGTCGGATCACTATGTCAAGA